>NZ_CP046128.1:3003014-3603617 GCF_038738535.1 Bacillus pumilus | reverse complement strand
AAGGCTTCTCCCCCCTCCTTTTCTTTATAAAATGACCAATATCAAACTGTTATAGAACACGAAAAAGAGCAAATGGTCATCACCATTCGTGCACATACGTTGTTGAAAACAAATAATATAGTAGAAAAACGTCTTTTCGACAAATTACACAGTCTGTGGATAAATAATTCAACAGCCTGTGTAATATCTTTCCACAGCTTATCCACAATTTGTGGATAACGCAAATAGGTCAGATAAGTAATTAAGAGTTAAAACACAAATATAATATCAAAATAAACAAGATGGTGCAATGGGTGTCACAAACTTATCCACACACTTTACATCCTGTTGAAAAATAATTATCCACATCGGTTATTTGTGTGAAAAAAATGTCGATAATGGATGTGGATAGTCTAAATATGCCGGAAAAATATCCACACCCTTGTTTTGCAGGCCTTTTAGGAGGAAAAAAGAATAAAATGCTGGAAACTGAAAAAGAAGGTTTCTTCGTTTGATAAATTATGTTATGCTTATAAGGTTGATAATAAGAGTTTTATCATTGATATTGACAATCGATGGGTTACACAAATATAATGAGTTAGACTGTCTTAAACAGCTATTCCTCAGGGAGGTGTCATAAATGAAAAGAACGTTTCAACCAAATAACCGTAAGCGTAGTAAAGTTCATGGCTTCCGCAGCCGTATGAGTTCTAAAAACGGACGTCTAGTTTTAAAGCGACGCCGCAGCAAAGGTAGAAAAAAATTATCAGCTTAGGCCACTGAATAATGTCAGTGGTCTTTTTTACATAAAATCGTAAATGAACTGTCAGTTTTTATCGGAGTGGAAGAAAACATGAAGAAGCGAAACAGGCTAAAAAAAAATGAAGAGTTTCAAAAAGTGTTCAGAAAAGGTCAATCAATGGCGAATCGTCAATTCGTTATTTACCAGCTGGATCAACCAAATCAAGATGAACTGCGTTTGGGATTGTCTGTCAGTAAGAAGATTGGTAATGCAGTGATGAGAAATCGAATTAAACGACTGATCCGCCAGGTGTTTTTAGAGGAAGGTCATAAGTTAAAGCAAGAAAAAGACTACATTGTCATTGCAAGAAAACCAGCAAGTGAATTGACCTTTGAAGAAACAAAGAAGTCTCTCCAACATTTATTTAGAAAATCCGCTGTTTATCAACAACAACCGAAAAAGTCTTCGTAATAGAAACTTTCGTTGAATCAATTTTTAAAAGCGCTTCCTTCATCTAGTGAATTAAAATGAAACCACCACTTTGTAATGAAAAAATGTTACCATACTGATTAGGTGAGTCACTTTCGTAATCAATTCCAACTTAAATAAAGTTTGAAGTAATGGGAGGAATCTTGTTGAAAAGGCGATTATTACTAATATTTAGCTTGATTGGCGTGTTGGTTCTATTGGCAGGATGTACACAAATCAATGAACCAATCACATCAGATAGTAAGGGATTCTGGAATTCTTATATTGTTTACCCGCTATCTCAATTAATCACGTACATGGCAAATTTGACTGGTGAAAACTACGGGGTTGCGATCATTATTGTGACACTGTTAATCCGCTTGCTCATTTTACCATTAATGATTAAGCAGTTAAGAAGTACAAAAGCAATGCAAGCATTGCAGCCTGAATTGAAAAAGCTTCGTGAAAAATATAGCTCTAAAGACCAAAAAACTCAGCAGCAGCTTCAACAGGAAACAATGGCCCTTTTCCAAAAAAATGGCGTCAATCCATTAGCTGGATGTTTCCCGATTTTAATTCAGATGCCAATCCTAATTGGTTTTTATCATGCGATTATGAGAACAGCAGAAATTAAAAAGCATACATTTTTATGGTTTGACTTAGGCAGTCCAGATCCATTGTTCCTATTACCGATCATTGCGGGGGTAGCTACTTTCATTCAGCAAAAACTGATGATGGCTGGAAATCCTTCGGACAACCCTCAAATGGCTATCATGCTATGGGTTATGCCGATTATGATCATTGTATTTGCCATTAGTTTCCCAGCAGCACTTTCATTGTACTGGGTTGTAGGTAACATTTTCATGATCATCCAAACATTAGTGATTAAAACTCCTCAAGTAAAATTGGATACAAAAGAAAAAGCTGGCGGGAATAAAAAATGAAGGAAATAACTGCTGTCGGTCGCACAATCGAAGAAGCAGTAGATTCCGGACTTAAACAAATTCAACTTCTAAAAGAAGAAGTAGATATCACAATAGTTGATGAAGGAAATAAAGGTTTCTTGGGATTATTTGGCAAAAGACAAGCTGTAGTCAAGTTGATAGAAAAGAGAAATGCTCTTAAATTAGCTACACAGTATTTAGATAATATTGTTAAATCAATTGATCCTAAAGCGAAGATTGTTTCCAAAAAGGAACCGAAAAAGATTTCTTTCCACATTGATGGAGATAAAACGTCATTAATGATTGGAAAAAGAGGACAAACTTTGTACTCTTTAGAAACATTGGTACAGCTAGTATTTAATCGCTATTCTGATCAGTATCATCATATTACCATTGATATTGGAGATTATAGGAAGAAGCGACAAGAAGCACTTGAACAATATGCCGTCAAGACAGCAAACAGAGTTTTAAAAACGAAGAGAAAGGTTCATTTAGAACCAATGCCTTCTAATGAACGAAAAGTAATTCATGATACGATCGCCGCATTTTCTAAAGAACTTGCAACGGCATCGGAAGATACAGGCAGCAAGCGTCATGTTGTGGTGCTGTATAAAAAATAACAGAAAGGCTAGAATTCAGCAAAGCTGGATTTTAGTCTTTTTTTATTGAAAAATTGTCTTTCTATAGAAGATTCATCCTTTATTTCTAAAAAATTAGTGTGTGATATGAGTGGAAAACGCCATTTTTACAAGTAAGCAAAGGGATCAGGGCGTTTAAATTTATTGGATTTCGGTGTAAGATGTGAAGATAAGTTTAGAACGTCGTTATTCACATGTGGATAAGTTAAGTGTTAAAATAGATAGGATGCAAAGCTGTGGATAATTAGATATGGGATACTTTCACTTCGCTTTCATTTATGGTATCTTTAAATTTTGGATTAAGCGTTTTTGATATAGAGATGGACAACGTCCATTTAATAGATAAAAGACTGTCTATTAAGTAGAGAAAGAGGTGATTGAGTGATGGATACAATTGCAGCCATTTCTACACCGATGGGTGAAGGAGCAATTGCGATTATTCGTTTAAGTGGGCCTGATGCGGTACAGATCGCTGATCGGATGTATAAAGGGCCTAAGGAGAAAAAACTTGTAGCAGTGGATTCCCATACAATTCATTATGGTCATATTGTGGATTCAAGTACTGATCAAGTAATAGAAGAGGTCATGGTGTCAGTACTTCGAGCGCCAAAAACATTTACGAGAGAAGACGTTATTGAGATTAACTGCCATGGCGGAATTGTAACGGTCAATAAAGTATTGCAGCTTGCTTTAAGAGAAGGAGCAAGATTAGCGGAGCCAGGTGAGTTCACAAAACGTGCTTTCTTAAATGGAAGAATAGATCTTTCGCAAGCAGAGGCTGTTATGGACTTGATTCGGGCAAAGACTGATCGTGCGATGAACGTAGCAATCACTCAAATGGAGGGACGCCTCTCCGGTTTGGTTCAGCGACTGCGCGGCGAGATCCTAGAAACACTGGCGCATATTGAAGTCAATATTGACTACCCTGAGTATGACGATGTTGAAGAAATGACACATCGCGTCTTAGTGGAAAAAGCGACATCGGTCAAAAAAGAAATTGAGTCGCTGCTCTCGACTTCTCAGCAAGGGAAAATCCTTCGAGAGGGCTTATCCACTGTGATTATAGGAAGGCCGAATGTTGGAAAGTCTTCCTTGCTGAATAGCCTTGTACAGGAAACAAAGGCGATTGTCACAGATATTCCTGGAACTACCAGAGATGTCATTGAGGAATATGTGAATGTAAGAGGTGTACCTCTTCGTCTAGTCGATACTGCGGGTATACGTGAGACTGAGGACATTGTTGAGCGTATAGGGGTTGAACGATCTAGACAGGTCTTAAAAGAAGCTGACCTGATTTTACTTGTGCTCAATTATAGCGAAGAATTATCAGAAGAAGATATGAAGCTTTTTGAGGCTGTCTCAGGTATGGATATCATCGTGATTGTGAATAAGACAGACCTTGAGCCTAAGCTTGATGTAGAAAAGGTCAAGCAGTTAGCGAAGGATCGTCCGGTCGTCACCACATCATTATTACAAGAAAAGGGCATTGATGAGCTTGAAATGGCGATTCAATCACTGTTCTTCACTGGATCAATTGAAAGTGGAGATTTAACGTATGTAAGTAATACAAGGCATATTGCCCTCCTTCAGGCAGCAAAACAATCAATTGAGGATGCTCTTGAAGGCATTGAAATGGACGTACCGATTGACATTGTTCAAATAGATTTAACACGCTGCTGGGAACAGCTCGGTGAAATTATAGGAGATGCTGTTCATGAAAGCTTGATTGATCAGCTATTCTCTCAATTTTGTTTAGGAAAGTAAAGGGAGGAACATAAGAAATGGGTTATGAAGCTGGCAATTATGACGTCATCGTCGTGGGTGCCGGTCATGCTGGGGTTGAGGCTGCTCTTGCTTCTGCAAGACAGGGCGCCAAAACACTTGTATTGACTATCAACCTCGATATGGTTGCTTTTATGCCATGTAATCCGTCCGTAGGCGGTCCTGCAAAAGGGATTGTCGTTAGAGAAATTGATGCACTGGGCGGAGAAATGGCACGAAATATAGATAAGACGCATATCCAAATGCGCATGCTGAATACGGGGAAAGGACCTGCTGTCCGTGCGTTAAGAGCGCAAGCAGATAAGTTCCAATATCAGCATGAAATGAAAAAAACAATGGAAAATGAACCGAACCTGACAATGCTTCAAGGTATGGTGGATCATTTAATTGTAGAAGATGATGAATGTAAAGGTGTCGTTACCCAAACAGGAGCAAACTATCGTGCGAAGTCTGTTGTATTAACGACTGGGACTTTCTTAAAAGGCCGCATTATTTTAGGGGATCTATCGTATTCAAGTGGTCCTAATAACCAGCAGCCATCAATCAAATTATCGGATCACCTAGCAGAGTTAGGATTCGATTTGGTTCGCTTTAAAACAGGAACACCTCCTCGAGTGAATAGTCACTCGATTGACTATAGTAAAACAGAAATTCAACCAGGTGATGATGTTCCGCGGGCGTTCTCCTATGAAACGGTTGAATATATTACAGACCAACTGCCATGCTGGTTAACATATACGAGTTTAGAAACACATCAAATTATTGATGAGAATCTTCACCGTTCTCCAATGTATTCAGGTATGATTAAAGGAACTGGTCCTAGATACTGCCCTTCTATTGAAGATAAAGTGGTTCGTTTCAATGACAAACCGAGACATCAAATTTTCTTAGAGCCAGAAGGTCGTAATACGCAGGAAGTGTATGTTCAAGGATTATCTACAAGTCTTCCAGAGGATGTACAGCAGCGCATGCTTTCCACCATCCCAGGGCTCGAAAATGTACAAATGATGAGAGCGGGTTATGCCATTGAGTATGATGCAATTGTGCCTACTCAATTGTGGCCTACACTTGAGACGAAGAAAATTTCTGGATTATATACAGCGGGCCAAATTAATGGTACGTCTGGCTATGAGGAAGCAGCAGGTCAAGGAATTATGGCAGGTATTAATGCAGGAAGAAAAGCATTGGGTAAAGAAGAAGTCATTTTAAGCCGATCTGATGCATATATCGGTGTTCTCATTGATGACCTTGTCACAAAGGGAACAAATGAACCTTACCGTCTTTTAACATCCCGTGCAGAGTATCGTTTGCTTCTTCGTCATGACAATGCGGATTTAAGATTAACTGAACTTGGCTATCATATTGGATTAATTTCTCAAGAAAGATTCCAGACATTCCAGCAGAAAAAAGAAGCCATTGAAGCAGAGAAAAAACGTTTATATTCTGTCATCATCAAACCTACAGCAGAGACACAAGAATTTATTCGTACACTTGGTGGAAGTGAGCTGAAGGACGGTATTCGTGCAAGTGATTTGATGAAGCGTCCAGAAATGAACTATGAATCTGTTGTGACGTTAGCTCCTGCTGAAATACCACTTCCTTCTGATGTGTGTGAGCAGGTAGAGATTCAAATTAAATACGAAGGTTATATTGAAAAGTCACTCCAACAAGTTGAAAAGCTGAAAAAGATGGAGAACAAAAAGATTCCTGATCGTATTGATTATGATGCCATCAAAGGAATTGCAACTGAAGCGAAACAAAAGCTGAAAGAAGTCCGACCGCTTTCTGTTGCACAGGCTTCTCGTATTTCAGGCGTTAACCCTGCTGATATTTCTATCCTTTTAGTATATTTAGAGCAGGGACGTATTGCGAAGATAGCAGAATAGAAAGGATGTCGGCATGAACATTGAACAATTTACAGCAGCACTAGAGGAGAAAGGGATGACTCTTTCTCCTGTGCAGCTTGAACAATTTGAAACTTACTTCCGCATGCTTGTAGAATGGAACGAGAAGATGAATTTAACGTCCATTACTGAAAAGGAAGAAGTGTATTTAAAGCATTTTTATGATTCAATTTCAGCAGCATTTTTTATTGATTTTCACAAAGTGACGACGATTTGCGATATTGGAGCTGGTGCTGGTTTCCCAAGCATTCCTCTTAAAATTTGCTTCCCTCATCTACATGTAACCATTGTTGATTCTCTTCAGAAACGAATTACGTTTCTCAATGAGTTAGCAAAAGGGTTAAACTTACAAGATACTACTTTTTATCATGATCGTGCGGAGACGTTTGGACAACGTAAGGAAAAGCGTGAAAGCTATGATCTTGTCACTGCTAGAGCGGTTGCGCGTTTATCCGTCTTGAGCGAACTATGTCTGCCCCTTGTAAAAAAGGAAGGATTGTTTGTTGCATTAAAAGCATCTGCCGCTGATGAAGAAATGCAAGCAGGGAAAAAAGCTGTTACTGTCCTCGGAGGAGAGGTTGTTGAAAAGCATTCCTTTGTTCTTCCTTTAGAAGAAAGCGAACGGAACATCATTGTCATTGAAAAGAAAAAGCAAACACCAAAAAAATATCCTAGAAAACCAGGAACACCTAATAAATCACCAATAGAAGGTTGATCATGTAAAAGGTCGGTTTTTCTTCAATATTTAAGATTTTACAGAAGGAAAAAACATGAGAAAATAGAATTATAAAAAGGTAGTTTTTAAAGGTGGTGTAGGTTCATGAAGCATTCACTCTCACGCTTCTTCGGGCTTGGTGACAAAGAACATCCTGAGCGTGAAACCGAAATAGAGGCAGAGATTGCTGAGCATGATACATTAAAGGAAGAGATACAGGAGCTCCCGGTCGACACAATTATGCCAAACCGTTTTCAGCCACGCACCATTTTTTCAGAAGAAAAGATACATGAGCTGGCCACGACGATTCATACCCATGGCATTATCCAACCTATTGTTGTCAGACCAACAGAAGAAGAAGGTAAATATGAACTGATCGCCGGCGAAAGACGTTGGAGAGCGGTACAGACTCTTCAATGGGAGAAAATCCCCGCTATTATAAAAGACTTTACTGATACGGAAACGGCATCTGTGGCATTGATTGAAAATTTGCAAAGGGAAGAGCTGTCTGCTATTGAAGAGGCTCATGCTTATGCACGTCTTTTAGAGCTTCATGATTTAACACAGGAGGCGCTTGCTCAGCGTTTAGGCAAGGGACAATCAACTGTTGCAAACAAATTAAGACTTTTAAAGTTGCCTGAAGAGGTACAACAGGCCATTTTAGAGAAAAAAATCTCTGAAAGGCATGCACGTTCACTTGTACCCCTAAAGCTTCCAGAATTACAAATCGCGCTATTGCAGGAAATCATCGAAAAGCAGCTGAATGTAAAACAGACTGAAGAGCGTGTAGTGAAAATGCTTGAACAAAAAACAGATCGCAAACCGAAGCCAAAACGTAAGGCGTTTAGTCGTGATACACGAATTGCGATGAATACCATTCGTCAGTCTCTCCATATGGTAGAAGACAGCGGGCTTAAAATAAATACCGAGGAAGAAGAGTTTGAGGAATATATCCAATTAACGATTCGGATTCCTAAATAGAAAAAAGCTGATGAGAGCCACTCGTCAGCTTTTTTTATTGGTTCCACAATATATTTACTTATTATTCATAAATTGGTAGAATATGATTTTAATGGAAGAAAGGAGGTGACATGACTCGATGAAAATGAAAAAGACGAAATTTGTTATTATTTGTTATTTACTATTTTCTTTTTTTCTTTTTACAAATGAAACAACCATATTTGCTGTGAATTCGCCAACGGCTCCTGCAGAAGAAAGCCCGCTGGCCAAAAAAGAACTGAACGTTCTGAAGAAACAAGGTGTTGTTTCTAAGGAGGTCACTTTACAGCAATTAAATCATGAGCATGAGTCTCAGGACGACACAATTGACTTGATTTCAGCTAGCGATGATTTGAAGGACTATGGCTTACAACAAAACAAGCAGGATGAGTTGGTAACGGATGAAAAGCCGCACACCATCAAGCACCTTTTAGGAAAGCCGTATCCTGGTACCGATATTATGCCTAAAAAAGGAGATATATTGGTGACAAGTACTGATGCTTTGAAGGGTATCGTTGGACATGCAGGTATCGTCATTAATGAGAAAAGCTTTGCTTCTATTCCAGGGTTTCGACAGCATCCTCAGCTTGATTCCATTCTTAACTGGTTTCGCTATAATGCCAATACAAAGGTAATTCGGATTAATCAAGAGGAAACAGCAGACCTGGCAGGGGAATGGGCGCACGATTATGTGAAAACTCATCCAAAGGCTCGATACTCCATCACCCTGTCAATTCAATCACTCGATCCGACGTATTGTTCAAAGATTGTGTGGCAGGCCTATGCCAAAACTGGTGACGCTTTGGGACATGCGACATATACCATTAAAACCCCCTACGGATTCTTAAAAAAGAGAAGCTATCATACAGTGACTCCTAAAGTCATTGTGAACGAAGGCCGTAAAATTGGTGGATTACATTTTTGACATGTGCCCCTCACTTTTGATGAAAGTGAGGGTTTTTTATGCTTGTCTTTTCCACTAAAAAGATATATTGATATATTTTTTAATGCGTTTTGGTTCGTCCTTTCATGTACGAAAATAGACATTTGCTGACGAATATATAATGGAGAAACAAAAAAAGCAAACGTTTCATACTTTTTTTGATAGAATAGGAAGTATGAATAAAATGAGAAACTTGTTAAGTTGAAAGTGGGTGACATCGTGGGAAAAATCATAGCGATTACCAACCAGAAGGGCGGCGTCGGGAAGACGACAACTTCTGTTAATTTGAGTGCGTGTTTAGCATACATAGGTAAACGAGTGTTGTTAGTTGATATTGATCCGCAGGGCAATGCCACGAGTGGTATTGGGATTGAGAAGGCCGACGTAGAGAAGTGTGTGTATGATATTTTAGTTGATGATGCAGATGTCCTTGATGTGATTAAGACGACAGAGGTCGAAAATCTTGATGTCATTCCTGCGACGATACAGCTTGCAGGGGCTGAAATAGAGCTTGTGCCTACGATTTCACGTGAAGTGAGATTGAAGAGAGCACTTGAATCTGTTAAGCAAAATTATGATTATATGATTATTGACTGCCCGCCATCACTCGGATTACTGACGATTAATGCGTTAACAGCTTCCGATTCCGTTTTAATCCCGGTACAGTGTGAATATTATGCGCTTGAAGGATTGAGCCAATTGTTAAACACAGTTCGTCTCGTGCAGAAACATTTAAATACGGATCTTGCCATTGAAGGTGTCTTGCTGACAATGCTTGATGCACGAACAAATCTTGGGATTCAGGTCATCGAAGAAGTGAAGAAATACTTTAGAGATAAAGTCTATCAGACCGTGATTCCGCGAAATGTGAGACTGAGTGAAGCGCCTAGTCATGGGAAACCGATTATCTTGTATGATCCACGTTCAAGAGGTGCAGATGTCTATTTAGACTTAGCAAAGGAAGTGGATGCGAATGGCTAAAGGTCTTGGAAAGGGTATTAATGCACTATTTAACAATGTAGACTCAAATGAAGAAACGGTCGAAGAAATCAAATTAAAGGATTTGCGTCCGAACCCGTATCAGCCAAGGAAAACGTTTGATGATGATGCATTGGCTGATCTGAAAGAATCAATTCAGCAGCACGGAGTTTTACAGCCGATCATTGTCCGTAAATCGATTAAAGGATATGACATTGTAGCAGGTGAACGTCGTTTCCGTGCAGCACAGCAAGCTGGTCTGACAACGATTCCTGCGATCGTCAGAGAATTTTCAGAAACGCTGATGAGAGAGATTGCCCTTTTAGAAAACCTGCAGCGCGAGGATTTATCTCCATTAGAAGAAGCGGAAGCCTATGCTTCCTTGCTAGATCACCTCAGTGTGACGCAAGAGGAATTAGCGAAGCGATTAGGGAAGAGCAGACCGCATATTGCGAACCATCTTCGCCTTTTGACTTTACCGGATGAAGTACAAAAGCTGATTGAAGATGGAACGTTGTCGATGGGACATGGAAGAACATTGCTTAGCTTGAAAAACAAAAATAAGCTAGCGCCATTGGTAAAGAAAATCGTGGATGAGGGGTTAAACGTACGCCAGGTTGAGAAACTTGTTCAGCAGTTAAACGAAAATGTTCCACGTGAAACAAAGAAAAAAGAAGCACCAAAGGATCGAGTCTTGAAAGAAAGAGAGTCTTTCTTACAAAACTACTTTGGCACTTCAGTGACGATCAAGAAACAGAAGAAAAAAGGAAAAATTGAGATTGAATTTCTCTCCAACGAAGATTTAGAAAGAATCCTCGAATTGCTTTCTACGAGAGAATCATCAGAGTGACCATCTTGATACGAGATGGTCTTTTTTATATTCTGCCGGTGATATTTTGAATAGGAGCGAAAAGGGACCGATTTTTTTCTCTTGTCCAATCCATTTGATCAATGTGAGATAGACTTTCAGAAAGTGTATTGGCCATAGACATGACAAGATGAAGACGTGTGTTTTGGAGAACGAAGTATTCCATAAAACCGCTCACATTGACGATTCCATTAATATGAATATCTCCTACCTCTGGCAGCTCCTTTTGTACACCCGCCCCAGGCTTTAACGGTCCATCTCCAATTTGGAAGGAGCCTACACTTTTCACTCTTCCTAAACAGGCATCAATCGCTACAATAAACGGATGTTTATGAGCTTGTTCAATTTCAGCGAGCTTTTCTTTTAAATTGACCGCATGAACTGGGTCAGAGAGCGTTCCATATACATGAAGCTTTTTCAAATCCAGACCTGAAAGCTTTGTACCAACAAGTGGACCTAGAGAGTCGCCAGTTGAGCGGTCTGTTCCAATACAAACGATGGCAACGGGTCTTTTTCCTGCTTTCTGAAGATGCGAGAATAAAATACTTTTAAGCTGTTGAATGGCATTTGTATCCGTATGGGACACGTATTCTTTCACCCTATTTCTAAAAAAAAGACCGTTCTTGCTATTCATAGGTCTCACTTCCTTGTCATAGTAGTTAGTAACAGTATACGGAAACAAGCTTAATTCTATACCTATGAGGTGATGATTGTGTGGAAGGCTGGTTCAAGGTGGACGCTTTTAATTTTAGGAAGCTTAATAGGAGCGGGGTATGCTTCCGGCCAAGAAATTTGGCAGTTTTTTGGCATTGATAGCGGACTAGCCATTCTACTGTTTACATTGATGTTTATGCTGTCTACCTATGTGGTGTTGAAAATCAGTTATGAGGTACGTGCCGATCACTTTGTGCCAGTGCTAGAGCGGCTTGTCGGTCCATGGCTGGCTAAAGTGTATGACGTTTTAATTGTCCTTTATTTATTCACGACAACGACAGTCATGATTGCCGGTGGCGGGGTGACACTCGAGATGTATCATGTACCATTTTGGATTGGCATCGGTGCATTTTGTCTGTTTTCATTTATGATTTTTTTCTGGGATGTGAAAGGGCTCTTATCTGTGAATGCTTTCATTATACCAATTTTGGTGGCGGGGCTCATCTATGCGTTTGTTTTTTATTATATGAACCATGATCATATGTGGCGGATTGATTTTGGGCAGCAGTACAATTGGCCTGCCAGCATTGTCTTTGCCTCTTTGAATATATTATCTGTGGTGGCAGTGCTGTCTTCGGTTGGGAAAGAAATGAAGGGGCTTGGAGAGGCCAAAGTGGCGAGTATATTAAGCGGCCTGATTTTTGGGGTCATCTCGTACGTGTATAACGAAATACTGGTTGATATTTCTGGGAGTCTATCAGCAGAAGGCATTCCTTTGTTTACAGTATTAGAAGGAGCACCGACATCATTGTTTGTGTTTATGACGGTTGTCCTTTGTCTAGCTATTTATACGACGACAGCTGCGGGTTTATTTGGTCTATCCAGCCGGATGCTCTCTTTTGTACCATTGCCTCGCTGGCTGGTTGTGCTTGTGATGCTTCTTTTGATGGCGCCTTTAACATCTCTTGGGTTTGCCGATTTGATTGCTTTCTTGTATCCGATATATAGTTTGCTGAATCTTTATTTGCTTGTCTGTTTAATGCTATATCCGATTTTAAGTAAAAAGATATTTTCCCGCTCTAAAAATTATATTGATAAAATAAAATAAGCGCCTCTCTTTGTCAGAGCGGTGCTTATTTTATCCCAATAGAATCAATGGCGTCTTTGATATCATCATAGACTGGCATTTGCTTGAGACGCTGAAGTCGTTCCTCTAATTCTGAAATGGCTTGTCCCTTTAAATGCTGGGAGATGTGTTGTTTGACAATGGTCGTTTGGTTGATCATGTCTTCGGTTTTAGACAATTGATACTCCAAGTGCACGCGAGTGTTTGCTAATTCGTCATGAAGCCGCATTTTGAGCAGCCGTTTTAGATCCTTTCGCTGTCCTTCTCTGCGTATGGCCTGAATTGCGGCCATTTCTTCGGGGGACTGCGTCTGTGTTTGCGGTGCCGATTGACTTTCAAATACAGACATGGAGCGGCGGGCACTCACATTTTGCAAGAAACGCTGGGCGTCACTAGGAGGTTTATTTTGATTGATCATGCGATGACTCCTTTCTTAATGAATACCCATTTGCATCGCAAGGCGTCTATCTGCCTTGGCGTAGTCATCACCCATTGTGTACATATGTCTTGAAAGGGTAGAAAGTTCTTGTTCGTAATCTCTCAGGGTGTACAAGGCATTCAGCTGTTTTTCGTGTGAATAAAAGGAGGAATGATGTTGTTCCATCCTCACTTCCTCTACTAGTGCTTCCACATCACTAGGACTTAGTAAATCATAGTGACCAAAGCCGACGAGTCCTTTGAGCTCCTGTTTTACATGCTGGACGGCGTCTTTTACACTTTCATCGATCCCATCGATTTTCTCAAATATAGTGTGTACTTCATGTTCAATAACGCTTTGGAGATCGTAGGATGAATTTTTCAGTAAATGGGATTTTATGATAATTTCAAGGCCGCTTTGTGCATATGCACGTCCAGAATGGATTTCTTGCAACAGCATGGCTGTAAAACTTGTATTATGATCAAGCTGTTCATCTAAAATACGGGCAGACCCATCTGTGTGAAATGAATACCCATTTACTTTGTAACTCCCAGAAATAAGAGCTAAAAAAGCATTTGTATCAAAGGATTCGTTCCATTCTATATTCATAGACGCAAATGCTGATTTTAAAAAGGTGTCAATTTCTCTTTTTTTGTATGTAACGGGTTCTTGGACGGCGTCTTGCTGCCGTGGCGGTACAGTATACTTGACTTGACCAACCCCATGATCATGACGATTGAGTAAACCTACATAATGACTAGGTTGAATATATTCAGTCAATATCCGTGTGTATTGACCTTGCTGCGCTTTCTGCTGAATCGCAGGCGACAGACTGCTCCATATATTTGGGCTATCAAAGGTGACGGCTTTTTTGACAGCTGGCTGTTCTGTTGCAACATAAGCACAAACAGCACCGGCAAGGGCTTGTCCAGTGAGATAGATACCTGCATTTGGATGCTGCTGACAGACTTGCTCTATGTATTCCTTTCCTTTAAAAAAGACATGATCTTGATTGCCATCAAGGGACTTCCTTTCAATGGGATAGGCATAATCCGTTTTGAGCAATGACTGTGCCGCGGTGTGTACATCTTGTGGCGAGGTCACCGGCATTTGATTTGGCTGCGGACAGTGAAAAGCGACGATGAACTCGTCTGATTGTTCCGGCTGCATCGTTAAACCATATAATTGATGATCGACCTTGAGAAAATCATGGACAGTGAGCGTTTGCTGACCTATTTCTATCGTATGGTGCTGCTGGTAATTGTCTATGTTTCCAGCATGATCGGATATGATTTTATATTCTTTATCAGTTAATCTATCCTTTCGATTGACCATCGTACCTGCTCCCTCACATAACATTTATGCAGATATCATAAATCAAAAAATATGGAAAAACCACAGCGTTCTACCAATAAAAACCTTTTGACCTACAGTGTTTGTGACAATATTGAAAAAAAGCGGAGTTTAAGTAACTATTGGTCACAAATAAAATGATCTAAAAGAAGGGTTTTTTCTATAAAAAAGAATAGGATGAATGATTGAAAGAGGTTCTTTGTTTTGTACATTGCTCTTCATCGCCGTTTTTTTGTACAATAGATTCAATGAAGTGAGCAAGAGAGGTGAAGGCTGATGGCAGACAAAGCGTTTGGGTTACATGACGTCGTTGAAATGAAGAAACCCCATCCATGTGGTGTCAATCGGTGGAAAGTTATTCGATTGGGCATGGATATTCGCATTAAATGTGAAGGCTGCGGGCACAGCGTGATGATCCCAAGAAGAGACTTTGACCGAAAAATGAAGAAAATTCTCGTCAAGCATGAGGAGCCAACTGCTTAAGCAGGCCTCATGCTTTTTTGATGAAATTCGTCTTTTGTATAGAAGAAGCAGGTGTAAATTCGCGTTTTAAAGCACTGATTAATCCTTTTTGGCAATGTTTCTTCTATTGATAATGCATAACGGTTAGCTTGTCTTTTCATGTAAACCTACTTATAATTGCTCTAGGTTCATATTACGCAGTATAACGAGCACGTTTGATATAGAGGAGATGAAAGAATGGCTTTAACAGCTGGTATTGTTGGCTTACCTAACGTCGGGAAGTCAACGCTATTTAATGCAATTACACAGGCTGGAGCGGAGTCTGCTAACTATCCGTTTTGTACCATTGATCCAAACGTCGGAATTGTAGAAGTTCCAGACGAGCGTTTGCAAAAACTAACAGAATTGGTGCAGCCGAAAAAGACAGTTCCGACTGCTTTTGAATTCACTGATATTGCCGGTATAGTCAAAGGGGCTTCTAAAGGTGAAGGTTTAGGAAATAAATTCCTTTCTCACATTCGTCAAGTAGATGCGATCTGTCACGTGGTGAGAGCTTTTGCAGATGATAACATCACACACGTATCAGGTAAGGTTGACCCTGTGTCAGATATCGAAACCATTAATTTAGAATTAATTTTGGCTGATTTAGAAACAGTTGAAAAGCGTTTGGCTCGTGTGAGTAAGCTTGCAAAACAAAAGGATAAGGAAGCGGTAGCTGAATTTGATATTTTGTCGAAGCTAATGGACGCATTTGAAGCTGGGAAATCGGCAAGATCTGTAGAATTTACAGATGAGCAGCAGAAGCTTGTGAAACAGCTTCATTTACTCACATCTAAACCAGTTCTTTATGTAGCAAATGTGAGTGAGGATGAAGTAGCGGATCATGACGGTAACGAATATGTGCAGCAAATCCGTGAGTTTGCTTCTGGTGAAAATGCTGAAGTCATCGTCGTTTGTGCGAAGATCGAGTCTGAAATTGCAGAGCTTGAAGGAGAAGAGAAGCAGATGTTCCTTGAAGAGCTTGGCATCAAAGAGTCAGGTCTAGATCAGCTGATTCAAGCATCTTATTCACTTCTTGGCTTAGCTACTTATTTCACAGCAGGTGAGCAGGAAGTACGCGCTTGGACGTTTAAAAAAGGAATGAAGGCACCGGAATGTGCTGGAATCATTCATACAGACTTCGAGCGTGGATTTATTCGTGCTGAAACGGTTGCATATGAGGATTTACTTGCTGGCGGAAGCATGTCTGCTGCAAAAGAGGCAGGAAAAGTTCGTCTAGAAGGTAAAGAATATGTAGTGAAAGATGGAGACGTCATTCATTTCCGTTTTAATGTATAGGTTCTTGTCATAGGCCAAGAGATTTGTTATAATATACAATTGTGAGTAATATAATTTATTGCTCCTTGCCCGTTTAGGGCCGCTTAGACCAAAAGGAGGTGCAATCAGATGAGAAAGTACGAAGTTATGTACATCATCCGCCCAACAGTTGACGATGAGGCTAAAAAAGCAGTTATCGAGCGTTTCAATAACGTGTTAACTTCTAACGGTGCGGAGATCACTGGAACAAAGGATTGGGGTAAACGTCGTCTTGCATACGAAATCAACGATTTCCGTGAAGGCTTCTACCAAATCGTAAACGTTCAATCTGACGCTGCAGCAGTTCAAGAATTTGACCGCTTAGCTAAGATCAGTGACGATATCATTCGCCACATTGTTGTTAAAGAAGAAGTATAAATCATTGAAATATATATTTAAAGGTGGTCTTTCAATATGCTAAACCGTGTTGTATTGGTCGGAAGACTAACAAAAGACCCTGAGCTTCGCTACACGCCTAATGGTGCGGCTGTAGCCACGTTTACTCTAGCTGTGAATCGTACGTTTACGAATCAATCTGGAGAGCGTGAAGCCGATTTCATTAACTGTGTTACTTGGAGAAGACAAGCCGAGAACGTGGCTAATTTCTTGAAAAAAGGAAGTCTTGCCGGTGTAGACGGTCGTTTGCAGACAAGAAACTATGAAAATCAGCAAGGACAGCGTGTCTTCGTGACAGAGGTTCAAGCTGAAAGTGTTCAATTTCTTGAGCCTAAGAGCGGCGGTGCTGGTTCAGGTGGATACAGCGGCGGTGGCAATAGCGGAGGCCAGTATTATGGCGGTAGCCAAAACGATCAGAATCCATTCGGAAATGAACCAAATCAAAATCCATATGGCAATCAAAGCAACCAACAAAATCGTAATCAGGGAAATAGCTTCAATGATGATCCATTTGCGAATGATGGTAAACCGATTGACATCTCCGATGATGATTTGCCATTCTAATTGATCTGAAAAATTGACTAAAGGAAAGGTGTGAAAACAAATGGCAGGTGGACGCAGAGGCGGTCGTGCGAAACGTCGTAAGGTATGTTTCTTTACTTCTAACGGTATCACGCACATCGATTACAAAGATGTTGATCTTCTTAGAAAGTTTGTTTCTGAGCGTGGTAAAATTTTACCTCGTCGTGTAACAGGAACTAGCGCTAAGTATCAACGTAAATTGACATTAGCGATTAAAAAATCACGTCAAATGGCATTACTTCCATACGTTACTGGTGAGTAAGTCGTTGACTTAAAAGCGGAGAGCCTCGAGCTCTTCGCTTTTTTTATTTGTCTCACTAAGAATCTCATCCGAATTGGCTAGAGCTGTTTTTGGCGGGCATCCTAGGGGAAGTATGTAAAAGAGAGAGAAAGTGACAGTTTGTTCTATACAAATACGGGGTCAATCTGTCATATTGATAGTCTAGAAAATAATTGCAGTCAGGGCGTGGGAAGATGATTGAATTTAAGAAGGTATCGATGCAATTTTCTGATGAGCGCTATGCCGTTCAATCGGTTGATTTAGAGATTCAGAAAGGTGAATTTTTTGTATTTATTGGACCTAGTGGAAGCGGGAAAACGACGACATTGAAAATGATCAATCGTCTCATTTCTTCTACAGAAGGTGAGATTTACATAAAAGGTCAAAAAATAAATGATTATGATATGTATGAGCTGCGCTGGGATATTGGGTATGTTCTGCAGCAAATTGCTCTTTTTCCTCATATGACCATTGAAGAAAATATCGCCGTGGTACCAGAGCTCAAACAGTGGAGCCGGAATGAGACCAATAAGCGTGTCGATGAATTGATGCAGATGGTTGGGCTTGATCCTGCTATGTATCGACATCGAAAGCCGTCAGAGCTGTCTGGCGGACAACAGCAGCGTGTCGGTGTGGCACGTGCACTTGCAGCTGATCCTGAGATTGTCCTGATGGATGAACCCTTTAGTGCGTTAGATCCACTAACGAGGGAGAAATTGCAGGATGATCTGCTTGATTTGCAGCGCCGTATTCAAAAGACCATTGTCTTCGTGACGCATGATATGCAGGAAGCGATGAGGCTTGGTGATCGAATTTGTATCATGAAGGAAGGGAAAGTGGTGCAGATTGGTCGTCCAGAGGAATTGGTTCAACACCCAGTCAATGCTTTTGTTCGGGAGTTTGTCTCAGGGGCTGCTCGCCATGTGGGACATCAAGCGTTTGAGCTAGAGGCCATGGCTAGACCAATGGCTCCTGAGGCTCTTTTAGGCTATGAAGCGATCACAGCACATGCCACGCTGGACGATGTCTTATCCCAATTGGCAAAGCATGAGGAATTGGCTGTGGAAAAGGATGGGGAGCGAATTGGACTAGTGAATCGTCAAGCGGTGATTCAGTTTTTAGCTGATTCTCCTAGAGAGAGGGGCGAGTCACATGAATGATTGGATCAGTGTGTTATTGGACCGAAAAGAACAATTGGGACACGCCTTACTTGAGCATATTCAAATTTCTTTTATTGCTTTATTTTTAGCGATTTTGATTGCCATTCCATTAGGTATCTATTTAACGAGGGTGCCAAAGCTTGCAGAGTGGGTGATTGGGGTGACGGCGGTTTTGCAAACAATTCCGTCGCTCGCGCTGCTTGGCTTGTTGATTCCTCTCGTTGGGATTGGACAAGTGCCTGCCATTATTGCGCTTGTCGTCTATGCCTTACTCCCTATTTTAAGAAATACATATACAGGCATTCAGGAGGTCGACCCTTCCCTGAGAGAAGCGGCGCTTGCCATGGGAATGAATCACCGCAAACGGTTATTAAAGGTGGAGCTGCCTTTGGCCATGCCAGTAATCATGGCAGGTATCAGAACCGGGATGGTTCTCATTGTGGGAACTGCCACTCTTGCCGCACTGATCGGAGCTGGGGGATTAGGAAGTCTGATTTTGCTGGGAATTGATCGAAATGATATGTCGCTCATTGTCATTGGCGCTATACCAGCTGCCTTACTCGCACTCTTATTTGATGTGGTGCTGCGCACTTTTGAGAAAATCTCTTTTAAAAAGACTGTGATCTCTGTGACGGTTTTTGCTGTGATTGCAGGAGCAGTTGTCGCGGGCCCATTACTGTTTCAACAAGAAAAGAAAGAAATCACCATCGGTGGAAAGTTAGGATCAGAGCCTGAAATCCTGATCTCGATGTATAAGCTTTTAATTGAACAGGATACGGATATTCAAGTCAATCTTAAGCCTGGTCTTGGCAAGACGTCCTTTGTTTTTCAAGCTTTACGGTCTGGTGATATTGATATTTATCCTGAGTTTACCGGTACTGCGATTTCTGAGTTCCTCAAACAAACAGCGAAAAGCACAGATAAAGAAAAAGTGTATGAGCAAGCGCGGCGTGGTTTGGAATCATCCTTTCAGCTCCGCCTTCTTGAGCCGATGGCTTACAACAATACGTATGCTTTAGCCGTGCCTCAGTCGCTGGCTGATCAATATGATGTATCCAATATTTCAGATCTAGGCAAGATCAAGAATCGCATAAAGGCTGGCTTCACGTTGGAATTTTCTGATCGACAGGATGGGTATCTAGGTATTCAAAAGACCTATCAATTTTCCTTTGACGATGTGGTGACGATGGAACCGAAGCTTCGGTATCGAGCGATTCAAAAAGGAGATATCAATTTAGTCGATGCGTATTCGACAGACAGTGAATTGAGGGAATACAAATTAAAGGTGCTTGATGATGATCAGCATGTTTTCCCGCCATATCAAGGAGCACCGCTGCTAAGACAGGAGACATTAACTGAGTTCCCTGAGATCGGGACCTCTCTCAATAAGCTTGGTGGTCAAATCACAGATGATGAGATGAGAGAAATGAATTATGAAGTAAATGTGAAAGGTAAGGATGCATTTCAGGTTGCGAAAGCCTATTTAAAAAAGAAAAAATTACTGCAATAATCAAGGAAGAGCAGGTCTGTTATGTAAAAAGCAGACCTGCTTTTTTAAAAGGGAAAACAAAAACCGTTGACATTTATTTAAAAACATCATATCCTTAATTCGAGATAAATATATTTTTTTGATTTAATATCTCGAATTCGAGATAATATAAAGACGTCAGTAAAGACATAATGAATAGAGGCTTGTACTTCATGATGAGGAGGTCATTAGAAGTGAAGAAAACAGAAGGAATTCACCATATCACAGCAATTGTAGGTCTTCCTCAGGAGAACGTTGATTTTTATGCAGGTGTTTTAGGACTTCGTCTCGTGAAGAAGACCGTTAATTTTGATGATCCGGGTACGTACCATTTATATTTTGGAAATGAAGGGGGATCTCCGGGGACGATTATCACGTTTTTCCCATGGCCAGGTGCACAAAAGGGACAAATTGGCGCAGGTCAAGTGGGCGTGACGACATATGTCGTACCGCCAGGCGCTTTCTCTTTCTGGAAGGAACGTCTTGAGCAGTTTGATATTTCTTATGAAATGGTTGAACGTTTTGATGAAGCCTTTCTCTCATTTGAAGATCCACACGGCTTGTTGATTGAGCTAGTAGAACGAGCGGAGGGAAAACAAAATGAGTGGACATTTAACGGGGTCACACCAGATGTCGCGATAAAAGGATTTGGCGGAGCTGTTTTGTTAACATCACAGCCGGAGCAAACGATGCAGCTGCTAGAACAAACAATGGGTTTTGAACGAGTTGGAGCAGAAGAGGACTATGTGAGATTCCGTTCGTTTGGTGAGATAGGCAATGTGATTGATGTGAACAAGACACCTGTTGCACGCGGACGTATGGGTGTTGGGGTTGTGCATCATATTGCATGGAGAGCGACAGATGATCAGGATCAATTAGATTGGCAAAGACATATTGCGCAAAGCGGGTATCAAGTGACACCTGTGCAAGATCGAAATTACTTCAATGCTATTTATTTTAGAGAGCTTGGCGGCATATTATTTGAAATTGCGACTGATCCTCCAGGGTTTGCACACGATGAATCAGTGGAAACAATGGGTGAAGCATTGAAACTGCCACCGCAATATGAGGCGCAGCGCAGTCAGATTGAACAAATTGTGCTGCCAATAGAAGTGAGAGAGATTAAAGGGAAAGGAGATTCATGATGAAGCATCTTTTTCGAAAAGGAAAGAATGAACAAAGACCTGTTTTGTTATTACTGCATGGTACTGGCGGGACGGAAGAAGATTTATTGCCGCTTGCCGATTTAGTAGATGCTGACGCATCCGTTCTTAGTGTGAGAGGAAATGTGTTGGAAAACGGTATGCCGCGCTTTTTCAGGCGTTTGGCAGAGGGTGTATTTGATGAGCAGGATTTAATTGAGCGTACAGAGGAACTATATACATTTATCGGAGAAGCAGCAGATGAATATGGGTTCGATCGTCACAATGTGGTGGCTATCGGATATTCTAATGGGGCAAACATTGCTGGAAGTCTTTTATTCCATTACGAAGATGCGTTAAAAGGAGCGATCCTGCATCATCCAATGGTTCCAAGACGCGGAGTTTCATTGCCTTCATTGGTGGGGAAACAAGTCTTTATCGCAGCTGGTGAAAATGACCCAATGTGCCGCCCAGAGGAATCACAAGAGCTCGAGCAATTGCTGAAAGGCGCAGGCGCTTCGGTCACACTACATTGGGAAAATCGCGGGCATCAGCTAACGAGAGAAGAAGTCGATGCTGCAGCATTATGGTATCGTCGTCAATTTTAATGAAGGTGGGGAATACAGGTGGGATTTTTACAGAAGCTTTTTGGGCAAACCAAACAAAAGGAGATGGAACAAATGGAAAACGTAAAATTAGCGATTATTTATTATAGTTCAACAGGTACAAACTATCAGATGGCAAAATGGGCTGAAGCTGGAGCGAAAGAAGCTGGCGCCGAAGTGAAAGTATTAAAGGTTGCTGAATTGGCACCAGAAGCAGTTGTAGCATCAAATCCAGCATGGAAAGCACATTTAGACGAAACAAAGGATGTTCCAGAGGTTCAATTAAGTGATTTAGAGTGGGCAGATGCCATCATCTTTAGCATGCCGACACGTTTCGGTAACTTGCCGGCTCAAATGAAGCAATTCTTAGATACAACTGGCGGCTTATGGTTCCAAGGGAAATTGGCAAACAAAGCAGTGAGTGCGATGACCTCTGCACAAAACCCAAATGGCGGGCAGGAACAGACCATTCTTAGCCTTTACACAACGATGTTCCACTGGGGAGCGATTATTGCCGCTCCTGGATACACAGATGACTCATTATACGGTGCAGGGGGCAACCCTTACGGCGTGAGTGTCACTGTTGACCAAAATGGAAAGATCCAAGAGGATGCAGAAGCTGCTGCAAAACATCAGGCAAAACGTACAGTCAATGTGGCAGAATGGATCAAAAAAGGTCAAAACGCTTAATCGATGGATACAAAAAAAATGCAGCCTAGGTGCTGCATTCTTTTTTATTTAATAAGGATCTGAAGGTGTGCTGTTGTTAATCGCTTCGTTCACGGCTTGTGCGGCGCCTGTAGAGCCTATAGGTCCGCTTGGCTGTTCTTGTTTGAAGGCTTTTAAGCCGTCAGCGACACGCTTCCCGTAATCAGGGTCAGCCTTTGTAAAGTTTTCGATCATTTGCTCTTGAATGTCCTTTTGACAGGTCGCAAGGGTGTTGACTAAGTTCTTAATCAGTTCCTCACGTTCCCAATCATTGAAGCGGCGATACGTTTCTCCGGCTTGGCCAAAGTTGTTCGGGCGGTCAATGGCTTCTCGTTTGACGTCACCCTCTACAAAAGGCGTATGATCTTTTCCATCCTGCTTGGCTTCTTTTAATCCGCCGAGGATCGATGGTTCATAATTCACATGAGGGTTTTGCTCTTTGCCTTGATCGACATGGTATTCCATTTGCCCATCTCTTTGATTCGTGGCCACATGCTTTTTCGGTGCATTGATCGGCAGCTGTAAATAGTTTGGCCCCACACGATATCGCTGCGTGTCAGAATAGGAGAAGGTGCGCCCTTGAAGCAACTTATCATCTGAGAAATCCAAACCGTCTACGAGAACGCCAGTCCCAAAGGCGACCTGTTCGACTTCTGCGAAATAATTTTCTGGATTTTTGTTTAACACCATTCGTCCAATCGGTTTCCATGGATAGTCATCCTTGTACCAAAGCTTTGTCGGATCAAGCGGGTCAAAGTCAAGGTGAGGATGGGCATCATCTTCCATGATCTGCGCATATACCTCCCATTCAGGATGATCTCCTTGCTCAATGGCTTCATACAAATCCTGTGTGGCATGATTAAAGTTTTCTCCTTGAATCGCTTGAGCTTGTTCTTGCGTCAGGTTGCGAATGCCTTGCTTCGGTTCAAAGTGATATTTGACCAGCACTGCTTTTCCTTCATGGTTCACCCATTTGTAGGCATGGACACCTGAGCCTTGCATGTGCCGATAGGTTGCGGGGATGCCCCATGGTGAGAAGAGAAATGTCACCATATGCGTCGCTTCAGGTGATTGCGAGACGAAGTCAAAAATACGCTCGCCGTCTTGACGGTTGGTGACAGGATCAGGCTTAAAGGCATGAACCAAATCAGGGAATTTCAAAGCATCTCGGATAAAGAAAATTTTGAGGTTGTTCCCCACGAGATCCCAGTTGCCTTCTTCTGTATAAAATTTAATCGCAAATCCTCTAGGGTCACGCAATGTTTCTGGTGAATGACCGCCGTGAATCACAGAAGAAAAACGAACGAAAACAGGTGTCTTTTTTCCTTTTTCCTGAAATAATTTTGCCCTTGTATAAGTGGAAATGGGTTCGTCACCGAATGTGCCATAGGCTTCAAAATAACCGTGAGCTCCGGCCCCGCGCGCATGGACGACACGTTCAGGAATGCGTTCACGATCAAAATGACTGATTTTCTCTAGGAAATCGTAGTTTTCAAGCGTAGTTGGTCCTCTATTTCCAACGGTTCTCATATTTTGATTGTCTGTTACGGGATGACCTTGCCGATTTGTTAAAGTGTCTTCTGACTCTGAAGATGGTTTAGGGTGTTGTTCTTCTTTCAATTAAATCCCTCCTTCAATATCTCCCTAACAATATGGTCATCATGCTCCCTATTTCATACAAGGATTGATATAATGATTGAAAACTTTCACGAGGAGCGAACCTGATGATTCGATTACACTGCCTTCACGCCCATCCGTCCAATCAGTCATATATAGAAGATGTTTTTGGCGATACCGATATTGCGCTTTATCACACGGTCGATTCATCATTTATAGAACGCGCTACACAAGATCCCACTTTTGATCAACACAAGCAGCAAGCCTATGTCATCAACAAATTGATGCAAGAAGATGAAGCCGATCTCATTCTGCTCACGTGTACACAATACATTGCCGCTTTGGGTGATCAGCAGCATCTTTTTAAACAACCGATTGTTCCGATCGATGAACCGTTATTTGAGCTGATTTGTCAGGGAAAAGGGCCTCTTCAACTTGTGTTTTCAAACCCGGATACAGTGGAAGGGACAATGAAGCGGCTTAAATCATATGCAAAAGAGCACGGCAAACAGATTGATGCAGAAGTTATGGTGATGGAGGATGTCTTTCACCTTTGCCTAAATGGTGATATGCAGGCTTATGAGGAGCAAATCAAAAAGCAGCTCAGAAGATGTATGAAAAAAAGCGGAGATATTTGCGTGATGCAGCTATCGATGGTTCATGCGGCACAGCAGATGGAAGAGGAGACAGGCGTTCCGATCATTCATCCGCTTTCTCCACTTAAACAGTTTGTCCATCAAACAATATCTGCTTTGAAAGAGTGAACCTGTCTGGTTCGCTCTTTTTGTATAGAAACGGAAATGGGATGACATGTTAAAAAAATAACCGAGCGCAAACTATTTTCCAAAGGCGCGCGTCTATCCATTGTAAGAAATAACCGATGCGCATTTAAGATAAAGGAGCTCTTTGTAAAATGAAGAAACGAAAGATTGAGGATCAATTTGCTGATTACGTAATGGAGCATAAACACAGTTTTTATCGATTGTCCTATAGTTATGTCAAAAACCCAGAGGATGCGATGGATGTCGTTCAAGAGGCGATTCATAAAGCACTCAAATCTGTTCACCGATTAGAGGATGCGACTAAGATGCATAGCTGGTTTTATAAAATCGTGGTGAACGCTGCCCTAGACTTTTTACGAAAAAAGAAGCGGGTGCAAGTGACAGATGATGACACACTCGAATTCTTGTCAAAGGGTGAGTCAGATGTCTATGAGGATCAAGATGTCAGACGAGCCCTAGAGGATTTGCCTGAGATGTACCGGGTTATCATCATTTTGAGATTCTTTGAAGATTTAAAATTAGAGGACATCGCCCATATTCTCGAAGAAAACGAAAACACCATCAAAACAAGATTATATAAGGCGTTGCGGCTTTTAAAAGTAGAATTATCGCAGGAGGAAATATAAATGGATAAGCATTTGGAACAGTTAAAAGAGGAATATTTAGAAATCCCTATTCCACCGGAATATGATGCTATGGTTGAACGAACGTTGAAACGAAAAAACAAAAAACCTCATTTTCAGCAATGGACCATTGGACTTGTTGCTGCGGCTGCTCTATTTGTCACGACAGTTAATGTCAGTCCACAGGCGGCAAGAGCCATTTCAGAGGTGCCTGTCATTGGCGAGCTGGTGAAAGTCGTGACATTCACAGAATTTAAAAAGAGTGATCAAGGAACGAATATTGACCTTAAAACACCACACGTTTCAGGGCTTGGGGACGGAAAATTACAAGACAGCCTGAATCAAAAATATTTAGCTGAAAACAAAAAGCTGTATCAAGATTTTGAAAAGGAAACAAAGGGTTATAAAAATGGTCATTTAAGTGTAGAGAGCGGATATGAAGTGAGAACGAACAATGACCAAATTCTCTCGTTAGGTCGATACAAGGTGACGACTCAAGCTTCTGCGGCAGAGGAAATGACATATGATACGGTGGATAAGAAAAATCATGTACTGATTACATTACCAAGCTTGTTTAAAGATGATCGGTATATAGATGTCATTAGTGAAAATATTAAAGATCAAATGAAGAAACAGATGAAAGAGGATTCAAATAAGATTTACTGGATTGGCAAGCAAGATATGGCGGATCCATTTAAGAAAATTAAGCCGGATCAAAGCTTCTATATCAATTCAAAAGGCAAACTGGTGATTTCCTTTAATGAATATGATGTGGCACCTGGTTACATGGGTGTAGTTGAATTCACGATTCCAACAAGTGTGCTAAAGGATATTCTTGTCAGCGATATGTACATTCATTAAAAGAAGAAAAAAGACTGCTGAACATGTCAGCAGTCTTGTTGTGTTGATTAAGAAAGTGCGTCTGTTAGTGCAGGTACCACTTGTTTCTTTCTTGATACAACACCTTTTAGTAAAGCGGTGTTGTTTTCAAGTGTGACATTAAATGCTTTTTCTACTTTTTCAGCTTCGGTACCGAGTGCAAGAGCAAGGGAGTCATTTTCTAGGATGTCTGTGATCACAAGAACGAAGAGATCAAGACCTTTCGCTGCGATGACTTCATTGATTTTCGCTTCAATGTCAGCCTGTCTTGCTGTTACTTCCGCGATATCTACTGTATTAACTTGCGCAATTTCCACTTTGCTATTGCCTAGTGCAAATTCTTTTGCATCAATTGTAATTAATTCTTGAACCGTTTTTTGGCTTAGGTCAGCGCCAGCTTTCAGCATGTCTAGGCCGTAAACTTCTGGATCTACCCCTGCAATTTCAGCTAGCTCATGCGCAGCATCAATGTCTTGCTGTGTGCATGTTGGGGATTTGAATAGCAAGGAATCAGAAATGATTGCAGATAAAAGCAAACCAGCGATTTCTTTTTCAATCTTCACTTGGTTCTCTTTGTACATTTTGTTTAAGATTGTTGCTGTACAGCCAACAGGCTCAGCGCGATAGTAAAGAGGTTCACTTGTTTCAAAGTTGGCAATACGGTGATGATCAATAACCTCAGTCACTTGTACTTGATCAATATCGCTTACACTTTGTTGGAATTCGTTATGATCGACAAGAATGACTTGCTTTGTTTCGTTTGCAGCCGTTTCAATGAAACGAGGTGCTTCTTGTTTAAAGAAATCTAATGCGTATTGTGTTTCTCCATTGATTTCTCCAAGTCTGACCGCTTCTGCCTGAACGCCGATTTTGTTTTTCAGATCAGCGTAAGCGATAGCAGAGCAAATCGTGTCTGTGTCAGGGTTTTTGTGTCCGAATACGAGTGTTTTTCCCATGTGAATTCTCCTTCTTACATTTATTGATGATGTTTCTATTCTAACAGCTTTTGACCTTGAATTCAGGGTTTATAGCTAAGAATAATCTAAAAAATTGTAACATGCTGATTGAAAAGTTGCATGTACGAATCTATATTGGTGTTCCACGTGAAACGCTCCTAAGATAGCCTGCATTTTACTTGCGATTTGCCGCTATGGTAAAATAAAGGTTGGGGTAAGACATGGTGTAGCTTACATCGTACGTATACATAGAAGGACACATTGAGCAAGATATAGAAAAAGGATTGGATAGAGGTGAAGGTGTGAAACAAACAAAAGCGTTAGTAGAGGGCGCTATCATGATCAGTATTTTTTCTGTCATGATGCTGTTTTATTTGTATGTGCCGCTATTATCCATTATTTTCTTTCTAGCTGCTCCGATACCGATTATCCTCTATACAATCAGGCACGGCTTGAAAAAAGGAATTGCTGCTGGCGCTATTGGGATAGTGATCAGCTTTTTAATTGGGTCTCTTGCTGGACTCATGAGTGCGCCAATTCTGATTGCTGCCGGATTAGGCATGGGTGTTTTCTACAGCAGAAGGCAGCCTGGGAATGCCATCATTACAGGTGCGCTGATCTATTTATTCAGTTTTCTTATCTCCTTTATTGTCAGTGTTCAGCTTTTTCAAGTCGATATCATGGGTATCGCGAAAGAGTCGGTTGAACAAATGATTTCGATGTTAGAGAGTGTCTTAAAGCAATCCGGCGCTTCTGAGCAGAACATTGCGAAGCAGCTGAAGCAGTTCAGAGAGATGCAGGATGCTGCATTGAGTGCTTTGCCTGTAGCGCTGTTAATTGGTGTCACATTGCTGGCGTTCGTGAATCACTGGTTCGTGCAGCCTCTGATCAAACGGTTTGTCAAAGACATGCCGGTCTTGAAGAAATTTAAGGATATGCGGCTGCCAAAAAGCATGGTATGGTATTATTTACTCACACTGCTTTTGATGCTGATTCAGACGGAAAAAGGCAGCTTTTTATGGCTTGTTCAAACGAGTGCTTTTCAAATTTTATTTATACTGGTGCTTATTCAGGGATTTTCCTTTATCTTCTATTATTGCCACGAAAAAAGCATCTCAAAAGCGGTGCCCATTTTCGCTATCGTGTTAGGGGTTCTCTATCCGCCAGTCGGTGTGATTGTGCGTATTATAGGGATTGCTGACATAGGCTTTGATTTAAGAGAGAAAGTAAAAAACAAATAATTCACTCTGAATGTTGAGGAGTTGATATCAGTGCCAAGCTTCTATAGAAAACCTGTCATCAAGTATCCGATCATCGCTTTGATTGTCCTTGCGGTGGTCACAGTCCTCCTCAACCTTTATTATAATTGGATCATAGGAGCGGTTGGTCTTTTCGTTCTTGCAGGTGTGCTCTACTTCTTAAAGTGGGCAGATACGCAAGTGCAAAAAGAGATTGATTCATATATTTCAACATTATCCTATCGAGTCAAAAAGGTTGGAGAAGAAGCATTAATGGAAATGCCAATTGGTATTATGCTGTTTAATGACCAGTATTATATCGAATGGACAAATCCATTTCTCGCTTCGTGCTTTCATGAAAGCACGCTTGTCGGCAGATCCTTGTATGATACATTCGAGTCCGTTGTGCCTCTTATTAAACAAGAGGTCGATACAGAAAATGTGACGCTGAATGACCGGAAATTCAAAGTCATTATTAAACGGTCAGAGCGCCTTTTATATTTCTTTGATGTCACGGAACAGGTGCAGATTGAAAGACAGTACGAAAATGAACGAACGGTGTTATCTTATATCTTTTTAGACAATTACGATGATGTCACGCAGGGTCTTGATGATCAGGTGCGCAGCACCATTAATAGTGAAGTGACGTCGCTGTTAAACAATTGGGCACAAGAATATGGCATTTTCCTGAAGCGAATTTCGTCTGAACGATTTATGGCGGTTCTAAATGAGAGCATCTTAGCAGAGCTTGAAGCGTCGAAGTTCTCCATTTTAGACGAGGTCCGTGAGAAAACAGGGGCGCATAGTGCGACACTTACTCTGAGTATCGGGATTGGAGCGTCCGTTCCTTCTTTAAAAGAGCTTGGGGCACTTGCGCAGTCGAGTCTTGATCTTGCCCTCGGACGAGGCGGGGATCAGGTAGCCATTAAGCAGCCAAATGGAAAAGTGAAATTCTACGGCGGGAAAACGAATCCAATGGAGAAACGGACACGTGTACGCGCACGAGTCATTTCTCATGCTTTAAAAGAAATTGTATCTGAAAGCGGAAATGTCATGATCATGGGGCATAAGTTCCCAGACATGGACTCGATCGGTGCATCGATTGGAATTTTAAAGGTCGCCCAGGCCAATGGGAAAGAAGGCTATATTGTCATTGATGCCAACCAAATTGGTGACAGTGTTCAACGTTTGATTAGTGAGATTAAGAATTATGAAGATCTTTGGTCACGTTTTATCACCCCAGAGGAAGCCATGGAGCTTGCAGAGGATGATACATTGCTTGTGGTCGTGGATACACATAAACCGTCTCTCGTCATGGAAGAACGACTGCTCAATAAGATTGAAAATATCGTGGTCATTGACCATCATAGACGCGGCGAAGAGTTTATCCGTGATCCATTACTTGTCTATATGGAGCCGTATGCTTCATCCACAGCAGAGCTTGTGACAGAGCTTCTAGAGTATCAGCCGAAGAAATTGCGTATTAACATGATTGAAGCTACTGCGCTTCTCGCAGGGATCATCGTGGATACGAAGAGTTTCTCGCTGAGAACGGGATCAAGAACGTTTGATGCAGCATCCTATCTTCGTGCGAAGGGGGCAGATCCTGTCCTTGTGCAAAAATTCCTAAAAGAGACAGTTGATCATTACATCAAACGGGCAAAACTCATTCAGCATACAGATTTGTATCAAAATCAGGTGGCGATTGCTTCATTGCCGTCAGACAGCTCGGAGTATTATGATCAAATTACGATTGCCCAGACGGCTGATTCTCTGTTGTCAATGAGTGAGGTAGAAGCGTCATTTGCTGTCGCTAGACGAGATGACAACACGGTGTGCATTAGTGCGAGATCATTAGGAGATATCAACGTCCAAATTATCATGGAAGCGTTAGATGGCGGCGGTCATTTGACTAACGCTGCCACCCAAATGTATGGTATAACCATTGAAGAAGCGGTAGAGCAGTTAAAAGCTGCCATTGATGAATATTTCGAAGGAGGGGTTCAAAGATGAAAGTCATCTTTCTAAAAGACGTAAAAGGCAAAGGGAAAAAAGGCGAAGTCAAGAATGTAGCTGATGGATACGCTCACAACTTTCTCATCAAACAAGGGTTAGCGGTTGAAGCAAATCCAACGAACCTAAGCGCATTGGAAGGGCAGAAAAACAAAGAGAAAAAGAATGCCATCCAAGAGCTTGAACAAGCGAAGCAACTAAAAGAGACACTTGAGGCGTTAACAGTGGAGCTCACTGCAAAATCAGGTGAAGGCGGTCGTCTGTTTGGATCGATTACAAGCAAACAAATCGCTGATAAATTGCAAAAAGATCATCAAATCAAACTCGATAAGCGCAAAATCGAGCTGAATGACGCCATCCGTGCATTAGGTTACACAAATGTACCGGTGAAGCTTCATCCAGAGGTACAAGCAACGTTAAAGGTTCATGTGACAGAACAAGCATAAAGCAGAAAAGAACCCGTCTCACGAGGAGGCGGGTTCTTTTTTTATGATGGATCTGAAATATAGACGCTTCGTCCGGCTCGCATACCGGATAAAAACATGAAAAATAGGATGATGATAAAGATGATAATGGATGGCGTCCATGTATGTGTGAGATCAAAAAGGATACCGATCATGAACGGACCAACGGCGGCTAATAAATAACCGAGAGACTGCGCCATTCCGGAAAGGGCAGCGGCTTGCTCCATATTGGTCGTCCGTAATCCGATAAATGTGAGCGCCAGACTGATGCTGGCACCTTGTCCAATACCGATCAATAAAACAGAGATCACGAGAATAGGCGTCGATCCTCCGAGAAGAAGTCCGATCATGCCAAGTAAATACACAAGGACAAGTCCGAAGACAAGCGGTCTTTGTGTTTTTAATTTTTCTGCAAAAACAGGCGTTAAAAAGGTGGATGGCAGCCCAGCAAACTGCATAATGGACAGCATCCAGCCGGCTGTCGACAGGTTCATTCCATGTGATGTTAAAATATCAGGAAACCAGGCGATGCTGCTATAGAAAAGGAATGACTGCAACCCCATAAAAAAGGTCACCTGCCATGCGACATGTGAACGCCATATCGGCTGCTCTGTGAGCGAAATGCTTTTGACGGCCGCTGTGTTCTGATGAAGAAGCTGTGGCGCCCAGACCATCATCGCGAGAAGAGCAAGGCCAGCCCATACGAGGAATGATGTATTCCAGCCGCCAGGCATCGTATGACTGAGTGGAACACTGATACCTGATGCAAGTGCCGCAAAGACGGACATCGAGGTCGTATACACGCTCGTCATCAATCCAGCATGTGCAGGAAATTTATGCTTCACGAGCCCCGGTAAGAGCACATTACATATTGCAATCCCGACACCGACAAGCGCGGTTCCAATCATTAAGAAGGTGATCGTGCCAAACGAGCGAATCACAATCCCAAATAAAAGGACAGCAAGCCCAAGCCAAAGGGTTCGTTCATTGCCAAGACGTTTTCCGATTTTAGGTGCAATTGGAGAAAGCAATGCGAATGAGAGCAGTGGTAATGTTGTGAGAAAACCCGCAAGTCCATTTGAAAGCTGTAAATCGGAACGAATGGCGCCGATGAGAGGCCCCACGGACGTAATGGCAGGCCGTAGATTAAATGCAATGAGTAAAATCCCAGCAATCAGCAGGATGGTTTGTCCTTTACTGCGAGGATGTAATGTTGATTGTTCTAGATGTTGTTCCATGAATGTAAACTCCTTTATTTCTTTAAGAAGAACGATCTTTCTTCTGTTCAAGTTCTGCTAGTTTAGCGATTAAGATATGCTGCGGCATATGCATGATTTGTTCAATGGGTACATTGAGTGATGCCGCAAGTTTTTGTGCTGTATCGGCTGAGATTTGTAAAGGTCTCATGAGCAAATCCCTCCTCTTTCAATCTATACGTTCCAATATAACATATCGGCTTTGTGCCATGCTGATAAAAAATTAGAGTTCTCTTTTATAAAACCACTTTATGGCCGATAAGAAATTTTTTTGAAATTGTTTCAGATGATGGCCCTCCCCTTGTTCGATGTGATATTGCAGCTGCCAATCCTGCATCCCTTTCTGTAATAAAAGGTCATGTAGTTGTTTGTTGAATAAAGGCATGTGCTGTTGAGCAGATGTTTTGCCTTTACCTTCTTCACTGCCTACAGATAAATAGACAAGGTGCTCCACACACTGAATGCTTTGTTGTTTAGCAAACGGTAGAAAATCTTGATACCAAAATGACCCAGAGATAGATGCGATGTTTTTAAAAAGGGCAGGGTGCATCAATAGGGTATAAATAGCAAATAGTCCACCTAATGAAGCACCTACGTGACTATGTTGATGACAGGTCTGCTTGACTGGATATTCTCTTTTGATATATGGGAGCAAGTCATTTGCTAAAAATGACATATACGTCTGTGCCTCGCCATTAAAGTCAGGAAACTCAGAACGCAGTGATGACGCCTTCCATGGTGTATATTCATCAAGTCGATTGAAGGGGTGTATGCCGACAATGATGATTGGCGAGATGGTATTGGCTTCGATCATTCTTTCGATCTCTAGCAGGTGTGTTCTAAACAAAGAAGAGCCATCTTGTACAAAGACAGCTGGAACATCAATAGAGGTGTCCTGTGGAAGGTAAATATCAAGCTGACGCCCATTAAACTCGTCATATAGAAACGTTCCGTTCATGTGTATTCTCTCCTCAAGGTTTTCAACTACGCTGAAAAGAAGACAAAGAGCTAAAAATAAAGATCATTTTAGCCCTTTGTCAACAATCTGATCGCGCAAATTGGCGCTTCTTTTTTTAGTTGTTTTTCTCTAACCATTTGACAGCTTTATCAAGGAAGGTTGTTTTGCTTAGTGCTGTTCCTCCTTGAAGCATAGGATCAACGACATTTGCATTGATGTGCCCATTTTTCACAGCTTTTAGGCTTGTCCAAATTTTATTTTGCTCTAAGTCCTTCAATGCGTTTGGATTCGATGAGTTTTCCGCTTTAGAGAACTGAACAAAAATATAGTCAGGATTTAGTTCGCCCAGGCGCTCCATCGAAATCATCGCTTGTGCTTTGGCTTTTTTGATATCACTTGGTGCTGAAAATCCTAAGTCCCCATATAAGGTTGAGTTGAAGTATACGTCTTCTGGATACACGTACAGGTCGCCCTGTCTAATGCGCAAAATGACAGCTGTTTTGTTGTTGCTTTTGTCTTTCAGGGTTTCTTTCGCTTGTTTGAGATCTTTCTGATAATCAGAAATGATGTTTTTGGCTTCTTCACTCTTTCCAGTCAGTGTACCGAGCAATAAAAGATTGCTTTCCCAGTCAGAAGAGACATGGGATACTGGGATCGTCGTTTGGACTTTATCCAGTTTTTTAATTGTTGCAGGCGGGAACTTTGTTGATCCGAGTATCACGTCTGGTTTTAGTTTTAAGATTTTCTCTAGGTTTGGTTCTGTTTTTTCACCGATGCCTTCTGTTTTCGCTGTGATGTCTTTAAATAATTCAGGGAATGTGCCGCCTACGGTAGAAGCACCAATAGGTTGGATACCAAGTAATTTTGCATCTTCCATTGATTCTAGGCTTCCAGCAATGACGATTCGTTTCACTGGTGTTTTGAGCTTGTACGTTTGATCTAAGTAATTGATTTTTGTTTCTGTTGCTTCAGCTGACTTGCTTTTGGCTGTGTTTGAAGCAGGTTTATTTTCTGTAGCACCACAGGCTGCTGTGGTGATCGTCATGATACAAAGGGTAAGCAATGCTAACCATTTTTTCATTTGTTTTCTCCTTTAACTGATAATTGTTCTCAATTAAAGATTGTATTAGGCTTTCGTCCTTTTAGCCATAGACAATTCTCTATCAAATGATGGACTTTTTACGGAAAAAAAGATAAAAGGTCCTGAATGACTCGTTGATGACTGGCTGCTGTGTATTCACGCCAAGGGTCAGAAGCGAGTGGATAGACTGCTTGTTGACTCACAGCCTTGAGATTTTGCCAAGCCTCCTGTTGCTTTAACTTTTGATAAAATGCAATGGTTTTTGGCTCCTTATGCAAGAAGAGGAAGATGGCGTCTGGGTCTAGCTGTTGTATGGAGCGAATGCTGATTTTTTTTTCTATTAGCTGACCATCATTCTGAAAAGCTGGCAGAAGACCAATGTCATGAAAAATCACTTCTGACATGGTGCGATTTACAGACAAGTAGAGCTGATCTTGAAAGATACGAAGAGGCAGGACGGTTTTTGGTGGATGATCAACAAGGCATGCCTTTTTCGCTTGAATGACGATTTCCTCGTAATGAAGCAACCATTCTTCTGCTTCCTTCGCTTCGTTCAGGAACATAGCTGTTTGTCTGAATTGAGCGCGCCAATTCAATTGTGTGAATGGAACAAAGTGAACAGGACAGATGGTTTTCAACACTTGTTTTTCTTCCTCTGTCACATGATCATTGGCAATGATCAGCTCAGGTTTTGTTTCCTTTAATTGCTGTAAATTGGCTTCAGCGTGCTCGTTGATACGATGTGCACTCAGGTGAATCGGAATTTCTTCTGCATGATGCTTAAAATCATGTGCTGTCCATTTAGGATGAAGAGGGGCAGCATATGGGATGATATGAATTGGTGTGAGCTGACCGAGTATGGAATGACCATAGGCTGCAATTTTCCGCTGACGGCTTTTCATATAAGCAGAAGGGGTCATGCCAGTTTTTTTCTTAAAGATGCGGCTAAAGTAATAGGGATCTTGATAGCCGATTTCCAGTGCAATGTCTTTGAGCTTTGCATTGCTTTTTGCCATTAACTGTTTGGCTCTAGCCATCCTTTTCTTGGTGATATAATCAGTGACACTCACATCAAAATGCTTTTTAAATAGCTCACTGTAATGATTGGCGCTGATGCGAGCCATATGAGATAGACTTGTAAGGCTGAGGGGTTCTTCGGAATGTTGATCAATATATTGTTTTGTTTTGAAAAGGGCATGTGCCGTGTCACAAATATCTTCTTTATGCAGTGTGAAAAGCTGCATAATGAGCTGTTGAAAAAGAGTTTGGCTTCTAAAAAAGCTAATGGATTCAGGTCTTTTCCATTCCTCTGTCATTTCAGGCAGTAAAGAATGAATTTGTTCAATCGAGCTAATATCGATAAATTGCCATACATTCAGTAAAGAACGGGCATGTTCAGTTGATACTTCTCCTATGTTTTGATCTTGCAGTGTGTAGAGCTGAAAGCGAAGCAGATAGAGCTCGTGTTTTTGATAAGGCTCTGTTTTCAACATAAATGTTTCCCCAGGCATGATCGTATAGAGTGTCAGATTTTTCAATCGCCATTTTTGATCGTTCAATGTGAGTAAACCGCTGCCGCTTATGCTGAAGAGGAGGCAGAATGTATCTGATAGCTGTTGCTCCGTATGCGGAAGCTCTGCATTATTTATTTTTTCAGTATATGTTAATCGATAGATGAATTGTTCGGCATTTGCCATTGTACGTAATTGATTGTTATTTCCCATAAAACCACCTGATCTCTTAATGATTGATAAACATTCTCAATTAAATTGTAGCAGAAAGGGCTGGAAAGATGGTGATGTTTATTCTGTCAAAAAAGCACCCTGAGTGAGATCAGGGTGCGATGATTTATTCCGTTTTTCCATGTGCTAGGGCAGGTTCTTTTGTTAAGCTTAAAGGCCGTAAGTCCTGCCAGTGTGTCTGGATATAATCGATGCAGGCATTTCTAGTGTCTTCACCAAAGACCTTTTCCCATCCATCTGGCACTGGTGCAAATGATGGCCAAAGTGAATGCTGTCCTTGTTCATTGACAAGCACAAGAAAGACACCGTCTTCACGATCAAAGGGATTTGTCATTTGTCATCTCTCCTTTATTCTTAGTGCTTTTGTTTGACCCGATGCAGTGTGTTGTCTAAGATGACACCAATTTCTGCTAGGGGTTTAGGCTGGCACATGTCTTTGTGCCGGCAATGAATGTCGTGCTGTTCAATTTTTCCGTTGATATAAGGTGCCCATGCTTCGGGATCAATTGGTGTAAACCAATCTGGGATAATGGTAGATCTAAAGAATAATATGTCTCCATGATAAGTTTTTGGCTGATATTCTCCGAGCAATCGAACTGAATTGACATAGGTTTCTTTTAGATTTCTAATGGCATCTTCACTTAAGCTTGCTAGTGCACTGCCATCTTTTTTCAAGATGTCGACGGCACTTTTCATTGTGAGCGGTTCATCTGTTAAGGTATCTGGATCATAACCGCCGAGCGCAAGAAGAGCGATTAGTGCTTCTTCTTCATCAGGTGCTTCTTTAATCGGTAAGAAATGGTTCGGATAGGCATCCAGCATCGCAACGAGTGAGATTTCTTCACCTTGCTGCTGGAGCTGTGTAGCTATTGCCTGTACAACGTTTCCGCCTAGTGACCAGCCAAGAAGATGATAAGGGCCTTTTGGCTGAATCGTTTGGATGTGCTTGATATAATCCGCAGCCATATCATCTAGTGTGCGCGGGTAGTCATCTTTTCTTGCGATTCCTCGTGCCTGTAATCCATAAATAGGGATGTCTTTCTCTAATGTATTCAAGAGACCAGCATAGCACCAGCTAAGACCACCTGCTGGGTGAACACAGAAGAGAGGATATCTTTCTCCATTTGTTCGTAGTGGCAGCAAGATTTCTAGTGCGTTTTCATCGCTTCCTGTTTCTAGTTTCTCTGCCAAACTTGCAACATTTGGTGCTTCAAACAACGTTCCGATGCTTAGTTTGACACCAAGTGCATCACGAATGCGGCTGATTAAACGAACCGCAAGTAAGGAATGCCCGCCAATGTCAAAAAAGCGATCGTCAATGCTGATTTTTGGCAAATCAAGCACCTCTTCAAAGAGATGACATAGGATTTCCTCCTTCGGATTTCTTGGGCCGCGGCCATCCGTTTGCTTTATATGCAATTGAGGTGCCGGCAGTGATTTTTGATCAAGCTTCCCGTTTGCTGTAAGTGGCATGGTATCAATCTGTACATATGCCGCAGGCACCATGTAATCAGGAAGACTGGCTGCGGCAAAATGACGAAGGGTCTCTGTATCGAAACAGTCTTCTTCAGTTGTTACGATATATGCGACTAAGCGTTTGTCACCAGGCTGATCCTCTCGCATAATGACGGCAACTTGTGCAACTGCATCGTGGCGTGCCAGAACGGCTTCGATTTCTCCAAGTTCAATCCTAAACCCGCGTATTTTAATTTGATGATCAGCTCTGCCAATGTAATCAAGTGCCCCTTCTTCTGTCCAGCGTGCGAGGTCACCTGTACGATACATCCTTGTGCCAGGTGCTCCATAAGGGTCGGCAGGGAATCGATCTGAGGTCAGGTCAGGCCTGCTTAGATAACCTCTTGCCAAGCCAGCTCCAGCTACATACATTTCACCTGTCGTCCCAGGGGGAACAGGTTGTAGGTATTCATCTAGTACGTAAACGTGTAGATCAGGAATCGGTTCGCCTATTAAGCTACTGGATTTCTTTGCGATCATGTCTCGATTGAGTATATTGTACGTAACGTGTACGGTGGTTTCTGTAATGCCGTACATGTTAATTAGCTTTGGCTTACAGTCTGGGTGACGGCTGTACCAATCTTCTAATCTGCTAAGCTCTAATGCTTCACCGCCAAAGATGACATAGCGGAGTGATAATGCTTGACCAAGTGTCTGTTGTTCCTTGTCTATCTGCATGAGCTGATAGAAGGCAGAAGGTGTTTGATTAAGCACAGTCACACCTTCCTCGACTAGAAGCTGCAGCATCTCGTCTGGAGAGCGAGAGATGGTATGAGGTACAATGACAAGTCGACCTCCATATAAAAGTGGTCCCCATATTTCCCATACTGAAAAATCAAAGGCATACGAATGAAACATTGTCCAAACATCTTCTTCATCAAAATGGAACCAATGTGCAGTAGATGTCAGAAGACGGATGACATTTTGGTGTGGGATGACCACTCCTTTTGGTTTCCCTGTAGAACCGGATGTATAAATAATATAGGCCGGATGCAGAGAAGATAGTGGCTCAATTCTGTCTATATCAGCCGGATTGTGATTTGGCGTAGTCAGCAATTGATCGCTCGTTTCTTTTTCGTCTAACAAAATCAAATCACAATCAGCAGGGAGATGCACTGCATCTGCTTTTGTTGTGATGCTGCAAACGGGTTTGGCATCTTGTATCATGTATGCCAGCCTGTCTGCTGGATAGTCAGGATCAAGCGGAACATAGGCTGCGCCTGCTTTATGAACGGCTAATAAGCTTACGAGCATATCGATTGATCTAGGCAGGGCAAGTGCAACGAACTGTTCTGGTCCAACGCCTCTTTCTATTAATAAATGAGCAAGACGATTGGCTTTGTTGTTTAACTCTTCATAGGTAAGCTGTTGATTGCCATCCGTTACAGCCACTCGAACAGGGTATTGCTGCGCCGTTTTTTCAAATAAGGCTGGGAGACTAGGTGCTTGGTCTAACTGAGCGAATGTCTTTTTGTCAGGGAGAAATGTTTGTCGTTCTTTATCCGACAAAATGTTCACTTGACCAATCGGCAGGTGTGGGCGCTCAGCTACTTCTGTTAAAAAGCGCTTCATTCTGTCAGCGATTGCTCGAATGGTGCTTTGTTTAAATACATCTGTACTGAATTCAAACAAACCTGTTAATCCTGCTGCTGATCCAGTTTCAGTTCTTTGTTCTGTCAATTCGATGGTCAGATCAAATTTAGCTGACCCTACTGGTTTCACGTAGAGATCTGAGTCAAGTTGTGTCAGCTTCATTTCCGCCTTCGGTGTATTTTGGAAGGCAAGCATGACCTGGAACAATGGATTGCGTGATCTGGATCGGGTTGGATTTAGGATTTCGACTAGCCGTTCAAATGGCAGATCCTGATGCTCATAGGCTGCTAAGTCAACGTCTCGAACTCGCTTCAATAGCTCACTAAAGGTTGGATTACCAGCTGTATTTGTACGTAATACTAGTGTGTTCACAAACAATCCCACAATGTCGTCAAGTGCATCGTCATTCCGTCCAGCAATTGGACTGCCAATTGGGATATCTGTCCCCGCCCCAAGGCGTGTCAGTAATGCTGCAAGTGATGCTTGAAGCACCATGAACAAACTCACTTGATGCTGCTTTGCAAGCTCAAGGAGCAGCTGGTGTAAAGCGGGCTCAATCGTAAAGTCTATCGTAGCACCGTTGAAGCTTCCTTTCTGTGGACGCGGGAAGTCATAGGGAAGCTCCAGTTCTTCTGGCAGGTCATGTAAGGCACCTGTCCAATAGCTTAGTTGCTTGGCAAATAGACTATCCGTCTCTTCTTCACTGCCCAACAGCTTCTGCTGCCAAATAGCATAGTCAGCATATTGAACAGGTTCGGCTGGCAAGGAGAGTGATTTCCCTTGTATACGTGCTTCGTAAGCAGCAGCTAAGTCTCGTGTCAATGGTGCAAGTGACCAGCCGTCACCAGCGATGTGATGCAGCAATAGAAGCAGTACGGATCGATTTGCATCAAGCATGAATAAATCTGCTCGCAGTGCGGGTTCTTCTTCAATCTTAAAGCTATAGCGAATGGCTTCGTTTAACTGATTCTCAATTTGTTGATCGCTTGAAGCTGTGACATGGAGTTCAGGCTGAACACTTTTTGGATGTAAAATGACCTGTCTTGGCATGCCGTTCTTATTTGGAAAAATGGTTCTAAGGGTTTCATGTTTTTCAGTGATATCTGCCAATGCACCAATTAGAGCTTTTTGATCTAGTGTACCTGTCAGCTGAATGACAAGTGGGATATTGTAAGTTGGACTTGGCCCTTCAAGGCAATGAAGGAACCAGAGCCGTTTTTGGGCAAAGGATAACGGAATCTCATCTGGCTTGTTTTCTACCTGAAGCGGCGGCCGAATGTCCTTCGCTTTGTCAATGTGCTGCGCAAGCTCAGCAACTCGAGGTGATTCAAAAATGGTACTCATGCTTAGGTCTGCACCAAGTGTATCGCGTATACGTCTAAGCAGACGAGCGGCGAGTAAGGAATGTCCGCCTAAGTCAAAGAAACTATCATCTATGCCAATTTGAGATAGGCCAAGGGTTTCTGCAAATAAACTACATAACATGTCTTCTTGGGGTGTTCTAGGTGTACGCTCAGAACTAACTAAAGACATATTTGGTGCTGGTAATGCTTTGCGATCGATTTTGCCGTTTGGTGTAAGTGGAAGTTCTGGCAAAACGACAACAGCAGAAGGCACCATGTAATCAGGAAGTGATGCAGCCACAAACTGCCTGAGCTCTGAAGGGTGCAGAGAAGTGCCATCTGTCAGCACAACATACGCACAAAGCAGCTGTTGTCCAGGTTGATCCTCACGAACGATAACAGATGTATGCTTTATGGATGGGTGTTGCATAATCACGGTTTCGATTTCACCTAGTTCAATACGGAAGCCGCGGATTTTAATTTGATGATCGGCACGGCTGATATAATCAATTGAACCATCCTCATGCCATCTGGCTAAATCACCAGTACGATACATTCTCGTGCCTTTTGTACCGAATGGATCAGCCACAAAACGTTCAGCCGTTAAATCATATCGTCCAAGATATCCTCTGGATACTCCTTCACCTGCAATATAAAGTTCACCGATTGATCCTGCTGGGACAGGGTTTAGCCCTTCATCTAAAATGTAAATACTCGTATTCCAAATGGGTTTGCCAATTGGCGGCCCGCTATTCTCTTGATGTGCTGTGACATTTTCCATCGTAGACCAGATCGTCGTTTCTGTAGGTCCGTACAAATTGGTAATGTCGCATTGAAGAGATTGCAATGTGTGCAAAAGGGAAGCAGGGAGTGCTTCTCCTCCAACAAGAACACGCATACCTGTTATCACGTCAGGGTATTCATCTGCCAATACATGCCACAACGTTGGTGTTGCCTGCATGATTGTGACATGATGAGAACGAATCATGTCTGAAAGCTTTGCTGGCTCTTGTATGATTTCTTTTTTTGCCAATAAAAGAGCAGCCCCATGTAAGAGTGGGAGGAACATTTCTAGCCCGGAAATATCAAAGGCAATGGTCGTTACCGCTAAAAGCTGGTCTCCTTGATCTAATAAAAATGAATCTTGCATGGACAATATAAAGTTGATCACATTTCGTTTCGTTACAACAACACCCTTTGGTTTGCCTGTCGATCCTGACGTGTAGAGGATGTAAGCCGGGTGATGTGGAGAGCCTTCGTTCCAGGTCGGATTGAGATGCGGGCTGCCTACGATCTCCTGATAAACAGTTGAATCATTCAGTTGAACGATGTGTGGATGGTCCAAACGGTCTGCTGTCTCTTTGACTGTGAGCAAGCACGCTGGTTTGGCATCATTTAGCATATAGGCGACACGATCGCTAGGGTAATCAGGGTCTAATGGCAGATATGCGGCTCCTGTTTTGACGACGGCCAACAGACTTACGACCATATCGATGGATCGAGGCAGAGCAATTGCGACAAATTGTTCTGGTCCAATGCCATGCCTTTTCAAATAATGAGCTAATTGATTTACCCGTTGATTTAACTCTTCGTAGGTCAAAGTGGTTCCTTCAAACTGTATTGCTTTTGCTTGTGGTGTTTTGCTGACTTGTTTTTCAAATAGTTCCCGTAAAGATTCTTTTGGTAATTCTCGTTTTGTATCATTCCAGTGCTTGAGGATGTTCTCTTTTTCTTTAGACAAAAGAAGGTTGAATTGACTGATTGTCTGATCTTGTTCTAGTCCAGTTATTTCCTCGAGCAATTGAAGAAAACGATGCTGATGAGCGTCAACTGCTTGCTCTTTGTAAACGGCAGGGTTTGCATCAAAGTCGATTTGAAATCCGTTCCCGTCCGCGCGGTCGTATATGTTGATCGATAAATCATCTACGGGTCCTGCTGAAAGATTATGTGCTTGACCAATGCTCTGATCGAACATGAGATCATAATCAAATGGCATGATATTGATCTGTGGGCCGAATAATCGTTGATTTCTTCCGATGAGTTTAAAGTCTCTCCGCATGTCTTCGTGACGATATCTTTGATGAGGCCGAATGGCTTTCAGTTCATCAGATACTTGGCGAACAAGTGCTGAGAGCGTCATTTCTGGTTTGCATGTTAAACGAAGCGGTACTAGGTTCATGACCATTCCGGGTGTTTGCAAGGCGCAAGATCCAAGGCGCATCATAACAGGCAATCCTAAAACAATATCGTGTGCACCAGTCATACGATGCATATATAGAGCGGATGCGGCAAGAATCATTTCATGCCAGGTACAACCGAAAGTTTGAGCAATTTTTTTCATTTTGCTTACCTTTTCGGCATCATAGCTAGCGGTTTTTCGGATAAAATCATCTGAAGTTCTTGGGGCAAGCTCAGCAAGGCTCACAATTTCAGGTTGATCAGCAAAGCGATTTTTCCAAAACGCTCGATCATCTTCATACCGATTGGACTGTTGATAGGTGATCTCCTCTTGGACTACGTCATGTAAGGCTCCAAATGTTTGAGGAGGCACAGGTGTCCCTTTCGATAGGGCTGAATAGACCTCAGCAACACGGCGTGCAATGAGCGAAAAGGCGAATCCATCAATGGCAATGTGATGAATGCGCTGATACCAGATAAATCGGTCGTCAGCAAGTTGAAAAAGTACTTCACGGAATAATACATCTTTCTCTAAAGAGACTGGTGTTGAAAGATCTGCATTCATCCATGCTTTAGCCGCATCAAGCGGCTGTTTTTCATATTGTAAATTGATATATTGAAATGGAATCTCCTTCTTAGATGTAAACCATTGCTTTGGACCGTCAGTATCCTCAACGAAGCGCATATACAAGGAATCTGCTTCTAAGACAGTCTTTCTAATGGCTGCTTCAAAGTGTATGGGGTCAATATAACCTTTAATATCTATATACTCAGCTGTATTGAAAATGGGATTAGATGGATCAAGCTGCTGCGCATACCATATGCCTGATTGGGCACCGGTTAGTGGGAATGAATCGACTGACTGGATCGACAAGAGTCTATACCTCCTTTACATGTAATCGATATTTGGGATAGATGGCTGTTTTTCTGGGAAAAGAAGAGTTCGCCAATGAGTGAGCGTTGGATTTGCTGCAAGCTCAACGAAATTGACTGTCATTCCTTGCTGTCTCCACTTTTCCGCTAGGCTCATCATTCTAATAGAATCAAGCCCAAGGTAGACGAGATTCTCGTCAAGCGGTATTTCATTCGGCTCGATTTCGAGATACTCAGCTACTTGGTGAAGGATGGCCTCAAAAGATAGGTCATCGTCTGCTTCCTGTCCTGTTAAACGACTAATGATTTGGTTTGTCGTTGTGGTGACCGCACAGCGTTCAGCTGCATAGGTCATTGCCATTTTGTGATGCTTAAGTGAAAAGTCAGCAACGGCATCGGCGACAAAAAAGGTTTCAATATCGAGCATGAATGCTTCTGCGGCTGTCAGCATACAGCCAATATGTGCATATACGCCAGTAATGATCAGTTGATCACGCCCGCCTTCTTGAAGAATATCTAAAAAATTGGATTTTTTGAAAGCGCTATAACGCCATTTTGTCAGCATTGTATCTGCTTCAGATGGAGCAAGCTGATCAATGATTTTTGTCAATGCTTCATCATCACCAAGTCCAGGTCCCCAAAAATCTGTTAATAAGGCACGATCCTTCGGGTCTTGGTCACCAGGTTGAGCTGTATAGACGACTGGAATTCCAAGTTCATTGCATGTATTACGTAATTGTTCAATATGTTGAACTAACTCTGTGATTGGTGATGTATCTTGTTGAAATGCATTTAAAAAATATTGCTGCATGTCATGTATCAGCAGAACAGCACGTTTCGGATCCGGTATCCAGTTCACTTTATTTTCGGGTAAATCTTGTGTGCTCGGCATTGGATACCCAGGAATAGTAGGGATTGCCATGGTTTTCACTCCTCTTTTTTTATACGTTGGCAGTATGGATTGCAGCTAATTCTCTTAATGCTTTTTTACTGACTTTGCCTACACCTGTTTGTGGGAACGCATCGATCCATTCAATGCGGTCGGGAATTTTATAGGCAGCGAGCCCGCGTTCTCTTAGAAATGACTTTAATGCGTGTGGTGCTGGCTTGTTGTTTCCTTTCGCAATAACAAAGGCACATGAGCGTTCGCCAAGAAACGGATCTGGCATGGACACCATGGCGGCATCATGAATGTCAGCATGCGCAAGTAAATGGTTTTCGACTTCTTCAGCGGCAACCTTTTCGCCACCACGATTGATTTGATCCTTGTCTCTGCCTTCTACAACAACATTTCCTTCTTTGGTTAATCGCACGATGTCACCTGTTCTGTAAAAGCCATCGGGTGTAAATGCTTTTTTGTTTTGTTCATCAGCTTTATAGTAGCCACGAATCGTATAAGGTCCTCTTGTTAAAAGATGTCCAGCCACTTCATTCGGGACGGGCTTGTCCTCATCATCTACCACTAGTACCTCATCATATTCAGACATCGGGCGTCCTTGTGTATGAATAATGACATGTTCAGGATCATTTAGTCTGGTATAGTTGACCAGACCTTCTGCCATGCCAAAAACTTGCTGTAATTTACACCCAAGGGCAGGCATCACTCGTTTTGCTGCTTCAGCACTTAATTTAGCACCACCGACTTGTAAGACCTCAAGACTCGATAAGTCATCTGATCGATGAGGAGCGGCCTCTAGCCAAATCAATGCGATAGGTGGAACCACAGCGGTAATGGTCGCTCGTTCTTTTTCAATGAGTGGAAAGACTACATCAGGGCTTGATCCAGGTGCAAGAACGACTCTTCCACCTGCGTATAACGTCCCAAGGACTCCAGGCGAGCTTAATGGATAGTTGTGTGCAACTGGAAGTGTAGCTAGATACACACTATCTTGTGTAAGCTCGCACACCTCATTGCTTTTCCAAAGACTATAAATATAGTCATCATGTGTGCGAGGAATGAGCTTTGAAAGGCCTGTGCTGCCTCCAGATAACTGAAGAAACGCAATATCGCTTGCCTCTACATGAATTTGAGGATCAAGTGATGGGTCCTTGCGCAGATCATCCAAGTCAAGGAATTCCTCAGCTTCCCCTGCAACAATGACATGAGGTAATGAGGGAAGCTTTTCTTTCACTTGACGTGCGAGTGATCGATAATCAAAGCTACCATCGATATCTGGTATGACATATGCGTCTGCTTCGGCAAACTCAATAAAATAAGTGATTTCGCTGCTTCTATGAGATGGTAGCGAGAAGACGGGTAAAGCACCGATTCGAAATAAAGCGAAAATGACTTCAAAAAAAGCAGGAATGTTAGGAAGCTGAACGACAACTCGACTTCCCTTTTGAATTCCAAGCTGATGAAAACCGGCGGCAAGACTGCTGACGCGCTCATCAAGTTCTTGGTAGCTCATGTGCGTATCAGCGTATGTAATTGCTGTTTTATTCCCTAACGATGCGGCGCGTTCACGAAGCATGCCGCTAAAGGTTTCCCCACGCCAACAGCCGTTTTCACGGTAGCGTTTTGCAAATTCTTCTGGCCATGTAGGTGGTTGAACAAACATGTTTTGTCATCTCCTATGTATTTTTATAACTGATGGATGCCCATCGCATGAAGCATCGTGTTGAATTTTGCAGATGTTTCGGCTAGCTCTTCTTCTGCCTTTGATCCTTTGACCACTCCTGCACCAGCAAAGAGGCGAAGGGAGTGCCCCTCAGCTTCTGCACAACGAATGGTGACAATCCAATCACCATCACCATTTGCATCTGACCAACCGATCATTCCTGTGAAAAATCCTCGATCGAAGGGTTCAATCGCTTGGATTGCTTCACGAGCATCTGCTGTAGGTGTTCCGCATACTGCGGGTGTTGGATGAAGGCTAAGCGCTAAATCAATTGAGGATACACCTGCATCTGCTAATTCACCTTTAACGACAGTAGATAAATGCCACATCGTTTCTGTTTGTATGACGGATGGTGATGCAGGCACATCTAGTGTATGACAGTAAGGAGCAAGCGCTTTAGTGACAGCATCGACAACCACTGCATGCTCGTGTAAATCCTTCGCTGAAGTAAGGAGTTCATCGTGACGACGCTGGTCTTCTACTGGATCTGAACTGCGTGGCCGAGAACCAGCAAGTGGATTGGAAATAACAGATGAACCAGTTTTTGAAAGAAGCAGCTCAGGGCTTGCCCCAAGCAGTGTGCGCTTTTGGGAAGATTCCGGGTCAGCTACATTTGCAGCAAACGTATAGCCAGTCGTATTATGACGAGCAAGTCGTTCAAGTATTGCTTTCGTATTAATTTCTCGATTTGATTTGAGATAGAGAGATCTAGAGAGTACGATTTTGCTAAGCTCTCCTTTCTCAATTTTAGCTAACCCTTCGTTCACACCATTCATGTAGACATCTGGAGAGGGAACAGGCGTCACCTCATAGGATGGAGCTGCCACTTCCGACTCCTCATCTCCTTGATGAAATTCGAGTGGATCACTAAACTGTACATGGATTGGAACACTTAAACGAACGGGTTGCGCCGGATCAAACGGAACAGCACCAGCAACAATCGGTGTTCGAATACCAGCTTGTTTGGCAGCGTCAAATACGTGAGCTACCCTTGTGGATAGTTCATTTAGCTGATTGGTTTCAATATGCTGGAAAATCCCTTCTGCCAGTATCGTACGTTTAGGGGAAGCAAGGAAAAAAGCGCCTGGCTGATAGTCTTGAATCAACTGTACTTTTTCTTCTGACGACAATAATGAATGTTTCATGAAAAGGCCTCCTTTTTGATGAAATGCTAGATTCCGAGTGTTGCGCCACCATCAATCGTGAGATTCTGCATCGTAATATGACTGGATTGCTCAGATGCAAAGAAGATGACTGCATCAGCGATGTTTTGAGGATCAGCGATTTTTTGTAAAGGAATACCGGTTTTATACGTCTCTAATGAACCTTTAATCACCTGATCTGCTCCTTGTTCATCAGACCATAAAGCCCATTGCATAGGTGTTGCGGTAGAGCCAGGAGAGACGACATTGCATCTGATTCCATAGGCTGCTAGCTCTAATCCAAGCGTTTTTGTAAAGGAAGTAGCTGCGGCTTTTGATGCGGCATAGGCAGCCATATTCATTCTAGGGATGGCACCTGCGTTAGAGCTGACGGTCACAATGACCCCTTCTGATCTTTTCATCATGTATTTGGAGACAGCTTGAGATACGTAAAAGACACCATGTGTGTTGACTGCGAAGGTTTGGTGCCAGTCATCTGCACAAAGCTGGTCAATAGAACCGATTCGAAGAATGCCTGCTACATTGACTAGTAAATAAATGGGTCCGAGCTGCTTTTCAATTTGATCGACAATGTGCTGAACAGAAGCTTGATCGGTAATGTCACCTGGATAGGCAAAGGCGCGTATGCCTTCATCATTCATTTGTTGGATGGTGCTTTGCAGCTGATCTTCATTTGCGTCAACTGCTGCAATGATCGCACCTTCTTCGGATAGTCTTTTTGCGACTGCTTGCCCAATACCTTGTCCTGCGCCTGTGATAAGGGCAATCTTTTGAGATAGACCACTATGTTTCATGTGTTCACTACCTTTCTTTCATGTCTGTGGTTGTTAAAGGATCATCATGATAGAGTGCAAAACGGAAAGCGTAATTCATCAGCACCGGTAAAACGGACGTATGTCCTTCTTCAGGGAACTCATGATAGGCCGTATGTAAGCCATATGAGGATAAAGGCAACATACGATTTGCTAGTGACTTTGCATGATCATTCATTTGACATGGATGATGTTTTTCTAGCTCACCTACACCTACAAACAGCCTTACATCCATAGGCACCTGACGTATACGGTTGGTGAATTGGTATTCTTTTTCTAGAAATAATTTTTTATTCCAGTGGATAGAAGGACTGCCCGCAATATATGTCTGATAAGCATCAGGGTGCTCAAATAGTGTGTGTAATACAAAAAGACCGCCAAGAGAATGCCCAAACAGTGTTTGACGACTCAGGTTGATCGGAAAGCGTTGCTCGATATAAGGCTTTACAGTCTTTTCTAAAAAAGAAAAGAAAGCAGAGGCCCCGCCATATGTATGGATGGAGAAGTCCTTTCTTTTGCCCCCAATGGAAGCATCAGGGCTGGTAAGAGTGAGATCATAATGCCTGAGCGGATGATAGGGCGCTTCTGTCTGATAGCCAATTCCAATAATGATGGCAGGTACGACACCTGTTTTTTCAGGTTTTCTTGACTGTAAACGAATGGCTTCGACCATTGTGCCAAAAAGTGAATTCCCATCAAGCACGTACATGACTGGAAAACCAGCCGCTGGAGGAGTAGTATTCGGTTTAAATATAAAAAGTCTGTATGGGTGCGCTGTGATATCCAGTTGCTCCGTCCCAGGTATAAAAAAAGGACGGCTTTCTCCGAAAAGTGAATCCTCAGTACCCATTCCTTCAGGGCGTTTGGACATATTTAGAAAATCTCCTTCCTCAAATTCGACCCTCATACAATGATAAAAGCAGGCTTGCGGATATTGGAAGAGTGTAGTAATTGAAGAATGGTTCCTCCAAATGAAAATGATTCTCAACTATCACGCAAGCAAATCAAATGATAATGGTTATCAATTATGAAGTCAAATGTTCATAAAGTTGTGTATTGGATATTTTAATCTTAATATTCAGAAAATAAAGGACTAACTCACTAACAAATGATTTGAAATAGGGAATACCGGACCTTGTCATTTAAAAAGAGGAGAAATGTCAAAAGACCTGGACTGCCTCGGAATATTTACTGTTTTCTTCTGTTTGATTCAGGAATAAATATAGGCTTTTCTTCTTGAAATAATTTTGAGGAAAAATAAGTCTATAGACCCACTTGTATTTTTAGGAAAAAAGAGGAGGATTTTTCAAAAAGCTGGTGATCATATCTCACAACTTATTCAATATCATGCGTAGCTGTTTTAAGAGTGGCGAAGTATAGCATCAAAAATGCCACAATTAAAAAAGTAAGGGATGTACCCTTACTTTTTGATCAATTGGTGAACATGTCTGTAAACACCATTAAATTAGAATCCATCTGTGACATCATATTCGTAACGGATATCGGCTTTGACATTGCTCATAGTAGATCTCGCTGTAGCTTTTGCATTGTACTTAAAGCTCCATTTTTGAGCGACTTTTAATTGATCTTCCAGAGAAATACGGTAAGAACCACTTGTTGCAGAGGAAAAAACGGATTCGTTCCAAATCTTGTTTTCATCAGCCATCAGTTTGTGTGTGACATTTCCTTGGTTAGGCGATTGGGTACTAGTTGTTGAAATCGATTTAACGATTGCATTGTTAGGGATAGAAGAATTGTTCGTTAAATCCATTGTAATGATAGAAGAATCAACTCCCAAAAAATTCAAAGAAGTATTCCCCGAGTTGGTAGCGGCTCCCGTAAAATTGAATGTCCCATTTCCAGATTTGATACGATCTTGAATGGAGACAGTAAAATACATATTCCCTGTATATGTACCACGGGTCACTTTCACAAAATAAGTTTCTGAAGTTGAAGTAACGTCACCAGTATTTGCAAATATAAAGGGCGTTACTGAATCAGGATTAATCACTCTTGACCCTGGCTTAGAACTCTTCGAATTATACACCTCGATTTTCATCCCCGTATATTGCTTATCATATGAACTTCGCACATAAACCCTTTCACCCTTATTGATCGTGAACTGATAATACGCTTCATTTTCACCTTCAGGTAAGATTGTTGTATCTGGACGACTATTTTTCCAATATCCCATTGAGCTTGCTGTGTTAGGGCTGTTATTCCCTGTAATAGCTGCTTCCGCTGAATTAGGTGCAAAAAAACTAGTAACAAGCACTAATACCAATGCAGGTAATAAAAAACGTTTGAAGATAGTATTTGTCATATTTTAACCCTCCTTGTAATAATTACTATATCGGATCAGAACTAACAAATTTTAACTGAATTGCCGATATATTTAATAATCACTAATTTTTTTAAAAGGAGAATCAAAATGAATATTAATACGTCATACACGGCAGGTGCTTCAAACAATCAGAACCGAATAGACTATAAAGGTCAATCAGCTATTAAAAGTACAAATGAGGTGATGACCGAAGCTGATAGACGAATGAAAATATTAGATGAAAAATATGAAAAAATAAATGAACAAAATAAACGTTTCAAAAATCCTCATGGTCATATACACGATAAGTATAGAAATTCTTACTCTCCTTATTTCAGGAATGATCTAACTAAAGTAGAGAGAGAAGCTGCTTATACGATGGAGATTGGCTGGGCTAATTCTGGAAAAGGAGGTCAATATGACTTTAATGACGCCATCTTCCGTAATGAAAAACGGTACGATCCTACCCAAGAAAGCGTAGAGAAAAAAATATTCAATCGGCAAAAGGTCAACGAACAATTGCAAGATTTATTCTCTAAAAACGGTATAACCATTCCTAAAAACACAAATTTAACTTTTACCATTGACCCAAATCATTTCAAATTATTGGTGAGTGGTTCAACAGACGAATCGCTGACCAAACAAATAGAAGACCTATTAAATACAACCAACAATACAAGAGAATTATTTTTCCACATCATGAAAAGCAGATCTGACGATTCTACTCAATTCACGCCTGATTCTCTTGCCAAATTCCACCTTGTTAATCAAATCAAAACGGTCACAGGCTACAATTTAAAAGATTTAAGCATTGTAAACGGTCAATTTGTAACGGATAACGGGAAGAATATTTTTGATATATACAAAGAAGAACTCCTGAAAAATCCATACACAGCAGAAAATGCAAGCATTGCCGCTTCACATTACGGAGCACAGTTATTTGATCTAGCCAAAAACGGGTTTGATTCTATTCCCGATTTGGTGTTATCTATTGGTTATCAAAATGGGTCTTTACATGACATTGGACAAAAAGAAAATTATGGAGTGAAGAAAACGATAGATTAACAAAATGTGAACGGCAACAGATACAAATCCCATTAGCGACAATGAAGGACTCTATAACAATTTATGTTACAGAGTCTTTTCTATTGAAATGCGTTAGTTTTGCTGTTCAGAAACACACTGTTCAACGAAACATCCTCATGGTAATTTTGACTATAGTCGATGTTTTTCACTTTTTTATTGATGAAAATGTTAAAATGATGAGTAGCGTATTTTTTTATGAAAGGACGGTGCTTGGCATGACGGAACTTCTCGATGACCGGCTGCCGCCGCAAAATATAGAAGCCGAGCAGGCCGTATTAGGTGCTGTTTTTTTAGAACCATCTGCGCTCACGCTCGCTTCTGAGGTATTAATTCCAGAGGATTTCTATAGAATGTCGCATCAAAAGATTTACAATGCGATGCTTGTACTTGGCGATAGAGGGGAACCGGTCGATCTTGTTACGGTGACTTCTGAACTGGCCAATACAGATTTACTAGAAGAGGTAGGCGGGATTTCGTATTTAACCGATATTGCGAATTCTGTCCCAACTGCCGCAAACATAGAATACTATGCAAAAATTGTAGAAGAGAAATCAATTTTAAGACGTCTGATCCGTACGGCGACAACCATTGCACAGGATGGGTACACGCGTGAGGATGAAGTAGAGGATCTGTTGAGTGATGCTGAAAAGACCATTATGGAAGTGGCGCAGCGTAAAAACTCAGGAGCCTTCCAAAACATTAAGGACGTTCTTGTTCAGACATATGATAATATTGAACAGCTTCATAACCGAAAAGGCGATATCACAGGGATTCCAACGGGATTCTCTGAGCTTGACCGGATGACTGCTGGATTCCAGCGAAATGACTTGATTATTGTAGCGGCTCGTCCATCGGTAGGGAAAACAGCCTTCGCATTGAACATTGCACAAAATGTCGCGACGAAGACAGACGAAAGTGTCGCCATCTTTAGTTTAGAGATGGGGGCTGAGCAGCTTGTCATGCGTATGCTTTGTGCAGAGGGAAATATCAATGCACAGAACCTAAGAACCGGTAATCTGACAGAAGAGGACTGGGGCAAGCTGACAATGGCGATGGGCTCGCTATCAAATAGTGGGATTTTCATTGATGATACACCTGGAATCAGGGTAAGTGAAATTCGCTCGAAATGCCGCCGTTTGAAGCAAGAAAACGGTCTTGGCATGATCCTGATTGACTACTTGCAGCTCATTCAAGGGAGCGGACGATCAAGCGATAACCGTCAGCAAGAGGTTTCTGAAATCTCTAGGGCGTTAAAATCGCTGGCAAGGGAACTTGAAGTTCCGGTTATTGCTTTGTCTCAGCTTTCACGCGGAGTAGAGCAGCGTCAGGACAAACGTCCAATGATGTCTGATATTCGTGAATCAGGAAGTATCGAGCAGGATGCCGATATCGTGGCATTCCTTTATCGTGATGATTACTACGACAAAGAATCAGAGAATAAGAACATTATTGAAATCATCATTGCCAAACAGCGTAACGGTCCAGTTGGTACAGTATCACTGGCGTTCGTCAAAGAATATAACAAATTCGTCAATCTGGAAAGAAGGTTTGACGATGCGGGTGTTCCGCCCGGTGCTTAAAGCCCAGCTCAAGAAGCTGGGCTTTTTTTTGATGGATCTACATCGAAAGAATGATTGAAAAACGGTCGAAATGAGGAGGAGAGGGAGAGAGAGAAATCGTATACTAAAAGGAGAAAAGGAGTGATGACTGATGAAATTTCAACAGTTCGAAGCCGCTCAATTACGCATCGCACGTCCAACCGTCAACATGGAAGAGGTTGTTTCTTTTTATGAAAAAGGCTTAGGGCTCAAACGAATAGGTTCATTTGATCAGCATGAAGGATACGATGGTGTGATGCTGGGGCTTCCTCATCAGCATGTTCATTTAGAAATCACCAAACATGAAGAAGAAGAGAGCCTGCCCGTTCCGCATCCAGAACAGCTGCTTGTTTTTTATATTCCTGATGAACAGGAGTTTCAGCAGATGAAAGAGAGACTGATCTCATTTGGCGGACGGCAAGTCACCTCTACGAACCCATACTGGGATCGAGGAGGGGCAACCATTGAAGATCCAGATGGATATCGAGTTGTGCTCATGAACACAGAAGGAATTACCCCCGTTTAAAAAAGACTCCCATGCTTGGTGGGAGTCTTTTCTGTTATGAACGAAGTGTGACGCGCAGCTTCAGCTCTTTCAGCCCATACATGCCGCTGTTTGTCATCGGCATATAGGAGAGGAGCTCTAGTGACTCATATCGGTCCAATAAGGCCTTGATGGCAGTACATGCTTCCAAGCGGGCAAGTGGTGCGCCAAGACAGAAATGAATACCGTGCCCGAAACCAATATGAGGATTAGGGTGGCGGTGTATATCGAATTCATGTGCATTTGAAAATTGACGCTCATCCCGGTTGGCAGAAGCAAGAAACACAATCACATTGTCTCCCTTTTTCAGCACTTTTCCCCCAAGCTCTGTGTCTTCTGTGACATAGCGGACGATCGTAGGAGCGGGTGCACGAAAACGGACGGCCTCCTCTACAGCACGCGGGATGAGCTCAGGTGATTGAACGAGCGCTTCATACGCACCCGGCTGTTCTAACAAGCTGAAGATCAGATTGGAGATCAAATTGGTGGTTGTTTCGTTGCCGGCTAAAAGAAGAAGATTACAGAATGGTATTAATTCATCCGCTGACAGCCTGTCTCCATTCTCCTCAGCTTGAATGAGGAGGGAAATCAAATCATCACCGAGGTTGTGACGTTTCCTTTCAATGATGTCTGCAAAAAACGCCATCATATCAGCCTCTCCTTGGTCCCGAATTTTCTGCCATTCAGCGACATCCTCCTCATCTTCACTTTTAGGCATACTGACGAGAATATCAGACCATTCTTTAAAGGATTGTTTATGCTCTGAGGGCACACCTAAAAGCTCTGCAATGACAATGACAGGAAGCGGATAAGAGATGGCTTGCACTAGGTCAATCTCGTTTTTTCCTTCTATTTGTGCCATGAGTTCCTCCATCAATTCTTGAATACGCGGCTCCCACAATTTCATGACTCGAGGTGTAAAGGCTTTGCTCACAATGGAGCGGATTCGAGTGTGTTTGGGAGGGTCCATCATCACCATTGTTTTCATCAGTGAATGCTTCCGCTGGTCTTTAGGAGGCTGACTAGAAAAGGTATTTTTATCGATTGTCACACGTTTTGCTTCCTCATAGGTGAATACACTCCATGTTCGGCTGGCTTCGTCAAAATGAACAGGTGATGTCTGACGCATGTTGGCATACCAATCAAATGGGTTATACGGATCTTGCTTGTTTTTTCCTCTTAATAACGCTTTTTGCACGGCAGTTGGTGTAGTTGTTTCCATGATCATCACTCCTTATAGGTTGTCAGATGCTTCCTTTTTTTCATTGTGTTAGATTAAAGTTAATTCATCAGCCTTGAGGATTCAACCAACAGAAAAGCGGAATCTGTTGAAGTTCATAGGAAGGGGAGAATGGCTTGTGGCGGACTGCTACAGAGGGGATAAGCGTGCAACGGAATCGAAGCAGCAATTAAGAAAAGCGTTATTTCAGTTATTAAGAGAAAAAGAGTGGGAGAAGATTTCTGTACAGGATTTGACGAAAGTGGCGGGCATCCACCGCACCACCTTTTATCAGCATTATGAGGATAAATTTGATCTTGCCCAGCAGGTGATGGATGAGATGTTTGATGTGATGAAATGTGCCATTTTTGCTCCTGTACAAGAAGGTGATGTGAAAAAAGAGCATGCGGCATATGTGTATATTTTTCGATTTTATCAGCATTTGCAGGAACATGAAGAGGAGTATCAAATTCTTTTGAAACGAGGACGAGAGCTCAATATTCATGAAACGGTTCGTGCTTTTTTTGAAGAAAGCTTTTCTATGGGGTTAGAGGAAATCGCAGGCTCAAAGCCTCATCCACATCTCGTTCCAATCGACATGCAGCAGCAATTCGTTATTTCTGCTTATGTTGGAACAGCAGAATGGTGGTTGAGGACAGGGAGACCGTACTCACCTGATTTTATGGCAAGCTCGATGATTCATTTAATTGAAAATCAATAGAAATTAGGAACCATCAAAATAGTTGTTTTTACTCAAAATCTCCCTTTTTAAGCGCTGAAGAAGTGATTAAAGCGCTTTTTCTCATAATTAAAACGAACAAAATTTGATTTCGAGATATTAATGTTCGGATTTCACGTTGACTTTTTCGTTTTGCATTGATAAAATAAATGTGTTTGAAAGAGATAACGTTTTGAAAGGTTAACGGAGGTGCACGATATGTCTTCAGTAGTCGTAGTAGGTACGCAGTGGGGTGACGAAGGGAAAGGGAAAATTACCGATTTCCTTTCAGAAAATGCAGAGGTGATTGCCCGTTATCAAGGGGGAAACAATGCAGGTCACACGATCAAATTTGATGGAGTGACTTACAAGCTACACCTCATTCCGTCCGGTATTTTTTATCAAGAGAAAACTTGTGTCATCGGTAATGGAATGGTGGTTGATCCTAAAGCGTTGGTCACTGAGCTTGCGTATCTTCACGAACGGAATGTGAGTACAGATAACCTCAGAATCAGCAATAGAGCCCATGTGATTCTGCCTTACCATTTAAAATTGGACGAGGTGGAAGAAGAGCGGAAAGGGGCTAACAAGATCGGTACGACGAAAAAAGGAATCGGACCAGCTTATATGGACAAAGCAGCTCGTATCGGTATCCGTGTCGCAGATCTATTAGATCGTGAAGTGTTTGAAGAGAAGCTTGCACGTAATCTAGAAGAAAAAAATCGTCTTTTAGAGAAAATGTACGACACAGAAGGCTTCAAGATTGAAGATATTTTAGACGAGTATTATGAATATGGCCAGCAAGTGAAAAAATATGTCGTGGACACATCTGTTGTCTTGAATGACGCACTAGATGAAGGCCGCCGTGTGCTATTTGAAGGAGCACAAGGAGTTATGCTTGATATTGATCAAGGGACATATCCATTTGTCACGTCATCTAACCCAGTAGCTGGAGGAGTGACGATTGGTTCTGGCGTAGGACCAACAAAAATTCAACATGTGGTCGGCGTGTCAAAAGCGTACACAACACGTGTTGGAGATGGCCCATTCCCGACAGAACTCCATGATGAAATTGGCGATCAAATCCGTGAGGTTGGCCGTGAATACGGTACAACAACTGGACGTCCGCGCCGTGTTGGCTGGTTTGACAGTGTCGTTGTCCGTCATGCTCGCCGTGTGAGCGGGATTACAGATCTATCTCTTAACTCAATTGATGTACTGACAGGGATTGAAACATTGAAAATCTGTGTCGCTTATAAATTGAACGGAGAAATCACAGAAGAATTTCCAGCAAGTCTAAATGAACTAGCGAAATGTGAGCCTGTCTACGAGGAAATGCCAGGATGGACAGAGGATATTACAGGCGTGAAGAATTTAAGCGAACTGCCTGAAAATGCCCGTCATTATTTAGAGCGCATTTCACAATTAACAGGTATTCCACTTTCCATTTTCTCAGTCGGACCAGATCGTTCCCAAACGAACGTTGTCCGCAGCGTGTACCGTCCATAATAATAGACTGATCAGACACCAGTAAAATTGCACATTTTACTGGTGTCTTTTTGTTTAAATATTTCTTAATTTCAGTAGAACAGGCTTCCGATCATTACCAAAATATGATAACTGTATAGGGGGAAGGAGCGTTCTAGTGAAAGAAAGAATAAGATTATTAGATATTTTACGAGGTTTTGCCATATTAGGCACATTGGGAACGAACGTCTGGTTTTTTGCGTATGCAGGGGATACCTTTGCGACAGATCAGATTGCAGATGAATATGAACATGGCAGTTTTCTAGAAAGCCTTGTTTCCATGTTCGTCTATGGGAAAATGCTCTCACTGCTCACAATCATGTTCGGTGTAGGGCTAGAGCTGAAATATCAGCAGGCCAAAAGAAAAAACACGCCTTGGCCGGGTACATATTTATGGATTCTTTTATTTTTATTTATCGAAGGCTTTGTCCATTTTGCACTTGTGATGGAATATGATGTGCTCATGAGTTACGCTGTGACCGGTTTGCTTGTGGCATTTATTGTACGAGGAGGGAGCAAGCGCATCAAAAGAGGCATGATCTTCTCTGGAGTCATTCATCTACTTGTTCTGTCCTATCTGATGGTGTTCTCCCTCTCTGAAATGGAGACAGAATCGTATGATCAAAGCAGTGAACCGGCGCTGGAAGAGCAGCTGCCAGAGACATGGATCTCGCAGGTTCAAGAACGATTACAACACTTTTTCATGTACCGTGAAGAAGCGATCTTTATCATTCCAATGAACACATTTCTGTTTTTATTAGGTGTGCGGATGATGAGAGCCGGTGTTTTTTATGCAAACGAACGCGGGCAATCTCTACGGAAAATATTATTCCGAGTCGGTCTGTGGGTGGGTCTGCCGCTGAATGCACTTGTCTTCGTTCCGAACGAACTAGTGGAATTCGTTGTGCGCTATGCGTTTTCGCCATTCCTTTCTCTTTTCTATATCGCTGTCATTGCGAAGCTCCTGGTTCACACGGAATCATGGTTCATGTGGAATTGGTTTGAATATGTAGGGAAAATGGCACTCAGCTGTTACATCCTGCAAAATATCGTCTGCTCGGTTCTTTTTTATAGCTGGGGATTGGGTCTTGGCGGACAAATCAACGCCCCTCTTATCGTATTGGCATGGCTGCTCATTTCTCTTCTGCAAATCGCCGTATCAGCATTTTGTCTAAAGGTTTGGAGAATGGGTCCAATGGAATATATTCGTTCGCGGGCACTTCGCCGAGTGACGATGAAGAAGGCAGCATAAAGGGGAATAGCTACAATGTTTTTTAAAAAAATGACGAAAAGAGAACAAGCGAATTCACATAAAGCAGCTGTACCAGCGTTTGTCTTTTATCTTCTCGCATTAGGAGGGCATGCGCTGTACTCGTATGTCGAAGGTGACAGACCACCCGTCACTTTTGTCATTCTCATGGCGGGACTTCTTGTGTTTTTCGCCGCAGACTGGCTGTTTAACAAAAGACAATCATAAAAAAAGAGCCCTCATTACGAGGGTTCTTTCTTATTTCACGCTTTTATATTGGCCTTTTAAGTTTTTGCGGATGTACTGAATGATTTTGCGCAGTTCGTTGACATGCGGTCTGCCAAACGGACTTGTTTGTCTTTGCTGATAGAGGACTTGGCCCTTTTCATTTAATAAGAAATAGGCAGGTTCCCCGTGCACTCCGTGATCTTCATAAGGAGCATCTTCTCCGTGATAGTGGACTTCATATGCTTTTAATGAAGTAAGGTCCTGGTCAGACATGATCGGGAAAGATAGTCCTTCTTTATCCGCAAATTCCTTCAAGTCATCAGGATGATCCGTTGAAATCGCCATTAAGTGGATATCCTTGTCTTGAAAGTATGATTGCTGCTGTTCGAGCTCTTTTAATTCTTCTACACATACTGGGCACCATGAGCCTCTAAAGAAGACGATGAGGTGCCAGCTTTGATGCTCCTCTAAATGTTTGTGAAAATCAATATGTTCGCCCTGAATGGTTGGAAGTGAAAAGTTGGGCATTTTATCTCCTAATTTAAATGAACTCATACTGCTTCCTCCTTTTTCAATCACAATGTCACTTGTTTCATGTATAACCATTTTTGAGCGGTCTAAAACGTTTCTATGTGCTTGAATAGGCAGTGGTCATGAAAAGGGGCAACAGATATGAAGGCGCTTGCAAATAGAAGGGCTTTGGCGGGAGATTTCAAATCCGACACTTTTTTTAAAAAAATGTCGAAAAACGTATTGCCATATGTAATTACTCTATGATATTATAAATCTCGTTGTTGCAAAGGTCTCTGAAACTTGTTAGGATGCGATGTTCCAGCTTTTTTAAAGCGATTGGTTTGACGCAATACAGCTTCTTCAGATTCACTTTTCACAAACCGAGAGCCATTAGCTCAGTTGGTAGAGCATCTGACTTTTAATCAGAGGGTCGAAGGTTCGAGTCCTTCATGGCTCACCATGTATTGGCCCGTTGGTCAAGCGGTTAAGACACCGCCCTTTCACGGCGGTAACACGGGTTCGAATCCCGTACGGGTCATTGATTTACTTTAGCGTTAAGCTAATTTTTCCTCACTTGCTTGAAGGAGCACCACGATTGCTTTTTCGGGCAAGTTACTGAGGTCCGGTAGTTCAGTTGGTTAGAATGCCTGCCTGTCACGCAGGAGGTCGCGGGTTCGAGTCCCGTCCGGACCGCCATTTATACATATTCATCTTTTTGATGATGGCTCGGTAGCTCAGTTGGTAGAGCAACGGACTGAAAATCCGTGTGTCGGCGGTTCGATTCCGTCCCGAGCCACTTCCAAACGCATCTGCAATCGCAGGTGCGTTTTTCTTATGAAAAGAAGGCATAAAAAGGGAGAAGCCGGGCCTAGGTAGGGCCCGGCTCCATAAGAAGAAGACGTTACATCTATATAGACGATTATTGACTGGAAAAGTTTCAATAAAAAAGGAAAAAAGCCATCAATTTTTTTGAGAGGTGACTTCCTATCCAACGTTTACTAGAAAAGAAAGCCGTTATTATTTTTATCTTTGCCACGTAAAACGTTATAATAGACAGTGAGCCTTTTTTGCTCAAACGAAAAGGCCTGATGAGACATGCAAAATGGAATGACATAGATGCTAAAAATGCAGGAGGAAATCACAATGGAAAAAAAGATTCTTGTCGTAGATGATGAAAAACCGATTGCTGATATATTGGAGTTTAACTTAAGAAAAGAGGGCTATGAGGTTCATTGTGCATATGACGGAAATGAAGCCCTTGAAATGGTAGAAGAAATCAAACCGGACATCATTCTGCTCGACATTATGCTGCCGAACAAAGATGGCGTTGAGGTATGCCGTGAAGTGAGAAAAAAATATGACATGCCGATTATCATGCTGACAGCAAAAGACTCTGAAATTGATAAAGTCATCGGTCTTGAGCTTGGCGCAGATGATTATGTGACGAAGCCATTTAGCACGCGCGAGCTGCTTGCCCGTGTGAAAGCGAATTTGAGAAGACAAATTGCTGCGCCGCAGACAGAGGAAGAATCTGAATCAAATGATATTGAAATTGGATCACTTGTCATTTATCCAGATGCATATGTGGTGTCTAAGCGTGAGGAAACAATTGAATTGACGCACCGTGAGTTCGAATTGCTTCATTACTTAGCGAAACATATCGGACAAGTTATGACACGTGAGCACTTGCTGCAAACCGTATGGGGCTACGATTATTTCGGGGATGTGCGTACAGTGGACGTCACAGTCCGCCGTCTTCGTGAGAAAATTGAAGACAATCCTAGCCACCCGAGCTGGATCGTGACACGACGAGGCGTTGGCTACTATTTAAGAAACCCAGAGCAGGACTAAGATTCTTATGAGTAAAGTAGGTTTTTTTCGCTCGATTCACTTCAAATTGACCTTAATTTACGTGCTGCTGATCATTGTCGCCATGCAGATCATTGGCGTGTACTTTGTGAAGCAGCTAGAGCAGTCCTTAATTAATTCCTATGATAATTCCTTGAATCAGCGAATCTACTCGTTATCGTATTACCTAGAACAAGATTCATCGAAAAGCAAGGCAGAATTAAAAGAGGATGCTCAAAAGATATTAAACGACTTTAACAACAAAGATGAGTCTAATGAAATTTCTGAAGTCAGCTATATTGACGAAAGCAGAGAGGTCATTGCCTCTGTGAATAATGGCAGTCAGGAGATTGCCGGGAAGAAAATCACTGATCAAATCATTAGCCGTATTTTTGCGGTCGGCAAAGACTATGAAAAGAAATTCTATGACCCAGAATCCAATAAACGGGTGCGTATTTCTGCGACAGCCGTGAAAAATGAAAACCAAGAAACCGTCGGTGTGATTTATGTTGTGTCTTCGATGGAGAGCGTGTTTAACCAAATGCGAACCATTAACACCATTTTGGCGACTGGCACACTGATCGCACTTGGGACGACCGCACTGCTTGGTATCTTCATCTTTAGAACAATCACTCATCCTATTTCGGATATGAGAAAGCAAGCGATCGAGCTTGCCAAAGGGAATTTTTCCAGGAAAGTCCGAAAGTATGGACATGACGAGATTGGCCAGCTTGCGACAACCTTTAACCATCTGACGAGAGAGCTGGAGGAAGCGCAGCTCATGACAGAGGGTGAGCGGAAAAAGCTTTCTTCTGTTATTGCCTATATGACGGATGGCGTCATCGCCACGAATCAAAACGGTGCGATTATTCTATTAAACAGCCCCGCATTAGAGCTGTTAAATGTTTCACGTGAAACAGCTCTAGAGATGCCGATTACGTCCTTACTGGGCCTCGAGGAGACGCATACATTTGAAGATTTAGTCGAAAATCAAGATTCCATGCTGATAGAAATTGAACGCGAAGATCAGCTGTCTGTTTTGCGTGTGAATTTCTCAGTCATTCAGAAAGAGCATGGGAAGATTGATGGTTTAATTGCGGTCATTTATGACGTCACAGAGCAGGAGAAAATTGATGCAGAACGCCGTGAATTCGTCGCAAACGTATCACATGAGCTGCGCACACCGCTGACGACGATGCGAAGCTATCTTGAGGCACTGGCTGAAGGGGCAATTGGTGATAAAGAGCTTGCGCCAAGGTTCCTCAGTGTCACGCAAAATGAAACAGAGCGCATGATCCGGCTTGTTAATGACCTGCTGCAGCTGTCTAAGTTCGACAGCAAGGATTATCAATTCAACCGTGAGTGGACGAATTTTATCAGGTTTATCTCATTGGTCATTGATCGTTTTGAAATGACGAAAGAGCAGCATGTCGAGTTTATCCGCAATCTGCCGCAGCGTGAAATATACGTGGAAATTGATCAAGATAAAATCACACAGGTGCTCGATAATATCATTTCCAATGCCATGAAATACTCCCCAGAGGGTGGACATATCACGTTTACCGTTGATCTGGATGAGGAGAATGGCCTTGTGTTATTCAGCGTCAAAGATGAAGGGATCGGTATTCCGAAGAAGGATATGGATAAAATCTTTGAACGTTTTTATCGAGTGGATAAGGCGAGAACAAGAAAGCTTGGCGGAACCGGCCTAGGACTTGCGATTGCAAAAGAAATGGTTCAGGCTCATGGCGGAGATATTTGGGCTGACAGCATTGAAGGAAAAGGAACAACGGTGACCTTTACCCTTCCGTACAATGAAGAACAAGAGGATGATTGGGATGAAGCGTGAGACCTTTAAAACCATAATATTGACAATCCTAATTGCGATCAGTCTTGTGTTTACGTGGAATATTTGGATGTTCCAGCCCGTCATGCAGGACCAGGCAGATGCCGGCACACAGGTCGTGGAAACGAAGAAGATTTCAAGCGACGAGCCTAGAAGTCTCATTGATGTCGTGAAGCCGCGCGAGATGTTCATCCATTCAAATGGGGAGCATTTTAAAGTCGATCAAAAGGAACTCTTTCAAAACTTCTGGAATGATGTGAGCCTTTGGGATGTCAAAGAGATTTCGGATGTGTCGGATCAATATTCTGAGCAGAGATTTAAGAATTTCTTCTATGGAAGCGGAGGACAGGGGAAGACATTGGATCTTGTATTCAATGACTCGATTCCGATTGATATTTTCCAAGCGCTGTTTAAATGGCCGAATAAGTCCATTGAATACAACTCGTTTGATCGGATGATTGTGCCGTTCTCCCAGCAGGACAAGGCCAATAAGAAAGTCTATTTGGTTTCATACAGCAAGGAAACGGTGCTTGAGCTGACAATAGAATCCGCTAACTATCGGAATCTAATGGACAGTATCTCAGCCGCTCAAAACGAGATGCCGCGCTACGATCTCTATACATTCTCAGCTAATTCTAAACGAGATTTCCTCCTTCCGAGAAAGCAAAAGCAGCTTGAAGCGAAAATGTTCTTTATCGAAACGATTAAGACAAGCAAATTCAAGGACGCTCTGTTTACGGACCCGAGTCTTGTGGGCGAGGAGTCTAATTTAAATCGGACAGTGTACACAGATGGCACAAGCCGTCTTGAAGCCAATCAAAAAGACCACCGCATCCAATATCAGCACCGCAATATCAATTCCAGCACCGTTTTCCAAACGGGGGATTTGATCAAGCGAAGTGTGAAGTATTTCAATGATACGGGGAGCTTTACCGATGACTATCAATACTTTGGCATCAACAGCAACCAGCAGCTTTCCTTTAATATGTTTATGGATGGTCTGCCGATCGTCAACAGTACAAAGCATCCATTTGGGATGACCTCTCTTGAAGTACAGTGGGCGAATGATGACATCTTGAATTACAAGCGTCCAAACTATATTCTAGGCAACAAAGCGAGTCAGAGTGAACAGGTCAAGCTGATGAACGGGACAGAGCTGAAGGACTTAATCGTCAAGCAGACGAAATATGATGACCTGGAGAAAATTGAACAAATTTTCCCGGCCTATCAAGCTGCTTCAACCGCATCAGATCAAGATCAAGCGATGTTTGTCTGGCTGGAGCCAGTATGGTGCATGAAATATAACGGCAAAACCGTGATACTATCGCATGATTTGTTGACAGAGGGGAGCGAGAATAATGGAGTGGAATAAGACCAAAACGATCTTTATCCTAGCCTTTCTCGTTCTCGATATCTTTCTAGGTTTTCAATACTTTGAAAAACGATCAACCGATCATTTTGCGATTATTGAAAAAACGGATACGCTGGAAGAAATGAAGGCAGATGGGATCAAATATGGCAATCTATCAGATGAAGCGAAGATTGGATACCGCATTACAGCTGAAAAGAAGCAATATACGAAAAAGGATGTCGACGGATTAGCTGATCAAAAGGCGAAAAGCACATTCCCGAAAACGGACAAAGATGATCCTGTCACACTGCTTGAGATGACCTTCAATAAACCCGTTGCATTGCCAAAAAAGGATATAAAAACAGCGGCGGCAAACCTCGTAAACCAGCGTTTGCTGGATGGGAAGAATTATAAGCTGTGGAGTATTGATGAAGAGACAGGGAAGATCGTCTTTTTCCAAACGTATAAAGGGAAATACATCTTCCAAGAAGGCCTTGATGACACCGAAACCATCGGGAAAATCACCTTAGATGTAAACGATCAAAACGAGGTCGTGTCGTATCAGCAGTCGATGGTGACGTCGATTAATGAAGTGAGAAAAGAAACCCTTGTCCCAGCGCTTGAAACCGTGAAGGACTTATATACACAAAACATGCTGAGCCAAAACACGACCGTGAAAAAGGTAGAGCTTGGCTACTATACGCAATACCCGGGTGCAAGCACGCAGGTCATGGTGCCTGTATGGCGAGTCGAGCTTGAAGGCGTATCAGTTAGTTCAAAGAAAAAGACAGAAGAAGAGTATTTGATCAATGCCATTGATGGCTCAACACTTGATCATATAGAGAAAGATGACAAATCTTCAATGGAGTGAGAGAACATGAGCTTGCAGTTCAGTGTACTAGCGAGCGGAAGTACGGGGAACGCTTTTTATTTAGAAACAGACGAGCATGCCTTTTTAGTGGATGCTGGGTTAAGCGGCAAACAAATGGTCGAGCTGCTTGGTCAAATCGACCGCAAGCCTGAAGATTTGGATGGCATTTTTGTGACACACGAGCACTCAGATCATATTAAAGGGCTCGGTGTCATGGCGAGAAAGTACAAGCTCCCTGTCTATGCAAATGCGAAAACATGGAAGGCGATGGAGTCTCATATCGGGAAGATTGACACAGAGCAAAAATTCCACTTTGATATGGAAACCGTCCAATCCTTTGGCGGTCTCGATGTTGAGTCCTTTGGCGTCTCACATGATGCGGCTGAGCCCATGTTTTACGTGTTCCATTATGGCGGACGCAAACTTGCCCTAATGACGGATACAGGCTATGTGAGTGACCGTATGAAAGGCATCATTCAGTCAGCCAATACATTTGTATTTGAGAGCAATCATGATGTCGGTATGCTGCAAATGGGCCGATACCCGTGGAGCATTAAGCGCAGAATTTTGAGCGATGTCGGACATGTTTCAAATGAAGATGCCGCTCTTGCGATGACCGATGTCATTGGAGATGCCACCTCACGCATTTACTTGGCTCACTTGAGTCAAGACAACAACATGAAGGATTTAGCCCGTATGGCGGTCCAGCAGACACTTGAGATGAAAGGCTTTGTTGTCGGGGATGGCTTTGATTTATATGATACGGACCCGAAAAAAGCAACCCCGCTTTGCGCCGTATGATTTTTACAATCGTATGATTAAGATAAGAGCTTCTTACCAACACTATATACATCATCTATTCACTGAAAGGAAGGAAACATAGTGGATTATCGCGATGTAGAGTGGATGCCGAGACGAAGCAGAAAAGGATATTTCCTATCTGGTCTGATCGGTGTATTGGTAGGAGCTTTTTTAATGGGATTCTTTTTCCCCTATGTGTCAGGACAGAGCGGCAGTCCCTTTGGGTGGCAGCAGAACGGAGATGAGCAATCAGCACAGGGCCCTTTAAAGACCGTCAATGTGAACGTCAATGATGCGGTCACGAAAGTCGTATCTAATATGTCGGATACGGTTGTCGGCGTCATTAATATCCAAAAGTCGAGCTTTTGGGAAGAAGGCGGGGAGGCAGGCAGCGGGTCAGGTGTGATTTATAAGAAAAAGGGTGATACCTTTTATATCGTGACCAACCACCATGTCATCAAAGGAGCCAACCAGCTTGAAGTGAGCCTTCAGGATGGGACAAGAATTGGTGCCAATCTTGTTGGAAGCGATCAGCTGATGGATTTAGCGGTTCTCACCGTCAAAAGTGATAAGATCAAGAAGACCGCCGCCTTTGGCAATTCAGATCATGTGAAGCCAGGTGAGCCAGTCATCGCCATTGGAAATCCGTTAGGGCTTGAATTCGCGGGCTCTGTCACACAAGGTGTCATTTCGGGAACGGAACGTGCGATTCCTGTAGACTCGAATGGGGACGGACAGGCGGATTGGAATGCGGAGGTACTGCAAACAGATGCCGCCATCAATCCAGGCAACAGCGGTGGTGCCTTGATCAATATGGACGGAAAAGTGATCGGCATCAACTCAATGAAGATTGCTGAATCAGAGGTAGAAGGCATCGGGCTGTCTATCCCGGCGAATCTAGTCATCCCTGTCATAGAAGATTTAGAGCGCTACGGAGAGGTGAAGCGTCCGTATCTAGGCGTTGGCATGAAATCATTAGCAGATATTGCGAGCTATCACTGGCAGGAAACGTTGAAGCTGCCATCTAAAGTCACATCAGGGGTTGTCGTGATGAGTGTCGAGTCTTTGTCTCCAGCGGGAAAAGCGGGACTAAAAGAGCTGGATGTCGTCACCTCCTTTGATGGCAAGAGTGTACAGAATATCGTAGATCTTCGTAAGTATTTATATCAAAAGAAAGTCGGCGACAAGGTAAAGATGGAGTTTTACCGAAGCGGAAAGAAAAAATCAGTAGAGATCAAACTTTCTCAAACCGACCGATTCGGCGGATGACCAGTTCCTTGATGGGACTGGTTTTTTTTGCATGCTCATCATATGATGGAGGAAAGGGGGCGATGCGATTGGTTACACTACAACCAATGTCACAAACGGATTACGATGTATTGATGGAGAAGGCCATTCAGCGGTACGCAGAAGAAAAGGTACTCGCAGGGACATGGGAAAAGGAAGAATCACTTGCGAACGCAGAAGAGCAATTTGATCGTCTGCTTCCAGAAGGTCTGCAGACAGAGCATCATGAACTATGGAATTTCTTAAATGGGGAAGAAGCGATTGGCTGGGTTTGGCTTTGTTATGACCCGAATCACCCTCAGCAGGAAGGATTCATTTATAACTTTATTTTATTCGAAGCTTATCGAGGAAAAGGCTTTGCAAAGCAGGCTATTGCTGCATTAGAGGGGCAGGCAAAGTCATTAGGAGTGCAGAAACTCTCGCTGCATGTTTTTGCTCACAATCAAATCGCCCGTTCACTGTACGAGAAGACCGGATTTGCAGAAACCGGAATCTATATGAGTAAACCTTTATAAAAAAGAAGAAGTACCGTGCGGATCGCGTACGGTACTTTTTTATGAGGTGCTCATGGCATCCTGAGCCGTGACTCTGTATAAATCGACTTTGCATTTCACGAAAGCGCGGATGATCGATGGGACTTGGGCTTCTGAACGAATCAACAATGAGGTCTCGTCATCACTGATCACAAGATCTGTTCCGACAGTTTGTAAGTACTGCGTGAGAACAGGTTTCACCTCATCATCAATCCACGCATGCTTGAAGGTTGCACGTATGTTTGAGGATGTGATGGTTTTTTCTTGAGGATGAGTATGGGGGGACACTAATTTTCCTTCAGAAATGAATGCCGTTTTGGTACAAATACTATTTGTGAACCTTGGGCGGTCAGCCGTTAAAAAGACGGTTTTCCCTTCATGTTTTAACGTTTCAATGACCTGCTGGATGTGTAAGATCGAATCAGCATCAATATCGGCAAAAGGCTCGTCTAGTAAAATAAATTCGGGCCGATGGGCGATGGCCTGCGCCATTCCGAGCCGCTTCTTCATACCAGGTGTGAAGGTACCGACTTTTTCCTGATGATAGTGATCTAAACCGACAAATTCGAGCAGTTCTTCATAATCACTCGTTTTCTGGCGTGTCCCGGTGATTTTGGATAAGTAGGCAATATGTTCAAGTGCCGTGAGCCCTTCATATAAATCCGTATATTCAGGCAGAACACCGATATGCTGCCTCACCTTTTTTAATGAAGGCATATCCATCATCGTAAACGTACCAGAGGTTGGCCGGGAAATTCCCGTAATGATATTGAAAAACGTCGTCTTACCAGAACCCTTAGGTCCAATGAGTCCGAAGATATCGCCTTGATTGACATCAATGGTAATGTGATCTATCGCGACTTTTGTCCGATATTTTTTTGTGAGCTCTTTTGTATGCAGCATTTAGACATCCCTCCTTTGAAATAGGAGTGCTGTTCCAATGAGTAATACAACGGTTAATGCTGTATTCATGAGTACATAGGTCAGCGGTTCACTCAAGCGCGCATAATAATAAGGCGTCATATATTGGAACCAATGAATCAATCGTTCTGAAGAAAGAACAGATATCATACTGACGATCGGGAAAAGAAAGGAAAACAACATCCCAACAAACATTGATTTCTGCGGTGTTGGAAAGAGCATGGACAAAAATAAAGTACATGAGATACCGACACTGATAAAGGTTAAGATTTTAAACGCATCAGAGAACAGAAAACGATGTGAAATCACCATATTCAGTACGTATGTCGTCATAATGCAGCTAAGCCAAAACAGCATCAGCCCAAGATATTTTCCGATAATAATGTTCAAACGGGTTGTTTTACTGACTAGAAAACGAATGGTTTTTAAATGAATTTCGCGGCTCAAAATATCATGAGACAATAAAAAAATAAGGAAGAAACCAAATAACGACATCACCAGTTCATTCCCAATAGAATAAGGATCCTTTGCCTGCTCCCATTTGTCCTGATGAGCAGCAATAAACGGAAGAGTTGAAACAAAAGTAGATAAAATGAAAATAATAACAATTGTTAAAATGGATTTTGTGCTTTTGAAGAGCTGCTTAAACTCATTCATACAGATGGTCCACACACGCTGTACCTCCCTTCATCTTTATTATACAGCTAGAAAGGAAAGACACCATATCTCGCTCTTTAACATTTGTTTAAATTTTATAAAAAGAAGACTCTTCCAGCATCAGTTGACCCACTTTTGAAAATGTTCAGAAAAATATCTTGATTTATCAAAAAACATCATGTATGATAGCTTTAATTCAAGATAGTTAAACAGGCAATGACGAGAGAAAGTACAATCATCAATTTTTCCACAGAGAGCTTCGGCAGCTGAAAAGAAGCAAAAATAATGATTCGAAAAATGGTCTCTGAGCCTCGTGCTGAACATATCTATGATATTAGTAGGACACGACGAGAGTTGGTACTCGTTATCAAAACCACAGTATATGAGCCAGATTGGAGCTTTGTACTTGTAGAGGCTGTTTAGCGCGAGCAAACAGTAAATAAAGGTGGTACCACGAGACAAATACCTCGTCCTTATGATTCAAAGATAAGGATGGGGTATTTTTTATTGTCCACTTTTTTCATACAAATGTTCAAATGTTCCACGTGAAACACCACATCCATTTTTTCAAATGAAAGGGAGATTGACATGAGTGAACATGCATTGGTTTTACAATCAGATTTCGGCATTGATGATGGAGCAGTCAGCGCAATGTACGGAGTGGCAAATACGGTGAGCAGCAGGATCCGCCTTTTTGATTTAACACACAATATACCGCAGTATGACATTTGGGAGGCATCTTACCGCCTGCTCCAAACCGTCACATACTGGCCGGAAGAGACGGTATTCGTTTCCGTTGTTGACCCAGGCGTTGGGTCAGAGAGAAAGAGTCTTGTCGTCAAAACCACAAGCTCGCACTATATCATTACCCCAGATAACGGGACACTCACGCACGTCGCGCAGGATATTGGCATTGTGGAAGCCCGTTATTTAGATGAAACCATTAACCGGCTGCCGAAGTCGGGAAAATCACATACATTCCATGGGAGAGACATTTACGCATATACAGGGGCGAGAATCGCTTCAGGTGTGATTTCTTTTGAAGAGGTGGGGCCAAAGGCGAATATTGATGATATTATTCACCTTCCAGTCGTACAGGCGTATGCGAAAGAAGAAGTCATCACAGGGACGATTGATATTTTAGACGTGAGGTTCGGAAACCTATGGACAAACATTCATCACACGTTATTTGAACAGCTTTCAATTAATTACGGCGATGCAATAGAAGTTACCATTGCCAACGGGCCGAAAAATGTGTATAAAAATATCATGACCTATGGACGATCTTTTGCCGATTTAAAGGTAGGCGAACCACTCGTATATGTCAATTCACTCGACCATTTAGGCGTGGCGATCAATCAAGGGTCATTTGCAAAGGCTTATAACATCGGTACAGGCACAGGCTGGCGCCTTTCGATTCGCAAAGCTCCGCGCATTATATACGAATAAGAGGAGGAAACATCATGGCAGGTAAACAACTTTCAACGAAAACTGTCGTTGCCATCGGAATTGGCGCAGCCGTCTTTGTCATTTTAGGACGCTTCGTCTCCATTCCAACTGGGATTCCGAATACACAAATTGAGACATCATACGCATTCCTTGCATTAATGGCTGTGCTTTTTGGTCCTGTTGCAGGCGCACTGATTGGGTTTATTGGTCATCTCATTAAAGATGCCACCACATTCGGCCCTTGGTGGAGCTGGATTATCGTTTCAGGTGTTGTTGGGTTATTGATTGGCTTCATTTCTAACCGTTTAAAAGTAGAAGAGGGCGACTTTGGCTGGAAGAAGATCACGCTTTTCAACGCCGTACAAGCAGGTGCGCAGGCATTAGGCTGGTTTGTCATTGCTCCTGTACTCGACATTGTGATCTATGCAGAACCTGCGAACAAAGTATTTGTTCAAGGCATCGTGGCAGGGATCTCGAACATCATCACAGTCGGTGTACTAGGAACCATCATCATTGCGGCTTATGCGAAAACGAGAAGCAAAAGCGGCAGTCTATCGAAAGAAACATCATGAAGCAAGGTGGAACACATAAATGAAGAAACCGATGATTCAATTCGAACATTTCGGATTCAAGTATCGCAGTCAGGCAGAACCGACATTGAAAGATATCAACCTGACCATCTATGAAGGGGAAAAAGTCCTCATCGCAGGCCCGTCTGGATCGGGAAAAAGCACGCTAGCCCATTGTATCAATGGGCTAGTTCCTGCGTCTTATAAAGGTTCTATGGAAGGAAGTCTTCACATCGGCGGGAAGAATGCAGAGAAAGAGAACATTTTTTCCCTTTCACAGCTCGTCGGAACGGTGCTGCAGGACCCTGATGGACAATTTATCGGGCTGACCGTTGGAGAAGACATCGCGTTTGCTCTTGAAAATGATCAAGTCACACGCGAAGAAATGAAAACACGTGTCGAAGAAGCGGCAAGATTAACAGAGGTGGACGGCAAGCTGGCATCGTCCGTACATGAGCTGTCAGGCGGTCAAAAACAACGTGTCGCCATTGCGGGCGTACTTGTCAACGATGTCGACATTTTGCTGTTTGATGAACCACTTGCAAGCCTTGATCCGTCTACAGGCAAAGAAGTGATCGACCTTATCGATCGACTGCAAAAAGAAACGAAAAAAACCGTCGTGATGGTCGAGCACCGGTTAGAGGACGTCCTCTTCCGTCATGTCGACCGCATCATCGTCGTCAATGACGGCACGATTGCAGCGGATATGACACCAGATGAATTGCTCGCCTCAAATGTATTAGAAGCGGCATATTTGCGCGAGCCTTTATATGTAAAGGCCATGAAATATGCAGGCATTCCAGTTACACCGGGAGATCAGATAGCTAATTTACAGCATCTCACCTTAAATGACGAGGAAAAAGAGAAAATCGAGCAGTGGATGGAAGCGTCTGAGCCGTCAGTAGAGCAGATTGCATCGCAGGATTTACTAGAGGTGCGTGAGCTGAGCTTTGACTATCCGACAAGACCAAACACGCTGAGCAACATCTCCTTTACCGTCAAAAAAGGAGAAATGATCAGCATCGCTGGAGCCAATGGCGCAGGCAAGACGACATTGTCCAAGGTGCTCTGCGCGTTTGAAAAGCCAACGAAAGGGACAATTCATCTGAATGGCGATGACATCACAGGAGACACAATCAAACAGCGTTCTGAACGAATCGGCGTTGTCATGCAAAACCCAAATCAAATGATTTCAAAACAAATGATCTTTGATGAAGTCGCACTCGGTCTCGTTTTAAGAGGCGTAAAGGAAGACGACATCAAGGAACGGGTGGAGCGGGTTCTAAAAGTATGCGGCTTATATCCATTTCGGAACTGGCCGATTTCAGCCCTCAGCTTCGGACAGAAAAAACGCGTCACCATCGCATCAATTCTTGTATTAGAGCCAGAAATCATCATTTTAGATGAGCCAACCGCAGGACAGGATTTTAAACATTACACAGAGATGATGACGTTTTTAGAGCAATTAAATCAGCAGGGTGTCACGATCTTCATGATCACCCATGATATGCATTTGATGCTCGAATACACGACAAGAACCATTGTCATTTCAGATGGAGAAAAAATCGCAGATGATACCCCAGCCAAAGTGCTGACAGATCAACTGCTTGTCCAAAAGGCGAGCTTAAAGGAAACATCGCTGTACGAACTGGCACTGAAAGCAGACTGGCCAAATCCAAATGAACTCGTGGATCGCTTCATTGAGGTTGACAGAAAGGAACGAATGACATGGCTGTAGACATGCTGTCCTATATCGATCGCCCGTCGCCGATTCATCGGCTGACAGGTGCAACCAAACTCATTTGCTTTATCCTCTGGTCATCCGCAGCGATGCTCACGTATGATACAGGCATTTTAGTCTTTATGCTAGCCGCCAGTATCGTATTCTTTCAGCTATCGAACGTGCGATTTCGTGATATTTCCTTCGTGGTGATTGTCCTGGCGATTTTCCTAGTCATCAACAACATCGCTATTTACATCTTTGCGCCCCAGCAAGGAGTCGCCATCTACGGAGCAAAGCATGAGCTGTTTCATATTGCAGGCTGGTACAACGTCACACTGGAACAGCTTTTCTATCAATTGAATATTACGCTGAAATATGTGACCGTCATGCCAGCAGCGCTTTTGTTTATCGTCACAACGAATCCAAGTGAATTTGCCTCATCGCTCAGCCGAATCGGGGTCAGCTACCGGATTTCCTATGCTGTCGCGATTGCTTTACGCTATATTCCAGATATTCAGCGGGATTTTCGAACGATAGCGATTTCTCAGCAAGCAAGAGGAATTGATTTATCGAAGAATGAAAAACTGGGGAAACGGATTAAAAATGCGCTGTCGATTGTGATGCCGCTGATTTTCTCCAGCTTGGAGCGGATTGAAACGATCAGCAATGCGATGGAGCTGCGCGGATTTGGAAAGCATAAAAAGCGCACATGGTTCACGGCGAAAGACTTTCAAAAAGCAGATTATGCTGCGTTATTGTTTGTTGGTGTGGTACTCATCGTGTCGCTTGTGATTACATTTGTTAGAGGAACGAGATTTTATAATCCATTTTTATAGAAAGAAGCCTTCACAGAAGTGGAGGCTTCTTTGTTTGGTTTGTGGATAAAAGGTGTGGGAAATGGCAAAAGACTATTAACATGTGAATAAATCGGTTATATTGAACAATGAGCGAAACACTTGTAAATAACCAGACAACATATTGGAGGAATCAGAAACTTATGAACAAAACATTATATGCTTGTGCAGAACACATAGAAACCGTATTAGACATGTACATAGATGATCACGAACTGCCACCAGAATTCAGAAAAATCGAACATACACACAGTTTATCCACAACCTGTGAATTGTGCGATGAACCTGCAATATATATAGTGGGGAACGAATGATCGGACACAAAATACACAAATTTTATCCACAATTGTTGATAACTTATATGAATAACTTGTTCTTAAGGTGGGGATGACCTGTGAATATATCAATTATCACAGTAGGAAAATTAAAAGAGAAATATTTAAAACAAGGCATAGCCGAATACACAAAGCGATTACAAGCCTATGCGAAAATCGACATCATTGAGCTCGCAGACGAAAAAGCACCCGAACACCTCAGCGATCAAGACATGAAAATCATCAAAGACAAAGAAGGCGAACGCATCCTAAGCAAAATCAACCCAGACGCCCACGTCATCGCCCTCGCCATCGAAGGAAAAATGAAAAGTTCCGAAGAATTAGCCGATACAATAGATAAGCTGGCAACATACGGAAAAAGCAAGGTATGTTTCGTCATAGGCGGATCCCTCGGATTAAGCGACGCCGTCATGCAGCGTGCGAATGAGAAGCTGTCGTTTTCGAAAATGACGTTCCCGCATCAGTTGATGAGGCTGGTGCTGGTGGAGCAGATTTATCGGGCGTTTCGGATTGTGCGGGGGGAGCCTTATCATAAGTAAGTGAGGAATTAAATTCCTATATTAACTATATTTAGTAGTACTTAAATAATTAAAAAGAGGGAATGTTATTTGGAAAAAGTTAAAGCAGAATTAAAAGCAGATTTAATTTATTTTGTGAAAAAAAGGGGTTTCTCTATAAGTGGAAATGCCCTAAATATTTTAATGAATGCTGAAGAAATTTGCTATAAAAGAAATATGGCTTTTTTTCCTTCAGATTTGTTATTACCATTAATCACAATGTACGCCGATTTTGCAGAAATAATTGATAAGTATGGTGGTAACTCTATATTAGCAATTAAAGATATTAAGAGAACATTAGATAATGATAGTAATTTTAAAGTGCGTGATCCTTATTTTGTTGATAATTACTCTGTAAAAGAAAATAGTAATTACCGATACCTAATAATAGACAAATGTATAAAAAATGCTAATAACAATAATCGTTCCGAAATAAGCGAGGCTGAAATTATTTTATCAGTTCTGGATCTTCATGAAGAGGAGTTTCCCGTATTAACTAATGGAACAATTGAGGATATTAAGTTCCATACACCATTTATTACATTATCGCATATAATTATAGAAAACAGTGAAAATTTGTGGGTAAAATTTGATGATATTAGATGGGAATTATCAAATTCCAATAAAAGAAATTATGATATTGCTTTATCATTTGCAGGAGAGGATAGGAAAATAGCTGAGGATATAGCAGAATTTTTAACTAATTCAGGTAAGAGAGTATTCTATGATAATTTCGAAAAATCTAATTTATGGGGAAAAGATTTGTATGCTTATTTAAGTGAGATTTACGGAGAAAGGGCAAAATATTGTTTAATGATAGTTTCAAAAAGTTATGCAAAAGAGCACTGGCCAAACTTCGAACGACAAGCAGCTCAGGCAAAAGCATTGAAGGAAAATCAAGAGTATATTTTACCTTTAAGGCTTGATGATACAGAGGTTCCAGGTCTTTTACCTACAACGGGATATATTGATTTTAGAAACACAACTACAAGTGAAGTTGTTAATTTGATTATAAAGAAAATATCGGACAATTCAATTTAAGCGATAAAATTGGTTTATTGAAATTTGTTACTGTAAAGTTGAGTTTTATATTTTTTAGCTTCCTTATTATTAGTAAATAAATTAGGAGATAGTTTATTATGAGTATATCTATAGCAATGTTTGAAAAAGCAGTATTAAAAGAACTTCGTAATAATAACTTAGCTATTTTTGCCGGAGCAGGACTTTCGAGGGGATCAGGTTTTGTTGATTGGCGAGGATTGCTTAGTGATGTTGCTTCTGAATTAGACTTGGATATTAATAAAGAATTTGATTTAGTTTCAGTAGCTCAATATCATTTTAATGCAAATGGTAGACAAACTATCAATGAGGCGATTGTAGAAGAGTTTCAAAGAACGGCAGAAAGAAATGTAAATATGGATATTTTATCTCGACTACCTATTGATACTTATTGGACTACAAACTATGATTCGATTATTGAAGATACTTTGGGTGATAAAGGAAAAACAGTAGATAAAAAAATTAGCCAAAGTCAGATGAAAAATTATAAGCCTAACCGGGATGTTGTTGTTTATAAAATGCATGGTGATAAGGAATTTCCAGATGATGCTGTTATAACGAGAGATGATTATGAAAAATATGACAGTGAAAGAACTTTATTTACCACACAACTTAAAGGTGAACTTATATCTAAAACTTTTATATTTATAGGTTTTAGCTTTGAAGACCCAAATCTAGAACAAATTTTAAGTAAAATTCGTGTAGACTTACTAGGAAACAGTCCTAAAAATCATTACTGTTTCTTTAGAAGAGTTAATAGGTCGGATAGTCGATACAAAAATCCCGATGGTTCCATTAATGAGGAAGAATTTAATTACGACAGGGTTAAGCAAGATTTGAAAATCAGAGACCTTAAAAGATATGGTATTAATTCAGTTCTTATTGAAGAGTACACAGATATTACAAATATATTAATCAATATTGAAAAAAAGTTTAAAGTAAATAAAGTATTTATTTCTGGTAGCGTCGAAAATTATGGGAATTACTCTGTCGAGGAAGCTAAAGGCTTATTACATAATCTTTCTAAGTCTCTTGTTGCTAATAACCACCATATTATATCGGGGTTCGGCTTGGGAGTAGGCAGTTATGTAATAAATGGTGCACTTGAAGAAATATTTGAGAATAAGGGAAAGAAAATTAATGAATATCTAACATTACGTCCATTTCCTCAATCAGCTTCGGGAGAAAAGTCGCTAAAAGAGCTTTGGACGGAGTATAGAAAAGAAATGATAGACGATGCGGGTGTGATGATTTTCTTATTTGGTAATAAGTTAGTGGATGCTGAAGTAGTTCATGCAAATGGAATGTTAGAAGAATTCCACATTGCAAGAGATACTGGAAAATACATTATACCTATCAGTTCAACAGGTTATGTAACAGAAGCGATTTATAAAGAAGTAAAAAGCGACCTAAAAAGGTATTGGTACTTACAGGATTCGTTAGATGTATTGGAGAAAGAGACCTATCCGAAAAATGTTATTGACGAGGTAATTGCAATAATTGAAAGAATCAGGAAGCGGGTATAATGGCGAGAAAGGTGTTTTTTAGTTTTCATTACGAAAGAGATGCATGGAGAGCTGGGCAGGTTAGAAACTCTAACATAACCCAAGCAATTAAGGGCTATTTGGATGCAGCAGAATGGGAAGAAGTAAAAAGAAAAGGTGATAAAGCAATTAGTGGCTGGATAGACGAACAGTTAAAAGGTACTTCTGTTACTGTAGTACTTATTGGAAAAGAGACATCAAATATAAAATGGGTAAATTATGAAATTGAAAAGGGTAATGGTTTGTTAGGAATTTACATTCACCGCCTAAAAAATCAAGATGGAGAAAAGGATACTAAAGGAGATAATCCTCTAGATAATTATTATATAACTGTTGATGGGAAACAAAAGAAAGCTTCAACTGTATTTAATACTTACTATTGGGATTTGGACAAGGGTTACGAAAATTTTTCTGATTGGATTGAAGAAGCTGCAGATATTGCAGGTAGATAACCTAATTATTAATTTAGGTATGTAAAAACTGAAACTTAAGTTTACACCATCAACCTGATGGTGTTTTTCTTTTTAGTAAAAGGCTTTTCAATAATGTTGGAGATGTATTTGGCTATGTTTAATATCAAGAAACCTCATTTAGATACATCACGGTGAGCCTTATCATAAGTGAATGGGGCCTCTAGTGATTGCAACTTCCCTGAAGTTTCCTTTGGAAGCTGATTATTCCAAAAATCATTGATGTTTGAATCTGGATTAATCATTAATTCCCTACCGTAATCTGTTAATAGAAGTAAATCTCCGTTTAACTAACCCCTTTAATATATTAAGCTGAAAAAGTAATTAAGTTAATAATTACGTTCATTAAATAACTAATTATGGATAAAAATATTGAATTTTCCATTATGATAAGTTATCATATATTTGAAGTTAAGTGATTCTTAAGTCATGAATAGGAGGTTTTATATATAAGAATAAAAATTTACACGTTTATAATTAGTATAATAGTGTTAGTTTTCTTAATTGTTTTTTTTGTATTTAATAACTTAAACAATACGAATAAAGAGAGTGAGAAAGCTAACTTCAGTGAAGACATAAAAGTCCAATGGAATATTAAGTTGCTTGATCCATATATGAACAGTGGAAGAAGCGAAGGAAGAACTAAAGTTAAAATAGCTATCTTAGACAGTGGTATTAATCAACAACATCAGGATTTAAAAGGTATTGTTAAAAAGGAATATAATGCTGTTACTCCAAAAAGACCTGTCACCGATGATTTTGGTCATGGCACTGCCGTGGCAGGAATCATTGGAGCAAGACAATCTAATAAAGGTATAACAAGTTACAATCATTCAGGTGTGGAGCTTTATGATGTTAAGGTTTTAAATCAACAAGGTAAAGGAGATGTTGATTCTTTAATAAAGGGTATTGAATGGAGCATAAAAGAAGGTGTACATATAATCAATATCAGTTCAGGTGTAGTTACTAATAAAGCTAAATTAAAGTCATCCATTGATAAAGCAGTGTCACATGGAATAATTATAGTAGCTGCAGCAGGAAATACATATGGAACTGGTGTAGAGTATCCAGCGAAATACACAAATGTGATATCAGTTAATTCTATTAAAAAAAATCTTAAAAGGCCAAGCTCAGCGGCAAGAGGAAAGATAGATTATATTGCACCAGGAGTTGATATACTCTCTACTAATCATAGGGGGGAATATAGTTTGTTTACTGGAACCTCCTTTGCAGCCGCACATGTTACTGGTGTAACTTCACTGTATGTTCAGGATTACTTGAGTAAATCTAAGAAGTTAAATGTTGATGAACTTATGAAAAAGTTGAAACAAGAATCCCGAAAAGTTCAATCTTTAAATGATGATGAGCAAGGGAACGGATTAATAATCTATAATCATAAAGGAGCCTAAAATGAATTATAAAAAAATAATAACTATATTAATAGTGACTGCGATGGTAATTGTAAATTTACCAATAAATCAAGCCGAAGCAATTAGTGAAAGTAATGAAGTAAATAATCAATTGTTAGAAAATCAGTTTGATGAGATTAAGCAGGAAGTCTATGATGAATTAAATATTGATTATACTGATGAATTGGATATTAATTTAATTGACTTAGAAGAAGAATCACTTCATATTGAAACTACCTTTAACTCAGAAGATCTTGAAGTTAAGGGTGACCTTGAAATGAGCTTAGAAACGGAAGAAATGAACTTTACGTCATCTATTATTGATGAAAATGGTAAACTTATTAACAAAGAATATGACATTGCCGTTGAAGAGGCGGATAATGAAACGTTTAAAGCTACCTTAACAGATAAAGACTCTGGTGAAAAATACACTGTTAATTCTGAAGAAATTGAGGCTTCTATTTTACCAGCTATTATTTTAGGTGTGATTATCAGAACTTCTGCTAAGATTGCTTTTAAGATGTATACAAGAAGTCAAATTTTAAGAGCTGTTACTGCAGTTACGTTTAAATCTGTGCAGCTACAAAAGAAATTTAAACATGCTGTTGATTTTGGTGTAAAAGGATCTTATAGCAAGGCAAATGCAAAAAAATTTGAAACAGCTCTAAGAAACCACGTAAGTCGTTCAAGTCATGTATATAGAACAAAGCATAGTGGACAATCAGGTTACGTTATGATGCATTTAAAGGGGAATAAAGCTGCATTTTTCAAGCAGAACGGTGAATTTATTACTGGTTATAAGCTCTCAACGAAACAAAAAAATAACTATGTTAGAATCGGTGAGTTAATAGTTAAGAGGTGATTAATAATGGGTATAGGTGGATCTGTAAATGTTGGTGTTGTTTTTCGTGAAGATGATCATATTCAAATGTTTCAGTCTTTCGTAAATTCCTTAAAAAAAAGGGACGTGTCCTTTAAAAAAGTAAAGTATAGTATAGATACAGATGGAGAAAATTGGATTGAACAAAGTATAAGTAAAAATATCATCGAAGATTCATATTTGTCTGGTCACTATACAGAATTTGAAGTATTAAATCTATTAAATAGCTCTAAACCAGTAAGATTAACAATTCATATAGAAGATGGATACTTTGGTTTCTTACTAGATTTTAACTGGGAAGAAGTAGCCTCTCAAGAAGTATTTATTCTTCAAAATCAAATGCTACAGTTTTTAATCGAACTTTATCAGGATCTCTCTTATCATCATGCGTTCATTGGCCATGAAATTGAAGTTGATGTCCATCCAGATGACTTTGAAGGTTTCATTGGAGAAGCTGATTATCCAGTTGGGATTATTGGTAAAGGATATAGATTAGCTATTTATTATGGTTCTGTTGGAATGGATGGTTTATCTGCTCAAAAAAAGAGAACAGAATTAGTTAATTTATAGATCAAGCAAGCGTCATTCAATTCTATTGAATGACGCTTTATTTATTTAATGACGTAATAAAACCATCTATAGAAAGGTTATTATAAAAAATTTTTGAAATATGTTTAGTTGATATTTTGCTACTTCATATTAACTGCAATATGGAATTGAGTGACACTGGAAAAGTATGTTATTATTTAATATTAAAGACTCAAAAACTATTCAAAAGTATAATTGTCGTTATTTAAATATGCTCGATAACAGGAGATATAGCATGAATAAAAAAGAAGATATTCTAAATGCATGGATTACAATAGAGCAGTTAGCAGAAGGTTCAATTAATAAAAGTGGCAAATTATTAAAGACATTTCATTGTATTGAAAAAGATTGGCAACAATTCTTTATGAATTTTTTATCTTATCAAAAACAACAAAATAATATGTCTGATAAAGCCTTTAAAAAGTCTGGAATCATATTTTACTTTGGTATTTTCAATTTCCAAGAAGTTGTTGATATTTTGAAAGAAAAATACAATATTGAGAAAACTTATGAGGAAGTCAGTCATTCGGAAAAATTTACTTTAGCTTTATATTTTGATCATCAACTTAACTTGGTAGCTGATAAACTGTTTTTAACTATGAGCGGCTATATCCGTGAACATGGCCATTTACCTGATGATTTCTTAAAAGTTGAAACTTTATTTAGAGAAGAATTAGATCGAAAATTTGAAGAGGGTTTTCATAATGTGTTTTCTGAACTTATACAAAAGTATCATGTGTCAATAGATAATTTCCGTTATAAATTCATACGACATCTGGATAATGAGGATATAAATCTACATTCCTTCTTTATTGAAGATTTAAAAATGGCAAAGTTAATTGATACTGAAAATATAAACAGATATTTTAACGGGTTTACTGGAAATAGAAGAAATCTAGACAGTCATAAAGAGTCTGAACATTTTAACGCTTATATTTTTGAGGAAATTTCTTTAAGACCAAAATATTATCCGTTAGGACGTTTTCCATCAAACCCTGATTATGCACTCTATTTTATGCAACAAGCAGCTGTCAATTTAGCTTTAAACGACAAAAACGATATCCGAAGTATTAACGGCCCACCAGGAACAGGCAAGACAACATTGTTGAAGGATATTTTTGCTGATTTAGTCGTACAACAGGCTCTAGCTATTTCAAATCTTTCTAATAAAGTGATTCAAGGCAGTCTGGCCTATTGGCAAAATGCTAAACTTGGCGTGTTACCACGAACTATTTCTGATAAAAATATTATTGTGGCAAGTTCTAATAATGGAGCAGTCCAAAATATCGTTAATGAATTACCGGTGAAAGAAGAGATTCCAAAATGTTTTCAAGATCAATTAGAGAAAGCAAATTATTTCAAAGATATTTCTAATTCTCAACTAACAGGAGAAGGATTTGGGAAAGATCGATACATTATAAGTGAACTGCTCAATGATAAAAATTGGGGTGTTTTTTCATTAGAAGGTGGAAATTCAATCAACATGAATAAATTGCTTCTCAATATAGAGGCAATTGAAAAAGATTTAGAGGAAGATGATCAATCGAATACTGGAGTATATCAGGAATTCAAACGGCTTTATAATAAATTAAAAGTTGAAAGAGACAAAGTAGAAAAATATAGCCAAAAATTATATAAAATACGAAAACTAAAGATCAATTATATAAATCATGTTAAAGAATTTGAAAATGAGAAAAAAGAAAAACATAAAGTTTTGACTAGTAATAAAAAAGAAGCAAAAGCTGAATTAGAGAGACTTAGAGAAGAGGAATTAAAATTTCAAAAAGTTTTATCTAATGTTTCTATTGAACTTGAAAATTTATCAAGGGCAGAAGTACTAGCTGAACGAAATTATCATGTTCTTACTTCACAAAAGCCTAGTTTTTTATGGTTTCAGAAAATATTTAATAAATCTAAAGTCGAACATTATTTCAAAAAGCTAAGCAGCGTGAATGAACACTTAAATGATCTAACTCAACAAAAAACAACACTTACAAATGATTATAGACAGCTTGAAAAGCATCTAGCGAAAAATGCTGTTAAAAAAGAGCATACTCAAAAACAAATGATGGAAAGAAAATCTACCTATGAACGATGGGTGAATGCTAAGAATAATGATTTGGGAAAAATGAAAAAAGAAATTGATGCATTTGAAAAGAACAAGTCACAAAATGAAATTAAGGAAATAGACTTTTCTTTATCATACGAAGAACTCCAAAAGTCTAATCCTTGGTTTACAAAGGAGTTTCGTATTTTACAATCAGAATTATTTATTTCGGCTTTAAAAGTTAGAAAGCAATTCCTCAATGAGAACGTAAGAAATTTAAAAGCAGCAAGGATTATCTGGAATAAACAACCAAATTACATTGCGAAAGAGAATGGCCATGAGATAATTTCAGAAGCATGGCAATGGATCAATTTCGCTGTGCCAGTTATCAGTACTACTTTTGCAAGTTTTGGTCGAATGTTTAAAAACCTCAAGGAAAATTCAATAGGCAACTTATTCATTGACGAGGCTGGTCAAGCATTACCGCAGGCTAGTGTAGGAGCCATTTTTAGAAGTAAAAAAGTAATGGTTGTTGGAGACCCCTCACAAATAAGGCCAGTATTAAATTTAGATCCAAATGTTTTAACTTTGATTGGAAGACACTATAACGTAGACGAAAAATTTGTATCTGCTAATGCATCCACTCAAACAATAGTAGATGATACTAGTCAGTATGGATTCCAAAAAAACGAAGACGAATGGATTGGAATTCCCTTGTGGGTACATAGACGTTCAAACTATCCAATGTTCACGATTTCTAATGAAATTTCTTATGATGGTTTAATGGTACAAGGAAAAAATGATGATGAGGTGCAAGGGAGTTCAGAGTGGCTTCATTGTGTGGGAAAGGCGAATGACAAATATGTTAAAGAACAAGCTGAGTTACTAAAAAATCAAATTACTAAGCAGTTACAAGCAAATACAGATTTAGCTGATGATATCTATGTAATATCTCCCTTTAGAAATGTTGCTTATCAAATTACAAGAGTTTTAGATGAAATTTGCTTTACTAAACGAAAAGACGGTAAACCAACAAATGTAGGTACTGTTCATACTTTTCAAGGAAAAGAAGCGAAAATTGTCTACTTTGTCCTAGGAACAGATTCAAATAGCAGTGGAGCAGCAAAATGGGCTGTTTCAGAGCCCAATATAATGAATGTGGCGGCCACTCGAGCTAAAGAAGAATTTTATATTATTGGTGATAAGAAATTGTATGCATCTCTTGGAAGTGACGTTGCAAACAAGACTATTTCAATTATTAATGACTATAATAATAAGTGAATTTCAAACTTATAACATATACGTACAACTGGCTTGTAACCGGCTGCGTAAGTAGTACTTCAATATACAATCTAAGAAAGCAGGCACACCATGCACACAATCAAAAAAATAGGCCAAACCTTCACCTACATCACATCAGTATCACTCACCGACCGCCCCATCCTAGGCATGGTCGAAGGCAATAACAAAACCTTAATGATCGATGCTGGTAACTCAGAAGATCATGCCAAATTCTTTATCAAAGAAACCTTAAAGCACGAGAACGCCAAGCCCGATCTCGTTGTCCTCACGCATTGGCATTGGGATCATATTTTTGGTCTGTCGGTGCTGTCTGATACGGTTTCAATTGCTTCTGCAAGAACCAGAAAGGAAATGGAGAAGCTTCTTCCGTTTTCTTGGTCAGATGAGGCGATTGATGAGCGGGTGAGGGAAGGAACGGAGATTGAGTTTTGCGCAAAGGCGGTAAAAGAAGAGTATAAGAATCATCGAGATATTCAGGTGGTTTTACAGTCGGATAGAGATTGATCTTGGCGGGGTTACTTGTGTCGTGCAACATGTTGGAGGCGATCATGCTGCTGATTCCGTGATCGTGTATGTGAAAGAAGAGAAAATCCTTTTTCTTGGTGATTGCATTTATCCGAAAATGTAGGCCGAAAAAGTACATTATACGGTGAAGGAAACGTTGCGTCTTTTAGATGAGTTAGATGCTTTTGATGCCGATACGTATATTCCTTCACACCAAAGACCGTGGACAAAAGAGGAGTTTCGTCAGGAAACAGATAAGCTTCGGATGATGGCGAAATTCACTGATCGATGTGGTGGAGATAAGCAGAAAATCACGAAAGAATATCAAAATTACGTGAACATAGAACTGAAAGAAGATGAATTAGAAACCATTGTTTACTTTGTAAATGGTTATTAAATAATTATGGTAAGGTAACTAAACTAAAAAAGTCTCATTTGAGCTATTTCACTCAAATGAGACTTATTAATTTCTACGGCAAACCTACAACATCCTCTGCATCACGAACTGTGACAGACATGTTTTTGGCATTGATAATAATGACACAATTCCAAGTCGGCTTAATTTGCAGTTCATCATTCTCATCAATACGGATAATTCCTTTAAATTCAACAGTCTGTTCTAGAAAGACCATTTTCTTTTCTGTATCGTCTTTGACGGGCTGTTAAATGTTCAGGATAGTGAGCTGTCCAATCATAAAAAGTGATTTTCTTCATAGTTCCTCCTTTTATTCACTGGTAACATTGTTATTACCAAATTACCATTTTTGAACGTACCGCTTGTTTTTTGGGCTGGCGTTTTTCCATGTTTGTCTTTAAACTTTTTTAAATCAACTTTACCCTTTAAACTCTTTGGGATTTTTTTAGCTGCAGCATCAGCATTTTTCTTACTGAAATAATAACTAATCTTATTATAGAGCTAAGAACCAGCTGCAATGGTAACTCCACCAATTACCGTTAAAGCAACTGGTCCTATCCCTGGAATGAGGTAAACACTACAGCAGCTGCAATTGCTGAAGTACGAATTTCACCTTTCTTAGAGTTATTTCCTATAAAAATAGTATCAATAGTGTCAGTATCGATTGAAGCACACTTCTGCGAATTTCACGAAATACTCAGCAACTTTTCGGCTGTGGAACCCGCCATACTCACTTACCAAATGAAGCGGCATCTCAAAGTGAGACAGCGTAATCACAGGCTCAATGCATGTAAAGGCATCACGGTGAACCGTACCAGAGGAAGAAGGAAAATAGAAAGTTTTAAGGGATCTCAAACAAAACATGTTGACATATCGTTATTTATCGATATAATGGTTTGTATGGAGCCAATAGAAGTTTTCAAAGCCTTATCCAATGAATCAAGACTGCAAATTTTACAATGGCTAAAGGAACCTGATCGTCATTTTACACCCCATGAAGGGATTGATATGAATACTACAGGGGTATGTGTTAGTCAAATAACAGATAAATTGAAAATGACGCAATCAACAGCATCTCAATACCTTTCAATTTTACTACGAGCTGGATTAATTACGACAGAGCGTATAGGTAAATACACGTATTATAAAAGAGATGAAAATGCCATAAAAAAAATTGCTAAGATTCTAGAAAAAAATATTTAATAAATGAACTGAATTCATACATCAGAATTCAGTTTCATTTATTAAATACAAATCGACTTATCGTAATATGTTTTTTTGTCCATACATATTAACAATTCTAGATATGTAAATGTATTATATATAAGGAGTGATCTACATTGTCAAACACTGTAAAGATTTACATTTTAGCTATTGTAAGTTTTTTAGTTGGTACATCAGAGTATATCATCTCTGGTATTTTGGATAATATTTCTGAATCATTAGGGATTACGATAGCTGCAGCTGGCCAGTTAATTACGATTTTTTCTCTTGTGTATGCCATCTTCACCCCAGTATTAATGGCTTTAACATCGGGAATGAATAAACGCAAGTTAATGTTATTTTCACTTAGCGTTTTTATTCTAGGTAATATTCTTGCATTCGTCCTCCCTGGGTATCAATTATTTATTGTTTCAAGAATTATTATGGCTCTTGGGGCGGGAATGGTCGTCGTTACTGCATTAACAATTGCTGAAAAAATCGCACCAAAAGGTAAGCAAGGTAACGCTATTGCTACAGTAGTAATGGGATTTACAGCATCATTGATCATTGGAGTCCCACTGGGCAGAATGACTAGTGATTTCTTCGGTTGGAAAGCTGTATTTGGAGGAATAGCCTTACTCGGATTATTAGCAATGGTGATAATTTCTCTTACGATTCCAAAAATCCAAGGGGATAAACCTGTACCTTTAATTCAACAACTCGCTCTTTTTAAAAAACCAAAAGTAGTGTTGGGATTAGCCATCACCTTTTTCTGGCTTGGTGGTTATTCAATTGCCTATACCTACCTATCCCCTTACCTTTTAAATATATCAGGTGTAAGCAACAAATTGCTGAGTGGAGTTCTCCTCGTATTCGGGATTGCTAGTCTAGTTGGGTCAAAGTTTGGTGGATTTAGTACCGATCGATGGGGTGTGAATTTTACTCTGATTAGCGGAATGACATTACATGTCATCATGCTAATATTGCTCTCACTAGTTACGCATTCTTATATTGGAGTATTTCTTATTTTAATATTATGGTCATTTGCTGCATGGTCTTCTGGCCCGACTCAACAATATCACCTAGCTACAATGGAGCCAGAGTCATCAGGTATACTATTAGGTCTCAATCAGTCAATGATGCAATTGGCGATGGCTGCAGGTGCAGCTATTGGAGGTATCTTTGTAGAGAGAGTTTCTCTATCTTCCATTACTTGGGTAGGGGCTTTGGGTGTTGCAATCGCGATCATTGTAACAATATTGGCTTCACGTGCTACTTCGAGTAATGGAATTCGAATTAGTAAACCGCACTTATAATATTGAAGGACAACCGCATCATAAACAGCGGAACGATGGTAAAAAACGTGATTCGATTTAAAATATAATTATAGAAAGGAGGAAGCAACCTATGCACTCAATTAAAAAAATAGGTCAGAATTTTTGGTACATCACACCTATATCGCTTACCGACCGCCCCATTCTAGGTATGGTTGTGGGCAGTAACAAGACATTAATGATTGATGCTGGTAACTCGAAAGAACATGCCAAGTACTTTATCAAAGAAACGTTAAAACATGAGAACTTGACTCCTGATATGGTTGTGCTCACGCATTGGCATTGGGATCATATCTTTGGTCTGCCAGCGCTGCCTGATTCGCTTTCGATTGCTTCTGCAAAGACAAGAAAGGAAATGAAGAAGCTTCTTCCGTTTTCGTGGTCAGATGAGGCGATTGATGAGCGGGTGAGGGAAGGAACGGAGATTGAGTTCTGCGCGAAGGCCATCAAGGAGGAATATCAGGATCACCGAGATATTCAGGTGGTTTTACCGGATGTGACATTTGACCGTCGGATGGAGATCGATCTTGGCGGGGTCACTTGTGTCGTGCAACTTGTTGGGGGCGATCATGCCGCTGACTCAGTCATCGTGTATGTGAAAGAAGAGAAAATCCTTTTTCTTGGTGATTGTATTTATCCGAAAATGTATGCCGAAAAAGTCCATTATTCAATGAAGGAAACATTGCGTCTTTTAGATGAGTTAGATGCTTTTGATGCCGATACGTATATTCCTTCACACCAAAGACCGTGGACAAAGGAGGAGTTTCGTCAGGAAACAGATAAGCTTAGGATGATTGCGAAATACACTGATCTTTGTGGTGGAGATCGGCAGAGAATCGTGAGTGAATATCAAGCACATGTTAACAGAGAACTCAAAGAAGATGAGTTAGAGACGATCGCTTATTTTGTAAATGGTTATTAAATAATTGCTGAAACTAAACAAAAAAGTCTCATTTGAGTGATTTCCCTCAAACGAGACTTTTTTATTTTCTATGGTAAACCTACAACATATTCTGCATCACAAAATGACACAATCCCAAGTTGGCTTAATTTGCAGTTCATCATTCTCATCAATACGGATAATCCCTTTGAATTCAACAGTTTGTTCTAGAAAAACCATCTTCTTTTCTGTATCATCTTTGACTGCTGTTAAATGTTCTGGATAGTGAACCGTCCAGTCAAAAAAAGTGGTTTCCTTCATCATTCCTCCTATTTTCACTCGTATACATTTCCAAAAACTTCTTCTGTTTGCTGAATTGTCAGTGATCTGTTAGTTGAATCGATTGTAATGATACAATCCCAAGTAGGTTTGATTTGTAGTTCATTGTTTTCATCCATCCAGATCACACTGTTTAGTTCAATTGATGGTTCTAAAATGACCATTTTCTTTTCGTTATGATCTGTAATTGCGGTTAAATCATGTTGTAAATTGATTGTCCAGTCAAAAAACTTTATTTTTTTCATAGTTCCTCCTTTTATTCACTGATAACATTACTATACTTATCTAGTGATTCTTTGCGTGAGGGAATACCTATTTTCCAAGCCATTCTTACTTCCCTTATTAGCTTTAGCAAAAGGTGTTGTAGCAGAAGAAAAAATTAGTATATGTGATTAAACATATGAATCTCAGTTCCTTTATTCGATTACACACCAAAAAAGTCCCCTCCACTTAATTTCGAGGTGGCTTTTTTGGGTTAAACTTAGGCATTTAACCAAATGTAAATTGAAGATAACTTCTGATGTCATGTTCAGTTGGTAGATGATCGGAATAAGTCTTATATAATGATATTGAAGGGTGTGAAAAACATGATCAATATGAATTTGAAAAAAATGCGAAAAATACACAGGTTTACACAAGAAGAAGTGGCTGAGAAAATTGGTGTTTCAAGGCAAGCTGTTGCGAAATGGGAATCGGGAGAAACTGTGCCGGATATCAACAATTGTAAGGCTTTGGCTGAAATATACGGCGTTGCTTTGGATGATCTCGTGAATAATGTGGATGGTACAGAAGAGGCAGGGGTGAAACCAAAAGGAAAACACATATTTGGACTTGTAAAGGTTGGTGAACGCGGGCAAATTGTCATTCCTAAAAAAGCGAGGGAGATATTCAGCATCAGTCCTGGAGACAGCCTGTTGATTTTGGGTGATGAAGCTCAAGGAATCGCCATTGTAAAAAATGAGGCCTTCCTGCAGTTTGCTGACGATATATATAAGGCACAGGAAGATCAGGAGGATGAGGAATGATTGCTATTCAAACAAAGAATCTAACTAAGAAATTCGAAGAAAAGATTGCAGTCGATTCTCTTAATCTTTCAATTGAACAAGGCGAGCTTTTTACTTTACTTGGAGTGAATGGTGCAGGTAAAACGACAACGATCAAGATGTTGACCTGTCTTAGCATCCCTACTACCGGTGATGCAACGATCCTTGGTAACAGTATTGTTTCTAATCCCTACGCAGTAAAAGAACAGATTAATGTTTCACCACAGGAAACGGCAGTAGCTCCTAATTTATCCGTTAAAGAAAATCTTGAATTAATCGCTCAAATATACGGGTTCCACAATAAAACGGTGGATATAAAAGTGGAGGAAATGCTTCATACGTTTAGTTTGACTGAGGTATCTAAAATGAAGGCTAAAACCTTATCTGGAGGAATGCAAAGAAGACTTAGTATTGCAATGGCACTCATTACAGACCCCAAAATCCTTTTTCTTGATGAACCTACTCTCGGTCTCGATGTCATCGCAAGGCGTGAGCTATGGAGTACTATTGAGAAATTAAAGGGGAGCATGACCATCATTCTCACGACACATTATATGGAGGAAGCAGCAGCCCTTTCGGATCGAATAGGGACGATGGCGAAAGGAAAATTAAAGGCAGTTGGAACAGCAGCTGAATTGATGGAAATTACCAACACCAAATCACTTGAGGATGCCTTTATTTCGTTAGCTACCAATGAGGAGGTCACCAGATGAAGTCACTAGCCTTTGCTGCACGTAATCGTAAAGAGATTTTGAGAGATCCTTTAAACTTAGCATTTGGTATAGGCTTCCCGTTAGTTATCTTATTTTTGCTTCATGCTATTCAAGCGAATGTTCCAACTGATTTATTTGTCATTGATAAACTAATTCCTGGCATAGCCGTCTTCGGGCTTTCTTTTATCTCACTATTCTCTGGAATGTTAATAGCTAAAGATCGAAGTACATCATTTTTGATGCGATTGTTTACTACACCTCTTTCTGCCTCAGACTACATTGTAGGGTATATTGTCCCACTCATACCGATAGCAATTGTTCAAGTTATCATTAGCTTTATCGCAGCACTTTTCTTAGGATTACCTTTTAATTCCAATGTTTTGTTATCCATTCTTGTCCTTTTGCCAACATCTTTACTATTTATCGGCATAGGGCTCTTAGTGGGGAGTATATTTAACGACAAGCAGGTTGGTGGTATTTGTGGAGCGCTACTAACGAATATGAGCGCATGGTTAAGTGGTACATGGTTTGATTTGAATTTAGTTGGAGGCTGGTTCAAAGATATTGCGTACGCACTTCCATTTGCTCACGCAGTAGACGCTAGCAGAGCCGCACTTTCTGGAGACTATGCATCAATTTTACTGCATCTTTGGTGGGTAATTGGATATACAGGTGTTATTGTAGCTATCGCCATTTTTGCTTTTAAAAAGAAAATGAATGGGGAAAACGCTTAGTTTGATACAGTTTTTGGTGAAGAAATTTACAGCTGGGTTATCTGGGCCTTTTTCTGTATGATAAACTTTAATGAAGTTGTCATTTGAGTAGAGGGAGGTACATATGAAACAGCTTTACATGAAGCAGAAAGTATTTAGTCTGAGCGGCAGGTTTACGGTAAAGGATCAGCAAGAGAACGATGTGTATGTGGTCGAGGGCAGCTTTATGAAGATGCCGAAGACGTTCACCATTCTGAATACAGAACGAGAAGAAATCGCCGTGATTACGAAGAAAATGTTTAGCTTTTTACCAAAGTTTTTAGTAGAAGTTGGTGGGCAAGAGGTATTGACGATCAAAAAAGAGTTTACGTTCTTTAAAGCAAAATATTCAATTGATGCTGCTGGTGTAGAAGTACAAGGCAACTGGTGGGATATGAATTTCCAAGTGCTGCAGAACGGCGAAGTGATCGGTCAGGTGAAGAAGGAATGGTTTACTTGGGGTGACAGCTATAAGGTTGATATTTTGAAAGAAGAGATGGAGCCTGTAATGATTGCGTTGGTTGTTGCGATTGATTGTGTGAAGGCTGATGAAGCAGCGTCTAGGTCTTCGTCGTCGGCAACGACGAATTAAGATCATCATTTTTTAGAAATAGATGAATAACAATGGAGGGTTTAAAAAGTTGGACAACCTAACCCGCATATTAAGATTAAGAGACGCAGAAATATGGGAGTATGAATTTCTCGATAAAAAAGAAATCACCATTTATTTCTCCATTACAGATTTAAATCGAAAAGCAACGACTCACGATAATCCTCTAGCTACCCAAGAAGAACTGGATGAAAGAGATAATTACATTTCAATTGATGTCCATAGTAATCTCGATCTCAAAAAAACGTTTGAAGAAGAAACATTCGATGATTTTATCACCACGATCTCTTCTTTAGTAGAGCATATGCACTATTTTCACAATGCTCATGTTTTTATTAAAACTCATGTTCATGACAAAATGGACTTAACTGATTTTCAGTTAGAGGAAGATGAAGATGTGCATGGTGATGAAAAAGAACAACTAGACACGCATAAACGGTCATTGATTCAGGAAAAATGTTTTCAGTTGGTAGAAAGCCATTTAAATCGAAAGATCAAAGATATATCGAGCAGTAGGTTTTGCCAAGATTTAATGTGAGATTAACATTTGAGATAAGCAAACTGATCACATTCCAATACAAAATATTTCTAACAGTCGTCGAATCCGGCAGTTTTAAAAGCCGAGGAGAAACTTGGGCTGACACAGTCTGGCGTGAGTCATAACATTGTGAAGCTCGTATCCGAATTAGGGATTGTATTGCTGCGGCGGAATCGAAACGGTCTTTCATTAACTGATGAGGTGAGCGGGTGATGCCTCATATTCGGCAAAACATTCATCATGCGACATTTCTTCATACGACAAAAAAGCTTCCTGATTGTCCCAGGAAGCTTTTTCCATCCATCACCCATAATAATTATTCGCCTGAATAAAAAATTGGGACTGCATGTAGTTATAAGTGATTTTCGAGAAGTCGAAGGGCTGGCCGTTTGTGAGATGAAAGACGGTCTCGACGCGGAGAGCGGGATCATCTTGTTTAAGGCCGAGGTGCTTTGCTTCGGTTTCATTCAGTTTTCCTACTTGTAAGTACATATCGGAAAAGCCGACCTTGAGTCCAAGGCCTTCACTGATAAATTTAAAAACAGAATCGGCAGCAATTTCTGTGTTGAGATAGGGAATGATGGTTTTTCGGTAATAGGATTCTTCTAGACATAAGGTTTGTCCATTGATGTAACGGATGCGTTTGAGGTAAAAAACATCCTCATCTTCTTCAATATTCAAATTAAGCGCAGCTTCTTCGGACGGTTTGATGGTGTCTAGCATTAAAACCTCTGAAGTCAGTTGAAATTCCTCTAAATCTTTTTTAAACCCTTGGTTGGATAAAAGGCTGATGTAGCCTTTGCGCCTGTGTCTTCGAACAAAGATGCCGCTGCCCCTCACTTGATAGATAATTCCTTTTCTTTCGAGTAAGTCTAATGATTTGATAATGGTGCTTTTGCTCACAGCAAATTGGCTCATGAGGGTTTCGAGTACAGGAAGCTTGTCCCCTTGCTGCAGCTCATGGGTGACAATATATTTTTCAATATCGCTCGCAATTTGTTGATACTTTAACATAGCCATTCCTCTTTGTTTTCACGATTTATTGTCTTTGTATTATAGCACATACCGATTTTCCTTTGATATGCTAATCAAAATTATATATGTATTGATATATTGTACCGGTATAATTATAATATACATATACTAGTAGTGATAAAGGGGGGGTTATATGTCAAAAGTGAGGGATTATCAAAAGCTTGCAGAAGACATCTTAGAGGCAGTTGGCGGAGAAGAAAATGTGGTGAGTGCCGCAAGATGCGCCACGCGTCTGCGTTTGGTACTGAAACGTTCGAATCCAAAGGCCAAGGAAGCAGTCAACGCCATGCCTGGTGTTATTACCGTGGTGGAAAACGGCGGTCAATTTCAGGTCGTCATCGGCCAGCATGTTGGTGAAGTATACGAGCATTTTTCCAACCTTGTTCAGCTCCAATCGTCGGATGATGACCAGCCTAATGAAAACAAGGGAACGGTACTGAACCGTGTCATTGCGACCATGTCCGCTGTGTTTGCGCCTTTTGTGTATATTTTGGCTGCAGCTGGTATTTTACAAGGTGCACTTATCCTCATTAATTTGTTATTTCCAAGCTTTTCGAAAACGGGAACATATGAAGTCTTTAGTTTCATTTCATGGGCACCGTTTACATTTTTGCCAATCTTTATTGCCATCACAGCAGCTAAGCATTTTAAAACGAATATGTATATCGCAGTAGCGTGTACAGCAGCGCTTGTCAGTCCAGCTTGGACAGAAATTGCTGGGCGTGTGGCTTCAGGTGAAGGCGTTACCTTTTTAGGCATTGCGTTATCTGAAACTGTTTATACGTCATCTGTTTTGCCTCCGCTGTTCTTGGTATGGATTCTTTCATATGTAGAGAGATTTTTAAATAAACGGATTCACGAGGTAGTAAAACCGTTATTTGTACCATTTATCTGTATGGTCGTTATGGTTCCGTTAACCATTCTATTAATTGGTCCTCTTTCAACAGCAGGTGCAAATGGGATTGCAAACGGATACAATATCTTAGCAGAAAATGTACCGGCTTTAGCAGGCGCCATTATCGGTGGATTCTGGCAAGTACTTGTCATATTCGGCGTTCACTGGGGCATTACGCCAATGGTGCTCGCCAACTTTGAACAATATGGACGTGACTCCTTCCAGGCATATCAAACCATCGCTGTTATCGCTCAGGTCGGCGCAGTGTTAGGAGTTATTTTAAAAGCAAGAAACCGCGAAACTCGGAAAGTCGGAGTCTCAGCCGGAATCACGGGACTCTTCGGAATTACGGAGCCTGCGATTTACGGTGTTACCTTACGTTTTAAAAAGCCGTTTATTTTCGGATGTATTTCTGGAGCAGCCGGTGCTATCGTTGCCAGCTTCTTCACACCTTATTACTTTGCGTATGCAGGTTTGCCTGGTCCGCTGACAATTGTGAACGGAATTAGTGCAGATTACCCAACATCGATCATCGGTATCTTAATTGGTGTCGCAATTGCGCTGATCTTACCAGTTGTGCTCATTCAAATGTTTGGTTATGGGGAAGATACAGTGGAGCAGACAGCCGGAACAACAACTGTCAAAGATCAAGATAAAGAAAAAAAGAATGCTTCGATGAACAATGAAGAAACAATCACTGCACCACTTGCAGGAAAAGTGCTCACATTATCTGAAGTACCGGATGCCGTATTTAGCTCCGGGGCGATGGGCAAAGGCTTTGCCATTGAACCGACAGACAATAAGCTGTATGCACCGTTTGACGGCAGTGTCGTCATGCTTGCACCAACAAAGCATGCCGTTGGACTTCGTTCAGAATTTGGTGTGGAGTTACTTGTTCACGTTGGAATTGATACGGTTTCTCTAGATGGCTCAGCATTTACACTCAAGATCAAAGAAGGTGACAAGGTGAAGAAGGGTGACTTGTTGATGACATTTGATCAAGAAGCCATCGAAAGCAAAGGATTAAAAACAGTCACACCAGTCATCATCACCAATACACAAGCGTATGAAGATGTGATGGTAGAAGCACAATCGACATGTCAGCCAACGGACGTCATGATTACAATTGTAAAATAGGAGGAATAAATAATGACATTACCAAAAGGTTTTCTATGGGGCGGAGCATTAGCTGCACATCAATTCGAAGGTGGATGGAATGAAGGAGGAAAAGGCCCAAGTGTTGTGGATGTAATGACAGCTGGTGCTCACGGAGTACCGAGACAAATTACTGAGACGATAGAAGACAACAAATTTTATCCGAACCATGAAGCGATCGATTTCTACCATCGTTACAAGGAAGATATCGCGATGTTTGCCGAAATGGGTTTGAAATGCCTGCGTACATCCATCGGCTGGAGCCGAATTTTCCCAAAGGGAGATGAAGCTGAACCGAATGAAGCTGGTTTACAATTCTATGATGATGTATTTGATGAACTGCTCAAGCATGGCATCGAGCCTGTGATTACACTGTCTCACTTTGAGATGCCGCTTCATTTGGCAAGAGAATACGGCGGGTTCCGAAGCCGAAAAGTCGCTGAGTATTTCGCGAAATTCGCAGAAGTGTGCTTCAATCGATACAAGGACAAAGTCACATACTGGATGACATTTAATGAAATCAATAACAAAATGGATGTCAACAACCCACTGTTCCTTTGGACAAATTCAGGGGTATCAGTCAAAGAAGGCGAAAATGCCAAAGAAATCATGTATCAAGCAGGACATCATGAATTACTTGCAAGTGCGTGGGCAGTAGCAAAAGGCAAAGAAATCAATCCTGCTTTTCAAATTGGAGCAATGGTTTCTCACGTACCAATCTATCCATATTCCTCAAATCCAGAGGATGTCATGCTTGCTGAAGAATATATGAGACAACGCTATTTCTTCCCAGATGTACAAGTTCGGGGCTACTATCCGAGCTATGCACTTAAAGAATTCGAACGCGAAGGCTATCATATTCCGTTTGAAGAAGGCGATGAAGAAAGCTTAAGAAAAGGGAAAGTAGATTATCTTGGCTTTAGCTACTACATGTCGACAACGGTTAAAAGTGATGCAGTGTCTGATAACAACGGAGATATTGTCAACGGAGCCCTGCCGCATGGTGTAGACAATCCTTATATCAAATCAAGCGACTGGGGCTGGTCCATTGACCCGACAGGCCTAAGATATACTTTGAATCGTTTTTATGATCGCTATCAAATCCCGCTATTCATTGTAGAAAATGGATTTGGTGCCATAGATCAAGTGGAAGAAGACGGTTCTATTCACGATCCAGAACGTATTCAATATCTCGCTTCTCATATCGAAGCACTGAAAAAAGCCATTGAATACGACGGTGTTGACCTTATTGGCTACACACCTTGGGGCATCATTGATATCGTGTCATTCACAACAGGTGAAATGAAAAAACGCTACGGCATGATCTACGTTGACCGCGACAACGAAGGCAACGGCTCGATGAAGAGACTCAAAAAAGATTCTTTTACTTGGTACCAAAACGTCATTGCCACGAACGGTGAAGAAGTGTAACAAAGGAAAAGAGAAGCCCGGATGAGCGAAGTATGTGCTTGTTCGGGTTTTTCATCGTTTATGTTTTAATAGAGCCTGAATACAAAGAAAAAAGAGAGTAATGGCGACAAAATAGTTCATTGGATTGTGAAAGATCTTGATGTTCAAGGATATTTGAAGAAGAATCCAAAGGCCGAATATCACCATAACTGCAGGAATGATTCTTTTATACACATTGATTTTCCTTTCGGGAGTGGTTTGTTTTTAGTTAGCATTGTCTCATATCATTGCAGAGGTTGAAAAGAGATAAAGATATTAATAGGTTCTATTACATGATTTGGTATAATTGATCTATAAAAATGATAAATGGTAGATAAAGTATAGGAGCTGTTGAGATGAATCAAACTCTGCAAATGGGAGCCAATACCGTACTAAGTTCTCCAAAGGGGCATGTATCCATCAGTTATGAAGTGTCATCTGCAATTGATATTTCTTTAACGGCGTTTCTTTTAACAGATTCAGATCAGGTTGAAGGAGATCATGGCATTATTTTTTACAATCAACCAGAGAGTGCTTCGGGTGCAGCGTCACTTTTACCAGCAGAGGTATCAGGTCAGTGGAAAAGGCATCAATTGAATTTTGATATGAGCAAAGTGCCTGCTGGAATCACAAAGATGGCTATTACATTAACAGAAGATCAAGGAACGGGCTTTTCTCAAGTGAAGAATTTGCAAGCAGAAATTCGAACAGGTGACGAGGTGTTTTATCTAACACCAGTAAACTTTACAAATGAAAAGGGCATTGTCGTAGTAGAGCTATATATAAGAAATGGTGACACGAAAGCACGCTCAATTTGGCGTGGTTTCGATTCTGGACTGGAAGGTCTATGCAAGCTTTATGGTGTGGAGGTTGAACCTGATGAACAGGATATTTCTACACATCAAATGGCTCCTGAAAAACAACCAATTAAAGACCCTGCTCAAACGAAGACAACTGCTAAAGAGAAAGTCTCTGCACCTATCAGTTTAGAGAAAGTTCAGGGTAAAATTAGTCTAGACAAAGGTCATAAACCGATCATAATCGAGAAAACGCCTGAGATCACAGCTACAGTATCCTGGGAGTCCGGCACCGATTATGATATTTATGCATTGGTCTACACAAAGTCAGGAAAGCAAGTAGATGTGGCTATGTTTGGTGCGAAAGGAATTCCTGCTCTCAAAAGTTACGGCAGCGGAGCTGTTGAGCATATGGGAGATGTCGGCAGAGACCATGAATCAATGAAAACAGAAGTTATTAAACTACGGTTAAATGACGATATCCTTGCTGTCGTTCCGGTTGTTTATTCTGCCCAATCAAACGGAACAGGTTCCTTTTATAGATATAGAGTATCTATGAGTATAGATAATCACCAAGGAACGTCTGTGACGATTCATGCCAAACATGCCAATGACAATGATCGTATTTATTCTTGTGTGCCAGGTATACTTCAAAATACAAATGATGGTGTGATCATCCGCCCACTTGAGCTTTACAGCAAACCAAACTCTGAGCGCAGACCTAAATTAAAAATGAAGTCTTCTAATGAAATTGAGGTTTTGATGGATAAAGGACCTGTCAATGATTATAAATAAAACGAATGTATGGCTAGACAGAGCATAGCGCATTGTCTAGCTTATTTTTTAGCCCGTTAAATAGTGAGTCTATTCCATTTTTTATGTCAATTAGCCTATTTTTCCGTTTTGGTGGACACGGTAAAATAGACTTTATGATCAATAATGGAGGGAGTGACTTCTTCTGGGCAAGATAATTGATGCAAAAGCACTAACAAGTGCCACGGACACAAGGGCAAAACACTATCAGGAACTCCGTGAACAAATGGTAGATTTAAAAAAGGCACTACAAGGTGTGGCGAATCTCGGTGATGATTTCACTGGAAAAGGCGCCGACAACATTAAAAGCTTTTATAAAGAGCTGGCTGGAAATGTAGACATGTTTATCAGCTTCATTGATAAGCAAAAAGCCTTTCATGAAGGTGTTTCTGGGACACTCGATGATACAAACTTTGGCGGCGATACCTTCGTAGAAGAACACTTTTTAGACAACGCTGTACATATGGGCATCAAAAATGCCAAAAGCATTGTAAAGGATCAAAAAAAGGCACTCAAAACGATTTTTCAAGACATCGACGACCTCATTTCTCTAGAGGTATTTGACAGCAAAACCTTTGATGAAAAAATTGCAAATGCAGAAGATGAACGAAAAAAGACAGTAAAAGACCTAAGAGAGCTTGATCAAAATTTAAAAGATGAATATGCTTTGTCAGAAACGGAGCAGCAAGCTACAATGGCATTGTACGCAGAAATGATGAATGCGACAAATGACGGAAAAGCGATTTCGCCTATGAATTTTGACAAGAAAGCGTATCAAAATAGCGAAATCTACAAGGCAAAAAGCGATATTGAGAAGCAAACTTCCGAATATCTCAAAATCAAAAAAGAACAAGAAGAAGCCCGAAAGATTGCGAAGGAACAAGAAACCCTCGCCAACCGTCCTTGGTATGAAAAAGCGCTCGATTATGGCGGGAACATCGTGAATGAGCTGACAGGTGTGAACGATGCAAAACGTGCCGCAACAGGCGTTGACCCGATCACAGGCGAAGAACTTACCGCAGGACAGCGCGTCGCCGCAGGCGGCATGGCAGCAGCAGGATATATCCCTATCGTCGGTTGGGCAGGACGCATTTTCAAAGGTGGGAAAGCCGTTTATAAAACGACTCAAGCCACCTCAGCTGCAGTACGAGCAGTCGACATCTACAAGACCTCGCAAAAATCCTTTGATGCCTTAAAAACATCCCAAAAAGGCTTATATGGCCTCACCGCCACCAACGGTTTCAGTGAAGCAATTACAGGTAGAGACATGCTTGGGAATAAGGTCTCGAAAGAACAGCAGGAAGCGAGTATGAATGCGGCGCTGGGAATGCTTTTGCCGTTTGGGGCGAAAGGGTTCAATGGGAAGATGGGGATTAAAGGAGATAAAATTGAACATCCGGTAATAGATAATAAAAGGGTCGGAAGTGCGTTGAAAAAGCCAGATGGTCAACATGGTTTCAATGATATAATTGACAATTACACACCACTGGCTAAAGAGTTTGATTTGGTTGGTGGTGATAAAACAAAGGTTAAGTTATATCAAATAGAAGGTGGAATGAAATACTATAGTTACAAGGACGTTTATAATAAAGATTTACGTATAATTGAAAGAGTGTTTTCGGTAAAAGATCAAAATGGTATTTTTGAGTGGATTGTAGATCCCAATAAGGGGGTTACTCATAGAAGGTTTATTCCAGAAGGTGAAATTACAGGATTACCTAATCAAAATCCTAAAAGATAGGAATGAAGAAAAAATGAAAAGTTCTATAGAGGTCTTAAAAACTTATAATATTCATTATGATTGGAAAACTATATATGTAGGAATTAGGCTAGATTTGATTTCATATAAAGAAATAAGCAAGTATGCTGTGGAATATTTATCTAATCATATTGAATGTGAAAATTCTTTAATCCTAGAATTAGCTTGGGGAGCTGGCGACCCAGATGAAGATTATAGAAAACTTCAAATGGTATTGGTAGAATTATATAATGATTTGATAGAAGAAGAATCCAGCCAATGGGACATTGAAAAAAGGAAATGGAGATATGGTATAACTTCTCACTTAAAAGAAATAAATAAGAATTCAACTGAAGAGTTGTTGGATGAACTTTCTGAAGTATACGCAGATTTTGGATATCCTGAGGATATGGAACCGTTTATTCATTATATGCCTCCTTCAGATGGTTATAATCCGTTGCTATATTCAAAAGAAGAGAATATAAATAGATTAGCATCTCTTTTTGAGGAGTTTTTACAAAAAGAAAAAGCATTTGTTCAATTTGAGCAAATGTAACTACTGATTAAAAGATGCCTAATGAAAATAGAACTTGAATTCGAAAAAGAAGTTACAAACTACTATAAGTGGTTAGATCAAAAAATAAATGAACTTAAACAGTTAAGTGTATATAGTATTAATGGATATTACTTTTTAGATGATGGCGGAATTAAGACTTTTCAACGTTATTGTCAAAATGAACTTATCGAAATTTTTAGCGACCAGTTGAATAATTACCATTTTTATATATTCCTGAGTAAGAAAGTAAGTGATGTACATTCTCGAATAGAGAAATTTCGAAAAGTATGGAAGTCTATTGACTCAGAAATAAATACTTCAGGTTTTGAAAAGGGGCCAGAACTACTTTTAGATGAACATAGAAATCATTTTTATGTCAGTATGGCGAAAGTTCCTCAGCCTGAATTAGATAAAGCATTGCGGATAATGGATAAGTATCAATCGAGTTTCATGATTGCCACTAGAAGGGATTCTATTCTTTCAGAGGAATCTATAAAAGATTTGTTTTACTCAGGTTTGAACAAGGATAGTCACGAAGTAGATTATCAAGCACTTTTTTTGAAATATGGTTTGAATAGTGAAATTATTTTCAGATGGGGCTCTGTTGTAAATGAGGCCGAATTGGCATTGATATTAAATCAAGATCTTACCCAGAAAATACGGCAGCGAATACAAAGCTATTCATAGTATCTTCAAAAGACAATGATCTCTAACATATTAAACAATCCCCACATTCGGGACTGACTCTCATTTTTGAGACAGGGATCATGACACTTTATGAAACAGCCAGTTGTCGAAACTCTTTCGATGGCTTGTTGTTTCATTTCAATTGATGAAAGCAATGCTGTTCCCCATTAAGATACCATTTCTTCATGTTTCCACTTGTGTACTATTCTTAATCCTTATTTTTTGACTGAATCTCTGCTAACTTCAATCGAACGGTCGCTCCTTTTACACTGATTGAATAACTCACTCCTTTTTCATACAAAAACACCTCCAAATTGTTTTATGGTATGCTATACACGAAATTCAACTTAAAGGTTTTTTATATTTGTTCCGATTTATGATTAAAGAAGCATATTCATAAATTAATTGATTATCTAATGAAGGATGTATCTGATAAATACAAGATGGAAAAGGAATATTAAGGTCACCAAAATGAATAATAACCCAAAAACTAAAATCGAAACCTTAAAAAGAAGAAGCAGAAGAAAGCACTTAATGAACGAGTTAAGCTATATGACACTTCCAGAAAACGCATTTTTAGATATCGAAGAAAATCAATTGTTTTGTCAAAAGGTTTTTACTTTCCTTCAATCAAGAGAAGATAAAATTCAAATACACGGAAACCACTATCGAGAGCATGAAATTGAAGCACTTTTAGTAAACGTACATGAAGTTTTCAGCCATTTAAACCAGCTTCTTGAGCAAACGAAATTTTCAAGTGGATACGGGGATTTTATTTTAGTCGCAGAGGATTTTTGTTTTGGGTTATGCATAGAGCGAACGGAATATTTTTATGAGCTAAGTATTTGGGGGCTAGAATAATTAACGATGAATAGAGTTGACACATCTTTTAGGGAGTGGAATTAGCCACTCTTTTTTTCTATCGATGGAGTCATACGCTTGATCGATGATTTTCTCTCAAATTTAAGCAATTCACTATCTTTACCTTTCGCATTCGTATAAAATAAGAGAGTGAAAAATTGAAGAAATGCTTGATACATGAAGGGCATGTAAGCTGTGAGCGGATGAGATGTATGAACGTGAAGGCTGCAAAGCTGTTCTTCCTCACATATGAGATCTTGTAAGCGTAACCATTATTTGTCACTTCATTGCGATGGTGTTGAGGGGTGTGTCAGGATGAGAAATCCGTATGTGAGAACGGCTTCTAGTCTTTATATCAATTATTTTTTATTAGGTATGGTCAATATTATTTTGGCTTCAAATATGCCATTTTTAATCAAACAGTTAGATACCAATAGTGCGGGAATTAGTTATATGATTTCGGCGCTCGGCATTGGCAGGGTGCTCACGTATGGTCTATCGGGCGTGCTGTCAGATCGTTTTGGGCGAAAGCCGGTCATTTTGGTTTCGGGTGTGCTGATGGCGGTGTTTCTCATCGGAATCCCATTGTCTCCGAATTATCAAATTGCGTTTGCGTTTGCGATTTTGGCAGGGGTGGCGAATTCGGCGATGGATGCAGGAACGTATCCAGCGTTAATGGAGGCTTTTCCTCAAAACTCGGGATCTGCGAATGTGATGGTGAAGGCCTTTATCTCGATTGGGGCAACCATTTTGCCACTGGCGATTTTCTTTTTAGCAGAGCATGATTTGTTTTATGGAATGGCATTTTTTGTTCCTGCTCTGATCTATCTTGTGAATGTCTTGATACTGTGGAGCTTGCCATTTCCGAATCATCGCAAGGTGGAGCAAGTCCAGGTAACGGAGCATGACGGACTTCCGCGCTTCTCGACAGAGCCTACGTTTTGGAGAGAAGGGATTGCACTCATTGTGATCAGCTTTACGTCAAATGGGCTGTATGCGTTGCCGCAAATTTGGCTGCCTACTTACGGTGAGACCATATTGGGGATGGCTTCAGGGAGTGCTGTGAAGCTGCTTAGTTACTATAGCATGGGCGGTCTGCTGTCTGTCTTATTGCTCGCATTTCTTTTGCGACGTTTTGTCCGTCCAGTCACTGTGCTGCTGATCTATCCAATCATTACACTTGTCTCCATCTGTGTACTATTGGTCGTGAAATCCCCAGTCATCGGAACTGTCAATGCCTTTGTATTGGGATTCTCAACAGCCGGTGTTTTTCAGCTGACGTTAACGGTGATGGCTGAATTCTTCTGGAAGAACAAAGGAACGATGACAGGGATTATCTCCACAGCCGGCGGGGTGTCGGCTATTGTCATTCCGGTCGTAACAGGTTTAATTGAAAGTCACTCGACCATTTTACAAATCTTTCTGTTCGATGCGGTGGTGGCAGTTGCCGCTATTATCGGTGCACTGTATATTCTGTATCGATACCGTCAAATCATGGTCCATGAATAAAAAAGACGACCTCCGCTCAGGAAGTCGTCTTTCTTTTGTTTAGAAACGGTCATTTTCAAAAAGAATTTGTTTCACTTGATCAACTGGCATATCTTCACCAGTAAAGAGTTTGTAAGCAAGTGCACCTTGCCATAGCATCATGCCAAGACCGTTAATGGTTTTGGCACCAGCTTCCTGTGCTTGCGCAAGGAGCTTTGTTTTTTGCGGGTTATATACGACGTCTGTCACGATTAAATCTTCACGCAGGACATCAAGCGTATCATCGATGATGCTGAGCTGATCTAGTGGTTTCATGCCAAGGCTTGTCCCATTTGCTAAGATTGCACTTTCAGCTACTTCACGGCGGAAAGCGTCTTTGTTTTCAAGTGGGAAAATGTTCGCTTTGACACCAAATGATGTCATTTCGTTGTTGATGTAATTTACATTTTCTTCTGCTTGAACAAAGTATTGATCATTACGAGCAAAAATACTAATTTCACGAATACCTGATTGTGCAAGCTGAATGGCAATCGGTGTTGCAGCTCCGCCAGATCCGACTAGTGTGACCTTTTGTCCAGCTAATTCAACGCCATGTTCAATCAAGTTTCTCACGTAACCAAGACCATCTGTGTTGTAGCCAATCAGTTTGCCATCTTTGTTTACGACGGTGTTACTTGCACGTGTGTATTTTGCAGAATCATCTAGTTCATCTAAGTAGTCTAGCACTTTCATTTTGTTCGGCATAGAAACGTTAAACCCAGCTGCACCCATTGCTTTCATACCGTTGACAGCTGCTTCTAGTTCCTCATTCCCTACTTCAAATGCGAGGTAAGCGTAGTTGATTCCTGTTAGTGTATAGCCAAGGTTATGCATACGTGGTGACAGGCTGTGTCCGATTGGTGTAGCAAGAAGGCCTACTAATTTTGTTTTTCCATCAATATTACGTTCATGTATGTTTGTCATGATTGACATCTCCTTTAATTATCTAAACAATTTTTTCATGCGTCCAAGAACAAAGACCGCTAACAATACGCTAATAACCGCAATGATCATATCGAAAAATAACGTCATTTTAATATCGTACGTGCTGACCAAACCGCTTGTAATGAGCGGCACAAGAATAAACGCTGAGCTTGCCGCAATGTTGACGTATGATGAAGCCGTTGCTTTGTTTGTAGGGAATAATTTCATCATAATACTCATCGCCAGCTGGAAGATCCCTGCTGTAAATAATCCTAAGAAAAAGGTGCTGACAATGACAATGCTATACGTTTCAATTTGAAATAGTGAAAGCATGGCAAGAAATGCTCCAACTGGATAAATGATTGCGACCATAATCGGCGAAATGAATTTATCTAATACAATTGAGAGCAGTAGAACTGACACAAGGGCACCAATACTAAAATAAGAAAGAAGCTGTGTCGCTTGTCCTGCGCCAAGCCCAATCAATTTCAATCCGAGCTGTGGAAGCCACGTTTGCCATACGACAAACAATGCAGTAGACGTGAATCCCATGAGCACGACGGCTAAGCCTTCACCCAACATTTTAGGTTCTTCCTTCATTTGTTCCTGCACTGGAAGGTCATCTTGTGTAGAGACTTGCTTATGGTTCGGGAACGGCATAAAGATCAAGTAAATCCCTACAAGTAAATAAAGAAGTCCTAGCCCAAAGAACGCCCAGCCCCAGAAGATGTCATGTGCAATAAGGAACGCCAAGATAAATGGAAGAACAGTCGCTCCAATTGAAACGGACGCCTTCACTAAAACAGAAGCTGAACTTGCCTTTTTAGGAAACGATTCTGTCAAAGCAGGATATGTTCCCGAATCAAGTAATGAGTTTGCAATCCCGGCTGAAATCGCAAAGATAAATGCCAATGTATAATTCGTTGTCGTTGGAATACCGATTAAGAATAATAAGTAAAGAAAGTTCCCTGTAATAATGACAGGCTTACGTCCCCAGCGGTCTGCTAACCGGCCAGAGAAAAAGAGAGCAATCAGTTTACCAATTCCGATCGCCGATACAAGCAAGCTGATTTTCGTAATATCTACATGGTAGCGTTCAGATAAGCTATCCATATTGGACGCTACAATGATATTGATCATGCCGAGCATGAAGTAATTTAAATACATGCCGAGTGACGATTTAATATAAGGATTTTTCATGTTCCCACTCCTATATTTGCAACCCTTTTAGGGTTAAATCTTTTTATGTCGGTTGTTCTTTTTATGAATGTACATAAAGCCCATCACAACACCCCTTATGTGATTGATGAAAAAATAATGAATATTCATCTGTTCTTCAATTAAGTATATCGTTCTACTAAAATAAAAAAATAAAAACAGCCTTGATTAGAAAGTGAATCTTCATAATTTGATCAGAATCAGAAAAGTCCACTTTTAACTGATGTTGATAAAAACAACGATACACAGAAATAGGTATAACGATATACTAAAAGAAGCAACGAGATAAATATACTCCTGTGTTTAAAATGTGTCAAGTTTATGACTTTGTGATTTAAAAAAAGAAAAATGAAACAAAGAAATGATTGACTTGCTCAATAAAAAAAGAGAATTGCTATACACAATTCTCCTTTTCACGATGAGGTAGAGCTTTCTCTGATATGAAGTTGAGGCTTTAAGATCAATCGCTGCAGCTCTTCATCCTGCTCGTTCATTTTATGATATAAAAGGTTCGCTGCTTTTACCCCGATGGACCGTGGGAATGAAGAGACAGTGGTGAGCGGCGGGTGATACATTTCCGCTTCAGGGATGTTATCGAATCCAACTACATCGATATCTTCACCAGGCTTGATGTCACGTGATGTCAGTCCTTGAATGACCCCAAACGCAACTAAGTCACTAAAACAAAAAATAGCGGTAGGAGGATCGGGCTGATCGATGACTTGGGCGAGTGCTTCTTTCCCGCCTTCACGAGTCGGTTCCATATCAATAATAAGAGATTCATCAATTGTTAGGTTTGCCTCGTCGTGGGCTCTTTTGAACCCTTTCATTCGGTCAATCCAAGTCGAGGAGGACTTGATGCCGCCTAAAAAGGCAATGCGCCGATGTCCCTTTTGAAGAAGATGATGGACCGCCATCCAAGCGCCTTGTTCATAATCAGCACCGACATAGTCACAATGCACATCTGCTAATTCACGATTTGCCAGTACTTTTGGGGTGCGAATTTGATTTAATTGTTTGACCGTCCGAGCAGAGCTTTTCGAAGCTGGGTTTAAAATGATCCCGCCAACTCGGTGCTCTACCATGGTGGAAATGAGCCGTTCCTGCTTATCGACACTGTCAAAGGTTGTCCCAAGTAAAACGGTATAGCCCAGTGATTCAAGTGTGGTTTGCACGCCGATTAAAAACTCAGAAATAAACGTGTTTGAAATATCCGTGACAATCACACCTACAATATTTGAACTTTTTGACCGCATGTTAGCAGCGACGCGGTCATACACGTATCCTAATTCCTCCATAGATTGCAGGACCTTTTTTCGAGTGGCTTCAGAGATTCTTGGGTTGTTTCGAACAACGAGTGAGGCCGTTGAAGTCGATACACCGGCATGACGGGCGACTTCCTGTAATGTGACACGCTGTTTGTTCATTTTTTTCATTTATCTTCACCAACTTCAATGGATTGCCTAACTTGGTTCATGGTCAGGATGGATTTCTCCATCAAACGAGCCGAACATCTTTTGATTTATTATACCTTAATGAGGGGTGTTGATGAAGTGATGTCAGGTAGAGTGACAGAAATCATAAAAGATTTCCATTGACAGCTTTCTTCTAGAGGCGTAAAATATGAAATTATTCAGAAATAGCAACATTTTAAGTAAATAACGAAGGCTATGATTGCTGTGGGTCACACTATGGCAGGAGCAGCTTCTGGAGAGACCGCATGTATGTGCGGCGCCGAAGGGTTCACAATCTCAGGCAAAAGGACAGAAGAGTACGAAATATTGTATTTGTAATGCATGGATGACGCCGTGTATTGCTTTTCTCTATTTTGCTATTCTTTTATGACCGTGAGATTGGAGCGCATCCAATCTCTTTTTTTATGGACTTTTTGAGGGTTCATTATTTCAGTATAAGATCGTGTCGTAGGAGGGCGTTAGCATTGGAACAACAAGAATTAAAACGAGATTTATCAAACCGCCATGTTCAGTTGATTGCAATTGGCGGAACCATTGGAACTGGGCTGTTTTTAGGCTCTGGAAAGGCCATTCAATTGGCAGGTCCATCGATCATTTTTGCTTATTTAATTGTCGGAATGGCGATCTTTTTTGTCATGAGGGCACTTGGTGAATTACTCTTATCGAAGGCGGGCTATCAGTCATTAACCGATATTGCAGAGGACTATCTCGGTCCTTGGGCTTCCTTTGTGACAGGGTGGACGTATTGGTTTTGCTGGATTATGACAGCGATGGCGGATGTCATTGCTGTCGGAGTGTATGTGCAGTACTGGTTTGACATCCCGCAATGGATTCCTGCCATCATTTGTTTGTTGATTTTACTAGGGTTTAATTTATTAACGGTGAAGCTTTTCGGAGAAATGGAATTTTGGTTTGCGTTGATTAAGGTCATTACGATTCTATTACTGATCGGCGTTGGAATTGTCCTTTTAATCATGGGTTTTCAAACAGATGCAGGTCCGGTGACGGTGACGAATCTTTGGTCACACGGCGGATTATTCCCGCATGGTGTCACAGGCTTCTTACTGTCATTCCAGATGGTAATCTTTGCGTATGTGGGAGTGGAACTAGTCGGTGTGTCCGCAGCAGAAACAGCCAATCCGCAAAAAAACATCCCGTCTGCGATTAATAAAATTCCTTTAAGAATTCTATTTTTCTATGTGGGTGCCATCTTTGTTTTACTATGTATCAACCCATGGACTGAGCTCAGTGCATCAGAAAGTCCTTTTGTGAAAACTTTTGGGCTGATTGGGATACCAGTAGCAGCGGGACTTATTAATTTTGTTGTCTTGACGTCTGCGGCTTCAGCTTGTAATAGCGGTATGTTCTCAACAAGCCGAATTTTGTATAATCTCAGTCATCAAAAACAGGGCCCGGCTTCCTTTGGACGTCTGAACAAGCACGCTGTTCCAAGTAATGCACTATTCGTTTCAACGATTGTGGTATCGGTCGGTGCTCTTTTAAGCAAGCTGATTCCCGAACAAGCCTTTGGTATTGTCACAACCATCAGCGCCATTTGTTTCATTTGGGTATGGAGTATTATTTTAATTTGCCATTTGAAATATAAAAAAACACGGCCTGAACTGCATGCGGCATCTACTTTTAAAGCACCGTTCACACCTTTTGTGAACATTTGTGTTCTTGTGCTCTTTGCTGCCATTCTTGTAATCATGCTGTTTGCGGATGCAACACGTCCGGCGCTCTTATTAACACCGGTTTGGTTTGGTTTCTTATTATTGATTTATGCACGAAAGAAACGCCGTGCGTCATAATGGACGGAAAAAAGCACAGCCTTTGCATTAGGCTGTGCTTTTGTTCATTTAACGATTTCTAATCCTGAACATATAATTTGCATTCAAAATGATTAAAACAAGTCCAATCACCATGATTGAGAAGAGCTGAGAGTGATTGGCCCCAAGGGAATACACAATCAAAATAAACATGGCACCGATCAACAGGATATTCATCAATTGATATGTGTGAAACAGTCCGCCAAGCATCACATGCTTTTCACCTTCGTCAGAAATAGCGAGCAGCTTTTTACTATAATCTTTGTCAGATGGGCTTGGTAGGTTGCGATTAGGGTAGACAAGCTTTAGAACGGATATCGCTACATAAGAACCGATAATGGTGACGATAAATAAAGTAACATTGACCAGAATCAGCCAAATAGGCTGCTCGGTTACGATGGCCATACCGATGGCAATAATGGACAAAATGGTACTCACCGTATTGGCTAACGTCAAATCAGTAAAGGTTCGATACTGTTTTGCTTCCAGTTCATCCTCCTCATCACCAGATACCGAAAGTGATACTCTTTTTTTCATACGTGAAATCCCTGAAAAACAATAAATAATCAATAGAATCGTCAATCCGCTGATGACAAGAGTCGCTTCGAATGCAACATCAAGAAGTGTCATCTCAAATTCGGCTGCCAGCAGACAGTAAGCGCCGAGAAAGCCAAGGAGAGCACCTAAGAGCATTTTGTATACAGTTTTCATGTGAGTTCATCCTCCTCGAATAGAAAAATACGTTCAATGGGTTCCTGAAAAATTCGTGAAAGCTTAACAGCGAGCAAGAGAGACGGCATTAATTCATCTCGTTCCATCAAGCTGATGGTCTGACGAGAAACCTTTGCACGCTTTGCAAGCTCAGTTTGGTTCAACCCATCACGCGCACGAAGCTCTTTTAGCCGATTTTTCATTCTGTCACCTCAACTTTGATCGAAATCTTTCTTTGATTGTAAAGTATTGTATTCAATTTGACAAGTATAGTTGTCAAATTGATAAAAATAATTGTCAGAAAGATCATCTTTAATCAAAAGGTGAACCATGATACGCTAAAGGAAAGAGGAACAGAAAACAGGTGATGTCCGTGTTCATTGACCAATTAAAAAATGACTTACATCAATCACAACCGTTATTTATTGGAGAAGAGACAGCGTTCAAAGCTGCGGTCCTTGTCCCTTTGGTGCAAGTAAACGGGGAATGGCATATATTATTTGAGGTGCGATCGCTGACCATGAGAAAACAGCCGGGTGATATTAGCTTCCCTGGTGGCAAACTCGACGGCAGCGAAACAGCACAGGAAGCTGCATTGCGGGAAACATATGAGGAGCTGGGCATTCCGCCAGAATCGGTGGAGATTCTTGGACAGCTCAGTCCTTACATTGCTTCTCCATCCTTCGTGGTCTACCCATATGTCGGGATCATTGATGAACAAAAAGTGAAACACTCCTTCAATCAAGAAGAAGTAGAAGAGACCTTTACCGTGCCTCTATCATGGCTCAGCCAATATGAGCCGTACTTACATCATGTATCCGTTCAGCCAACACCAGGTGAGGATTTCCCTTATGAAAAAATCATGAATGGTGAGAAGTACCGCTGGGGGAGCCGATCGATAGAGGAATGGTTTTATGATTATGAAAACTACACCATTTGGGGATTAACAGCCCGCATATTAAAGCATTTTGTGACCGTTGCAAAAAGAAATTCCTAGAGATTCGCTCTCTAGGAATTTGTTGTTTTCAGCCGTTCTTTCGCTGTTTGTTTTCCTTTACCAATTGGAATAGGAGCTCTCGCTTGGCTCAGTCCGTAGGAAGGCATGTTCATATAGACGGATTCATACGAGCCGGCTTGAATTTGATAGGTTTCATGATAAATGCCCACTGCGTCATTGTTCTGAGCCTTCTGATGGAAGTTCTTCCAAGCCGCCAAATGTTTTTCCATCTTCGCATAGGCAAGGAGGTCATCTGTTGATTTCCAATATTGGATCATCGCTGTCGTGCGTAAGCCAAAGTAATTCTCTGTCCCGAGGAAACCAAGCTCATCTTGATGGGTATACAGCTCTTTGATCATGCCAGGCATCGCCATGAACACAGGCAGCCATTGATGAACTGCCCAGCGTTTGTTGATCCGCATGCCGATAATGAACACAACAATCGAGTCAGAATTCTCTGTTGTAAACCTGCCAGCACGTATGTCTTTTTTCATTCATTTACCCTTCCTTCTTCATCAAATGGGATGTTTCCACGCACCAATCAATTCCCGCTTGAGCCACTCTTTTTCCGTAATCTAAAGTAAACAGCCAATACTTCGCATCCGCTTCATCTGGATAAAGCTCTTGAATGTTTTTTTCAATCGAAACATAGGTCTCATAACGGATACGAAGCTGCCTTTCATAATCCTGTAGAAGCACCAGCTTTTTCTCAAACGAAAGATATTGACCGAAGAATAACTTTAATAACACTTCATTTCGTTCTGTTGGTAACTGATCGAGCGGCTGCGCTAACCACTGCCTTAACGTCTTCAGCCCTTTTTCAGTCAAATGATATTCCCGCTTGTCTGAGCGGCCAGACGTAGAAGCGGGTGAAACCTTAGCAAGACCTTCCTCGACTATAAACTTTAAAGCTGGATAAATTTGTCCATAACTAATTTTCCAAAAATGATGCAAGCTCTTATCAATTAATTGCTTCACTTCGTACCCTGACTTACAATCTGTCGTTAAAATACCTAAAATTGCATACGTCGTATCATTGTATTTTTTCATATCAGCACACCTATCTAAAAGATATATCAATTAGATATATAATAAATTTGAAATGAATAAAAAGCAAGAAAATAATAATTGATAGATTTATATTTTTGAAATACAGGAGATAAATCATAAATATGGTAATATATACTTGATGTGTAAAGTGCTTGCGCATCTATTCATAAAAGAATGGAGGGTGTACAAATGAAGTTGAGGAACATAGGAATATTGTTCATGATTGTTGCACTATTGATTGGTGTTGGAAGTTTTGGAGGAAACAAAGCATCTGCTAAAAAAGAATCACTGAATCAATCTTATGCATATGCTTATAAAACAAAGGACAATGTCAGTTGGCTGAAGGTGACTGAAAAGAAAGGCAAGGTCACGGGTTACCTAAACGGTAAGGGTGTTAAGATTGATCCAATTGAACCTTTTATGGTGAAAACAAAATACAAACTAACCGGGAAAACCACCAAAAAAGGATACAAACTTAAAGTCCAACAAAAGAAGAAAACAATCGTATATGACATCTATTTTTCTGGAAAAGATCTCATGGTCAAAAAGCAAGGAGCAAAGAAAAGTAAACGCTATCAAGCTGTTGATGAGAAGAAATTAAAAGAATACAAAAAAGCCATAGATAAGCGCTATGATGAGTACGTCGATACAGCAGAAGACCGTTACTATGAGATCATAGGGAAATACACAGATAATTTAAATAAAGCCTACGGCTATCTGTATACAGCAAAAAACAATTCATATCAAATTTTCCTTGATATCGAAGAAGCCGTTTTTGAAGGGGATTTTTCAGGAGCTATTACAATCTCCAAAGCCACAGGGAAGAAAAGTAAGCCATTGAAAAAAGAAAAATATCAAGCAGTTGGAACCACAGGTTTTAAAAACTTTTGGGTATATCCCACACCAAAAATAAAGTGTGGCTTGTCTAAGATGATAGGGTCATCTGATGTAGAGGCTTCCTATATTGAGTTACCGATTTGGAAAAAGAATGAAAAAATGAAACTGAAAGCTGTGAATAAGAAACAATATCAAAAGCAAGAAGAAGCATTTAAAAATGCCGCAAAGAAAAAAGCAAAGAAAAAATAATGATAATAATTAAGTCAGATAGGACATTTGAGACTATCTGACTTTTTCGATTTAAATTTCCTCTAAAGTAAAATGAGGTCGTTTTGATGACATTAGACTTGTAAAAAAATATTTTTTAAATTCAAAAATATATGTTGACGCTTACATTAACTCAATATATACTAAAATCAAATCCAATATTGATAAATTAGACATGTGACTGGTCATGCAGGCAGGATCTAAAAACGATGAATTTCTTTAATTTGTCGTTTTAGGTCCTTTTTTTATTGCCGAAATATAGGTCTCATGTATGAGAAAAGGGGGAGAAAAAATGGATTACACACAGGTTGCCAAAGACGTTTTACAGCATGTAGGTGGCAAAGAAAACATTGCGCACCTTGAGCACTGTTCAACAAGACTTCGCTTCACACTGATTGATCAGAAGAAGGCAGATGTACCGGCTCTAGAAAAAACGCCAGGTGTCATAGCTGTCAGAATGTCAGGTCAATGCCAAGTGGTCATTGGGAATGACGTCATCGAAGTGTATCAAAAGTTAACAAGTTTAATAGGTAGCAGCTCATCAGGGAAAGACGCGCCTTCCAATCAGCCAAAAGAAAAAAGAAAAGCAGGCACAGTTCTGTTAGATTTCATTGTAGGTGTCTTCCAGCCGCTTGTTCCAGCTATCGCAGGCGGAGGGATTTTAAAATCATTTCTTCTCCTTTTCTCTTTATTAGGCTGGATGGATGCAAAGGGCCAAACCTATCAAATATTGAACATGGTAGGGGACGCACCTCTTTACTTCCTCCCTTTACTAGTCGCTGTAACGACTGCCAATAAACTAAAAGTAAACCCACTGGTCGCATTATCAGCAGTCGGTGCGCTCCTTCTTCCGAACATGACGGCTATGCTTACTGAAGGTGCGCAATTGATGACATTCGACGTAAAAAATATAGCTTATGCGTATCAAGTGTTCCCAGCAATCCTTTCTGTATTGCTTTACGCTCAAATGGAAAAATTCTTTACACGATTTTCACCAAAACCAATTCGGATTTTCTTTGTCCCAATGATGTCATTGGTCATTACTGTACCAGTTACGTTACTTCTATTAGGACCGATTGGTTTTACAGCAGGACAAGGTTTTTCATCCATCATTCTTGCAATGTTTAATACAGTAGGCTGGGTAGCTGTCGCAATTTTAGCAGCAGTCCTCCCATTCATGGTCGCATCAGGTATGCACAAAGCAATGGTCCCTTATGCAGTCACAACAATGGGGACCCTTGGGAAAGAAGCGCTTTATTTACCTGCATCACTTGCACATAATATTGCTGAAAGTGGAGCGTGTTTCGCTGTGGCACTACGCACAAAAGACAAGGTACTCAGATCAACAGCCATTTCGGCAGGGATTTCAGCATTTTTTGGCATCACAGAGCCTGCTTTGTATGGTGTGACACTTCAAAATAAGCGGGTCCTTGGAAGTGTCATGATTGGTTCGTTTGTTGGCGGAATCTTCATTGGATTAGTTGGTATACAAGCCTTTGTACTTGTTGGCCCTGGATTAGCAAGTATGTCGATGTTTATCTCAGATGAGCTCCCGCGAAATCTGATGTTTGCTGTCATTGGAGCAGTCATTTCGTTTATTGTCGCCTTTATCGCTGCTTTTGTATTAGGTAAGGATAAAACAGTAGAAGAAAAGACAAATGATCAAGCTGCATTTGCTGAACAAATTGGAGCAGGTGAAACATTCAAAAGCCCTGTGATTGGTCAAATGATCTCTCTATCTGAAGTAAAAGATGATATTTTCTCTTCAAAGGTCATGGGTGAAGGAATTGCCATAGTACCTTCAAAAGGAGCGCTTTATGCACCAGTAGATGGCGAGGTGACCTTGCTGTTCGAAACAAATCACGCACTTGGTATGAAAACGGACCAAGGGGTTGAAGTATTATTCCACATTGGCATCGATACCGTTCAGCTGGAAGGACAGTATTTTCATCCAAAAGTGCAGGCAGGAGAACGTGTTCAAGCAGGAGATTTACTGATTGAATTTGATGTAGAAAAAATCATAGCAGCAGGATATGATCCAGTTACACTTGCTGTAATCACAAATACAGATCAATATGATATAAAGGTACAGCCATTACAAGAGGTCAATCGTCAAGATACATTGATGGTTGTCACACAATTAGGAGGCTAATCATATGACAACAATTAAAGGTTTTCCAAAAGGATTTTTATGGGGCGGCGCCATTGCCGCCAACCAGGCAGAAGGCGCCTGGAATATAGATGGAAAGGGACCATCAGTTGCAGATATTGCAATGTATCGTTCCAATTTAAGTGTAGAAGATTATGAAGGACATCTTGCTGTTACTTCTGAAAATATAGATCGTGCAATAAAGGATCCAGACGATAAAAAGTACCCAAAACGCAGAGGTGTTGATTTCTATCATCACTATAAAGAGGATTTGGCTCTATTTGCTGAAATGGGCTTTAAAACACTTCGCATTTCTATTGCATGGAGCCGGATCTTTCCTACTGGAGAAGAAGCTGAACCGAATGAAAAAGGGCTGCAATTTTATGATCGTGTATTTGCCGAAATGAAAAAACTCAACATAGAACCGATTGTGACACTCTCTCATTATGAAATGCCTTTAGCCCTTAGTGTGAAATATAACGGCTGGGTTGAAAGAAAAGTGGTCGATCTCTTTGTGAAGTTCGCCAATGTTTGTTTCGAACGTTATCAACATGATGTGAAATATTGGCTCACTTTTAATGAAATTGATAGTATACACCGCCACTCATTCATTACTGCAGGAATTATTCCTGATCGTTGCCCAGAAGGAAAAGTAGAAGAGACGGTGTATCAAGCGCTTCATCATCAATTTGTCGCATCTGCTCTTGTAACAGCAGATTGCCATCGTATTATCCCAGGCAGCGAGGTTGGGTGTATGCTGACAAAATTGACAACGTATCCGCATACATGTCATCCGAATGATGTGGAACAAGCCTTGAAACAAAACTTAGAAAACTACTTCTATGCAGATGTTCAGGTGTTTGGCGAATATCCGCCACTGATTACACGTATGCTTGAGAGAAAAAATATTCATATTCATATGGAAGCAGATGATCTAACCATTCTAAAAGAAAACACAGTAGATTTTATCTCATTTAGCTACTATATGTCTTTAACTGAATCAGCCCAAGAAGGATTAGAACAGACAGAAGGGAATACGATTCGTGGAGTCAAAAACCCTTATCTTCCTTCAACTGACTGGGGCTGGCAAATTGATCCGGTTGGTCTGAAAATTTCTTTAATCGAATTGTATGATCGCTATCAAAAACCTCTTATCATTGTCGAGAACGGAATGGGTGCAAAGGATGTAGTTGAAAGTGATGGCTCTATCCATGACGACTATCGTATTAACTATTTTAAAGAGCATTTCCGTCAGATGAGAGAAGCGATTGAAGAAGGCGTCGATCTCTTTGGATATACGAGCTGGGGCTCAATTGATATTATTAGTGCAGGTACATCACAAATGTCAAAACGCTATGGCTTCATTCACGTAGATCAAGATGATGATGGCAACGGAACCTTAAAACGATCTCGAAAAGACTCATTTTATTGGTACCAAAAAGTCATTGAGACAAATGGTGAATCGCTTGATTGAACACCACAATCATGAAAACAGGTGATGACGATGTTTAAAATCAAAAAAGTTTTAAACTCGAGTGTGGTCCTGGCTGAAGATCAGAACCAACAGGAGATGGTTTTGTTTGGCCGAGGGATTGGCTATGGACAGAAACCGGGTCAAATGATAGAAGAGAAAAAAGCGGACCAAGTCTTTATGTCAGTCGATAACATGAGAGCAAAAGAATTTCTTCAACTGTTAGATTCAATGCCTCAAGAGTTTATCGATTTAACTCAGCACATCGTCCAATATGCAGAAAAACGGTTAAATTCAAATCTAAATTCAGGTGTTTATTTTACCTTAATGGATCATTTGAATTTTGCTGTCGAACGACATAAAAAGAATATTAATATTACGAATCGCGTGTACTGGGAAATCAAAAATTACTATACTGAAGAATTTGAAGTAGGGAAGTACGCACTTGAGTTAGTCAATGATACATTGGGCATACAATTACCAAAAGAAGAAGCCGCCAATATCGCCTTTCACTTAATTAATGCATTAGGTGAAGAATCTGATTCGAAAGATGGCATGAAATATGCCAAAATGATCGGGAGTATTGTCAATCTTGTGCGCTATACATTGAATATGAAGATGGACCAAGAGAATATTCATTACAGTCGGTTCATTACACATGTGAAGTTCTTTGTAGAAAGATTTTATGCAAATAAATTACTCTCAGATCAAGAAAATGAGTTGTTTGAACAAATTGCACACTTGTATCCTCAAGCGATGGATGTTGCTTTTAAAATCAAAGATTATATTAAACAGGTGCATAGTATCGTCATTCCTAATGATGAGCTTACTTATCTTGCGGTACATATACACCGCCTCATATCTTATCAGCAATTAAAATAATGGTGGGACCACTTGCCTTGTGATCAGGCAAGTGGTTCTTTGCTATGACTAATTTTTATATTAAGTTCCGATAGGTCGTTCTGTTGTACCAGCATTCGTCTCATTTAACGAATTGAAAGACGCTGTTTGTCCGAAAACAACGATGGTTAAAGCGATGATCAATAAACTCATTTTTTTCATTAGAATTCCTCCAGTCAAGTATAGGATGGTTCCCGTGATAGGCTTCCTTTAAAAAGAGATAGGCTTGATGAATGTCACCCAATTCCTCAAAGTGTTTTGCAGCTAGAGCACTTAATTCACAGGCACCTTCAGCATCCTTTAATTCTTTTAGAATGCTGATTTCATCGAAACAGGCTTGAGCTTTTTGAGCCATATCTTCAGTAAAATATAGATGGTAAAGCAAATTCATTTTTGCTGTATAGATGGGGCATTTCTCTGATTCATGTTTTTGGTTGACCAATTCGAAGTAATAGAGAGCTTGTGTTCTTTCATCAATAGAGAGCAGCTCTTTGATTAACATAAACATGGAGTGATGGAAATAGCACGATGAGAGGTAGTTTTCATCACTTAGAGCCTTTTCTAGGGCATCGATACATTTTTTCGATTCTCCAGCTTCGGCATACAGAATACTGATATTATGAAAAAGCTGTGAAGTTAGAAAATGATCATTTAGACTGTCAGCGATGTGTATTGCTTTTTTGTAGTAGTTTTCTGCTCTTATGAAGTCGCCAATGTCCATATAATTAGCAGCGGCGATGACAAAGGCTGTCGCTAGTCTTCTTTCATATCCTTCATGACTTTTGAAAATATCTATAGCATTCTGAATATAGTGAAGAGAAATTAGGCTTTGACGAAGTAGCATATATAAGTTTGCGATTTTCGTATGAAATTCTGCTACTTCTATTTCATCCGGAATGTTTTGCAGTTTTTTCTCGGCAATTTTAAACAGTCCAATGGCTGATGCATAGTCCCTGTTATATGAAGCGTAAAGGGCTTTGTATAGGTAAAAATAGTATTCAATTAAATCGTTTGTTTTAGAGGGGCAATCTAGCTCTGTCTGTTCATTCAGTTTTTTACCTCTCCGTTCATATAACATGAGTTTATACTTGCCTTCTAGCAATGAATAATAAGTCAAGACCTCCTGATTCTCTTCCATTTCTTGAAGTAATTGCTTTAATTCTGTGTACATTGCGTTAGCACTGTGTACATCATGCTTGCGAATCGCAATTCGCCAATCATTTAAACGGTTCCCCACCTGTTCAGCAGAAATGATAGCCATGAAATTTCACCTCTTTAAGATCCTTTCACCTGTTTCACTAAAAAACGATATCACAATTTTTGGAAGAATATAATCATTTCTGCGAGGTGATTGCCAAGAGGTAATAAAAAGGACCTAAGGTCATGTGATGTACGAAATTGTAATGGTGATTGAATGTTTTTACAAATGATTAAAATCTTTTTTTAGTCGTCTAAAAAAGGGATATATACATTGGGTTTTATGATTATGTTCGAAAATATCACTGGTATATTACAAATAAAGTGATTTTAGGTAAACGACGGGTCGGTTGGAAGGTCGATCTATTAAAGAAAATCAGTTATGATGATGCTAGATCAAATTTGGAATAGAAACTGATAGAAGCAGACAAAAATAAATGCCAATCACAAACACTAGTCTATTAGAAAGGACGTTGATATGAAAAAAAGATTTCAAATCTTAAACTGGCAAATCACAGTGATCATGACGACGCTGTTACTCGTTTTAGTGACTCTGTATATGTCAAAGAGATACTTTTATAGCAAAGAAATAGAGTTGCTGACAGAATCTTGTCAACAAGTAGGCGGCAAAATCATATTAGAAACAACTCGTTTTTCGATGGATTATTCGTTTGAGTGCCAGAAAAAATAGAACAGGCAGCTTTCTGCCTGTTTTTACTCCAATTAAAAACCTAAATTTTGCAGCCATTGATTTAATCTAAATTCTCGATTCTCGGCAGTTGAGCCATCATATCTCCCTAAATGTAAGCTGGCTGTTATTTCTCCGTCATTCATAAACATGATTCTTTCAGAACGAAGAGCAACCTTTGGGTCATGTGTGACGAGCAGTAGTGTCGCTCCTTCAGAATGGATTTTCGAAAATATATTCATCACTTCCTTCGTTGCATTGGAGTTAAGAGCACCTGTTGGTTCATCAGCAAAAAGAATGTCTGGTTCATTCATAAGCGCTCGACAGATAGAGACTCTTTGAAGCTGACCTCCTGATACTTCTGACAAATATCTATCTGCTAAATGATCAATATCAAGTTTCGCCATTAAATATCTAGCTCGCTCATTCACTTCTTTTCTTGGCTTTTTCTTTGTTAAGTAAGCTGCAACAATGATGTTATCAAATAGATTAAGATTTTTTAGTAAGTGGCTGTGTTGAAAGACAAATCCCATATCTGTTAAACGCAGAGCAGTTAACTGTTTATCTGTCATTTCTGATAATAAACTGCCTTTATATTTGATCTCTCCTGTTGAGGCTGATTCTATCCCGCTAAGCTGATAAAGCAAGGAGGTTTTCCCGCATCCGGAAGGTCCCATAATGGTCACAAATTCCCCAGGATTTATCGATAAATGAATATCTTTAAGAATGATTTGTTTCTGTCCTTTTAAAGAATCAATTTGCAAAGACAATCGCTTTGTTTCAATCAAGTGTTCCATGTGAAACATCTCCTTATGAAAGTGTATGACGTGTAGTTTGACTAGTAAATAACGACTTCAATAACGAAGCAGTTAAAGCTAAGCTGACAATCAATAGTGTGATTGGGTACACAACTGACACCCATTGTGGTGCCAGCCACTGCAGGCTTGATGCCCCTAAGGATGCTCCACCTACACTCATCAAAGCTGGTCCAATCGTATGGGCAGCGATCGTACCAATAAAGGTGCCCAAAGAGATAACGACGATAAAACTTGTGATATATTGTACTGTTACATCTTTTTTAGAAAATCCAATCGTTCGTAATAAATGGTTTCGGCTTGAATCTTTTGCTTTTAACATGTGCAGAAACATGAATAACATCAAACTGGCGGTTCCAAAAGCAGCTAATGTAGACAAAAATGCAACGACTTTTACTAAAGATGCTGTGCTGCCGATTGTTTGATGAACGTATTCTTTCATATCTGTTACTTTTGCAGGAGATATCTCTTTTTCAAATACTGTCTTTTTCTCCGCAATTTCTACTCCTTGGTTTAGTTGGATTTGAATGGTTTTCCAAAGAGCTGTTTGAGGAAATGGCTGTGATATTGCTTTTGCTGTTTTCCCGCCGTTAGTGACATCCTGATAAATGCCAGTCACAGTTTTTTGAATTTCCTGCCCGTTTGTTACGAGAGTAATTTTTTCTCCAACCTTTTTTTGGAGTGAATCTGAGCTGAGCACTGATAAGGCAATTTCTTTCTTCTTTAAAGGCTGTCTCCCTTGTAAATAGGTGAGAGGAAATGCTGAGAGATTACCTGCTTCTAAATAGAGTGTTTCTAATGAATTCTCCTTTGATTTTGCCTGAAGAGAAGTTGTTTCATATATGGCTGATGCTTGAATGTCTCGATCATCACGAATCATTGATTCTATTTTATTAGTATTTTCCTTTAGATGATTTCCTTGTCGTATATCAATTCGAAGGTCACTTTGACCAGAGCCAAGATATGTGATGAAATCCGGCGATTGTAAGGTGTACCATAGCTGAATAGGCAGCAGCATCAAAAATGTACAAAGGGCCATAATACAAGTAATCGTTGTGTACAACTTCTTTCGTGATAACAGATCTTTTAAACCAAGCCAAATATTGACTGATATGAACCTGTTTTTCTTGAGATGCAAGGGTATTTGTTTTTTATCATTCGTTGAAATGACGCTGCCTTGAAGTGCTTGAGCAGCTGATACTCGACCAAACTTTCTTAGGACAGCATAGCTGCAAGAAATGACGATCATTGCTATCACTATAGAAACACAAAGCGGGATGAACCAAGAAGTAAAAGAAGGCTGATTCCCCATGTAGCGCTGAATATTGGTCGTAAACAAATCACCAAATAAAAGCGTTAACCCATAACCTGCTATACACCCTACACAAGCAAGCACGGCATACTTTCCAACGTATAATTGCTTGATTCTTGTTAAAGGAATCCCAAGCACCTTCAGTATTCCAATTTCACGTTCATCCTCTTCTATAGAAGCTGTCATAGCAAGATGGAGAGAGAGAAGGGCTATACCAATGAGCAGCATGCAAATAAGCAGGAGAATGGCAATCACCATTCCATCTGTCAATGCATTCAGCATACGGAGCAAAGGTAATGTGACAGCTGGACCTTGCTGTGGAAGCTGTGATGACTGGTAGATTGCTTGAAAGGCATCTGCCTGAGCGGCATCATGCAGTAAAAATTCAATTAAATATTCCTTTTTATGAAACACTTGATTCATTGCGTCCCAATCCTTGTGATGAAGAAGGAATCTTTTCGAACTAACAAGACTGGGGTTCATTTGTGCATCTCGCAAGAACGCTTTGATGCGGAAAGAGAATTGATTAGACCCTTTCCCAATCAGTAACGTTTCTCCTATCTTGAGATGATACTTTTGTTGAAAATAGATAGGGACAGCCACTTCACCTTTATTGACAGTGAGCTTTTCATTTTGTTCATTTAAAAGAAAATCAAAATGACGATTTTGTTTCACAAATAAATGATCCATCACACCTGCTTTGGCGGGTTCATGTCCGAACTTGATGTTTGCATGTTCAATTGGAATCATTGGGACGATTTGATGTGCTTTTACCATGGACTGCTTGTTTGAAAATGCTTCAATGTCTTTTTCATTTAGGCTGCCGTCATGCATTTGGACAAAATCTGGTGCCTTGGCTGAATGGAGCAGATTAGAAATGGAACCATTCAGCTGTACTGTCATTTGAGCGGCGTTTGTTGCGAGAAATGATGTCAACATAATACAAATGGTTAAACCGATGGAAATGAGACGGTGGCGGGTTAAGTCTTTCTTTATAAACGTCAGTCTCATGAGGCTGATTCTCCTTCATGTTGAAGCATATTTTTTGTTAAGTAGGCAAGGGCAAACATGAAAGTGCTGACTATTAGCACCGTCACATACATGTTGGCTGAAAACGTATTGAACAAGAATCCATACATCATTTGACCAAGCGGGGCAGCACATTGAGAAACCATTGTCAGGTTTGCCATCACTTTTCCTAATTGACTATTTGGCGTTTTCTTTTGAACATGTGAAATCACAACGATTGAGATCATTGTAAGCAGCATAGCAATTGGAAGACATCCTGCTAGAAAGAGAAAATAAGCTGGATAAGTGCCAAATTGAAGAGCTGTGTTGGATGTTGAGAATGCGACAGGTAGCAAGATGATCGCGATGACGATCAGCCAGCGATATAAAATAGGTATCTGCCAATGCTTTGCTACAAGTCCAACTAGCAGAGCCCCTGCGATCACAGCGAACTCAATCAAGCCCATGCCTATTCCATACATGATGTCACTGCTTTTCATTGTGACCCTTAAAATGATTGGACCACCCACGATAAAAAATGGCGTGAGGATGAAATTTAACATTGCAGCAAGCAGCATGGCTCTTTTTAAAAATGGCTGACTGCCAATATAGGAAAATCCTTGTTTCATATCTTTTACGAGCACTTTGCCCATAGTTTCCGTTAGCGGGCTAGGTGAGAAGGATATGTTTAACCGTAAAAGCATGCATGCTGATAGAAAAAACACGATGGCGCTGGCACCTATGATGGATTGACTTCCAATCAGTCCGTACAGAACCCCGCCGATAATAGGAGCGAGAACACCTGAAAGTGCCTGCACGCCATTGACGATTCCGTTTGCTTGTTCTAATTGTTCCTGTTTTACTAACTGTGGAATGCTGGACATCACAGCAGGAGCATAGAACGTACTCATCACACCAAGAAGCACCATGACTGCTCCGATCATATAGAGTGAATCATTTCCTGAGAATAACCAAAAATAAAAAGCCAGAATCATGATGCCGGTGAGAACATCAAATAAAATCATCAAGTTCCTTCTGTTAAACCGGTCAGCGATTGCGCCTGCTAAGGGAGAAAGAAGGAGTGGGACATTGGATAAAGCGAATAGTAAGGCATATAAGTCAACACGCTGGGTCATATCCAGCACGTGTAAAGATAGAACAAACCGAATTAAGGAAGAACCAAAAACGGAAATAATTTGTCCGAGAACGAGGTACATAAAGTGGGATGAACCTCTTTTGGATAACAAAGACATGAGTATCACTCTCCTTTTAGACCGACCGTCAGTCTATAACGAATGCAGGATTGGTATTGAAGTGACCAATCACTGATTCTTTTCATCCAGCTCTCCAGTTAATCGCTTTAGAAGAAAGCAGAAGCTTCCCTTTTCTGCATGTAATGAGGATTCGAGGATATCGATAAAAGCTAAAGCGCGTCGTATACTTTCTTCGGCTGTCCATTGAAAAAGGCCCTCATCAAATATGACCTGTGCAGAAGCAAGAAGGAATTCAACCGTTTCTTGCGGGAACTTTGTTTTGAATGTTCCTTCTTCCACCCCTTGCTGAATGACGTCTGCCAATACGGGTGATAGTTCTTTAATCGCTTTGATTAAGCTTTTTTGGTGCATCTCCGCATTAGAAGGCTGATGGAATTGTTCAATCATCCCCTGTTTATTGCTTCCTTGCTGAGGCGATTGTGCCATGATGATACGAAATAGTTTGTCGACGACTGGAAGGTCTGGCTCAGCCGCAATACGCTTTGCCACGATGATATCTGCTTTGATGATCCTGTCAATAATGGCATCCATCACTTCTTCTTTGGATGAAAAGTAATAATAAAAAGTGCCTTTTGCAATGCCAACAGCTCTCAGAATGTTGATAATCGTTGTTTGCTGATAGCCTTTGGTAGAAAAAAGCTCTTCTGCTGCATTTAAGATGTCATTTTTACGTTCTTCAGGATGTTTAACGGTTCTCATAAAGCCATCCTTTCTTTTGACTAGACTATCGGTCGGTCTCTTGATTTGATTAAACACTTTTCAATGTACCTTTGTCAATGCCTCATTTTTAAACATATTGCATTTATTGTGCAATGACACTATGATACATTGAATGAAAACACTTTCAGGAGAGATGCCTCATGCAATTTTTAACCACTGAATTGGCACAAGAAATGGTTGAACGTACGATGCGTATTTTAGATAAAAACATCAATGTGATGAATGCGGATGGTGTCATAATTGGTTCTGGTGAACGAAACAGGATTGGTCAGAAACATGATGGTGCACGACTTGTGCTGACAAGCGGAAACAGTATGGAAATTGACCATGAGGCGTCCTTACGCTTAGAAGGAGTGAGACCTGGAATCAATTTGCCTATTTGCTTTCGTGAACAAGTAGTTGGTGTGATTGGAATTACTGGTGAGCCAGAGGACATTCGGCATCATGCCGAGCTGGTGAAAATGGCAGCTGAGCTTGTGTTAGAGCAGTCTTTTCTGCTTGAACGAATTCAGTGGCGGCAAAGAATAGAGAGTGAAATTGTCAATCAGTTAATTTCTGATTCGGACGTTGGTGATCATCAGCTAAAGAACCGAGCTGCATGGCTGGGAATGGATTTAGATAAGCGCCGAATGGTCATCGTTTTTCAGCCAGTTCCATCCTCGGAAGACGCTGTGCATAAAATGATGCATGCGATTCAATACGATAAGAATGCGGATGATTTGCTTGGCATGACCTTTCGTCATGAATTGGTTCTTTTAAGGCAGCCAATCCCTGATCATCGTTTAAAGCATGTGGCAGGGCAGCTGCAAAGAACAATGGAAAAAGCAGTAGGAGGTCAGGTGCTGGTGGGGATAGGGACTGTCGCCGACGACATAAGCCGACTGCCATTGTCCTTTGAGCACGCAAGAGATTCCTTGCGGTTGGGGAAGGCTCTTCATCCGGAGGAAAGTATTTATTTTTTTAAATCTTATCAGTTGGAAAGGCTATTCCTCACTGCAGGAGCTGTTGAAGAGGAGATTAGATGGACTGACTTTTACAAGCCATTAACACAGGAAGCGGAGCTCGCCCAAACTTTAAGGATTTACATTGAAGAGGGCGGTGATTTACAAAGAATTGTTGATCGTTTATTTATTCACCGGAATACTTTGCGATATCGTTTAGATAAAATTCAAGCATTGACCGGAAAAAATCCCCGTCATGTGAAACAGTTGATGGAGCTTTATATGGCGCAGTTGATGAGTCAACTATCTTGATTGTGCATATGCACAATGGAATGAAGGGATAAATTAAAAAAATTCATCTAGATTCACAACCCGATCCCCACTAGTAAACGCTTACAATTGGAGAAAGACATTTTGGGGGAGATCGAGGATGAGTGGAGATGTGACAGTAAGTACACTGGGAGCCGTGACGGCGCTTGTGATAGCGATTGTTCTTATTCTAAAAAAAGTATCACCTGCATATGGCATGCTGGCAGGTGCCTTCATAGGCGGCTTGGTAGGCGGTGTAGATATTGTTCAGACCGTCAACGTCATGATGGAAGGCGCTAAGGATATGATTCCGGCTGTCCTCAGAATTATGGCGGCAGGTGTGCTGGCTGGCGTTTTGATTGAGTCGGGTGCAGCTTTAACTATCGCCGAGGCTATCGTGAAAAAGCTTGGAGAGGCGAGGGCGTTATTAGCACTCGCACTGGCAACCATGATTTTAACAACAGTGGGCGTTTTTGTAGATGTAGCTGTTATCACGGTAGCACCCATTGCACTTGCCATTGCCAAACGGGCAAAGCTGTCGAAAACGGGGATTCTACTTGCCATGATTGGAGGCGGGAAGGCAGGGAATATCATGTCACCGAATCCGAATGCCATTGCCGCTTCTGATGCTTTTGGTGTACCGCTTACTTCAATGATGGCTGCGGGTGTCATCCCGGCTGTGTTTGGATTGGCTGTTACATATGTGTTAGCCAAAAAGCTTGCAAAAAAAGGGACACCTGTTCTTGAAGAGGAAACTGCGCAAAGCAAAGTTCAAGTGCCAGCTTTTTTTCAAGCACTTGCGGGTCCGCTTGTCACCATTTTATTGTTGGCTTTAAGACCGCTTTTTCAAATCAATATAGACCCAATGATCGCCTTACCGATCGGAGGCATTGTAGGCGCTCTTTTCATGAAAAAAGGGAAGTTTCTCAATGATTATGCGATGTCGGGGCTTCATAAAATGTCGGGTGTAGCGATTATGTTATTAGGGACAGGCACACTAGCAGGAATTGTATCGAATTCTTCCTTAAAAGATGTGTTTATTCAAGCACTCGATGCATCGGGATTACCTCCGTATTTACTTGCACCAGCTTCAGGGATATTTATGTCAGCCGCCACCGCTTCGACAACAGCAGGAACGGCGGTAGCGAGTGGCGTATTTAGCGGTACATTAATTGGCCTTGGCGTATCTGCTCTTTCAGGAGCAGCCATGATTCATGCTGGGGCAACAGTGCTAGATCATATGCCGCACGGGAGCTTTTTCCATGCCACAGCAGGCAGTGTTCAAATGGACATCAAAGAGCGGTTGAAACTCATGCCTTTTGAATCGTTAATTGGTTTGACATTAACCGTTGTATCGACCATTATATTCGGCGTTTTCCAGTTGTTTGGCTGATGACATTTGATAAGAAACGAGGGGCTTTAGGATGAAAATTGTGATTGCACCAGATTCATTTAAAGAAAGTTTATCTGCATATGAGACAGCATGTGCCATTGAACGAGGATTTCATGCGATTTTGCCAAACGCTGAATATATCAAACTTCCAATGGCAGATGGAGGAGAGGGGACCGTTCAATCGCTAGTTGATGCGACGGGCGGGCACATTGTCAATCAAGTGGTCACAGGTCCGCTTGGGGAGCCTGTTGATGCCTTTTTTGGCATGTTAGGGGACGGTCAGACTGCCGTCATAGAGATGGCCGCAGCCTCTGGGTTACACCTTGTTCCGCAAGAAAAACGCAATCCCTTATTCACGACATCGAGAGGAACAGGGGAATTAATGCTTGCGGCACTGGATCAAGGAGCGAAGCATGTCATCATTGGGCTTGGCGGAAGTGCAACAAATGATGGCGGCGTTGGGATGATGCAAGGATTAGGTGCGGCTTTTCTTGATAATGCAGGACAGGATCTGTCGCCAGGCGGTGGAGCCCTTCATCAATTAGCTTCTATTGATCTATCTGGACTTGACCCAAGACTGCAATCCGTTCGGCTGGAGGCAGCTTGTGATGTGGACAATCCTTTAACGGGTGAAAGAGGAGCATCTGCTGTATTTGGTCCTCAAAAGGGTGCTGATAAAGAAACGGTTCAAGTGTTAGATAAAAACTTAGCTCATTTTGCACAAGTAGCAGAAAAACAGTTCAATGTATTTTTTGAAGGTGCAGCAGGGGCAGGAGCGGCAGGAGGACTTGGTGCGAGTTTATTAGGCTTTTTACATGCCGATTTGCAAAGAGGAATTGATATTGTGCTGAAGGCAGTTCATTTTGATGATGTCATCAAGGAGGCAGACCTTGTCATTACTGGGGAAGGCCGGATTGACCAGCAGACCATTTATGGAAAAACGCCAATTGGTGTAGCCAAAGCAGCAAAGCAGTATAACCTGCCTGTGATTGGTATTGCGGGCTCCCTCTCAAAAGACAGTGCAGTTGTACATGAGCATGGAATTGATGCACTTTTTAGTATCGTTCCAGGTGTAACTTCTCTTTCTGAGGCGATGAGAGATGGGGCTCTTCATGTAGAGAGAACCGCTCGGAATATTGCGGCTGCTATATCAATTGGAAGAAATAAGTAAACGTTGAAAAATGTTTCCTTTTCTATCACAATCCTTTCTATAGAAATGTGGTAAAATTGTATGAAATAAAATAGAAAGTTGGAGGAAACACAAATGTCTAATCTACCGAATTGTCCTACATGCAGTTCAACGTATACTTATGAGGATGGCAGTCTGCTGGTTTGTCCTGAATGTGCGCATGAATGGTCGCTAGAACAAGAAGAAGCGGCAGAGGAGCAGCTTGTTGTCAAAGATGCAAATGGAAATCTGTTAAGTGACGGGGACACGGTCTCTGTCATCAAAGATTTAAAAGTAAAAGGTTCTTCTTCCGTTTTAAAAATAGGGACGAAGGTCAAAGGCATTCGTTTAGTGGAAGGCGATCATAACATTGATTGTAAAATTCCTAGCTTTGGCGCAATGAAGTTAAAATCAGAGTTTGTGAAAAAGGTATAATAACGAAAGGAGGCTGTCAGTAAGAGGCCTCTTTTTATTTCTTTATTTATAGGTGAAAGGAATAATCTTAAACAGAATTCCATACATATATACCTGTTGAAAAAGGTTCATTTTTAAAAAAATCAAGCCTCTTTTCACATAAAAAATTGCTGTTTTCTTAACCCTACCTTAAAAAAGGCAGATGATTCGCTAAATTTTGCCTAATCCCCTTCACAACTTTTGGGCATTGCTGTACCATATGGAAGTGTTCTTCTATTTTTAACGGATCATGGTGTTTATCAGGAAATAGATGATAGATAATACTTAGACAAAGAAGGAGAGGTAACGTGACGAACGTTTTAGAACTGCATAATGTATCTAGGCATATTCACGGGAAAAAGATCGTTCAAGACTTGAGCTTTTCTGTCCAAGCGGGCGAAGTCTTTGGCTTCTTAGGACCAAACGGCGCAGGGAAAACAACAACCATTCGCATGATGGTCGGTCTTTCTCCAATTACATCTGGCGACATTCTGATTAATGGTCATAGTATTCAATCCTCATATCAGCATGCCATCCAAGATGTTGGTGCCATTATTGAAAACCCAGAAATGTATAATCACTTAACAGCCAGACAAAATCTTGTTCACTTTGCCAGAATGAATGGGAAAGTGGATGAAGGGCGAATTGATGAGCTGCTAGAGCTGGTCAGCTTACAGCACGTGAAACATAAGCGTGTCCGTACGTTTTCATTAGGAATGAAGCAGCGTTTAGGCATTGCGCAGGCTCTTATACATAGACCGAAACTGCTGATATTAGATGAGCCGACCAATGGACTTGATCCAGAGGGAATTCGCATGATACGAGATTACTTGAGAAGGCTGGCAAAGGAAGAAGGGCTGGCTGTTATTGTTTCAAGTCACCTCATGTCAGAAATGGAATTGATGTGTGATCGTTTTGCGATTATCCAAAAAGGAAAGCTGATTGCGATTGAGGATCAGCGTACAGAGACGAATCAAGACGAACTGGTCAATTATCGAATGAAGGTCGCATCCGGTGAGCTGGAAGAAGCGCAGAAGCTCATTGGTGTATTTGAGGAAGGCACGACTGTAAGAGAAGAGGAGCAGTATTTATTCTTCTCCTTGCCAGAAGAGAAGATGCCGGAATTGATTCGTCATTTGAGTGACGCGTCCATTCATTTGTACGAAATCAAAATAGAAAAACAAACCTTAGAAGATAAGTTCTTAAGCTTAACAGGTAAAAAGGAGGCAGACGTATGATTCGCCTCATTCAAAACGAGTGGATGAAGATCAGTTATCGTGTTGGAACTTGGATTATGGTTGGACTTCTTGTTTTAGGTATGATTGCCACACTGATCTTTGCACTTAAAACAAATGACGAAGATCAATCATCCGGAGCTTGGAAAGACCAACTAGAAATGATGAATACTGAGAACAAGAAGGAACTCAAAGAAACAGAAAATGGTTTCTTTAAAAGAAGCCTTGAAAAAGAGATCGCTATTAATGATTATCGAATCAAGCATAACTTACCGCCAGCTAATCAGTTTAGTGACAGTGTATGGGATTATGTGAAAACAAACGCCAATTTACTTCAGCTTGTAGGTGTGTTTGTGATCATTATTGCTTCCACCATTGTCTCGGCTGAATACAAGCATGGTACAATTAAATTATTATTGATTCGCCCACCATCAAGGCTAAAGATCCTAATATCTAAATATATTACGGTGCAGCTATATGCTCTTTTACTTGTTGTGGTACTGTTTATCTTGTCATTTATATTGGGTGCCATTTTCTTCGGCCTCAACACTGATTATGTGAATTTGGTCTATCAAAATGGTGAAGTGATTGAACGTTCGCAGTTTGCAAATATGGTCTTTTATTATCTTGCTCATTGTGCAATGTTTGTCGTACTGGGAACACTTTCGTTCGCCATTTCTACAGTATTTAGAAGTGAAGCTATCTCCATCGCTATTAGTGTGTTAGCTTATATTGTGGGTGGATCAATTACAGGTATTTTAATGCTCTTCTTTGATTGGGCAAAATATTTGTTATTTGCAAATGATCCATCTCAATATTTTATGGAAGAGGTTACTCTTATCGAAGGTATGTCTCTAGGATTCTCATTAACAGTCCTAGTCATCTATTGGGCTATTTTCTTGGCGATTGCCTTAATTGTCTTCCAAAAGCGAGAAGTGAAAACAGGCAGTTAATTTAACTTTTTAGGAGGTTTACACATGATTAGACGGAAAGGTGAAAAAATTATGGGGATTATTAGTATTGTCCTCAATGCCATTGGTGTTGGATTTGGAGCATTAATTCTCTCCTTAGGTCCATCATTTTATGATCAAATCAATGAAGTGTTGCAAGAGGAAGGAGAAACATTGCCGATTGAAACGCTTCAGGCTTCGGTTAATGCATTTGGTACTCAGTTCATGGTCGTTTCCGCAATTGCGGCTGTGCTATCGATTGTCGGTGTGATTTTCTTGAAAACAGACCGCCGTGCCGTGCTTTCAGGTATTCTTTTCTTGGTGTCTGCTGTGACTCTTTTGATTGGAACAGTCGGCCTTGCATTTGCTCCAATGGTTCTATTGTTTATCATTGGATTGATGTCTCTTATTAGAAAGCCGAAAACAGACATTCACACGAGTGAATATCCTTCATAAATACAAAGAAAAAGACATGCGTCGTTGTACGCATGTCTTTCTTTTTTTAAATGATACCGATCAGCATCGCAACGAACAAAAGGATAATACTGAATCCCCACATCCAAAAGAAGGAGTAGCGGATGTGTTTCCCCATATCGACTCCCGCAAGACCTATCGCAAGCCAAACGGCTGGAGCGAGTGGACTGACAAAGGTTCCGATGATGTTTCCAATCATCATGGCATACGCAGCGGAAGTGCCCGACACGCCAACCTCAGATGTAATCGATTCGACAATTGGAAGTAGAGCATAATAATAGGCGTCTGTGCTTGTCAGCATATCCAGCGGTACCCCAAACATCCCAACAATGATATGTAAAAATGGAAGCAGGAAAGCAGGTAGAATCTGAATGCTGTCCACAGCAATAGCTTTTAGCATGCCCGTTCCTTCGAGAATTCCTAAAAATGAACCTGCGGAGAAAATAACGGCAGCCATCATGAGTGCACTAGGTGCATGCGCCTTGATTCTCTCCATTTGTACATCCACTTTCGGATAGTTAATTAATAGTGCGAGAGAAAGACCAATCATAAACATATAACTAGCCGGAATCACGTTGAGCACAAGAAGGACAACAACGGCTACAAACAGAATGAAATTCACCCAAATCAAGTGATAACGTTTTAAAGCGGCATCACCTGTCTCGCTAATGGATTGAATAGCCCGGTCCCAATCTGCGCCTTCTAATTGAACAGCAGCGATTTCATTTGCGGCGATTTTGACCCGAATGCGTTTTTCTTCTCTTTTTCCTAAAATAAATGCCATTCCTAATACGAGAACGACCCCAATGAGCTGAATGGGAATGAGCGGCACCCAAAGTTCAGATGGGTCCATATTAAGGACACTCGCTGCCCGTCCTGTGGGGCCAGCCCACGGCACCATATTCGTTAAGCCGGCACTTGTCCCGATCAATAACAGCAATAAGTACGGACTCATATGTAATTTTTTATAAAGTGGAAGCAGTGCAGGTACAGTTAATAAAAATGTAGTCGCTCCTGCTCCGTCTAAATGAGCGATGACTCCTATTAGAGCTGTTCCCATCGCAACCGTGACAACATTTCCCTTTGTCAGTTTAATCAGTGTTTTTATTACAGGTTCAAAGAACCCTGTATCTTGTAAAATACCAAAAAATAAAATGGCGAAGATGAACATGGTCGCCACTGGCAGTACTTTGATAATCCCCTCTTCAAAGAAAGATTGAATGTCATTGATTCCAAATCCTGCGATGAATGCCCCGATTAAAGGCACCATGACCATGGCAACAATTGGACTTGCTTTCCCCCAAATCAGCAATACAACAATCGTTAAAATAATCAATAATCCAACAAACGTTAACATAAGTCCCTCCCCCTACAATAAACCGTTTACATTTTCTTGCTCTTTTTATGACAATGCAGTCCCATATCTGCATTGAAAAAAAGGGTATCAAAAATATGAGTATTAGGCAACCGCTTTCATACCTATACAATGGTAAAAAAGGATGGTGAATCCATTCACGGCGCGGTATCAAACATGTCAAAAAATTTAGATAAAATATAACGATTCAAGGGCATTTCTACAAGCAAATATATTTATATAGGTATTTGGAATCGTTAAAATAAAAGAAGCGTCCAATGAATGAACGCTTCTTTCAAATTATTTTTTCAAGATGACGTACTCGTAAGGGTCAAGCTGAAGCTGGTCTGGCACCTGCTCTTCAGACAGCATATTTTCATAGCTTTCCGCTGAATCTAGTGATATGTTCTGCTGCTCTTCTGTAAAATTCATCATAAATACATAGTCTTGCGTGCCATCTGTTCGTTTTTGTACACTAACTCCCTCTGGAATCACAGATGATAGGACGGGCTGTATACCCATTCCTGCGATGAGATCCTCGTAGAACTCATCATAAAAAATCTGCTCATTTTCGGAAGCCATATAGTATGCTTTTCCATCTCCAAAAGGATGGACAGTAAGGGCTGGCTGTCCTTCGTAGCAGCCATTCTCAAAATGCCCTAACACAGAGGCCGTTTCAGGATGAATGGATTCGCAATATTGCCCGACATGGTAGGTGCGTCCATTCCCTGTGGTTATTAACACATGTTCATCTGGCATCAATGTGTTGATTTCCTCAGCCCATATGCCAAGTACATGACGGAGAGGGCCGGGGAAACCACCGAGGAAACATAGGTCATTTTCGTCGACCATGCCGCTCCAATATGTCGCGATAAAAATACCGCCCTTTTTGACAAAGGCTTCGATTTTTTCTGCGACGCCTGGTTTGATCATGTAGAGCATTGGAGCAACCAGCACACGATAGGATGAGAAATCCTTTTCCATGCCGACAATGTCAACAGGGATGCCTTTTTTCCAAAAGCTTCGATAGTGAGTTTGACAAGCCTCTACATAGCGTTTGTTTGTATTATTTAAGCCTTGTGCATCATCAATGGCCCAGTGGTTTTCCCAATCGTATATGATGGCGACTTCTGGTTGTACGGACGTGCCCGCAATGGGCTGCAGCTGCTCCAATTGTTTCCCTAGATCAGCGACTTCTTGAAACACGCGCGTATGTTCGTGCCCGGAATGATCGACTACGGCGCCATGGAATTTCTCGGAGGCACCTCGGCCTTGGCGCCACTGGAAGTAAAGCACGGAGTCTGATCCGTGGGCAATCGCCTGTATGGCAGAAAGGTGTGCCATTCCTTTGTGTTTGACCTTATTCACTTCATGCCAGTTCACAAGGCTCGGTGTACTCTCCATAACGAGAAATGGCTGACCGTCCTTTAATGAACGATATAAATCGTGAACGAAGGCGACGTTTGACGCTAATTCGGAGGTTGTTTCCCTGCCGCTATGCCATGCTGGATAGCTATCCCATGAAATCACGTCGACCTCTTTTGCAAATTGATGATAATCCAGCCCAAGGAATGGGCGCATATGCGGGTAGTCGCCCATAAAGTTGGTGGTCACTGGGATATGAGGCGTCAATTCCCGCAGCGGTTCAATTTCATTTTGATAAAAATTGATCGTTTGCGCTGTGACAAAGCGTTTCCAGTCTAGGTTCATCCCGTGAATCATGTGCTCCCCGTGCGGTGTAGGTGATTCGATTTGTGACCAGTCACTATACGTGTGGCTCCAAAAACCCGTCCACCATGCTTGATTCAAAACTTCAAGGTCATGATTGTATTTGTCTTTCAAATAGTCCCGAAATGCTTCCTGGCAAAGATCACAATGACATTCGCCGCCGTACTCATTCGAAATGTGCCACATAATCAGTGCTGGATGATCCTTGTAGCGTTCAGCCAGCAGCCGGTTGAGTGTATTCGTTTTTTCTCGATAAACCGGTGAGGTGAAGCAATGATTATGGCGCAGTCCATGTAAATTACGCTGACGGTTCGCTTCGACGCGCAATACCTCTGGATATGCTTGTGACAGCCAAGCAGGTCTTGCCCCGCTTGGCGTTGCGAGAATGGCGTGAGCCCCCTGAGCTGCCAAGCGGTCCATGATGTCATCCAGCCATGCAAAATCATACTGCCCTTCTTTTGGCTCTAGCTTACTCCATGCGAAAATGTTGATGGAGAATGTTTGACAGTGTGCAAGCTTCATTAATCGAAAATCTTCGTCAATGATCTCCGGCATATGGAGCCATTGATCTGGATTATAATCGCCACCATGCAAAAAGCCTTTCACATTTGGGTGAACGAGTGGGTAACGCTTTCCCATTTTGTCACGTCCTATCCTTTTAATTACGGTGTCATTTGTTTAAATACATCAAGAGAAGGCAGTGCTTTTCCGTTGAAATCAAACATCGCTTGATTTTCCCAAGCATTTCCGACTGTACCGGTTGTTTGGATATAAGCCAGCCCGTATTGACTAGACCACGGAGCGCCTTTCGCTGGAATCCAAAGCGGCTCCCAATAAAAGAACCCTTTTCCGCAATTGTTTTTTACTTGTGAAATTTTCTCTGATAGATCTCGTATAAAAGATGCCTGACCTTGAGGTGAAGCCGGGTAGCCGGCTGTTTTGACAGAGTCTTGATTAAATGAATTCTCTAGGTTGTCGCCATTTGCTGTCGTAAACCCATAGGCGGTTTCCACAACAATCACGTCTTTGTGATAGCGGGCACTAATATCATTCATATTAGACGTCAGACCATTAAATCCACCGTCCCAATACGGGTAATAAGATAGACCGATCGTATCGAATGAGATGCCTCGTTTTGTGATTTCATCAAACCACCAGTGGGACGCACCATTGTCCCCTCCGTGTGCAAGGTGAAGCATGATTTTGATGTTAGAATCGACAGAGCGGACAGCATTTGTGCCAGCCTTTAGCAAAGCGGCGAGCCGGTCAAATTCCCCGCCGCCTTCACCCCAGCTCTTTCCATTTGGCCACAGCATGCCTGAGTTCAGTTCATTCCCAACCTGAACCATGTTAGGAAGGGCATTTTGTGCTCTCATCGCTTTGAGTACATCCCCTGTGTAAGTGCCGACCGCTTTTTCTAAATCGCTTTGTGAAAGAGATGCCCAAGCTTTCGGTTTGAACTGTTTACCAGGATCAGTCCAGAAATCACTGTAGTGAAAATCAAGCAGCACTTTCATATTTTGTGCTTTTGCACGTTTCGATAGAGCGATGGCTGTGTTTAAATCATTTGTCCCGCCGTTATAGGCACGGCCTTGGTTGTCGTATGGATGGTTCCACAGTCTAATGCGCACATAGTTGACGCCTTTTTCCTTTAATAGCTTGAGCGGGTCCACCTGTTTTCCGTTCTGGTCGAAGTATCTGCCGCCGCTTCTCTCTACTTCTGCAAGCATAGAGATATCGGCTCCTTTGATGAAATCACCTTGCAGTCCATTGATCGGCTGAACAGAAATCGTATCGGCTTTTGCTTCAGGCAAAATACCTAACCCCATAAAAAAGAAAACGACAACCGTGACGAGCATCCACTTTTTCATCAAATATCTCCCCTTATCCTTTTGTCCCGCCTTGTGTGAGGCCGGATACAAATTGTTTTTGTAAAACAAGAAACAATAAAGCGACTGGAATCGCAATGAGTAAAGCCCCGGCTGCAAAGGTCGTGTAGCTGGCCCCCATTTTGTCTGACACAAGATTGTACAGACCGATCGGGAGCGTATACATTTCGGGTGAGCGGACAATGACACTGGAGATGATGAAATCACCCAGTGGTCCTGTAAAAGAGTTGATGGCGACAACCGCCAAAATCGGCTTAGCAAGCGGCATGATAATCTGGATGAAAATCCGGAAATGCCCTGCGCCGTCCATTCTGGCTGATTCATCGAGATCCTTCGGAATCGCATCAAGATAGCCTTTCATTAAATACGTATTCATCGGAATTTGCCCGCCTACATAAATCAAAATCAGTGCAAGGTGGCTGTTAATCAGTCCAAGCATTTGAGCCAAAACAAAAATCGCAATCAGCGCTGAAAATTGCGGAATCATTTGCAGCAGCAAAAAGAGCATCAGCCCATTTTTCCGTCCTTTGAAACGGAATCTGGAAAAGGCATAGCCTGTAAAACTGACAAGAATTAACGTTAAGAGCATAGTCGCAATACTGATCTTCATTGAATTCCAATACCATTTTGCATAAAGTGCCCCCTGACCGAAAAAGAGCTCGGTAAAGTGGCTGAACGTTGGATTCATCGGAAACATACTTGTACTCATGAGGCTGTTTCCAGGATTAAAGGAAGCACCGATTGTCCAAAGCAGTGGATATAGAATACAAATGGAGGCAATGAAAAGGATAAAATAAGTAATGCTCAGGCGAATGAGCTTGTTTTGTTTTGATCCCATATCACATCATGTCCTCCTCTTTGAATGAATTCGTTCTCTTAAACTGCCAGAGTGCAATGGCGATGACAAAGATTGAAAGTAAAATCGTGACAGCCGCAGCGAGTGCATATTGAGAGGACTGCATCGTAAGTTTATAAATCCAAGAAACCAAGATGTCCGTTCCTCCAGCGGTTGACCCCGCAACAGGCGGTCCCCCGCCATTAAATAAGTAGATAATATTAAAGTTGTTAAAGTTAAACGTATATTGTGTGATAAGGATGGGTGCAATGGAATAGAGAACAAGCGGTAACGTGATGGACCGGAATTTCTGAAAAAAATCGGCTCCATCGATGGTCGCAGCCTCATATAAATCCTCGGGAATCGCCTGCAAAACGCCTGTTGTCATAATGAAAACAAAAGGAAATCCAAGCCAAGTCTGCATCGCAATGAGGGCAATTTTGCTCCAAAATGGATCTGTCAGCCATGGTTTTGGATCAATCCCTATCGATGCAAAAAGTGTATTGTTAATGGCACCAAAGGTATCATTGAACAGTCCAGCAAACACCAAAATGGTCACAAAGCCCGGAACAGCCCAAGGGAGAATCAAAATGGTTCTAAAAAACCGTTTTCCCTTTAAATCCTTCTGATTGAGCAGAACCGCTAAAAAGATGCCGATGGCACATTGAAGGGTCGACGCAGCCAAAGTCCATACGACGGTCCAGCCAAGTACATCAATGAAGGTGTCTCTCCAAATATCAATGGAAAAGATATTTTGAAAGTTCTTGATTCCTACCCAGTCGATCAGGTTGGCAGGAGGCGAGTGGTATAAATCGTAGTTCGTAAAGGCTAGCGCAAAGCTGAACATAATAGGAAAGACAACAGAAAATAGAAGTAAAAAGAAAGCAGGAGTGCTCATTAAGTAAGGGAAGCCTTGATCGATGAGCTGATGATATTGAGCACGGATGGAATGAAGCGGAACCCCTTGATCCCGTTTCTTTCCGTTCATAAAAGCATCACGCATCATGAGTACATAAAAGCCGATACCAAAACCAGCTGTTAACAGCGCAATAATCCCTTTGGCTAAAAGAAAAACAGAGTTGTCACGAGGCAGCATCGTCCCAAGTGTGAACAGCCCCCAGAAGCCAATATTGAATAAATCATAAAATACAATCAAAAAAGAGACGCCGAACAGGAAAAAGAGTGCCCCTTTGCCGTACTGTTTGTTGTATATCTGCCCCATCCCGGGTATAAAGGAGAACATTAGCGCCCGTCTCCGGTGTGTCTTTGATTCCACTGTGTGTGTGCGGTCTAGTTCAAGGTTACCCGTCACGTCTAACACCTACTTCATATGAAATTAGATCAACTACGGGCAGCTTGATAGACTACCCGCATTTGATGGTTATTTGGAGTGATTTGCTTTAATTTGAGAGTCGATTTGATTGACCGCATCATCAAATGCCTTTTTCACATCTGTACGCCCAGTTGCAATCAGCCCTAATGCGCTGTCAATCGACTTCCACACCTCTGCCATTTCAGGATTGTTCGGTGTCAGCGTGGCATATTTCGTTTGTTTTGAAACAGCATCCGCATTAGCGTTTTCCGTAATGATTGGATCTTTCATCAGTTTTTTCACTGGTGGAATTTCCTCTGTCAATTCAAAGCGCTTCTTCGAATTTTTTTCGTTCGTGATAAACTCAACAAATTTCTCAGCAAGTTCTTTATTTTTAGAATAAGAGGAGACGTTGTAGCTCTTTACACCTAAGAATGAGCTCATATGTTTTCCGTTAGGGAGTGTTGGCAGCTGGGCCACGCCATAGTCAATACCCGCCTCTTTGTATGGACCAAATGACCATGGACCAGAAATGACAGCTGCCGCCTTTTTCTCTGTGAATAAGGAGTTGAGGACATTGATTCCTTGTTCACCAATGATGCCTTTCGGGAAAAGCCCTTCGCTAAAGAATTTTTGAATGTATTCTCCGCCTTGGTTGGCGCCATCGTTGTTCAGACCAATATCATTGACATCATAAGAGCCGTCGCTTTTCTGCTTGAAAATATAGCCCCCTGATCCGCCTAACACACTTTGTGCATAGTAAATTTCATCCCATTTTGCAACAAAACCGTATTTCCCGTCTTTTGTCAGTTTTTTCGAAAGATCATACCAGCCATCAAGTGTCGTTGGTGCCTTTTTGACAAGATCTTTGTTATAGAAAAGCACCGTCGTTTCAACGGATTTAGGAAGGCCATACAGCTTGCCGTTTACCGTTTGTGATTGAATCGATTCGTCTGTGAAGGAGTCAATCACTTTTTGATCTGGCTTGATTTCCTGTAATAGCCCCTCAGTGACAGCTGATCCAATTTGATCGTGAGGCATCGTGATGACGTCTGGACCTGTCCCGGCTGCACCATCTAGACGGAGAGCTTCAACTTGGTCGGCATAAGCTTTTTCGACCACTTTGATTTTCACATCATTTTGTTTTTCGAATTCTTTTACAGCGTCTTGAAGCCCATCAGACTTTTTGACATCCTCCCACACTAGCAAGGTCTTTGTACCTGTAGATGCCGGCTGTGTACCGCTTGAATTGTCATCTCCCGGTCCGCAAGCTGAAAGCAGAAGCACAGCAGTACCAACGACTGCTAATAATGTCGCCCATTTTCCCTTTTTCATTGGTAATCCCCTCTCGTTCTATTTTCACAGATAATAAGAAAACGCTTTCTTAATGTGAGAATATCAACTTAAGTAAAAAAAGTAAACATATTTCATTAAATTTATTAAGTAAAATTTTTTACTCATATAGAGAGAAAAGAAGCCCTCCACATTGGACGGGGCTTCTAGTTGTTTATATCGTACTTTTTCGAAAGACAGGTTCTGAAGCAATCAGAACAGTTTTAGGTAATGTTCTGCCGTCCACAAGTCTTTCTAACAGTAAATCGACAGCTGTTTCACAAAGTAAAGACGTGTGGATATGATACGTGGTGAGCGGTGGTGACACATATTGAGACACATGAATATCGTTGATACTAAAGACGCTCACGCGGTTCGGCAGAGAAAATCCGCGCTCGTTTAATGCTTGTAAGCAGCCGATGGCAAGAGGATCACTAGCGACACAAAAAGCGGTGGGCAGGTCATCACCAAGCTCATCAATCGCCTTCATCATCAGCGAATAGCCTTCATCTACTGAGAAATGGTGACCGACATAGACCAATCGCTCATCAAGGACATTGTGAGCCATCATATATTCACGGAAAGTCGTTTCGCGAATATCTGGAATATGCACATTCGTATTCAGATCAAGGTCTGTGCCGCCAATGAATCCAATAGATGTGTGCTCTTTTTCAATAAAAGAATCGATGATCTTTTCAACAATTCGTTTCAGGTTTGGCTTTACAGAATCAAAACGGTCTTCATCCGGTGACGTATCAATAAAAACGATATGCTGGGTGATTGCATATAATTGATCAAGCTCTGACGTTTTAAATCGGCCGATGGCGATGATCCCTTCTGTAGAAGGATCAATGGAATGAAGCCCATCAGATGGATTGTAAGCGGTGACATTTAAACTCCGAGTATTGGTCAGTTCCTCAATGCCCAGTCGAATGGATTTAAAATAAATATCTTCAAGCTCTTCCTTTTCGGTCATCCAATAGAGAAAGGCGATTTTTTTTAATGAATGTTTGAATGTTTTCTTTTGATAGGACAAAGCTTCTGCGGCGGCGTATACTTTTTCGCGTGTTTGATCCGTGACAGATAGGTTGGGATCTTGGTTTAGTACACGAGATACAGTCGCAATGGATAATCCAGCTTTTTCAGCAATGTCCTTTATTTTAGCTGCCAAATCAGCACCTCCTATAGAAAATATCTCCTCCTAGTATAGAGTCTTTAAAAAAATTAGTAAATATTTTTATTAAATTATTTTCAATTAAGCGCTTCTTTACGCACTGGGAAGGAATTAGTAAGATATATATATGAAAGGTTTTGGATTAAGATTTCTGATAGGAGAGGGACCGATGTATTACGATGCACTGAAGACATTTGTGACAGTTGTGGAAGAGAAAAACTTTACAAAAGCAGCCCAAAAGCTGCGGATTTCTCAGCCGAGTGTCAGTCTTCATATTAAGAACTTGGAGCAGGAATTCCAGACCGTTCTGCTGAATCGTTCGCCAAAGCAATTAACGGTTACACCAACTGGGGATATGCTGTACCATCGATCAAAACAAATCATTCGTTTATATGAACAGGCGAAGCAGGATATTTATGAGCATCATCATCTGGCAAGAGGGAAGCTGACAATCGGGGCGAGTTTCACCATTGGAGAGTACGTGCTGCCGCAAATATTGGCAGAGTTTCATCAGCTCTATCCGCATGTTGATATTGAGGTGGTCATTGATAACACAGAGGCGATCGCCAGACATGTCCGCTTATTCCATGTCGACATCGGTTTGATCGAAGGACAGACCAATGACAAAGAACTAACTGTCGAAACTTTTCTAGAAGACGAGCTCTATATCGTGGCGCCATTAGATCACCCCTTTGCTAAGAAAAAGGATGTCACGATTGATCAATTGCAAAACGAAACATGGATCACAAGAGAAGAGGGATCAGGTACCGGAGAATACTTACAGCACGTCCTGAAATCAAATGGACTGAAAGCACGGACATTTGTGACATTTAGCAGCAATCAAGCGATTAAAGAAGCTGTGATCCACGGAATGGGGCTTTCCGTTTTATCTAAATATGTCCTCCAGCGAGGCAGCATTGGCGGTGAATTGGCTGTCATTTCTGTGAGAGGAATGGATTTCAAACGAAAATTCTCCTATGTCGAGTCACCAATGACAGGGGGAAATAAAAATAAAGAATTGCTCGTTGAATTGTTAAGGAAAGAGAGAAAAGACGCTTCTCCTCAGTAGGAGAAACGTCTTTTTTTATAATCCTTTGATTTTGATTTCATCAACTGGAAGGAAGATTTCACCTGTATCTGTGTATTTCATGGTGACCTGATCGCCTTCTTTTAAATAAATGACAAGAGGTTCTTTTTCAGATGACATGGTGTAGCTTTTCCCATCGTCTAGCAGGAAGGTGACGGTTGTATAATCACCGGTCTTTTCTTTATAGACTCGTTTGACTTTTCCTGTAGCTTCTTTCTTTTCCTGCTTAGATGAACTGTTGACGGTGCCGCCGCCTTTTTGAAGAGCTGTCTTATAGGCTCTCAATGCTTCGTTTGGTGTTGAAGCGTACGCAGCGATTTCAGGATTGGCTGCAGAAACGATAAAGTAGTTTTGCAGGAATCCATTTGAATCGAGAACCGGTGTGAGCCAGCTGGCTTCTCCATAGAAATTATAGAGAATGGGCATGCGCCCTTTCCATTTCTTCTCGATGAATCGTTTTTCAATAATTTGCAGAGCACCTTGAGAATCCATGTAGGACTCTTCAAGATTACCGGTATAGTAAGTCGCTTTTCCTGTCCGGGCATTTGTCAGGGCATACCCAAGCATCGAATCAACGCCCTCTTTCGGACTTGTGAAATCTGTGAAGTAATACATATCTCCTTTTGAATCAAACACTGGACTTACATTGGCTTCTGTTCCTTCATCTGAAGGCAGCTTCACATCTGATTTTCCAAACATACTGTTCCAGAACCCGTGAATATAGTTTCCGAAATAACTGTTTTGCAGACTGACCGATTCTGGTGAAACAGCACCATCAATAAAAGCAGGTACTTGATCTAGAGCATATTTCTTCGTTGCGCCTGTTTTGGCATCAACAACGACTACGCCGGAAGCTTTAAAGCCGTTTCGGGCAGAGATAAAATCGCCATACGTGCGAATGTAATAAGGCTTACCATCATCATTGATTTCCAGCTGGGTGTCGCCGTAGAAAATCAAATCAGGGTACTGAAGCCGGATATGCCGCTCAATTTCTTTGTTGAAATAAGAGGAAGGCGTATAAACCATCTCTGTTTTTACAAACTTTGGATTAGCAGATGAGTCGGTCGCACTTAGTGTAAAGTAACCCGGCGTACTGCCCGAACGAATCCATTTAAAGAAGTCCGAGAATTCCACTGGGGCGATGTACACATACTCACCGTTGACCTTCTGGATTTGCAGGCTGCCAAGCTCATAGTAGCTTGTGTTCGGAACCTGTCCAAACGATTTCTTCATTTTGTTCCGAGCGAATTGAGGCGGTACACTTGCAGGTGTTTCCGTCTCATCAAACGCTTTGATTTCCACTTTTTGTTCCATTTTAGAGACATCAAATTTCTCATTCGCATTGAATAGAAAAGCTGTCGCCATATAAACACCGAGCAGTAATAGAATAAGAAACAGCACGCCTTTGATCTTACGCTCCAATCCAACTGACAAAAAGGCACCTGCTGCTGTCACAACAAGTCCAATCAACCATAGGGATGAAGGGTTGCGATCTAAATTGGAGATGTAATAGAAAACAAAAATACCGACCATGAACAGCAAAGCAAGGCCTGCAATCCACATAAGCGGAACCTGCTGTTCTGTTCCTTTCTTTCTAACGATCAATCTGAGCGGTGTGAGCAAAAGGGTCAAGACAAGACCGATCACAACCGAAAATAACAAAATATATCCCACAAACAGATCTCCTTTCAAATCAATCACTCTTTTAGTATATACGAGTGAGACGGGGAAAAGATTCATAAGAATCATACAGATAAGGTTTATAAAAAAATGAGTTTAAAAGACACTTATATATCGGAAGGTTAGGTGAAGTTTTCCTTGCGCTATATGATTAGATTATAGTGAATATTTTGTTATGTCATTCAAATATATCATTTTCCTTTTCTAATTATTTTTACTTTAATTGTATCGTTATTCTCACCGTCTGTAACATTCCATATTAATCGAGAGGCTTCTTCAAAAGACAAAAGTGTACAAATTGGTTATAAAGGAGCCGATGCTGTATGGGGTCTTGTCATCCGTACTATTTTTGTAGACTAAAAAAGTTACAGTAAATAATAAAAAATTGTTATCGGAGTTAAAACAGATTGAAGGAGGGACTTGGAAAAAAGTATATAAAGATGGATATAAAGACGGAAAAAAGGTTTCTGTGCATTATTTTCAAAGTAAATCTGGTTTGGTGTATGATGTGAAAAGGTTGGAGTGTGAAATGATTTATGAATAAAATAGAACTAAGATATTCTTCACATGAAGATTTAGATAGGATTATTGTTATAAATATCATTGGTATAATCATATCGCTAAAAGAAGGTTTAATCACTATAGAAGAAGCGGAAAAGCTCATGTTCAGTCCTCGAACAATCGATGTTTTAAAAAAGAAAGGGATAAATGAAGAACTGATAAATATACTTCATTTGGGAACAGAACTTGAAGATGTAGAAAGTTTAATACCACATGAATTAAGTGATAGTTTAGAAGAAATAAGGGTAAAATGCTTAAGATTTTTGGAAAGAAATATAGAAAATGAAGTTGAAAATAATGTGGTAGATTGTTGAGCTAAAAGTGTATATTATAAAATTTTGAGTAAATCTTTTTTGATTTATTGATCAAAACGATGAATTCATAAAAAGAGAAGTCTGTGCAAACAGGCTTCTTTTTTATAAGATGGGAACATGAGGAAATGTATGCGTTCACATCAATAAGGGAGGAGTGAAGTCATTTGGCTTCTGTTAGTTTAAGTAGTATTGAAAAAATACGAGCAGCAAGCAGGGGATTGCCGCCAAAGCTGAAAGGAATTGCAGAACATATTACGAGTGAGCCCCGCGACATCATCCATTTGTCTATTGTAGAACTTGCGAAAAAGACAGCGAGCTCAGAGGCAACGATTTTTCGTCTTTGTAAAAGGCTTGGATTTGAGGGCTTTCAAGATTTGAAGATTGCTATTGCCCAGGAAATAGACCAAACAAAGCCTAATTATGTAGATGAAGAAATGAGTCTTGATGATGATACAGCGATTTTTATGCAAAAGGTTTTTCAGGCGAATATATCCGCTTTAAAGGATAGCTTTCAATTGTTGAATCCAGAGGATGTAGAAAAGGCCATCCAAATCATACATGAAGCGAAACGCTTAGAGTTTTATGGGAGTGGTGGGTCTGGACTCATTGCAACAGACGCTTTTCATAAATTTATGAGGACAGGTATCAACTGTATTGTTCACACAGATTCTCACTTTCAAGCGATGTCTGCTGGTCTCCTTGACCAGCACAGTACAGTGATCGGTATATCTCATTCTGGACGTAATAAAGATTTACTCGATGCGATGAAAACAGCAAAGGGAAAAGGAGCCAAAACCATCGGCATTACAAGCTATCAGCGCTCTCCATTGAGTCAGCTTGCAGATGTCACGTTGTATACAGCGACGCAAGAAACGGCTTTTCGAACAGAAGCGATGTCTGCAAGACTTGCTCAGCTGACTGTCATTGACGTTCTATACTTTGCACTTGCTCACTTAAGGCAGCAGGAAACAATAACAAATTTAAAGCAAATGCGAGAAACCATATCACAAAAAAGGGTGTAATGATTCCAAAAATAAATTTTTCTGATGATGAAAAATGCTGCTATGGTAACGATTGTGAGCTTTTGGATGAAAATAATTTTCTTTACGGTCGTTGAATGTCGAAAAAAATATTTTTATAATGGGATTTAACAGGTATATCAAAAACTACATATGTGATTTCAAATCAATGATTGGGCGTGATACAGATGAAGGGAAACCAGGCGGTAATTGGTTTGGATATTGGAACAACAAGTACAAAGGCGGTTCTGTTTGGACCACAGGGGAAAGTAATAACGAAGCATTCAGTACCTTATGATCTCATTCAGCCCCAGCCAGCATGGGTTGAGCAGGACCCTGAAAAGATATTAGAAGCCGTCATTGCGAGTGTAAGAGGTGCATTGACGACAGCAGCATTTGATGTAGCAAATCTCATCGGCATCGGGATTAGTACTGCGATGCATTCCTTAATTGTGATGGATGAGGATGGCAAGGCGTTAACGAACAGTATCATTTGGGCAGATAACAGAAGTGCAGAACAAGCGAAACGAATCTTATCAGATATGGATGGCTTCCACATTTATAAAAGGACAGGTACACCGATCCATCCAATGTCACCGCTTTCAAAAATACGTTGGATCAAGGAAATGACACCTGATCTCTTCAAGAAGGCAGCGAAATTTATTTCTATCAAAGAATATATTCTTTATCATTTCTTCGGTCAGTATGTCGTCGATTATTCAATCGCTTCAGCAACAGGTCTGTTCCATTTGGAAACGCTTCAATGGGATGAACAGGCGCTTCGTATTGCTGGAATTGAAGCCAGTCAACTGTCTGAACTTGTCCCAACGACGTATCAGCTGAGAGGACTTCAGCCTGAGATTGCACTGCGCATGGGCATTAAAGAAGATACACCATTTGTGATTGGTGCGAATGATGGCGTTCTAGCGAATTTAGGTGTTGGCGCGATTGGAAAAGGAGAGGTGGCTGTTACGATTGGGACAAGCGGTGCGGTCCGTACGGTTGTAGACAAACCAATCACAGATGAGCAATCAAGAACGTTCTGCTATGCGCTGACAGATAAACATTGGGTTGTGGGAGGACCGACCAATAATGGCGGGATCATGCTGAGATGGCTGAAGGATGAATTTGGATCTTCAGAGGTGGAGGTAGCAAAGCGCCTTGGTGTGGACCCTTACGATTTAATGATGGATATTGCAGAAAAGATTCCAGCAGGCTCAGAGGGACTGCTGTTTCTGCCATTTTTATCGGGTGAGCGTGCACCTTATTGGAATCCAAATGCGAGAGGCACCTTCTTTGGGATCGGTCTCCAGCATAAGCGGGAGCATTTTATTAGAGCTGTGTTAGAAGGCGTCATTATGAGTGTTTTCTCGATCGGTGTTGCCTTAAGAGATTTAACCGGTTCTGCAAAGGATGTCAGAGCTTCGGGCGGATTTGCACGATCACCGCTGTGGCGGCAAATTTTAGCGGATACGATGGGCAGAGAAGTACTTGTTCCAGAAAGTTATGAAGCGTCAGCACTTGGGGCGGCTGTCCTCGCACTTCATAGTTTAGGTCATATGGAAGAGATAGAAGAGGTTCAAGAGTGGATTCGAATCTCTGCCCGTCATGAACCTAATATGAAGAACAATGAAACTTACATAGAGCTGTTTTATTTATATGAGCGTCTCTACGATAAACTGAAGGATGAATTTGATGTCATTAGTGCGCTGCAATTAAAACAAAATCGTTAAACATCAGGGAAAAGGTGGGAGAACATGCTTTTATTCATCGTGATTGCGGCGATTGTCCTTTTACTCATTCTCATTACAATCGCTAAGCTGAATCCATTTGTGAGTTTAATTATTACTTCTATGCTAGTGGGCTTTGCTACTGGAATGGATTTGCAGGAAATCATTCAATCGATTAAAACGGGATTAGGCAATACGTTATCATTGCTGGCCATTGTTCTAGCGCTTGGTACAATGCTTGGGAAAATGATGGCTGAATCAGGGGGAGCAGAGCGGATAGCTCAAACTTTAATCGGCCGGTTTGGGACGAAAAATGTGCATTGGGCAATGATGTTTGTTGCCTTTATCGTGGGGATACCTGTCTTTTTCCAGGTCGGTTTCGTTCTTCTCATTCCTTTACTTTTTACAATTGCCATTGAAACAGGCATCTCACTCGTGACAATTGGGCTCTCGTTAATTGCTGGCTTGTCTGTCGTGCATGGACTAGTGCCGCCTCATCCAGCGGCAATGGCAGCCGTTGGCATCTATCATGCCAACGTGGGGAAAACCATTTTCTTTTCTATAATTGTCGGATTGCCGACAGCGATTATTGCTGGACCGCTGTATGGTAAGTGGATTGGAAAACGGATACATAAACCAGTTCCGGAGATGCTGAGGAAGCAATTCACTGAACGAAATGAAGATCGAAGGCTCCCCGGCTTTGCGAATACGATGTTTACCATATTGGTGCCGGTGATTCTGATGCTTCTTGCCACATTGGCGGACATTATCTTACCAGAGGACAATATGTGGTTCCAGGTATTCAAGTACATCGGGGATCCAATTACAGCACTGCTGATTGCAACGGTGTATTCTTTCTTCAGTCTTGGATTTATGCAAGGAATGAGCCGTGACCGAGTGCTTTCATTTAGCAACGAGTGCTTAGGACCAATCGCTTCCATTTTGCTTGTCATTGGAGCAGGCGGGGCTTTCAATAATGTGCTCATTGATTCGGGCGTTGGTGATTATATTGCAGATGTAGCCAAACACTCGCCGATTTCACCGATTTTGCTAAGCTGGCTAATTGCTGCGGTGATTCGTGTAGCAACAGGATCTGCGACGGTCTCTATGATGACGGCAGCAGGTATTGTAGCCCCAATTGCTGCAACTATGCCGGATGTGAGCAGAGAGCTGCTTGTGTTAGCCACAGGAGCGGGTTCGTTAATTTTATCTCACGTCAATGACTCTGGTTTTTGGCTGATCAAGGAGTATTTTGGTATGACCATTAAAGAGACGTTTTTGACATGGACGGCTATGGAGACGATCATTTCCGTTAGTGCTATTGCATTTATTATGATCATTAATATGTTTATATAGCGAACAACAGCCTGGTTCTTTGGAATTGGGCTGTTTTTGCTTGTTGTGATACCACTTTCTTCAGATTGGGGTAAAATAATGATATTGAGATGTGGGAGGCGGACACGATCGAACCATTAAAACATGTGTACCATGAATTATTTATTCAAGAATTAGCGGAGAAACTTGTACAGGCTTCGACTGGATTTGATGCTGAGCAATTCCAGCGGCTCGTGCTTCAAGAGGATTGGCAGCAGCTTGAGTTAAAAGGACGGATGAGAAGAGTCACTGAATCGATGCATGCCTGTCTGCCTGAGGATTATAAGCAGGCAATTGAGGTACTGCGTCAGGCAGCCCCGCATTTTTCAGGGCTTAGTGCGCTCGTATTTCCAGACTATGTCGAGACATATGGCCTTGCACATTGGGATCTCTCGATCAAGGCGCTCGAATTCTTCACGCCTTTTTCCACTTCTGAATTTGCCGTTCGGCCATTTCTGATTCAAGATCAAGACAAAATGCTGGCGCAAATGCTCGTATGGTCTCAGGATCAAAATGAGCATATACGGAGGCTTGCTAGTGAAGGCTGCAGACCGCGCCTGCCATGGGGCTTATCTGTTCCTTCGCTTAAAAAAAATCCTTCGGTCACACTGCCGATTTTGGAAAATTTGAAGTCTGACTCGGCGCGGTATGTGCAAAAAAGTGTGGCGAACCATCTAAATGATATCTCAGCAATTCAGCCTGATCTGATGAAGCAGACAGTTCAAAACTGGTATGGAACTAACAAACATACGAACTGGATTGTCAAACATGCATCCCGTACTTTACTCAAAAAAGGAGACCCAGATATCATGGCTTTGTTTGGCTATGGAGACGATCCATCCGTTCAGGTAACGGATTTGAAGATAGTACAAGACCCTATTCGGATCGGTGAGAAAATGACTTTTCATTTTACACTTCAGGCCGATAAGCCGCTAAAGCTGCGTGTAGAGTATGCCATAGACTACGTCAAAGCTCGGGGGACCCGCAATCAGAAGGTATTTAAAATTACAGAGTTTGAAACAGGCTCAGCATTACATAGAGAATTCGTCAGGTCACAGTCTTTTCAAAATATGACGACGAGAAAACATTATGAGGGAACCCATACTTTATCGATTATCATCAACGGTATCCCAAAAGCGTCGGTTGATTTTGAAGTAACAGAAGCCAACAGCTCATGAAAAAAACCCGCCATTAGGCGGGTTTTGGCGTTTAAGCCTTCTTTTTCATTAAGAATGAAGCAATGATGGCTGCGACTAAGAAACCGATGCTGATAATCGAGCTAGGCAAGTTTTCTGGTCTGAATAGAAACATCACAAAACTCACACTTAGTACAAGACCTGCAAATAAAGTCAAATACGGAAACAGCCACACCTTAAAATACGGCTCCTGTGGATATTTCGGGCGAAGTTTCAGATGTGCCATGCAAATGCTAATCCAAATGAGTGAAACAGCAAAACCAGGAATAGCCAGCATATAGCTGAAAATTTGCTCTGGATATAAGTAAGCAAAGAATGTTCCGATGAGAAGAAACAGAACGGTCACCCATAAACTCAAAATGGGTACGCCTCTTTTATTGACCTGTGCCAGCTTTTTCGGACCGCCATCTGATTTAGAGAGAGAATGCATCATTCTCGTCGTTCCATAAATGCCAGAATTGGCCGCAGATAAAACGGCTGTAATTAATACAAAATTAATGAAGTGAGAGGCGCCTTGCATACCGGCTGCTGAAAAGACTTGAACAAATGGGCTGTTATTTGGATCAATTTGATTCCAAGGAATGAGTCCGCAGATGATCAAAATCGGCAAAGTGTAAAATAAGATAATACGCCACATCATACTTTTAACAACACCAGGCAAGACCTTCTCGGCATCCTTTGTTTCTGTAATGGTCAGCCCGATCAATTCAGAGCCCCCGTAAGAGAAGATAACGACTAATAAAGATGCAAAGATCGCACCCCATCCGTTCGGGACGAAGTTTTGATAGTTGGTGAGTGCAGGTGTGCTTTGTTCGTTCGGAATGATCCCAAATAATAGGGCTGCACCAAGAATAATAAACACAATAATAACGAAAATCTTCATTCCAGCGAACCAAAACTCAATTTCACCAAAGTATTTTACATTATTTAAGTTAATTCCGATGACTAAGAGTGAGCAGAGTAAACATAGTGACCATAGCGGCACGTTCGGCATCCAGTATTGAAGCAAGCTACCTGCCGCGATAATCTCAATGACACACACAGTGAGCCACATGAAACAGTAAACCCAGCCGACGACAAATGAAAAACGTTGACCAAGCGCAATCTGTATCAGGTCGCGAAGGTTATTTCCCGGATAGACAATCGCCATTTCAGCTAAGGCTGCCATCACGATGAGCAATAATAATCCGGCAAATACATAGGAAAAGATGACCCCTGGACCTGCTAAACCGATTGTATCGGCACTTCCTTTAAAAATTCCTGTACCAATGACCCCGCCCAATGCAATCATGCGAATGTGACGCGGTGATAAAAGCTTTTTTAATTCTTGTTGTTCCTGATTCGCGCTCATGACGTTCTCCTTTTTTAAAAATGCTTATGTTCCATTTTCTTTTTTCGGGACGTCAGTGTCAATATAAAAAAAGAGATTTTTCAGACAAAAAAGGCGGTTGTTTCTTTCAAATGAGTCGTTTTTTTCCATAAATCCTTTCCATCATCCATCACCAAAATCTGAAACTTCGTGAAAAAATGAACATTTGCCTTAATTATGACATAAACAATTTTCAGTTTTTGTCGATATATCTTTTGTAATACTAAAGTCCTAATAAAGAATTGTTTATAACTGTAAAATATTTCAAAAATGTATGAAGAAGTGAAAGGAGTTATGAAAGATGTTTATGAGAAAAGCGAATGATTCATCGACGGGAACCCTTTTAAATGAAAGCAGTCAATTAGTAGAACGAATTGAGAAGGGAGACCTTTCAGCAAGAATAGATACTGCTGCATTCTCTTCAAGTCAAACGATTGAAGCAGTAGCCCAAATAAATGAAGCTTTGCAAAAGATGCAGGAAGTAAATGAAGATATTCAAATGCGGATGAATTTAGTGACAAAAGCCATTCAAGTTGGTTTATGGGATATGATCGTTGTCGCTGGAGATCCGGTCAATCCAAAAAATGAGTTCACATGGACGGATGATTTCCGCAAAATGATCGGCTTTCAAAATGAGCACGATTTTCCAAATGTTTTAGACAGCTGGGCATCTCGAATCCATCCGGATGAACAAGAATATACCTTAAATGCATTCTCTTCGCATTTATTGGATCATTCGGGACGTACACCATATGATATCGAATATCGCTTGAAGTTGAAAAACGGAGATTATCGCTGGTTCAAAGCAACTGGCACGACCATTCGTGATCGAAATGGTGTCCCTCTTCGTGTAGCGGGAGCTCTTTTTGATATTCATGATCAGAAATTGAAAGAAGAAGAGCTGCAAGCATTCGTGACGAGATATGACTTGATCAACCGTGCGCTTGTGGAAGCTCCTTGGGACATGGTCGTAGAGGCCGGCGATCCAGTCAATCCGAATAACGAGTTCTGGTGGTCCCCGCAGTTCAGAAAAACGCTTGGTTTTACGGATGAAAAGGATTTCCCGAACGTGTTAAGCAGCTGGAGCGATCGCCTGCATCCTGAGGATCAAGAAAAGGCTCTCCAAGCTTTTGCAGATCATTTAAATGATCACTCTGGACGCACACCATTTGACATTGATTACAGATTGCAGAGCAAAAATGGCGAGTATCGCTGGTATCATGCAGGTGGTGAAACCATTCGTGATGAAAAAGGTGTTCCTCTTCGTGTGGCTGGAACCATTCGTGACATCACGTTAGAGAAAAACAAAGAGAAAACAGCGAATGAAATGGCTTCACAAGTAGAACAGCTTTCAAGTTCGATCAGCGAGATGGTATCAGGCATCAGCTCTGTGACAAACCAAGCGCAAGAGCTTGCTGTCGCACAAGAGCAGTCAACATCTGCTGCCAATCTAGCAAAAAATAGTGCAGATGAGACGAAAAATATTTCTGACTTGATCAAAGAAGTAGCGAACCAAACGAACCTGCTTGGTTTAAATGCTGCGATCGAGGCAGCGAGAGCTGGTGAGCAAGGAAGAGGATTCTCAGTCGTTGCAGATGAAGTGCGTAAGCTGGCGCTTCATAGTGCCAATGCAACGGAGAATATCGAATCTAGTTTAACGGAAATGAAAACGCAAATTGATGAAATTCTTGAAAATATTTCGAACATGACAGCTCTTACGCAAACACAGGCTGCTTTAACAGAGCAAGTAAATGCTTCAGTCGATGAAGTGAACCACATGTCTCAGCGCCTTGTAGCCTATTCAAAGAGTATTTAATCATCAAAAACCGCCCTCTCGCATAGAAGGCGGTTTTTTTGATTAAAATTGATCTGCTGGGAAAACAATACCTGCATCTTTTCTTGCAGCTTCAAGGACTTTCATTACGGAGAGACTTTCATCAAGCCATGCATAGCACTGTTCATAATTTTTTGTTTCAATGATGTGCTGAAAAGCTTCTGTTTCATAAAACAGGCGGTTTGAATTTGTTTGTGCATTGAGTGAGGTCACCTGATCATTCACATGAAGTAACACTTCCTCGCAGCCATTCACCCCATTTTTCACATGAATGAAGCCTTTTTCTCCTTGAATCAATGCAAAATTCATGCTGCTTGTATCCTTACTGCCGACACTTGTCGCAATGAAATCATTGTAGGTGAAAGTCAAAACACCAGATGTATCGATGCCATTTGGGTGACGGTTTGCCTGGTAGCGGACCTGTTCTGGTGATCCGAAGAGGTTCATGATGAAATGGACATTATAGATATTAATATCCATCAACGCTCCTCCGGAGAATTCAGGGTTAAAGACATTTGGCGTTTCGCCGGCTAGCAGCTGATTATATTTGCTTGAATATTGACTATAGTTGCATTGAACCAGTTTGATTTTACCTAATTGATGAAGGTGCTTTTTAATCAAATGATAGTTTGGCATATGAACGGTCGTAATGGCTTCAAATAAGAGAAGCTGCTTTTCCTTTGCGAGTGCGATTAAGGCTTCCAGCTCTTTGACATTAGAGGTGAAAGGCTTTTCGCAAATCACATGTTTTCCGTGTTCCAATGCAGCTGCGGCATGCTCGCTATGTAAACGATTCGGTGATGCAATATAAACGGCTTCAATGTTCGGATCTTCTAGCATAGCCGTTAAGTCCGTATAAGTTGTTTTCACACCAAATTGGTCTGCGAGCTTCTTTGCCGTTGCTTCCTTTCTTGAATAGACGGCATGACAAGAAGCGCCTTCAAGCTGTTCAATCGCTTGCAAGAAGCTTTCCACAATCACACCTGTTCCAATGGTTGCAATGTTCATTCTACTCAAAACCCCTTCCACTCGTTTGATATCAAGTAAAGCTGTCTCTAGTATAACTGATGTTTGAATTACACGTGCACTTGAGGCCTGGGCGGAGAGGGGTGCCAGTGGCAAACACCGGCACATTTTTGGCAGCCCTTACAATTAGCTGATGTCCGCTAATGTTTGTTTTGTTAACAATTGAATGGCAGCCTTCCTCTTCTTTAACTCTTGAATGGAGTGTTGAATATCCTCAACTTTTTGTTCGAGCAGCTGTTCAGCTTCTGTTTTTGATTGTTTTTCAAATAGTGATTTGATAATTTCGCGAATTTCTTTGAGTGAGAAATCTAGCTTTCTTGCTTCTGTGATAAAGGAAAGCATGAGTACATATTTTTTATCATATAAACGATAGCCGTTATGTGCTCTCTTTGGTTCGGGGAGCACACCCTCATTTTCGTAAAAACGAATGGTTTCAATATGCACACCAGACAGTTTTGACAATTTACCTCTAGTAAACGTAATCATTCCCTGCACCTCCTTTCTTTGCTATCCATCATACAATTAGATTTGCTAGTTTCAAAATGTTCAGTCGTGAACATTTGTTTTCATTTTCCCATTGGAAAAGGGCACAAACTCTGTTTAAAGCAGGATGAATAGAATACGATATAATAGAGTAGGCAGATGACAATTTTGTTACAGGTGAGAACAAGTAGACAGCGTGATGAAAAAACGATAGGCTAAAATAGGTAAATAGTAATGATATAGCCTGTCATCATATAGATGATGGCTCAAAATAGTGACAGCACGTTTTTTGCTGAGAAAAGGGGACCAGTGAATGTATAAATTAGTTGCAATTGATATGGATGGTACGTTATTAAATGATCAACATATGGTGACAGCTGAGGTGTTTGAGGCCATTCAACAGGCGAAGGCAGAGGGAGTTAAGATTGTATTATGTACAGGACGACCTATTGGTGGAGTGAATCGCTATCTAGATGATCTTCAGCTCAATCAAGAAGGAGACTATGTGATTGCCTACAATGGGGCGCTTGTCCAAAACAGCCATACAAATGAAGTGGTGTCAGAACTGACATTATCCTATGATGATTTGACTTCTTTATATGAGCTGAGCCGTGAGCTCGATACACCGATGCATTATTTCGATTCCGCTCATTTGTACACACCGAATCGTGATATTAGTGAATACACAGTACTTGAATCTTATTTAACAAAGCTGCCGCTTAAATATTTACCTGTTGAAGAGGCAGATCCTTCAATGAGACTTCCGAAGATGATGTATATTGATCAGCCAGAACGGTTGGAAAAGACGATACAAGCCATTCCATCTGAAGTAAAAGACAAGTACATGATGGTGAAAAGCACAGATTTCTTCCTTGAAATACTGCATCCTGAAGTCAGCAAAGGAAACGCCGTGAAGCTTCTAGCGAAAGAGCTGGGAATTGCTCGTGAAGAGGTCATGGCCATTGGTGACAATGGGAACGACGTATCGATGCTGGAATTTGCGGGCTGCGGCGTTGCCATGGGAAATGCCATTGATGATGTCAAAGCAGTAGCGGATGTTGTGACAAAATCCAATAATGAAGCCGGAGTAGCACATGTCCTGCATGAGTTAGTTATAGGAAAATAAACAAAAAAGCGGTCTACCAGTGAGGTAGCCGCTTTTTTATATGTGAGAGAAAAAGTAAACAAGCATCCGTCTGCTGCTCAAATTTGTCTTTTGCAGCATCGCCTTCACATGATCATGGACGGTATGGGTTGAAATAAATAAAGTACTGGCGATTTCCTTTGTAGACTGTCCCTTTAATAAGCAGTCGAGGACGTTCATCTCTCTTTCTGTCAGCCGGTACGTTTTTGCCGCATAAGGAAGAATATCATTTGTTTGGGCTCTCTTGATGTGAATCATGACAGCCTCTTCCTGCCCGGCTGCCTGCGCTAATCGAAATGCTTGAAGAGAGAGAAACAGCCCCGTAGGCATTCTCGTCATGCTTGCCGCTGTTTGGTCGATACCTCCGTATAAAAGTTTAGCCCCTAATGCTCTGAACGGGCGCGGCATGGTCGCCTTGTCATGGATTTGTTCAAAGGCTTGAAATGTATGAAGCCAATGAAGCCCTGTCTCATTTCCATAAAGAAGATTGTAATCGTGTGAGAGAATGAGGAAACCTTGCTGCTCCGCTGCGTCATCCTCTTCAGTATCTCTTTTCTTGAAAAGTTCATCTCTTAGCTTGGCTGCGAGTCTGGGCGTTTGTTCGAAGACCGCTCGGATATCTTGTTCTTGAAAAGGTTCCTTGTCCTTTAGACGATATAGGCTGGCAATACCCCAGCATTCTCCTTGAATCACAAGGGCTGCCCGCAATTCATCAGACCATCCTTTAGGCAACAAAATGTCTCTGTAGCGATCACTGTTGAGATATTCCCCGCTTTGGACTAAGCTCGCAGCATGAATAGGGCCTTTGGCTAGAGACTCATGTTGATGCACGTCCTTTTTTAAGAACTCATTTTGAAACAGCTGATCATGAATTTCTTCAATCGGTTCATCTGTGAAGGAACCTGTCGAGAGGAGAGTGGCTGGATCAATGGTCGTGATACAGGCGGCATCAAAATCAAGGACGGCAGCAAGCTCGTCCCGAATGTGTTGTCTCAGCTGCTGAAAATGAGTGGCTGGATTGGTCACATGATCTCCTCCTCAAAAATCCCCACTTTTAGGGATCGTGTTTTTTGATGTCTCTTTTTACAATAAAGATGTCATACCGTTAGTGTACAGGAAACGATGTAAAGCGGAAAGGAACTGGAGGAGAAGGACATGAAAGGAAACCAGCATTGGCACGATCCCGTAGCTGAATCATACGCAGCCACGATTGCTCATAAAGTACCCGGCTATCAGCTATTGCATGAGTTGACAATAGACGTATTAGAAACTGAAGTAAAGGGAGCGGCTTCTCGCATTTTGACTGTTGGAGCGGGCGGGGGCGAAGAGATCATCAACATGCTTCAAAGAAAAGAAGACTGGCTTATCACAGGAATCGATCCGTCACCTTCTATGCTGGATATGGCGAAACAGCGAGTTGGACAGCTTCAGATGGAGGCGCGTGTTACATGGCATGAGACCGTATTAGATAAGGTTTCTGCTGAACCTGTTTACGATGCAGCGATGAGTTTGCTTGTGATTCATTTTATAGAAAAGCGCCAGCCCTTTTTAAAGGAGATTGCCCGCAGGCTTCAACCAGATGCACCGCTTGTGTTGGCATTTATACAGGGAGAGATGAAGTCCCATACATTTCAACAGGAGCTTTTCATGCTTTCTCTTTTCATGCAGCGGCAGGGTCTAGAAAAAGAAGTGTTTACATCCTTTAAAAACAGGCTGGGACACGCGACACACCCTGTTCCTGAGGAAGAGATAAGAGAGCATTTAATCAAAGCGGGATTTGAAGACATCAGACCTTATTTTCAGGCAGGAATGATCAAAGGGCTTGTTTGCAAGCGAGGTCGAAGAGAGGCGGATGAGAAATGAGATCACAGGTGATGGTGATTGGCGGCTATGGACATGTTGGACAGCAAATATGTCTACAGTTAAGCGAAGTGTATCCCGGGCAAATTGTTGCGGCAGGCAGAAGCTATGAGAAGGCAGAGAAATTTTCACGCCACACAAAAGGGAAGGTTCGTCCTTATCAACTAGATGTCAGTGAGCCGTTATTTTCGGACTGGATGGATAAAACAAAGCTGGTGATCATGTGCCTTGATCAAGAAGAACCGTCATTTGCTGAAGCAGTTCTGCGGTCAGGCATTGATTATATAGATATCTCCGCAAAGGGAACGTACATGGAACAGGTGGCAAAGCTGGATCAGCGGCACATCGGTGCAACGGCTTTGCTCAGTGTCGGGCTTGCGCCTGGCCTTACGAATTTATTGGCAGCGAAAGCAGCATCTATGCTCTCATCAGTGAATCAAATAGATATAGGGATTATGCTTGGGTTGGGTGATCAGCATGGAAAAGCCGCTATTGAATGGACGCTTGATCATGTCCATACTGACTATGTGCTTACTAAGCATCATCAGCGTAAAAGAGTCAAAAGCTTTACTGGAGGTAAACGGATAGACTTTGGTGGAAGTCTTGGAAAGCGGCATGCCTATCAGTTCCCCTTCTCTGATCAGCAGACATTGCCTTCGACGCTCCGCGTGCCTTCTGTGACGACAAGGCTCTGTTTTGATTCCCGCGCGGCAACGCGTGCATTTGCCTTCACAAGGAGTCTCGGAATGACGTCCCTTCTCACTGTGCCGAAAATCAAGAAACGAGCCATTTCCATGATTCAATCTGCTCAAATGGGAACAGATCAATATGCAGTGAAAGTGGAGGCTACAGGAATGGATGGGAACAAGATTCATCAAGCAGCGCTTGGAATAAAAGGACGCGATGAGTCTCAAGCAACAGCTCAAGTCGCCATTGCAGCGGCTCTGCATTTATTGAACAGGCGGTTTCAGACAGGTGTTTTTCATATCGAAGAAGTATTTTCTCTAGCGTATGAGAACGGTGATTTTGCTTTGGTGGATCAAACAACGAAGGAAAAGCGGGTGTTAGCGGTTAGAGCCATCCTTTTGACGGAATAAAAGAAGACTAGCAGAATGCTAGTCTTCTCAGCGTGTAGACAAACCCTCGCATTCGGTGTCAGTCCTGCGTGCCGGTGCTCACGAATGTTAAATTCGCTCCGCTCCGGTACTCGTCCTTCCTAGACTGCAAAGGTTTTCTATCACGCTGAAAAGAAGACAAAAGGCTAAAATGAAGATCATTTTAGCCCTTTGTCAACAATCTGAGAAGACTAGCAGGATGCTAGTCTTTTTATGATGAAGATGACACATCTCCTTTTTTCTTGATGCTCGCTGTAATGAGCTGTGTCAATGTGTCAGAGCCTTTTGTTGAAAGGTGAACACCATCCGGCTGAAAATAAGAGGGCTGTCCAGTAGCGGCTGAATGCCAATCGACAAGGGTCACATTGGAATATTGATTGGCCACTCGCTGAATGACTGCATTCACATCATTTTCCCAAGACCTTGGGACTCTTGTGTTCACAAGGAAAATGTGCGCCTTTGAAAATTGTTGAATGAATGCTGTCAATGTGCCCTCAGTAAAATAGCCATTCGTGCCAAGCTCAATAATAACAGCGGCATCAGATTGATTAAATGAAGCATATTGAGGAGCGATGCTGACGGCTTCGTTCATTTGTCTGCCAACCTTTGCATCGATGGTGATTTGTGCATATGCTTTTTCAAGATTCGGCGCAATGTCCAGCATGACGGAATCACCAATAGCAAGAATTTGGTGAAACTGTTTCTGATCTGCTGCTTTCTTCTCGTGTTTTTCTTTCTTTTTCTTAGCTTTTGGTTCCGCAGAGTCTCCTGCTTTTTTCGGTGCCGTCTTAATTTGTGTCACTTCCTTGGCATGTGGGGACGTATGGGACGAACTGGACATGCCAATGGTAAATAAGATCAAAAGAGCTGCTGCGATTCCAAGGAACACTTTATGAGACGTAGACCATTGTTTGAATCCCTTTTTCCAAATAGACCAAGAGGCAAAATATTGTCTGAAGCCAAGCCGGCGAATCGGTTGTTCGATGAAGCGGTAAGAGGCCTCTGCAATGAGTAAAATGGCCATGATCTGCAATGCGACACGCCCCATAGAAGGCTGTCCAATTTCAATGACAGGGGTGGTCAGCACGATGATGGGATAATGCCACAGATAAATACTATAAGAACGCTTTCCGAGCCAGACGAGCGGCTGATAGGAGAGCCATTTTCCCAAAAGACTTGCAGGGTGGCAGATGCACGCAATTAAAATCGCTGCATTAAGACAGAATAAAAGCATGCCTCCCTGATAGAGGAAGCCGTCAAATTCGTCCACTGCATAAACACATAGAAGAAAAACCGCAAACGAACCAAAACCAGCGATATGTAAAATACGTCTGCCAACAGGAAGTAACTTTTTGCTGGACAGTCTTTGCATGGGCCATACAAAAGCCAGGCTGCACCCGATCAGAAGCGCAAATGCACGAGTATCTGTTCCGTAATAAACTCTGCTTGGATCGGTATCTGGTGAATAAAGAATCGCCATCCATAAGGCGGAGACAAGTGCAAGGCCAAAGGTGATCATTGGCAGATGGGATCTATTTTTCACCCATTTTAGCCCTGCAATCAATAGAACCGGCCAAATGATATAAAATTGCTCTTCTATCGCCAAAGACCACAAATTTTTCAGTGGAGATACAGCGTTGAAGCTATCAAAATAAGACAGCTGATGGAAGATGTACCACCAGTTACTGACATAAAAAAAGGACGATAAGGCATCGCCACGAATGGACAATAGTGCATTCGAACCCGCAATCGCACACCAGCTGACGGTTAAAAAAATCATCACGTAAGCAGCTGGAAGAAGCCTTCTGATCCGGCCCATCCAAAATGGTAAAAGCTCTTGATAGCCCAGATCCTGCTTATGTAACAAGATCGTCGTAATCAAGTACCCAGAAATCACAAAAAACAAATCAACGCCAAGAAACCCGCCGCTTGCAGGTCCGATATGTAAGTGATAAACAATGACTGCCAATACAGCAACAGCCCTCAGCCCATCTAATCCTAATATATAACGTAAACGATTTTCCTTGCTGTTCATGAAAATGAATCCCCCATTTATGTCAAAACGCTTCTTTTTTGTTGTCATTCCAAAAGAACAACGATTCTTTTATTTTATATAAGATTAGACGGATCAGCATCACATTTTGTTGGCGAATTTCTGTCTTTTTTTAAAATTTTTATATAAAGAAAGAATTGATGGCCTGGAAGGCTGCCTTATTTTTATACTCAAAACCAAAATCCCTGTCATAATAAAAGAAGAAGGAAAGGGGATGTGTGGAATGAGAACGATTGAAAATGATCAGTTATTGATTCAGGTCAATGAGAGAGGTGCCGAGGTCACAGAGGTGCTTCACAAGGAAAGCGGACGTCACTATATGTGGTCTGGCGATCCTGCTTATTGGGGCAGGGTGTCGCCAGTCTTATTTCCAATTGTCGGACGATTAAAGAATGACCAATACAAGATAGGTGATCAAACCTATGAGCTCGCGCAGCATGGATTTTTGCGAGATGTTGATTTTGATTTATATGAAGAAACGAAACATACGGTGACCTTTCAATATGAATCAAAAGGCCGCCACATCGAGCAGTATCCTTATGAATTTACCGCCCGTATTCGATACGAGCTGTCGGAAAATGGTCTGACGATTTCCTGGGAAATTGATCATGACGGAGATGACACGATGTATTTCTCCATTGGAGGGCACCCCGCATTTCATGTCCCGCTTGTTGAAGGTGAGCGCACAGCAGATTACTACCTGACATTGACCCCTTCCAATGAGTATCTTCCTGTCCAATATGAACTAAAAAATTCACTTGTCAGGGAGAAAGAAAAAGGCATTCAACTTGAACCGATTCAGCTTCGACCAGAGCTTTTTCAGCATGATGCGATGATCTATAGTCATATCAATCGAGTGTCATTGATTTCTCAGGCAGGTCACGGGGTTGAGGTTGATCTCACTGGTTTTCCGTTTGTTGGTATTTGGTCACCTTATAATAAAGAAAAAGGCACAATGGCTCCATTTGTATGTATTGAGCCTTGGTACGGTATTGCCGATGTTGAAGGGGCGAATGGCCAGTACAAGGAAAAGTTCGGTATTCAAACTTTAGAGAAGAATGAAACCTTCCAAGCCGCCTATACGATTTTCTTCAAATGAACATTTGTGCATGATAAGATGAACATTTTGTTATGATAGAAGAAAAAAGGAGGCGTACGAATGGATCGGGAGAAACAACAACTGAGTATTGAAGCGGCAAGGCTTTATTATTTATCGGATTACAGCCAGCAGGAAATTGCCAAACAACTCGACCTGTCGAGACCAACTGTGTCTCGGCTGCTTCAATATGCGAAGGAGAAGGGGTACGTCCAGATAACGGTAATGGACCCATTTGAAGACTTAAATGAGCTATCTTCATTGCTCAAGGAAAAATATGACCTGCTCGAAGCTCATGTGGTGTTTTCGCCCAAAGATGATTATCCAACGATTACCGAATACTTGAGCCAATTTGGTGCCGAGTACTTGCAAGACACAGTGAAAGACGGTGATATCGTTGGTGTGAGCTGGGGAACCACCATGTATCAAATTGCCCAAAAGATGCAACCTAAACAGGTCAAAGGTGTGGAGGTTGTCCAGCTGAAGGGTGGGATCAGCCACTCCCATGTGAATACATATTCTGCGGAAACCATCCAGCTGTTTGCTGAGGCCTTTCAAACAGCACCGCGCTATTTACCGCTTCCTGTTGTATTTGACAGTGCTGCCGTCAAGGAGATGGTTGAGCAGGACAGACATATTCAGCGCATCATTGAAATGGGGAAACAGGCGAATATTGCTGTGTTTACTGTTGGAACGGTAAGAGATGAAGCACTTTTGTTTAGACTTGGTTATTTCTGTGAAGAAGAAAAAGCGCTGCTCAAAGCATCCAGCGTCGGAGACATCTGTTCGCGCTTTTATGATCAGGAAGGGCGCGTTTGCAGTGAAGCGATTAACAACCGCACTATTGGTGTGGAGCTTGATGATTTAAGGACTAAAGAACGCTCCATTCTTGTCGCTGGTGGACATCGCAAGGTTGCTTCTATCCACGGGGCACTAAGAGGAAAATATGCGAACGTATTGATTATTGATCAGCATACAGCAAAGGCTCTTTTAAATGTCACAAAATAGATGAACAAAATTTCATAACTATGTTTACAAATGTTCATCGGTCATATATGATGAAAGTATCATAATTAAAAGGAAGTGTAAGCATGACGATAGCAAAGCTCATTGATCATACAGCACTAAAACCAGATACATCTAGAGCTGCCATTATGCAGTTACTTGAAGAAGCAAAAACTCATCAATTTGCATCCGTTTGTGTGAATCCAACTTGGGTATCTCTTGCAGCGAAGGAACTAGCAGGAACAGGCGTTGATGTATGTACAGTCATCGGTTTCCCGTTAGGCGCAAACACAACAGCAGTGAAAGCATTCGAAACAAATGATGCAATTGAAAACGGTGCAACTGAAGTGGACATGGTCATCAATATCGCGGCATTGAAAGACGGCGAATATGATGCAGTTGAACAAGATATTCGTGCAGTTGTAGACGCAGCAAAAGGCAAAGCCTTAGTGAAAGTCATCATTGAAACTTGTTTATTAACAGATGAAGAGAAAGTCAAAGCTTGTGAGCTTTCAGTAAAAGCTGGCGCTGATTTTGTGAAAACATCGACTGGATTTAGTACAGGCGGTGCAACAGTTGAGGATATCGCATTAATGCGTAAAACAGTTGGACCTGACATTGGTGTAAAAGCATCAGGCGGCGTGAGAACAAAAGAAGACGTTGAAGCCATGACAGCTGCAGGCGCTACCCGCATTGGTGCCAGTGCAGGCGTTTCCATTATCAATGGGGATCAATCAGCTCCTTCGAAAGACTATTAATTCATACGATCCTATGGTAGGATAACATTCGTGACTCATAAATGATGAAAAAGTCATAAGCGGAAGGATCTCACTTCTGGGAATTTCTTCCGCTCTTTGTTTGCGAAATATGGTTTGTTCCATACAAGCGCATTAATGTAAACGAATTCATTCGAGGAGGAAAAACATGAAATACGTGATTGGTATCATCGGTTTGCTGGTGATTCTCGCCATTGCATGGCTGGCTAGTAACGGGAAAAAACGAGTAAAATTCCGTCCAGTAATTGTCATGATTGTACTGCAATTTATTTTAGGTTATATTCTGCTCAATACAGGTGTTGGGAACTTCCTAGTCGGAGGCTTTGCAAAAGGATTCCAAATGCTTCTAGGCTATGCCGGTGAAGGAATCAACTTCGTATTTGGCGGGTTAATGAATGATAATGCGTCAACTTTCTTCATCAACGTCTTACTGCCGATCGTCTTTATTTCGGCATTGATCGGTATTTTGCAGCATTGGCGTATCCTTCCGCTTATCGTACGCGGAATCGGTTATTTGCTTAGCAAAGTAAACGGTATGGGGAAACTAGAATCTTACAACGCAGTAGCGTCTGCGATTTTAGGACAATCAGAAGTGTTTATTTCTATTAAAAAGCAACTTGGATTGTTACCTCAGCAGCGTCTTTATACATTATGTGCATCTGCGATGTCGACAGTATCGATGTCTATTGTCGGTGCGTACATGCAAATGATTAAACCAGAGTACGTGGTCACAGCACTTGTGCTGAACCTATTTGGTGGATTTATTATCGCGTCTATTATCAATCCATATGAAGTGGCTAAGGACGAAGACATGCTCGAAGTCGTTGAAGAAGAAAAGCAATCCTTCTTTGAAATGCTTGGCGAATATATTATGGATGGTTTCAAAGTAGCGATTGTTGTCGCTGCGATGTTGATTGGATTCGTTGCATTAATTGCGATGATTAATGGAATCTTTACAGCTGTCATCGGTGTTTCTTTCCAAGATGTACTTGGATATGTCTTTGCCCCATTTGCTTTCCTTGTCGGTGTTCCTTGGAGTGAGGCGGTACAGGCAGGAAGTATTATGGCAACGAAAATGGTATCCAACGAATTTGTGGCGATGCTGGCTCTAACTGGAGATGGCTTGCATTTCACAGCTCGTACAGAAGCAATCATTTCTGTATTCCTTGTGTCATTTGCGAACTTCTCATCTATCGGTATCATTGCTGGAGCAGTCAAAGGCTTAAACGAAAAACAAGGGAACGTTGTCGCACGCTTTGGATTAAAGCTGTTATTCGGTGCAACACTTGTCAGCTTCTTAACAGCAGGCGTTGTCGGTTTGATTTACTAATTTAAAAAAAGGAATGGTGAAAACAATGAGAATGGTAGATATCATTGCGAAAAAACGTGACGGAAAAGAATTATCTTCAGAGGAAATTTCTTTCTTTGTCAAAGAATATACGGACGGAACAATTCCTGACTACCAAGCAAGTGCCTTGGCTATGGCAATTTTCTTCCAAGATATGACGGATCAAGAACGTGCAGACTTAACGCTCGCTATGGCGAACTCAGGAGACACGATTGACCTGTCTGCCATTGAGGGCATTAAAGTAGACAAGCACTCAACAGGCGGTGTAGGTGATACAACAACGCTTGTACTCGCTCCTCTTGTGGCTGCACTTGATGTACCTGTTGCGAAAATGTCTGGCCGCGGCCTTGGACATACAGGCGGTACAGTGGACAAGCTTGAAGCGGTAAAAGGCTTCCACGTAGAAATTACAAAAGACGAATTCATCGAGCTCGTGAACCGTCATAAAGTAGCGGTCATTGGGCAATCAGGCAACCTGACACCAGCGGATAAAAAGCTTTATGCCCTTCGTGATGTGACAGGTACCGTTAACTCGATCCCGCTCATTGCAAGCTCTATTATGAGTAAGAAGATTGCTGCTGGTGCAGATGCAATCGTACTAGATGTGAAAACAGGCGCAGGTGCTTTCATGAAAACCCCTGAAGACTCTGAGAAACTTGCAAAAGCAATGGTTCGCATCGGAAACAACGTAGGCAGACAAACGATGGCTGTCATCTCTGATATGTCTCAGCCGCTAGGATTAGCGATTGGAAATTCCCTTGAAGTGAAAGAAGCGATTGATACACTCCGAGGCGAAGGTCCTGAAGACTTAAACGAGCTTGTGCTCACATTAGGAAGTCAAATGGTTGTTCTTGCGAAAAAAGCAGAGACACTTGATGAAGCAAGAGAAAAGCTAATTGAAGTCATGAAAAACGGCAAAGCACTTGAGAAATTCAAGGAATTCTTAGAAAATCAAGGTGGAGACGGCTCGATTGTGGATCAGCCGGAAAAACTGCCGCAAGCCCCTTACCAAATCGAAGTTCCTGCAAAGGAATCAGGTGTGGTTGCTGAAATCGTCGCAGACGAAATCGGTGTTGCAGCGATGATTCTTGGAGCAGGACGTGCAACAAAAGAGGACGAGATCGACCTATCTGTCGGTATCATGCTGAACAAAAAAGTCGGCGATCGTGTTGAAAAAGGAGATTCACTCGTGACACTTCATGCAAATCGTGAAGATGTTGCGAATGTCATGGAAAAAATTTATAACAACATCCGCATCGCAGATCATGCTGATGCACCAACTCTCATTCACACTGTGATCACAGAATAAAGGAAAAAGGACAAAAGTGCTTCGTCGCTTTTGTCCTTTTTTTGTTCATTTCTTTTTCTATTGAGATAAAAAATTTCACTTTATGAAACAAACCACTTGCAATCATCAAATAATGGGTGTATATTAGTTGACGAGTCAATGATTGATATATCAACTAATTGATCTGAATAGAAAAGAGGGGATGGCATTGACTGCATTTTGCTCTGAAAAAGCAGAGGTATTATACCGTTTGCAGTGCGTGAACCGTATGATGGGTGTGAAGTTCGAAGCATGCACGGGCATCAGCCAATCAAGACTAGAGTTGCTATCACTGTTATTCCAAGCCGACGAAATCAGCCAGTCAGATTTGCAGAAAAAAGTGAATATTGACAGTGCGGCTGTGACGCGTCACTTAAAACAGTTAGAAACAAAAGGAATGGTTACGCGCAGAAGAAAGCCAGAAGATAATCGAGTCACACTTGTTCGTCTGACAGAAGAAGGCAGAACGAGAATCGAAGCTTCTAAAAAAGAAAAAGAACGATTTATCTCAGAAATGCTTGAAAACGTAAGTGACGAAGAACGAAAGCTTCTCACTGATGTGCTCATGCGAATACAACAAAACATCGAAAAGATTCAAACAACCTAAAGGAGTGTTTCAACATGGCTGCAACATTAAAAACAAACGATTTTATGGAAATTATGAAAGGGCGCCGCTCCATTCGTAACTATGACCCAGCTGTGAAAATCAGCAAAGAAGAAATGGCAGAGATTTTAGAAGAAGCAACAACGGCACCATCATCAGTGAATGCACAGCCTTGGCGCTTTATGGTCATTGACAGCCCAGAAGGAAAAGAAAAGCTTGCACCACTTGCAAAATTTAACCAAACACAAGTGTCAACATCAGCAGCTGTCATTGCAGTATTTGCAGATATGAAAAGCAATGAATACTTAGATGAAATTTATTCAAAAGCAGTAGAGCATGGCTACATGCCGCAAGAAGTGAAAGAAAGACAAATTGCTGCACTAACTGCACACTTTGAGGTTCTTCCAGAGCAAGTCAATCGCGAAACAATCTTAATTGACGGTGGAATTGTGTCTATGCAGCTTATGCTTGCAGCACGTGCACACGGCTATGATACAAATCCAATCGGCGGATTTGATAAAGAAGTCATCGCTGAAACATTTGGCTGGGATAAAGAACGTTATGTACCAGTGATGCTGTTATCAATTGGGAAAGCTGCTGACGAAGGTTATGCATCTTACCGCTTACCGATTGAACGCATTACAGAGTGGAAATAATATCTTTTCAAAAGGAGACGATCATATGATTATTATTCATGCAGGGATGACCATTCATCCAGAAAAAGAAAACGTATTTCTAGAAGAAATCAACGCATTAATGAAAGCTTCACAAGCGGAAGAAGGCAATGTATCCTACAAGCTGTTCAAGGATACAGAAAAGGAAAATACCTTTTTAATGGTAGAAGTGTGGAAAGATGACGCTGCGGTTCAGAGCCATAATGCAAGTGCACATTTCCAAGCTTTCGTAGCGAAGGCAAAAGAATTCTTAGCCGCTCCACTTGATGTTGTTGCATTTCAAGGCCAGCAGCTTTCATAGTAAAACAACAAACACCCTAGGCGGTTATCGTCTAGGGTTCTTTTATTTTCGACACCTTGTTCCACCCATTTCATTCCCGTATTGTGCATTTTCCACAAAGTTTCTGAAAATAAAATGTTTTTCGACTTAAGTATATTGGAATATGCTAGAATGAGATATTATTTATTACCAAATTAGGGAGGAACTAATATGAAAAAAGGGAAATGGACGAGCATTGCACTAACGGCTGTCCTCAGTTTAGGCACATTGGCAGCTTTCAGCACCCCTCTATCTGCCCACACCACAGAGAAATCAACATCCTCAGATGGCGGTCATTATTCAGGTATTCCATTTGACGCAAGTGTCGTGAATGAAGACCGTCTCATCAAAGCCTTGAAAAAACAAGGAAAGATCAAAAAGAATGCCAATGAGGCAGAAACCCAAAAAGCATTAAAGAAATATCTAAAGAAAAAAGAAGAATCTGCCATGAAACAAAGTGCAAGCACCTTAACAGAAGAGCCTGAATTTCTGAAAGAATACAAACAAGAGGTACATAACAAATTAGCCAACAAGAAAAAGTTAAAGAAGCATAAAGGAAAAGAAGGGAATCATGTAAAACCGGTCAAAAGGGAAAAGTATAAAGGCGATGTTCGCAATGATAAGGTATTGGTTTTATTAGTAGATTTTAAAGATTATAAGCATAATAGTATTAAAAAAGAAGAGACTGATATGTACTATGACAAGTACAATCAACAGCACTATCAAGATATGCTTTTCGGAAAAAATGGCTACATCGGTCCAGATGGTAAACGCAAAGTATCCATGAAGCAATATTATGAAAAGCAGTCCGGCGGTAGTTACACAATCAGTGGAACAGTTGCAGGATGGTATACAGCTAAGCATGAAGCAGCCTATTACGGTGGAAACGTACCAGACGAATCAGGCAGTGACGGCAAACCGCGTGAATTGGTGAAAGAAGCACTCGAAGCAGCAGCAAAAGACCCGAACATTGATCTCGGTGAATATGATCAATGGGACCGCTATGATATGGATGGAGACGGCGTTTATAACGAACCAGACGGCATCATTGACCATCTGATGGTCGTTCATGCTGGCGTAGGTGAAGAAGCTGGCGGCGGACAACTTGGCTCTAATGCGATTTGGTCGCACCGCTGGTCACTTGGTGATGTATTTGAAATTCCAAACACTGAATCTGAAGTCGGGCAAGGCGGAAAATTAGGTGCGTTAGATTACACTATCGAGCCTGAAGATGGCGCGGCAGGCGTGTTCACACATGAATTCGGACATGATCTTGGTCTTCCTGATGAGTACGATACACAGTACACAGGCGGAGGCGAGCCTGTTTCATACTGGTCGATCATGTCAAGCGGAAGCTGGGCAGGTAAAGTCCCTGGAACGGAACCAACAGGCTTTAGTCCATATGCGAAAGAAATGCTTCAAAACTTGCATGGCGGTAACTGGCTTACTGGACAAACCATTGATGGTAAAACATTAAAGAAAAGCAAAACAGTGCTAATTGATGAAGCAGCAACAAAAGGAACGAACCATGATGCGGTTCGAGTGGATTTACCAGATAAAGAGATTGTGGTCACAAAACCTGCTCAAGGACAATATTCGTACTTCAGCGGAACAGGTGACAATTTGAATGCGACCATGACGACAACAGGTATCGATTTGTCGAAGGGGAGCAAAGCAGAGCTTACATTTAAAGCATGGTACGATATCGAAGAAGATTATGATTATGCGTATGTAGAAGTACGTGAAAAAGGAACTGATCAGTGGAAGACCATTTCTGGTAACATCACGAATGATCGAAATGAAGCAGGTGCGAACGAAGGCAATGGAATTGACGGAAAATCGGACGGATGGGTAGATGCAGCCTTTGATCTTTCTGCTTATGCAGGGAAGAAAATCGACCTGCAATTCCGCTATACAACCGATGCAGGCTATTCACTGCCAGGCTTATTTGTAGATGATTTAAACATCACAGCAGATGGGACGAAAGTGTGGTCAGATGATGCCGAGGGCACGTCTAAGTTCACCTTTAACGGATTCTCAAAATCTAATGGAAAACAATATGCACCCCAATATTATTTGCTAGAGTGGCGCTCTTATGCTGACGTTGATAAAGGCTTAAAGCATATCAAACGTGGGGCAAGCCTCATGAGCTATAATAACGGTTTGGTCGTGTGGTATGTCGACCAATCCTATAGTGATAACTGGGTAGGAAATCACCCAGGGAACGGTTTCCTTGGGGTAGTAGATGCAGATCAGCAAGTATTGAAATGGAGTGACGGCTCCATTGCTGCCACAGGCTTCCAAGTACATGATGCAGCATTTTCTTTGAATCCAAGTACGAAGCTGAATATTGATTATACAGCGACAACAGGCTTAACGTTGGCAGATCGCTATATTCGCCCGACTCGTACATTTAGTGATAAAAAGAATTATGTGAATCCAAATAACCCAGATGCAGGACGTGATGTACCAACATATGGTCTATCCTTTAAAGTCGTTGGACAAAGTAAGGATCGTTCTGTTGGAAAGGTATTAATTTCTAAAAGTAACTAAACAGAAAGCCGGATTTTACCATTGAATCCGGCTTTTTGATATGGTAATAAACTGTTTTTGATGAAAAGGACGGCTTTTTGGTCGAATGTCTGTTCTTTTTTATTTTGATATCCGAATGAAACCATTATATAATAGAGACTGGAAGGTTTTTCTTTCATTCATGGTTCTTTTTTAGCTGTTAAAACAAAGGAAAGGATGAGCGTTACCAATGAGTTGTGTCACTGCTAAGCAATTAAAGGTGATTAGAGGGACGATGCAGACTTTTTGCAGCCATTTGGAGTATGATGGTCACGGTAAGCTTCATATCAATACCATCATGGCTTTTATTAAAAAGGAATTCGGTGTGAGAAAAATGAAAGACATTCCACAAAGCCGGTTTATTGAAGCGCTTGAATTAATACAAGACTTTGATTTATACACGGATAAAATAGAGATTCGTGATCGTCTATCAGAAAGGAATAACTAAATTGAATATTTTAGCAATGATATTAGTAGGAATTGTCGCATTAGAACACATTGTCATTATGTTATTAGAAATGTTTTTTATGGAATCAAAGATGGCAAAGAGATCCTTTAAGCTGCCAGAACACTTGCAAAAGGATCCAAATGTAAAAGTGATGTTTGCCAATCAGGGGCTTTATAACGGGTTTTTAGCTGCAGGACTCATTTGGGGGCTCATTCTCGGATCGAATACTGTTGGATATATGATTCAGCTATTTTTCATTCTTTGTGTGATCATCGCTGCGGTATTTGGCGGTGTGACCTCTAATAAATCAATCATCATCAAGCAAGGAGTACCAGCGCTGCTTGCATTAATTGCGCTTATCCTGGCAATTTAACCATAAATAAAGCCGCCCTAGTGAGGGCGGCTTTTATCTTTTTCGAAGACCCATCAGACGAATAATGGATGTCAGACAAAGAGCAACGGCAACAGCCAAAATAATTTTTCCATACATGACCCCTGTTAGGTTCATCAAAAAGACGGCCAATATGATACAGAGCGTGATGATGATCATCACAATCGAATAGGTTTTCATCTCTTTTCCACTCCTTTTAAAGTCCCCTCACATCCGAGAGGTCTATCCATCTTACCTCATATGATATCACTCAATGACAATTTTACATGAAATTCCCTACCAATAGAATGTGACATATTGATTAGATTTGATGTCATGCCATATTTTTTAGACAATCGGGTATACCATAAAGAGCTGCATTGAAGTTTAATTGCTTGATATTTAATTGTGCAAAATATAAAATAACCATATGATATATCGAAAGGATGATCAAGATGAGTAAGAAAGTGTTATTAGTATCGACAAGCAGTTCGGAAATGAACGGACATCCAACAGGCTTATGGCTAGAAGAATTGGCAGAGCCATTTCATATTTTTAAAGAAAATGAACTAGATGTCCAAATTGTCTCTATTCAAGGAGGCACTGTGCCTATTGATAAAAATTCCATTCCAGAAGGTGTTCCAGCGCAATATGAAGATGTATATGAATTACTTCAAGACACAAAGGCGCTTACAGATGTGAACCCAGCCGATTATGATGGCATCTTCTTTGCGGGAGGACACGGCCCAATGATCGACTTTGCATCTAATCAACTGGTAGCCGATGCAATCTTAGCCATTTCAGACAAAAATGGTGCAGTCGGAGCTGTTTGTCACGGCGTTTCAGCATTCGTTGATGTGAAGGATCAAAATGGCAAATCTTTTATCGAAGGCAAAAAAATCACAGGCTTCACAAACGAAGAAGAGGAAGCTGTTCAGCTGACATCAAAGGTTCCATTTTTATTGGAAACAAAACTTCGTGAGCAAGGGGCAGCGTTTGAAAAAGGAGATGCCTTTGCACCATTCGCTGTAGTTGACGGGCAAATCATTACTGGACAAAACCCAGGTTCCAGCGCAGAAACAGCACGCCTGTTTGTTAAAACCATTTCATAAAATGATCAAAAACCAGTCGTAATATATGCGGCTGGTTTTTTTGTCATAAAGATGCCCTAAAAAAGACCAAAACAATGAATAGAATAATGGTAAAATATTAACAGGGCAAAAAACCCAATTAAGGAAAAAGGGGATGTTCCTGTGAGAGCATTTTATGTGAAAATCACTGCAGCTTTATTGTCTATTTTACTTGTCACAACAGGTTTATTTTCACCAGCATTAAAAGCAGAAGAAGCACCGAAATCAGATGGGAAATTGTCACCACTGACGGAAAAAGCCATTCAGCAAGTGCAAGAGTCGTTTTTGAAGCAGGATGAAGGAACCGCTATCCAACAGAAGCAACTGAAAAAATCTTTTAAAGTAGATAAGAAAAATGGAATCAGTATCAAACGAAAAGCCGCTAAAGATGGCAAGATGCGTACATCTGCCATTCGCTCCATTGATGGACTAGCAATCAACCAATCTGTTGTCTTATCAGAGGACGACCCAGTTGATTTATGGTTTTTAAGCACATCTTCACCCCAGGCACTCATCAGCCGGATTACCTCTTCAAATCCCGATTATTTCGTTCAATTATTTGTTGTTGATTATGAAACAGGACAAGCGTACCCAACAGACCTGATTCAGCCCGCAGGCAGTCTCCTTGGTTTGACCAACTTACCAGCAGGTGACTACGCATTCGGTATCACAAGCGGTGGAGATTTCGGAGACTCTTACACGTTACAAGTGAATGCAAAAAACCCGCCCAATTTCACAGGGGCTGTGTCCCTATCGTCAACCTTACAATACTTTGTAGCTGAGTATGCAAATGGGGATGTATTTGCAAATGGCGCAAAAGTATACAACAAGCAATCGAAGACAGCAGATTATGAATGGGAGCGTGTATTTTATTTCTCTTATGATGGTAAATACGAACAAAGAACCCACTCAATTTCAAGTGTAAAAGTGAAAAGCATTTCCGCTCCAGTGTCGTACTCAGCGCCTTATGCAAGCTCCTCAGAGGCCATTCTCGTCTACTTAGATGTTGAGACATTGTTTATGTACCATCAATCTTCATATGCAAGCGGTCAATATTACCACGATACCTTTGTAGATACACTTGGCAAGAAAACGCCAAGGTATTTAGATATTGATGATATGACAAATTACGGTGATCATATTTTAGCTGTTGATTTGAAAACAGGAAAGCCAATTGATTTCTTCAGTGTCCTTAATTTTTACTATGCCGCAGGGATCGAGAAGCTGCCAACGATCAAAACATTGAATTAAGAAAGGCGGTTGACATCAAATCACCACATGTGTAGAGTAAAGATAATTAAATGATAAAAGTCCACTAGGGGAGTCATGTATGACTGAGACAAGAGGAAATCTTGGACCCTTTGAACCTGATCTAGTTCGTACTAGCGGAGGGAAGTGGAGCTGGACCTTGTCTTATTCATGATTGAATCGATAAGAAGGCCGCTCCATTTGGGGTGGCTTTTTCATTTATTCAACTGAAGAAGAGGAGGCTTTTTTATGACATTTTCAGCGCAATTAAGAAAAGAAACAGAACCATTATTTGAAGCCATTTATCAGCATCCGTTTGTCAGAGGCCTGGCAGCAGGAAAGCTGGAAAAGGAACAGATCATTCATTACGTCAAACAAGATGCAGAATACTTACATGCATTTATTAAAATTTATGCAGCGGCTCTAAGCAGATGTACAGACAAAGAAGATATTGCCTTTTTCCATCAACAAATTGCGTTTGTACTAGATAGTGAGACGCACCCTCATCAAAATCTTTGCCGAGTGGCAGGTGTATCGTATGATGAGCTACAAGGTGCTTCATTGGCTCCGAGTGCTCATCACTATATTCATCACATGCTGCAAGTCGCCCAGGAAGGCACGCTTGGGGAAATCATTGCTGTCCTGCTTCCATGTCCTTGGACATATTGGGAAATTGGAAAACGAATGCTCTCAGACGTGCAGCCTGACCCGTCACATCCGTTTTATGAGTGGATCACGTTTTATGGAGGGTTAACCGACTCTATTACAGTGGAGCTTTGCAAGCGGCTCGATCAGCTGGCGGAAGGAGCAAGTGAGAAGGAAAAGGAAAAAATGAAACAGCACTTTATCTTAAGCTGTCAGCTTGAGTACAAGTTTTGGGAAATGGCGTTTACGGTGGAAGAGTGGCCAGTTCCATTGCAGGTGCATTCATCATGACATGGAAGATGAAAGAAGTCGTCCTTGCTGTCATTTTATCCGTTGCGTGCGGTGTCATCTATTTAGGATGGTCCACACTTTACTTACCAATTACAGCATTAGTTGGCCCAGCAGGAGGCAACATCATGTTTGGCATTTGGGTGATTGCCAGTCCAATCGTCGCGTATATCATCCAAAAGCCGGGAGCTGCCCTGATTGCAGAAACAGCCGCTGCCGCTGTGGAATTACTGACAGGCAGCCACTTTGGTCTTTCAGCCCTGCTGATTGGTGTATGCCAAGGGCTTGGGGCAGAAATCGCCTTTGCTCTTTTTGGTTATAAACGTTATCGCATGTGGACACTAATGCTGTCAGGTGCCTTTGCAGCTGTTGGAGCAATGGCATATAGCCTCGTTGCAAATGGCTTTGGTTATTACACGCCTCAAGTTTTACTTATCACACTGATGACTCAAATCATCAGCGGGATGATACTGGGCGGATGCTTAGCGAAAGTTGTGGTGGACGCATTATCCAAAACCGGTGTACTGAATCAATATGCCATCATGAAAGAAAAACGAAACAAAGGTGAACAGCATGGATTCATTTCTCGCGTGCAATAATCTCACTGTCCGTTTTTATGAACAGCCTCAGCCTGTTTTGCATCAAATCTCTCTTTCCATTCAAAAAGGAGAAAAGGTGCTTATTTTAGGACCAAGCGGAAGCGGTAAATCCACACTCATTTCAGTTCTGGCTGGGATTATTCCAGAACATATGGAAGCTGACATGCAGGGCGAAGTGATATTGCAAAGACATACAGGCGTCATGTTTCAAGATCCTGATTCCCAGTTTTGTATGCACCGCGTCAATGAAGAAATTGCCTTTAGCTTAGAGAACCGTTCCGTCCCTCGTGAAGAGATGGATGACATCATTCAGCAGCTCATGCAAAAAGTCCAACTCGATGTCGATCCGAATACAGACATTCATACATTATCTGGCGGCATGAAGCAGCGATTGGCACTTGCTTGTTTACTAGCGTTAGAGCCAGATGTGCTGTTCTTTGATGAACCGACCGCACAGCTTGACCCAGCAGGCAGAATGGAGGTTTTCCAGCTGCTACAGCAGCTTGCAGGTGAGCAGCGACAAACCATGATTTTTGTAGAGCATGTGCTAGATGGTGTCATCGAATGGATGGACCGGGTGATTTTATTAGACGATCAAGGCAGCATTTTAGCAGAGGGGCCTCCAAAAGATGTGCTCGCGACATATGAAGAAGAAATGAAAGAGGCAGGGATTTGGCGGCCTAAATTATTTCCCGAGAAATGGTCCGCAATTATTCAAGACCCATTTCATCCAATGAGTCAAACGCTTATGCAAACCTTTGAAACAAGAAAAGAGCAGCGTAAAAAAGTGCCGTCGACTGAGCGAGAGACCATCATTCGCACAGAAGATCTTCAATTAAGCTACGGGAAAAAAAGGATTATGAGTGACCTTCAGCTGGATATCAAAGCAGGGGATTGGGTGGCGATAATTGGGGAAAATGGAAGCGGGAAAAGCACATGTCTCAAACATTTAGTCCGTTTAGAGCCAACGAAAAAAGGCAGCATTTTCTTAAAAGAGACACCCCTCAAAAAGTGGTCTGACCGACGACTATATGAAAAAGCAGGCTTTGTGTTTCAAAATCCGGAGCTTCAATTCATACAAGATACAGTGTTCGATGAAATCGCATTTGGTGGAAGACAGCGAAATTGGCCAGAATCCGTTGTGCAAGAAAAAACAGTTCAGCTATTGGAAGAGTTCGGTTTAGAGAAGCATGCAAAAGCGCATCCTTTCACCTTAAGCTTAGGTCAAAAAAGAAGATTGAGTGTGGCCACAATGCTCCTTTTTGATCAGGATGTACTATTGTTAGACGAACCGACTTTCGGGCAGGATGAAAGAACGGCGAAGGAATTAATGAGGCGTTTGAAAGAGCGTCAATGCCAAGGCACCACCATTTTGATGGTCACACATGATATGGACCTCGTCGATAAGTGTGCCGATCAAGTGCTTCTTTTTCACCAAGGAAAGCATGTGTATGATGGCACGCCTTATGATTTATTTTCAAATCAGGAACTTGTCGATGCTTATCAGCTGAGAGCCCCTTTGCATTATCGCTATGTGGCTGAAAGAAAGGACGTGCTGACGATTGCAAAGTAATCACTCCTTTCTTTCCACTGTGAATCCAGTCATCAAATTACTCGCTCATCTGCTTGCGATGTGTTGTCTCATGGCGATATCTGACCCTAAAACAACCTTCATCATCTGGCTGTTTGCACTTGGTATTGGACTTGTCTTAGGCGGATGGAATATGAAGTATCTTTTCACAAGACTTGTCCCTTATCTGCTCTTTTTTATTCTCGTATTTTGGATGATGGCGGCCTTTGGCAAGGGGGATCATACTGTTTGGAAGTGGGCATGGTTTCATATCACAGAGGAGAGTTTGAAAAATGGCCTTACCATTTCTTTCAGAATGCTTGGCTTTGTGACATTCGGTCTCCTTTTTACGTCCACAACAGATTTGACGGCCTTTATGATGAGCTTAATACATCAATGCCGAATGTCCCCAAAATGGGCATATGGGATGCTTGCCGGCTTCCGGTTTATCCCGTTATTTCAAAGTGAATTAAAGCAAATGAAGGCAGCACATAAAATCAGAGGCTATAAGCAAAAAAACAGCTGGAAAGCCTTTATGCGTTATGCACTTCCTCTTTTTACGCAGGGCGTACGAAAATCAGAGCGCTTAGCGATTGCGATGGAAGCACGAGGTTTCACGGGGGCGAGGGAGCGGACGTATTATCATGTCATCAGCACTTCGTGGATCGACTATATGTATCTTTTGCTCATCGGTATCAGTGTCTTGATGTGCATGTCCTTTTTTTAAAAATACCCACATTCTCTTGATAGAATGTGGGCTTTTTATATGTCTTAGGTCATTTGATTGATATTAGTGCACATTACAGGCTGTAATAGACCTTATAACGAACCGATAAAGAGGATGTACTGAGAAAAAGAGAGGATGAACGTGAGCGAATGTCACAGAGAATTGATAACATAATAGACGCTTTACCAATCATTGGACTAGCTATGAGAGAGCAACTAACCTTTTCTGTTTTAGGGAAAGAGAAGGTTCTTTATTATCAGCAACATGGGAACATTGACTTAGGGTTTAAAGCTGGGGACATAGTAGCTCCAGGGTTCGAAAACTTTTCTATGTTGAAAAATGGGAGAGAGCCATCGTTTATCCAAATTCCGAAAGAGGTATACGGGATTCCAATGGATATTGTAGCCGTTCCAATTAAAGATGAGACGGGTCAAGTAGTCGCTGCTTTCTGCGTGGCCTATGACCAGACCAATCAACAACGATTAGATCACATCATGACGGAGAGCAACCAAGCTTCCGAAAAACTAGTCGCAATGGTACAGCAAGTTGCCGCACATTCAGAGGAACTACAAGCGACAAGTGAACAAATTCTACAAAACACGAAAACCACTGTAGAAAATTCCTCTAAAATCAATCAAGTGTCCAATCTTATAAAAGGTATCTCTGATCAAACGAACTTACTTGGACTCAACGCATCAATTGAAGCTGCAAGAGTAGGTGAAGCAGGAGCAGGCTTCGGAGTGGTCGCAACGGAAGTAAGAAAGCTGTCAACTCACGCCAAACAAGCGACGACGGATATTGAAACAGCGCTAAAAGATGTGCAGGGATCGATTAAAGGAATGGAAGAAGAAATAGCACAAATTGTCGCTTCCTCTGAGCATCAAGCAGAGCTTGTAGGCACGTTCACAAAAATTATTGAAGGTCTTCATGAAACAAATGAAACGATGAAATCACTGGCAGAAGACTTAGTGAACTATCAAGTGAAATAAAAAATACCGACCAAAACCTCCAGATGAATCGGAGGTTTTTTTACGTTTTAAGGTGGGCAAGTTGTTCGGATAATGACCGATTTATCGCTGACAGGCAGGGTACACTTCTGTATGATAGAAAAAGAGATACTAGTCTGGTCAGTAGACCTATTCATAAGGAGGAAGACCATCGTGACACAATCAGCGAAGCTGCAAGAAATAATAGCACCTTACCGTACAATGTTAGATCAAACTGAACAACCAATGATTCAATTACAGATGAAACAAGGAAAAACAGGACCATACGACAGCAAAATTGCAGGCGATCCTTACTTCCCAAAAAACGACGAATATCCAGTTGATGGTGAAGGACACCCTATGAAGCTTTTGGCACAAATAAATTTTGGACAGCTGCCGAAGCTGAAGGATTATCCAGAAACAGGACTTTTGCAAGTCTTTATTTCTGTGCATGATGATCTTTATGGGATGAATATTGACCATAAAACAGAGCAAAAAGATTTTCGGATCAAATTTATTGAGGAACCTTTCTTGGCAGAAGAAGAGCTGTTGACTGATTTTTCTTTTGTGAAAATTCCAGACGACTTTTATTTTCCTGTGACGAAGGAAGGCGCAATTACAGGTGAACTGGCAAGCGAAACGGTCAGTGTAGGAGATTTTCGCTTTGAAAAAGTCACAGGTAAGCGAAGCTGGGACCTATTCGAAGATGTAAAAGGCATTGATGGAGATGAAGCTGATGCCTTGCTAGATGAATTTCATGATGCAGCGAGTGGCTTTGGTCACAAATTGGGCGGATATCCAGGCTTTACACAAGAGGACCCACGTACCTATGAAGACCAGGAACATACCGTTCTGTTATTACAAATCGACTCAGATGATGAAGTAGATCTGTTGTGGGGAGATTGCGGAATCGCCAACTTTTTTATCAAACCAGAAGACCTCAAACGAAAAAATTTCGAGAATGTCGTCTATAATTGGGATTGCTCCTAATTTTGTAAAAAACACTCTTTAAGCACTCTTTTTAGAGTGTTTTTATGTATGTTTTTAGACTTTTTTGCCCCTATTTCGTCATTTTTGAGAGGTAATATGTCATTCTTTCTAGTTGACCGTATCAAAAAAAAATGTAAAATCATCTTAAAGTCCTCTTTTTTGAAGATAATAATAAAATGACATATCAATCTACAATGAGATGCTCGAAAAAGCGGAATGTACTGGGGGGTATCAATTGATCATTTCGAAAGTAATCAATAATAATGTGGTCAGTGCGTATGATGACGAGCAGCATGAGCTGGTCATTATGGGCAGAGGGATCGCTTTTCAAAAGAAAAGTGGAGATCCGATTGACGAAGAACGTATTGAAAAAGTATTTTCCATTCAAAATAAAGATATATCAGAAAAATTCAAAACCCTGCTTTATGATATTCCGATCGAGTATATGCAAGTGTGTGAGGCGATTATTGATCATGCGAGAACAACCCTTAATAAAAATTTGAATGACAGCATCTATGTGACACTGACGGATCATATCACCTTTGCTATTGAACGTCATCAAAAAGGAATGGACATCAAAAATGCTTTGCTCTGGGAAATCAAACGGTTGTACAAAGAAGAGTTCATGTGTGGTGTAGAAGCGATCCGGATTATTCAGGACAAGCTTAACATTCATCTTCCTGAGGATGAAGCCGGTTTTATTGCCATGCATATTGTCAATGCAGAGCTCAATGAAGAAATGCCGAACGTGATCCAAATTACCAAACTCATTCAAGATATTTTAAATATCGTCAAGTATCACTTTCAAATTGATTTAGACGAGGAATCATTAAATTATTTCCGTTTTGTCACGCATTTGAAGTTTTTTGGACAGCGTCTGTTTAACGAAACACAAATGGAAAATCAAAATGAATTCCTGTATGAAGTAGTAAAAGAGAAAAACACCGCGGCTTTTCAATGTGCTGAGAAAATTAATGATTATGTTCAAAAAGAATACAACCGAAGTCTCATAGAAGATGAGATGCTATATTTAACTTTGCATATCGACAGAGTGGTAAAAAGAAAATAAATTCAAAAAGAAAGCGTTGACATCATAAAATTAACATGATAATTTATAACTATAAACAAAATAACCCACAATCTTTTAGGATTGTTACTGGTCAAGCAGGCAAAACCTAAATCATTGTCCCTATCTTTGATAAGGCGTGATTTAGGTTTTTTTATATCTAAAGACTTATAAAAATTAAATAACGATCAATCGCTATGAAGGATTGTTACTGGTTAAGCAGGCAAAACCTAAATATCGATTAATGTCTGAATTGCTATTTCTCGGACATTAATGGATGTTTAGGTTTTTTCTATATCATGATTTAATCAACGATTGGAGGGTAATACAATGAACCACAAACAAACAGCAAAAGAAGTTCTAGAGCTTGTCGGCGGTGAAAAGAACGTCAAGCACGTCACGCATTGTATGACAAGACTTCGCTTCAACTTATACGATGAAGGCAAAGCGGATAAAGAGAAGCTGCAATCAACAGACGGCGTCATGGGTGTGAATCAAAGCGGAGGCCAATATCATGTCATTATCGGCAATGATGTTTCAAATGTCTATCAAGCGATGATTGCTGACTCAGGACTGTCAACAGATGTAAAGTCAGGCGGTACAGAAGAAGCATCAAAACAAAATGTGATATCAAAGCTTTTCGATTTTATCTCTGGTGTCTTCACGCCGATTCTTCCAGCCATCGCTGGAGCCGGTATGATCAAAGGAATATTGGCACTCATGCTTACGTTCCAGTGGATATCAGATAAAAGCAGTACGTATGCAATTTTAACAGCCATCGGAGACGGAGCCTTTTACTTCTTACCGATTCTACTAGCTGTAAGCGTAGCCAAAAAACTTGGCACAAATCAGTATATTGCCGCTGCCATTGCAGCAGCAGCACTGCACCCGCAGTTAACTGCTTTACTAGGCGCGGGAAATACAGAATTTCTAGGCTTGCCAGTGGTTGCCGTTGTGTACTCTTCATCGGTGATTCCAATTCTACTCACCATCTGGCTTGGCTCATATGTTGAAAGATTCGCAGAAAAATATAGTCCGAAATCATTAAAGATCATCCTTGTTCCAACGGTTACACTTCTTGTCGTTGTACCAATTATGCTCATCGCTGTTGGACCGCTTGGTGGGATTATCGGAAATGGTCTTTCAGGTGGAATTGATTTATTGTTTAAACATGCAGGTATTTTGGCCGGACTCTTGATCGGCGGCTTCATGTCACCATTGATCATTACGGGTATGCACTATGCACTACTTCCAATCATGATCAACAACATTACGTTAAACGGTTTTGACTACATTCTCCCAATGATGTTTGTAGCGAATATGGCCCAAGCAGGCGCAGCATTCGGTGTCTTCTTAAGATCAAAAAACAAAACATTCAAATCATTGGCGATGTCTACAAGTATCACAGCATTAATGGGTATTACTGAACCTGCTATGTATGGTGTGAACATGCGATTGAAAAAACCGTTCTTTGCAGCCCTCATTGGTGCAGCAGCAGGCGGCGTGTTCATGTCGATCTTTAAAGTAAAATCATATGTTGTGTCGGGATCAGCAGGTATTCCAGGAATCCCAACATTCGTTGGCCCAACATTTGTCTACTCAATCATCGGTTTAGTGATCGGCTTTGTCGTAGCAACCATCATGACACTTGTTCTAGGGTTCAAAGATGTACCAGTGAAAGATGATACAAAGGCAGACAAACCAGAAGAAAAGAAAGATACAGCAGCACTTCAAAATGAAGTGGTACAAAGCCCGCTTGAAGGTCAACTAAAGCCGCTAAATCAAGTGAATGATGCAACATTCTCTAATGAAATCATGGGTAAAGGTGCAGCCATTGTCCCAACAGTTGGACGTGTTGTAGCACCGTTCAACGGTAAGGTTGAAACCATTTTTCAAACGAAACATGCCATTGGCTTAAAGAGTGACCAAGGCACAGAGCTTCTCATCCATGTTGGAATTGATACAGTGAAGCTTGGCGGAAAGCATTTCACAAGTCATGTGCAGTCAGGTGATCTTGTTCAAGCAGGAGATGTGCTCGTTGAATTTGATATCGAGGGCATTCAGCAAGAAGGCTATGATGTCACGACACCAATTATCGTCACCAATACAAATGATTTCGCACAGATTGATGCGAAAACAGATGGCACGATTACAGTGAAAGAGACACTGCTCACAGTCAGTGTAGAAGAAAATGAGGAGGGCATTCAACATGAACAAGTTAGAAAAAACATTTCCTAAAGGTTTCTTATGGGGCGGCGCTGTTGCAGGCAACCAAATTGAAGGTGCTTATAATAAAGATGGAAAAGGCTTATCGACAGCTGATGTATCACCGCATGGTATTATGCATCCATTTGATGAATCAATGAAAGATCTTAATTTATATCATGATGCAATCGACTTCTATCATCGCTATAAAGAAGATATTGCACTCTTTGCAGAAATGGGATTCAAGTGCTTCAGACTATCCATTTCTTGGCCGCGTATTTTCCCAAATGGCGACGATGCTGAACCAAATGAAGCAGGCCTTGCTTTTTATGACAGAGTATTTGATGAACTGCATAAACATGGAATTGAACCAGTTGTCACGATTTCTCATTATGAAATGCCGCTTGCACTTGTGAAAAACTACGGCGGTTGGAGAAACCGTAAGCTTGTCGATCTTTATGAAACATATGCGAAAACGTTGTTTACTCGCTATAAAGACAAAGTGAAATATTGGATGACCTTTAATGAAATCAACGTCGTGTTACATGCGCCTTTCACTGGCGGCGGACTTGTATTTGAAGAGGGTGATGACGAGAAAAGCATTCAATATCAAGCAGCGCATCACCAATTTGTTGCAAGTGCTTTAGCTGTCAAAGCAGGACACGAAATCATTCCTGATGCGAAAATCGGCTGTATGATTGCAGCGATGACGACTTATCCGTACAGCTCAAGACCAGAAGATATGTTTTCTGCAATGGATCAGGATCGTAAAACATTGTTCTTCTCAGATGTACAGGCAAGAGGCTACTACCCAGGTTACATGAAACGATACTTCCGCGAAAATGGAATTCATATTGAGATCCAAGATGGTGATGAAGACATCCTAAGAAACCATACAGTGGACTATATTGGCTTCAGCTATTACATGAGCTTTGTGACAAGTACAGATCCAGAGATTCTTGGACAAGTGATTGGTGGTAACCTATTTGAAGGCGTGAAAAACCCTTATCTAGAAGCAAGTGATTGGGGCTGGCAAATTGATCCAAAAGGACTTCGTACAACACTAAACCAGCTATATGACCGTTACCAAAAACCATTGTTTATCGTAGAAAATGGACTGGGAGCTGTCGATCAAGTAGAAGAAGACGGGTCCATTCAAGACGATTACCGAATTGATTACCTCAGAAGCCATTTGCTAGAGGCGAAAGAAGCCATCGCAGACGGAGTAGACCTGATTGGTTATACAAGCTGGGGCCCAATTGACCTTGTCAGCGCATCAACAGCTGAAATGAAAAAACGCTACGGCTTCATTTATGTCGACCGTGATAATGAAGGAAACGGTACATTAGATAGAAAGAAAAAGAAAAGCTTTGATTGGTATAAACAAGTGATTGCTACGAATGGTGAGCATTTAGATGCTTAAAAGAAAAAGACAAACCGCTCAAACTACGGTTTGTCTTTTTTTCGTCAAAGAGACTACGAAGTCCACACTTGATCCGCAATCTCAATTACATGACGAAGCTTTTCCCATTGCTGCTCTTCTGTTAACAGATTGCCTTCCTCCGTTGAGGCGAACCCGCATTGTGGACTCAAACAAATTTGATTAATGTCCACGTATTGAGCCGCTTCCTCGATCCGCTTTTTAATCTGTTCAACAGGCTCAAGCTCACCGTATTTTGAAGTGACAAGGCCTAGTACGATTTGTAGGTTAGGGTTCTTCACATAGCGAAGGGGTTCAAAACCGCCAGAACGATCGTCGTCGAACTCTAAAAAGAGACCATCCAGATCTAAGCCGGCAAAAATCGTTTCTGCCGCTGCTTCATAACCGCCTTCAGCTGCCCACGTCGATTTAAAGTTACCACGGCAAATGTGCATGGTGATCACCAAATCCTCTGGACGATCGGCAACCGCTTCATTGATTGTTTTCGCAAATGACTCACGAAGTTCATCTTCTTCTCGGCCAAAGGCTTTGATTTGTTCATGACCTTTTTCAGAAAAGAACACGGCCCATGCGGTATCATCGAGCTGTAGATAACGGCAGCCTGCATCATAAAAAGCACGGATGGCTTTCTTATACGCCTGTGCCACATCATGGTGGAATGCCTCTAGGCTGTCGTATACTCCTTCTTCAAGCTTTCCACGGAAAAAGAGCATATTCGGACTTGGAATCGTCATTTTAGCTGTATGATCACCAGCGATGCTGTGAAGGAATCGATAATCCTCCAGCATTGGATGATCTGTAAAATCAATCTTGCCTGTTACCTTGATGCCACGCGCTTTTGTCGTCGTATTGTGGAATTGAATACCTTGATCCGCTTCAAATCCTTCGACTCCATCTAATCCCTCAAGAAAGTCAAAATGCCACCATGCACGTCTGAATTCTCCATCTGTGACAACCTCTAATCCAATTTCTTTTTGCTTCTCCACAATGCGTGTAATTTCTTCATTTTCAATTTGTCGGAGCTGCTCTGCTGTCAGTGTGCCGTCTGCTTTTTGCTTGCGTGCTTCCTTGATACGTTCTGAACGAAGTAAGCTGCCTACTTGATCTGCGCGAAATGGCGGTTTCGTTGTTTTCTTTCCAATGGTTTGTACTTGTGTCATGCTGAATCCCTTCTTTCTACAGGTTAAAAATCAAATAAAAAAGCTCTTCCTTGGATAAGGAAGAGCATCATATACTGAGAGAACTCTGCCTTATCTTCAAACAAGCATCTGCTTGCCTAAGGAATTAGCACCATTCTGTTCCTAGGAACAGCGGTTGCCGGGTTTCACAGGGCCAGTCCCTCCACCACTCTTAATAAGGTTACCTTTTGATTCAATTTTCTTAATATACACAATTATTCAACCTTTTCGAGAAAAAGTCAATGGTTTTTACTGTTTAATTTTCTACATAAACAAATAACGGTAAACAAACCCGATGTGGAAAAAGGAAGAATAATATGGAAATAGCGCTTCTTTTGGTTCTTTTGTCATGGTATACTCAATTGGTAATAGACAAAAATGGGGGTTTTTACTATGACGATGAAAAAAGGCCTAACGATCAGTCTGCTTATTTTTTCGCTGATTGTTTCGTTGTTTGCGCCAGTTGGATCGGCGGATGCCAAACAAGCAAAAAAAGCAAAAGTAAGCACACACTATTATAAAAAGAAAAAAACGTTCAAATATGCACAGGTGAAAAACCTAAGCAAGGCGCATATGAAAACCATCAATCGTGATTTGAAAGAAGATATTTCCTTCTCCTATTCTACGTACTTGTTCTTAAAGGACGAAGCGAAAAAGGAAGGCTTTGGGAAGATCACGTACGAAAGATCGTTTAAAACGAAATTTAACAATGGGAAGAAGCTCAGTATCTTAAACTATGACTACATGAATGATGGTGGAATGCATGGGGATACGATGGTTTCCAGCATGAACTATGTGTTAACAAAGAAAAAGACAAAGCAGCTGTTCTTGACAGACGTTGTGAAAACAAAGAAAAAACGTACGAAAGTAAGAGATTATATTTATAACTACACAAAGAAACATAAAAGCAAATTCTATGCGAACCTGAAAAAAAGTGACATTGAAATCAACTACAACACGCAGTATTACTTCACGAAAAAGGGAATTGCTGTTGTCTTCCAGCCATATGAAATTTCACCTTATTATGTAGGAATTCCTATGATTCAAGTTCCTGCGAAGGTATATAAATAAAAAGAAAAACGGCCAATGAATCTGGTCGTTTTTTGTTATTTACTCAAACAAAAAGAGCCCCTCATGAGGCTCTCTCTTTAGATTTATACTTGTTTAGGTGCATCATTTAGTGGATGACGGCGTTTTCCGTTGTAGTGGCGGCGCATACGAAAGATTTCAAACTCCGAAAGCTCTGCGCTTTTTCGTTTTGGTGTGCGGTTATCTTTTTTGAAAGAGAATAGTAAGTAGCAGCAAAGTGAAGCGATAATCAATAAAATCATCATATGACATTCCTCCAATTCATCCTATTCTTTAGTGTAGACAGGGTGAGTGATGTTTATAACTGAAAATAAGCAGCAGAATCGGTTTAGTTCTTAAGGTTTAGTCGATCTGCTAATTTAGGTCTAAAATACTGGTTGTTTTTAACTATTATATTTCCAGTTATTGCACTCGTCAAGAAGAATTTTTCTGGTGTTGTCTCTATTAGTACGAAAAAGTGTCATAAAAGTTTCAGAAAATTGTAAACTTTTATTAAAAAACCGTTCCCGAACAGGAACGGTTTTAAACATATCTATGCTTTTTCTTCAAATAAACGTGCGATTTCAACGATGACTTCTGTTGCTTTCACCATGTTCTCGACAGAAATAAATTCATATTTACCGTGGAAGTTTTCCCCGCCAGTAAAGATGTTTGGCGTTGGAAGACCTTTATATGAAAGCTGGGAGCCATCTGTACCGCCGCGGATGGGTTCGATCACAGGTGTCACTGAGCGGTTTTCCATTGCTTCATGGGCAATATCCACAATATGTTTCACCGGCTCAATTTTTTCTCTCATATTATAATATTGATCTTGAATGCTGAGATTTATGCTGTTTTCTCCGTAGATGGCTTTTAAGTCATTTGCTATTTTTTCAAATAGTGCTTTGCGATCGTTAAATTTGTCTTTATCAAAATCACGAATAATATATTGCAGCTCTGCTTCTTCGACTTCTCCTACAAACTTCGTGAGATGGAAAAATCCTTCGTAGCCTTCTGTATATTCCGGAGATTCATCAGAAGGAAGTTTGTTATGGAAGAGCATCCCAATCTTCGCAGCACTAACCATTTTGTCTTTTGCTGTCCCTGGGTGGACGTTGTTTCCTTTAATTGATACTTTCGCACCTGCTGCGTTGAAGCTTTCATATTGCAGCTCCCCGAGCGGTCCTCCGTCAATTGTATAAGCATAGGAAGCGCCAAAGGCATCAACATCAAATTTGTGCGGCCCTCTGCCAATTTCTTCATCTGGTGTAAAGGCGACGCGAATTTTTCCATGCTTGATTTCTGGATGCTCAATCAAGTAATGCATAGCGGTCATAATTTCTGCGATACCTGCTTTGTTATCTGCACCAAGCAGGGTCGTGCCATCTGTTGTGATCAGCGTATGTCCTTGATATTTTTGTAAATTTGGAAACTGTGCTGGAGATAAAACGATATGTAGATTTTCATTTAAGGTGATGTCGCCGCCTTGATAGTTTTCATGAAGCTGCGGTTTCACATTCTTGCCGGTGAAGTCAGTGGCTGTGTCGATATGAGCCAGGAAGCCAATGGTCGGCACTTCTTTGTCAGTGTTAGACGGGATCGTTCCCATGACATAGCCGTTTTCATCCATTGTCACTTCTTGAATCCCGATGGACTTCATCTCTTCAACTAGCTGTCTCGCTAGGTTCAACTGTCCTTCAGTAGATGGGCAGCTTTCCTTTTCTGCATCTGACTGCGTATCTACCTTCACATAATTTGTGAAACGCTGAATCATTTCCTTTTTCATCTATACGTCACTCCTTTTGTAGAATACGTCCATTTTATCACGTCTTGAATGCGCTTCATAACAAGAAAGGTTTTCTTTGGCAATTAGAGAGGAAAAAGACCTACTTTCATTAGATGGTGTGTTGAATGGTTCTTTAGGGTGATTTTTTTGGGTGTCTTTTTATTTATAATGAGGACATATAAAATCATCCATTTGTACGTTAAATTGGGAGAAAGGGGTGCGAAAGTTGGATTCTAGTCAAACGCTGGCACTCGCTCAAAAGTTTCAGGAAGCAGCTGATGAGATTCGGCAGTCAAAACAGCTGCTGGAGAATCGGCTGAAGGCAGTAGGATCAGGCTGGCAGGGAGAAGCAAGGGATAAATTTGATCAAAGCTTTGAGGAAACAACGTCACGCTATGATCAATTTGAAAAGGACTTGCTTGAAACAAGTCAGGAACTGCGCGACGCAGCGGTCAAAATCGAGGAACGGAAAGCTGAAATTGCCAGAATGGAAGAGCTTGAGCGAAAGAGACGAGAAGAACGGAGAGAAAGAAATCGAGAAGGGAGATGATGTGATGGCACGTGACATTGTGGTTGATCCAGATCAGCTGACAGGACTGGCGAATGATGTTGTAGGCGAATTGTCTGTCATTGAAACGAAGCACCGCGATTTACATAGTGAACTGGATGGTCTCATTTTAGGCTGTGATCCTCGGTATAGAAGCTGTTTTTCAGGTGTCGGGGATGCATGGGGAGCAGGACAAGCATTGATCAGTAAATTGAGCAGTGATGATATTGCGATTCGTCATGCAAAAGATAAAATGGTCGAAGCAGACGATATTTTACGGAAAATGTACAGCATCTATGATCAATATGGTACAATCACGAGCTTAGCTGGTATTGTGATGATGCAGGCGAAATACTATGGGCTTGGGATGACGACCTTCATTAAAGACAATGGCCGGTATGCAGCGCAGCATTCAAAGCTGCTGCTTGATCTGACCAGCCGGGTAGAAGGAACGAGATTTGACCGGCTAGCAAGGATTTGGCTGAGTAAAAAAGAATTATTAAAACGATCAAACTGGTCGATGGCTGACTTGGTCCATAAGAAATTCACAAAATTTTATCCTGACGATACGGTTGCCTTTACGAATAGCGTTCGTGATTTTACAAAAGGAAGTATCAATTGGAAGGACACGGCTGCTATCAAGTCTGTTCTGAAAAATGGGTCAAGATTCGCGAAAGGAAATGCCATCATTGCAACGGTTGTCACTGGTGCAACGGAAACGGTCGGCTGTGGATTGAAAATTGCCGAGAACTATGCAGAATTCGGTGATCAGCCAGAAGTCCTTAAGCGTGAAAATGCGAAGGCTGTTGGAAATGCAGTGAACAATACGGTCTTTATCGCTGGCGGGTCTGTCGCAGGTGCCGTTGTCGGAGGAGCTCTTGGAAGTTTTGCAGGACCGATTGGAACCGTCGTTGGAGGAGCCATTGGTTCCGCAGTCGGTGGATTTATAGGAGAAAAAGTCGCCAAGCTGACATCAGGCTTTGCTGAACAGGTTGCAGTGAAATTAAAGGACCCTATTCATGCGGTCGTGGATAAAGGGAAACAAGCATTCGAGCTGGCGGGTCAAGGTGTGAAAGCAGTCAATGACACCATTGATCAGGCAAATCAGGTGATACATAAAGGGATAGAAAAAACAAAAGAAACCGCTGATTCGCTCATAAAAGGTGCTGGCGATTTCTTTAAGGGTGCATTTTCTTTTGGATAAGGAGAGATCAAGTTGGATCAGCTAAGTCTAAGTATTGAGGAACTCATCTTTAGTTTTTACAGTGAAGGCTATTTTGAACAGGGCATGTCCTTAAAGGAAGCCTATTATCCTGATGTAGAGGACGAACGCCTTGGGTTTTTATTTGAAATTGCGTGCCGCTCTTTGCTCGCAAAAGGTGTACTTGAATTTCGAAACAGACAATACCGTTATAAAGGGGAATACCGTCATTTCATCCAGGCGATGAATGATGCATCTCACACCGTCAAAGCGTCTCGATTTGGGGATGTAGATGAAGAAGTCAGTACCTCCTTTCATACGACACAGACGGGCGTATATGCGCACCACACGCTTTATGATCAACAAGTCCATCAGATTCAAAAACTGAAAGACGATCAGCAGGCAGAGGAACAAGTGACTGCCTTTTTCAACATACAGATGAGTGATCACCCTGCACCTGTCATCACCTTGCAAGCAGAGGAATTTGAAATGCTATTAGAGCAAGCAAGTGAGGCGAAGAATGAGTGGCCTTCCTTCCTTCATCGAGCAGAGAACGAAGAACTCGTGCAGGCATTTGTTTCTGATGTAAAGACGAGAAAAGGAAAGATGGACTCCCTGATGAAGGTCGTCTACGACAAAAACAATACGCCTGATGTGGAGTCCATGTTATTTGTCATTCCAGGTGAGGAACAGTCGTGGCTTGTGTCGGGAATAAAAGAAAATGAATTTCGCATTGAGACGGCTCATAGAGACGGATTACGTTCTATATTCTAATGGAGAAAAGGAGAATGACGCTTGAATCCAAGTGAAGTAATAGAAGTGAGGAGCAGGACCTTTTTAAGGGTATGGGCATTCTTAGCAACAGGCGGCTTCGGTATCATCGGTATTTGGTTGTTTTCAGAAGCTCTTACATTTGAATCGAATTATACATTGTTTTTATTTTTAGGCGGACTACTAGGCATTGTTTATGGCTGGATCTCTTTCTTGATGATTTTACCGGCTTTTACGAAGAGAGGAAATGTGATTTTTCGCATTCAGCGCGGGAAGAATGGCGCGGTTTTACATCGCGGGCAAGCGATCCCTTTTCAAGACATTCAATCCATCGATATGCGCAGGCATCGGTACAGTGTACGGGGTTTTCTCTTCATGGATGTGTTGATTCGGAAAATAGACGGGAAATTGATCAAGATTCCAGCGTACAGTATTTTAGATGAAGAAGTATTCGAGCAAGCCGTCAAACAAGAGATCTACCCATATTTAAATCAGTCAGCCCAAGAGAACTGGAGACAGCAGCATGGTCAGGTCGAAGAGCAGATCGACTAGGATGTATTTTCCATGATTCCGAAGGATGAGGTGCCACTTTTTCGAAGAAATCGTGTATGATGTCAGTAAAGACTGAACACTCGGGAAGGTGATGAGAGATGGATAAAGAGATGGTAATCGACCTCGTCACAGAACAAATGGCACGGATTCGAAAAGAAAAGAATTATACGCAGGACCGCATGGCTGAGGTACTTGGTCTATCGAAACGGCATTTGCAGCAGGTTGAAAAAAATAGGCTGCGCCTCAACTGGACGCAAACTGCGGCCGTATGTGCATTATTCAGGGATAGTGACATTTTAAAAGGGACACTTGGGGATGATCCGCTTGAGATTCTGGAAGTCGTGGCACATGATGAATTGCATCTATCGGTGGAACGTACGATTGGCGGAAAGGTTTGGTGGCGGACGTCTATCAAAAAAGGCACATTTCGTCTTCAGCAAAATGTGCTTAGTCAGCATTACCGCATCTTAGATGATGAGAATTATCGCTATTATAGTTCGTTTAATAAAGATGAAGCGAAGCGGCGGTTAGAGGAATTAAGTCAGCTTTCTTCTCCTTATTCATAAGCAGCTGATAGGAAAAAGGAAAGAGAGGCACCCGATTGATAGGGGCCTCTCTTTTCTGTGTTTATACTTTTAGAGTGTTTTTCGCCCGAATAAAGGCAACAAGCTGTTTGATTTCTTCATCATTTAGGGGAACGCCGTCGACAAGGATGGTTCCTTCTTTTGCTTCCGTCAGTTCAATTTTGATATCAGAGATTTTGCGTTGTATCTCTGGCTCGTCCGTTCTACCAAGTAAAAAATCAATGGACGTATCATACAAATCAGCCAGCCGCTTCACTGCTTCAAGCGAAGGTCGTCGGTACCCAGATTCGTAACCGGCATAGGTGCTTTTGGCGATACCTAGGCGATCTGCCGTATGCTGGAGAGACCATTTTTTCTTTTTTCTAAGGGTGGTTAAACGATCGAGTATCATTACATGAACGCTCCTTTATATACAACAACAGTATATCATATTTTGACATGGAATGTACGCGTTATGCGTAATAATTTCTTGATTAATTCGCGTTATGTGACTATAATGGCAATGAAGGTACGCGTAAAGCGTATATTATAGAATAGCACAAGCTAGCTTATAATATGTGTGACAAACGAAGTAATTTTATTGAAAGAGGTGGACCTGTTGAAGAAATTATTGCTTTTAACCACTGGTGGGACGATTGCATCTGTAGAGAGTGAAAACGGTTTGGCTCCAGGTGTTAAAGCTGAGGACCTTTTAAGCTATTTAAACGAAATTAATGCAGAGTATACAATGGACACAAAGTCCCTAATGAGTATAGATAGTACAAATATGCAGCCTGAATACTGGGTGGATATTGCAACAGCCATTTATGAAAATTATGATCAATATGACGGTTTTGTTGTCACGCATGGTACAGACACGATGGCCTATACATCAGCAGCTCTTTCTTATATGCTGCAAAATCCGGATAAGCCAATTGTCATTACAGGCTCACAAATCCCGATTACGTTTAAGAAAACAGATGCGAAGAAAAACATCACCGATGCGATTCGCTTTGCATGTGACGGCGTAGGCGGCGTGTATGTTGTCTTTGATGGCAGAGTCATTCAAGGAACACGCGCAATCAAACTAAGAACGAAAAGCTATGATGCATTTGAAAGTATTAACTACCCATATATTGCATCGATTGAAAACCATCAAATTGAATACAATAGCAAAGTAAAAAGATCGTCAATGAAACCGCTTAAATTAGACGCATCTTTAAACACCGACGTTTGTCTCTTGAAATTGCACCCAGGTCTAAAGCCTGAGTTCTTAGATGCAATCAAAGGCGTCTACAAAGGAGTCGTGATCGAAAGCTACGGCAGCGGCGGTATTCCTTTCGAAGGAAGAAACCTTTTAGAGAAAATCAACGAATTGCTTGAAGAAGGAATTTCTGTTGTCATCACAACTCAGTGTCTTGAAGAAGGAGAAGACATGAGCGTGTATGAAGTAGGACGCAAAATCAATCAAGAACTGGTGGCACGTTCACGAAACATGAACACAGAAGCCATCGTGCCGAAACTTATGTGGGCATTAGGTAAAACAACAGACCCAAGAGAAGTGAAGAAGATTATGGAAACGCCAATCGCAGAAGATTTAGTGATTTAACTATTCTATAGAAAGCAGGTCATATCAGATGGTTCAAGCAACTTATCGCTATGAGAAGGATTTTCTTGGTGAAAAAGAAATTCCGGCAGACGTGTATTATGGGGTTCAAACCCTTCGTGCAAAAGAAAATTTCCCGATTACAGGATATCGCATGCACGAGGAACTGATCAGAGCCTTTGCCATCGTGAAAAAAGCAGCAGCTCAAGCCAATATGGAAGTTGGACGTTTATATAAAGGAATTGGAAATGCCATCGTACAAGCCTCTGATGAAGTTATTGAAGGCAAGCTGCATGAATACTTTATTGTAGACCCAATCCAAGGCGGCGCAGGAACGTCGATGAATATGAATGCCAATGAAGTGATTGGAAACAGAGCGCTAGAAATCATGGGGCATCAAAAGGGTGAATACATCCATTTAAGCCCAAACACACATGTAAACATGTCACAATCGACGAATGACTCGTTTCCAACAGCTATCCACATTGCTGTATTGAAGCAGTTAGACATTCTGCTTGAGACAATGCAAACGATGCAGGACGTATTCCAAAAGAAAGCAAAAGAATTTGATCATGTGATCAAAATGGGACGTACGCATCTGCAGGATGCTGTTCCAATTCGTTTAGGACAGGAATTTGAGGCATACAGCCGCGTGCTCAGCCGTGATATTAAACGGATCAACCAATCAAAGCAGCATTTATATGAAGTGAATATGGGTGCAACAGCTGTTGGGACAGGCTTAAACGCAGATCCTCGTTATATTGAGATCGTTGTGAAGAAGCTAGCAGATATTTCTGGTCTTCCGCTTGTAGGCGCAGAGCATCTCGTGGATGCGACGCAAAATACAGATGCTTACACAGAAGTGTCCGCCGCATTAAAAGTATGCATGATGAACATGTCTAAGATTGCCAATGACCTTCGCCTAATGGCTTCTGGACCGCGTGCAGGTCTTGCTGAAATTGCATTGCCAGCTCGTCAGCCAGGATCATCCATTATGCCTGGGAAAGTCAATCCAGTCATGGCAGAGCTCATTAACCAAATCGCATTCCAGGTCATTGGGAACGACCATACCATCTGTCTTGCTTCTGAAGCAGGCCAGCTTGAGTTAAATGTGATGGAGCCTGTTTTGGTCTTTAACTTGCTTCAATCTATTAGTATAATGAATAACGGATTCCGCTCATTCACAGATCATTGTTTAGTGGACATTGAAGCAAATGAAAAACGTTTGAAAGAATATGTGGAAAAAAGTGCAGGCGTCATTACTGCGGTAAACCCTCACTTAGGCTATGAAGCCGCGGCTAGAATCGCAAGGGAAGCCATTTTAAGTGGAGAATCCATTAGAGATCTTTGCTTGCAAAATGATGTGTTAACAGAAGAAGAACTTGATATTATTTTGAATCCATATGAGATGACAAAGCCTGGTATTGCGGGTGCAGAGCTCCTAGAGCGATAATAATATCAAAAATTTTATTTTATTAATATGTAGAATTGCCTGTGAAATAGAGAAAAACAGGCAATTCACTTTCTTTCGAATTGACACACTTTTTTCACAATATTTTGAAAACGCTTAACGCGTACACAAAGGGAGGAAACACAATGAAATCACCACGTCTGCCGTCTATGTTAGAAGTCGTGTCTGTACTTGGCTTGTTTTTAGCAATTGTTTTATCTTTTACTCTTTATTTCAAATTGGATATTCAACTAGCATTGTTTATCTCATGGTTTATGGTTATCGCATTAGGTATTCGATTGGGGCACTCCTATAAGGATCTTCAAAATGCGATCACAAAAGGGATATCGAATGGTTTAGAAGCCATTTTAATCTTAATTGCAGTAGGTGCACTTGTTGGTACATGGATTGCAGGTGGGGTTGTACCTACGTTAATCTATTATGGTTTAGAGTTTATTCATCCTAATATCTTCTTATTAGCTACACTTGTCATCTGTGCACTCATGTCCATTGCAACAGGAACCTCTTGGGGGACGGTTGGAACGGCAGGGATTGCGATGATCGCAATTGGTGAAGGGCTAGGTATTCCACTTCCGATCGTGGCAGGTGCCGTCTTATCTGGTGCTTATTTTGGAGATAAATTATCCCCATTATCAGATAGTACAGTGCTCGCTTCCTCTCTTTCAAAAGTGGACGTGCTGGCACATGTTCGAGCGATGATGGTTTTATCCATACCAGCCTTTGTCATTACGGCCATTATGTTTACGGTTACAGGCTTTATGTATGGTGGACGCAACATTGATCAAAATAAGGTAGAATTTTTGAAAAATGCCCTGCATGATACATTTACCATTAACATTTGGATGGTCATCCCAGCAGTAGTGGTTGTATTACTGCTCGTATTTAAGAAACCTTCAATGCCTGTTATTGCCATTGGTGCTCTTTTAGGATCTATTTGGGCGATGGCTTTCCAAGGAATGAATCCGGCAGATGCGATTGGTTCAGCATACAATGGCTTCTCTATTAATTCAGATGTAGATTTCTTAAATACGCTGTTAAATCGTGGTGGTATTGTGAATATGCTTGGATCTTTAGTGGTCATTATTCTCGGGCTTGGGTTTGGTGGCGTGCTTGAATATCTAGGCGTTCTAAAAGTGATTGTCGCTACTTTCGAGAAGAAATTATATAATGCAGGAAATGTAACCCTATCTACACTTGTTGTAGCATTCTTTGCAAATATTTTTGGATGTGCAATGTACGTTTCATTAATTCTTACACCGAAAATTATGGAAAAAAGCTACGATAAATTGAAAATAGACAGACGCGTTCTATCTAGAAACGCTGAGGTCGGTGGAACAATGACGTCTGGTATGGTCCCTTGGTCAGATAACGGGATTTATATGGCGGGAATTCTAGGCGTATCCACATTCTCTTATTTACCATTTATGTGGTTGAGCTTTGTTGCCATTGGTCTTGCTATTATTTATGGATATACAGGGAAATTCATCTGGTACGTTAAGAATCCACAAGAATCAGAAGAATCGGCTTCATAAGCCGTTTACAAAAGCCGCCTCAATTAGGCGGCTTTTGCTTGTCCTAGGACCGAGAGACTACATATGATATAAAGAAGATGATCGGGAGTTTAGACCCTTTATAAAAGAGGTCTAAAGAGGTAATGTGAAGCAGAACGAAAGCATATTTATCCCATAAAAAGGGTACAAATCCCTATTCAAACATGAGTCTTTGAACCTTATAATAACAATAATGGAAAAAGTGCTATTCACCTTACGCTCGTTTAGAGGAACTCTAAGCAGCGTTTTTATTTTTTGTCAGGAGGAGGAACCCATAATGAGCTTATCGGATATGCTGTCTGCCCTAAACGGTGGCATTACAAGTAAAAAAGCAGAAATCGAAGAGAAAATCGCTCGACTGAAGAAGGCGAAAAGTAAGGTCGAACGTGAACAAGATGCGGCAGAAACAGATCTGAAGCAAATCAAGCAGCCAAAGCTTGGGACCTCTTGGAATGGTGAGCGAAGCAAGGATTTCAAATCAGAGCGGAATGAAGCACATGATGCGCTGCAAACGATTGTGAACGACAAATACCCACGCTACGTGAGCCGCATCGAATTCAAAATCAGTACATTAGAAGCTGAACAGGCTGCGTTATCTTTTGCCAGTTCTTTAGCTGGAGACGCCGCACGTCTTGCTGAAAAAGGAGAAGACGCAGTAGAGGACGCCAAACGCTTGATCTCAAAAGCATGGAGCAGCTTGTAAAGCTGCTTTCATGCTGAACAAATCTGGAGGATATCACGATGGGACAAATTAAGTTAAACTACCAAACAGTTATGAATCAACTAGATGAAGTCTCCCAAGCAGTCGAAGCTTTAATGATGAAAAAAGCAGCAGATAAAGCGGGTGAAAACAGCCTTGAATTTGTGACCAAATGGACGGCACGTGAGGCAGAGGTGAACGAAATGGTCTCAAACTTTAAAGAAGCCTTAATTAAAAATGTCCAGGACACGCGCTCGAATGTGAAAACCTTAAAAGAACAGGACGAAGCGATTGCTGTAAAATAATCAGCACAATCGCTTTTATTTATGGATTACATTTGCATGATAAGAAATATAGTTCAATGGAATCATATAAAATTCAGGATGTACGACCTTGTATTATTCCGTTTTTCTTCCAAACGCGTCACTAAAAGGACACCTTTTCCCTATTTAAGACTGAGGCTTTTCACCTTATACTATACTTAATGAAAGCGAAACGATAGAAATGTCAGGATTGGAAAAATCAAGTGAGTCGATAGCTTCCAAGGCTCTGACGCTGTGCTTTCGTATGAGGTCCGATAGAGGTGGATGACATGAGTTTATCCGAGATGCTACACCATCTGCATATGGGAATTGAAAACAGACGTGCAGAATTTGATGAAATGATCTCTCGGTTAAAGACAGCCAAAAGCAATATTCGAACAGAACAAGATCTTGCGCAGTCAGACATAAAGGAAATTAAGAAGCCTGCTCTAGATTCGTCATGGAAAGGTGAGAGAGGAACCGACTTTCATCGCCACCGAAAAGACGCCTACCATGTAATGCACGACATCGTGAACAATGAGTATGAAAAATATATAACCGAGCTTGATCAAAAAATCTTGCACTTTGAATTAAAAAAAATGGAGCTGGCTGTTGCCAGTAATTTTGCCGGAAGAGCCCAGGACGTGATGGAAAAGGGCGAGGATTTTGCAAAGGATGTTAAACATTTGATTGAACGGGGCTGGAAAGCTCTTTAAAATAAAATATAAAACAGTCGTCTCATAAGCGAGCGGCTGTTTTTTTGTTTAGTCACATCCACCACCGCTATCGCCTGAATCTCCCCCGCAGGAGGCATCAGAAGCGTGATGAGTATATGAATCAGTATAGGTACTTGTCGTTGAACTGTGATGTGAAGAACGCTTAGCAGATGTACGTTTATCCTTTGATGTGAACAGGTGGGCAATGATTGCTCCTAAAGAAGCCAATATGATCATAACAACAAACATAAAAGAATCCATGATGTATCCCTCCTCTTGTTTCATCATCATACGATTGAGCCATATTGAGGTTCCCGATTTGTAAGAAAAACTGGGCAAAGAGTTCTATTTTCGTTTATGATGATAGGCAAAAGTAAATGCCAAGGGAGGAGAGCCCATGCTATCTTTACGTCAGGAGGAGCTCCTGAAACGCTTGATGCAAGCGGAGCAGGAACTGACAAGTGAAGAAATTGCCCGCATGATTGGCGTCACATCACGAACCATCCGAACAGATATGAAAGCGCTTAAATCTATAATAGATGAACATGGAGCCGCACTACATATCAAACGCGGGGCAGGGTATACATTGACCGTCGAGGATTATGGGGCATTTCGTACATTTTTGAAAAAGTCGCTGAGAGAAAGAAACGAAAAAAAGGAACAGGTCATTCCCAATCAGCCTAAAGACCGTGTGGCGTATCTATTGAAAAGGCTGCTTCTGTCTGAAGACTATATCAAATTAGATGGGTTGGCAGAGGAACTATTTGTGAGTGAATCGACAGTGAAGAATGATTTGAAAGCTGTCAGACATTTGTTTTCATTACATGGACTTTCTGTAGCACATCGCCCTAAATATGGATTGCGGCTGACAGGGGATGAAATGAAATTAAGATATTGTATGGCTGAGCATGTGTTTCAGCAAGAGCATGCGAACTCTGCGCTGTTACCTGAAGAAACGTATCAATTGGTTCAGGACATTGTGCGTTCACGTACAAAAGCAAGCGGACTTCATCTGTCAGAGATCGGTTTAAGTAATTTAGTCACCCACATCGCCATTGCATGCAAACGAATTGAAGAGAAAAAACTAGTCATGATGCCAGAAGCGGAATTGAAAGACATTCAAGTGCAGCCTGTTTTTCAAGTGGCTCAACAAATGGCAGAAGATATTCGGCATGTATTAGCTATTGATTTTCCGTTATCTGAAATGGCGTACATTGCGATTCACTTGATGGGAGCCAAGATGATGGCATATGGAGATGACGGCCATACGCTATTTCACCTTCTAGACGAAGATCACTTTCGCTTCACTCACCAATTACTTGCTTATGTAGAGGAGCACATGTCACTTGATATTCAATTTGATAAGGAGTTGATCGTTGGATTAAGTCTTCATTTGCGTTCCGCTATTCATCGTTTTAAGTACGATATGAACATTCGTAACCCCTATTTACCGGACATTAAAAGGCATTATCCCATTGCATTTGAAGCGGGTGTCTATATGGGGAGATGGCTGAAGGAAAAAGAGGGGGTCGAGATCCATGAGGATGAGATTGGGTATTTGGCGCTCCATATCGGTGCTGCAATCGAGCGGACAAAATCACAGCATGTGAGAAAGAGATGTCTTATTGTGTGTGCAACGGGTGTCGCCAGCAGTCAGCTCCTTCTTCATAAGCTGACGGCGGCTTTTAGCGGAAGGCTGGAGATCGCTGGAACTGCAAGTGTTGGGGATCTTCCTTCGTATGATTTGAGAAGCATTGATTTTATTATTAGTACCATTCCGCTTCAGAACACATTGCCGGTGCCAGTGATTGATGTACATACGATTTTAAGTGACGATGATATTGTACGGCTGAAACGTTTTGTGCAGGATCCACAGGATACAGGGGTTTTGCGGTATGTCAGTCCGGCGCTGGCATTTTATCAGCAAGACCTTCAATCAAGAGAAGAGGTTCTTCAATTTTTTGTGAACGTGCTAAAGGAACAACATCGCATCCCGGACGAGTTTGAACAATTATTGCTGGAAAGAGAGCAAGTGTCCCCGACATCGTTCGGTCATTTGGTCGCGATTCCTCATCCGATGAAGCCGGCAACAGATGACACGTTTTGTGCGATCTGCACGTTGAAAAAACCGGTGCTGTGGGGTGAAGATCGAGTACAAGTCGTTTGTTTGTTGAGTATCCAGAAGACGTATCAAAAAGAATTACAGTCGCTTTATCAATTTCTTGTGCGGCTGACAGAGCGGAAGGAAGTGGTGGAACAACTCATCAAGGCCGCTTCATTTGAGGAACTGACGGCGGCGCTTCAAATATTGGAGCATCCGAATGAAAAAACGGGACACCCATTTCCGCATCTGTGAGGAAAAAGATTAGATGTTAATGAAAGCGCTTTTAAAATAACATCAAAAAGGAGGATGATCACGAGTTTTTGCAAAGGGGGAGACGGATCATGAGCTTCAAGGAGAAAGCGGCAGACGTCATGGGGAATGTGGCTTATCGCATCACGAATCAGAAGTATATTATGGCGATTAAACAGGCATTTGTCACATTGATGCCAATCATCATTACAGGCGCTTTTGCTGTATTGGTGGCAAATATGATCATGAGCCCGGAAACAGGGCTTGCTCATTTTGAGATATTCAGATTTTTAGCGGAGCTTCAGCCAATTATGAAGGCAATCAATTATGCCACGCTGAACTTTTTAACGATTGGGGCTGTGTTCCTCATCGGGATAGAGCTTGGGAAAATCAACGGGCACAAGTCCCTGTTCCCAGGGCTGATGGCATTGATTTCATTTATATCTGTTATTCCAACGACACTTCTTCTTGAAGTTGATGGATCGATGCGTGAGGTTGTAGATGTACTGGCAAGGCAATTTTCTGATCCAAAAAGCTTATTTTTAGGGATGATCATTGCGATCATATCTGTGGAAATCTTTTGTAAGCTGACCGAGGTGAAATGGCTTCAAATCAAGATGCCAGATTCTGTTCCATCGAATGTTGCGACATCTTTTTCGTCACTTTTTCCTTCGATCATTACGATTACGATCATTAGTTCATTCGGCTTTGCATTTCACCGTTTGACAGGCATTTATTTGCATGAAGCAGTGTATAACGTGGTGCAGCGCCCGCTAGAAAGTGTTGTACAGGGTCTGCCGGGGATTTTAACGTTGATGTTTGTGGCGCAATTTTTCTGGGTGATCGGCATCCATGGCAACCAGATGATCAAACCGATCCGGGAGCCGCTCTTATTAGGGTCGATTGCAGTGAATATGACAGCATTTCAAGAGGGAAAAGAGATTCCGAATATCATCACGATGCCATTTTGGGATGTGTATATGAGTATTGGTGGTTCAGGTGTGACCATTGGGCTTTTGATTGCGATTTTTATTGCTGGAAGAAGGGAAGAGATGCGAAGCATTGCCAAGCTCTCATCTGGGCCGGGCCTCTTCAACATCAATGAACCCGTTATTTTTGGATTACCCGTTATGTTAAACCCTGTGATGGCAATCCCATTTATCGTCACACCGCTTGTGACAGGGACGATTGGTTACATTGCGACAGCTACAGGGTTTGCTGGAAAAGCAGTCGTGATGGTGCCGTGGACGACACCGCCGATTGTGAATGCATGGCTGTCAACCGCTGGCAGTATGGGAGCTGTCATTACACAGCTCATCTGTATTGTAGTAGCAGTCTTCATCTATTTGCCATTTGTTCTCTTGTCTAACCGCAAACCAGAAGCGGCACCAGATTCAGAATAAAAGGAGGGGCATGAATGAACATGCAATTTAGGTGGTACGGAGAGGACGATCCTGTTTCACTCGCACATATACGTCAAATTCCAGGCATGAAAGGCATTGTGAGTGCCGTCTATGATGTCCCAGCTGGTGACCTGTGGCCTGAGGAAAGGATTGCTCATGTAAAAGCACAGATTGAGAGACATGAACTTTCCTTTGAGGTCGTGGAAAGTCTTCCTGTCCATGAAGATATTAAACTTGGAAAGCCGAGCAGAGACGTCTATATCAAGCATTATCAAGAAAATATCCGACGATTAGCGAAGCACGGTGTGAAGGTCATTTGTTATAACTTCATGCCTGTCCTCGATTGGACACGAACGCAGCTAGACCTTCCATTAGCTGATCAATCCACGACCCTTGCCTATTTTCAGCATCAACTAGAACACATGGATATAGAGACAGATCCATTTTCGCTGCCAGGATGGGATATCTCTTATACACAGGAGGAAATGAAACAATTGATGACTGATTACAGGAAGCTTGGGGCAGAAAGGCTATTCGAGAACCTGTCTTATTTTCTACAACATATCATTCCGGTGGCAGCGGAAGAAAAGATCAACATGGCACTCCATCCAGATGACCCTCCTTGGGATATATTCGGACTGCCTCGTATTGTCAGTAATGAAAAGCAGTTGGATCGTATTCTTCAAATCGATGGACGCTCTCAACACGGTCTTACCTTTTGCTCTGGTTCACTCGGCTGTCATGCGCAGAACGATATACCGTCACTTGCGCGTAAATATGCGAAAAAAGGACGTATCCACTTTGCTCATTTGCGCAATGTTCTCGTGCATGAAAACGGTGATTTTGAAGAGTCAGCACACCTTTCATCAGCAGGTAGTCTCGATATGGGGGCAATTATGAAGGCTTTGTATGAAGAGGGATTTGCTGGTTATGTCCGTCCGGATCATGGGCGTATGATTTTTGGCGAGACAGGCAGACCTGGCTACGGTTTATATGATCGAGCGCTTGGGGCTATGTATTTGCAAGGAATTTGGGAAGGACTTCACGTTCAATCGAGGAAAGGGAAGGTGGCGACATGAACAGAATCGAGATTCCAAGTGATTTTATCCTAGGTGCAGCGGCTTCTGCTTGGCAAACAGAGGGATGGAAGGGAAAGCAGGTGCATCAGGATTCGTACATTGATTCATGGTATAAGGAAGGATATCACGTGTGGCACGAAGGATATGGTCCGGCTGGTGCGACGAACTTTTACGAGCGCTATCCTGAAGATGTGGCCTTAATGAGTGAGATTGGACTGACACATTATAGGACATCGATCAATTGGTCGAGGTTTCTCATAGATTACGAGAAGGGGATTGTGGATGAGACCTATGCCCGTTACATTGATGACTTGATCAATGGATTAATTGCAGCAGGTGTAGAGCCAATGTTTTGCTTAGAGCATTATGAGCTTCCTGCCGTTTTGCTTGAGAAGTATGGCGGATGGTCATCAAAGCATGTCGTCGAGCTGTTTGTTCTCTATGCGGAAAAAGTGTTTGAGCGCTACGGGGACAGGGTCAAACATTGGTTTAGCTTTAATGAACCAATTGTTGTCCAAACACGTGTTTATCTAGATGCCATCCGTTATCCCTTTGAGCAAAATACGAAAAAATGGATGCAGTGGAACTATCATAAAGCGCTGGCAACAGCAAAAGTGGTGAAGCTGTTTCGGGAGATGGGATTGAAGGAATCGACAGGTGCAAAAATCGGGGTGATTCTCAATCCAGAAGTGACGTATGCAAGATCCTCTGCCCCGCATGATCAAGAAGCGGCACGGATGTATGATTTGTTTTTCAATCGAATGTTCTTAGATCCCTCCATCAAAGGGGAGTATCCAGAGGAATTGCTCGATGTGTTGAAAAAGCATGATATTCTTTTTGATTCGACAGAGGAAGAGCTTCAGGTCATCAAGAATCATACGGTCGATGTCGTCGGGCTCAACTTATACTATCCGCATCGTGTCAAGGCACCGAGTAAGGCGTGGAACGAAGGGACGCCATTTCATCCGTCTTATTATTACGATATGTTTGAGCTGCCAGGGAGAAAAATGAATCCATTCAGAGGCTGGGAAATCTACCCAAATATTGTCTATGATATGGGGATGAGAATAAAAGAAGAATACGGAAATATCGAGTGGTTTGTAGCCGAAAACGGGATGGGTGTAGAAAAGGAAGAACGGTTTAAAAATGAAGACGGTATCATTGATGATCAGTATCGCATTTCATTTATCAGCCAGCATTTGAAGCGGGCACTTCAAGCGAAAGCAGAAGGATCAAATTGCACGGGCTATATGCTGTGGGCTTTTACGGATAATGTCTCACCGATGAATGCCTTTAAAAACCGCTACGGATTAGTCGAAATCCAGCTGGAAAATGAACGGAATCGCCAGTTGAAATCATCAGCGTATTGGTACCAGACATTAATCAAAACAAGGGAACTGAAGGTTGAAACAGAAGTCATCTATCGATAGGAGTGATGGAATATGAAACGAATCATTCTCGCTTGTGCCGCAGGAATGTCGACGTCCATTGTAGTGTCCAAAATGAAGGCTGCTGCAGAAGCTAAAGAGCTGGATTATGATATCTACGCCATACCTGAAGGGGCCATTGCGGATGAATTAGAAGAGCATGGAGAAGATGTGCAGGTGATTTTACTTGGACCGCAAGTAAGCTTTATGAAAAAGGCAGCAGAAAAAACAGCGGCACCTTATCAAATACCTGTCGATGTCATCAATGTGAGATTATACGGAACAGCGAACGGGGAAAAAATACTAGAGCATGCTCTGAAACTAGCAAATGAATCTTAAGTAATTGGAGGAGAAGCAGATGACGGTATTAGAGGAAATGCAGGGAGCAGCCTTTCAAATCATTGCTCATGCAGGCGAGGCAAGAAGTCATTATGTCGAAGCGATTCGTCTAGCAAGAGCAGATGATTTTGAAAAAGCACAGCAGTTGATTGAAAAAGGGGAGGAAGCGTTTCGAAGCATCCACAACCTGCACTTGTCGCTGATCCAAAAAGAGGCGGCAGGTGAGCAGCTTCCCTTTTCTTTACTGCTGATACACGCAGAAGATCAAATGCTCACAACAGAGACCATTCATCTGCTCGCCATCGAAATGATCGAAATGTGTAAAAAAATGAACGCCCTGTCAAAATAGATATCAGCTATTAACCAATTTCTGTTATAATCATTCGGTAGATAGAGAGAAAGCAGGATTGGTGAATGAAAAAAACATGTATGTTGATTGCGGTTGGTCTTTTGGTGCTGCTCATTTCGGGCTGTATGGGAACGAAGGAGCAAACGATAGGAAACCAGCAAGTAGTCAAAGAGGAAAAGGGTCCATTACGATTAAAAGAAACAGAAGAGATTCAGCAGACAGAAGCGGAAGTGATTGATACACAAAGCTGGATTGTGCAAAAGGAGCCGGTAGAGCTTCCGATTTTGATGTATCACAGCATCTCCAGCGGCAGCTCGCTTCGTGTACCAAAGAGCGAGTTTGCGGCTCATATGAAATGGCTGAAGGACAACGGCTATGTCACGCTGTCGCCAGAAGAAGCGTACCGCGTCTTCACAACAAATACGAAGCCAAGTGAAAAGTGTGTCCTCATTACATTCGATGATGGATATACCGATAACTATACAAAGGCATTCCCGATTTTAAAGCAGTATAGAATGAAGGCAACGATTTTCATGATTGCGCAATCCATTGGCCGCCCGAACCACTTAACGGATGAACAGATGGATGAAATGATAGCAAATGGACTATCGATTGAGAGTCATACCATTCATCATTTAGAGCTCAATCGTTTATCAAGGGAGCAGCAGAAAGAGGAATTAAAAGGGTCAAAGACATTCTTTGATCAACGTTTTTCTCAGCGTACGAGAATGGTCAGCTATCCTGTCGGGCGCTATAACGAAGATACGCTAAAGCTAGCGAAGGAAGCCGGTTATCAAATGGCTGTCACCACTGAACCAGGACATGCGAAAAAGGAACAAGGCATGATGTCCTTGCATCGTATCCGCGTGTCACCGGGACTTTCACCCGAAAGCTTTGGCAGACTGGTAGAGGGGAATCGATAGAGATCAAATCACAAATGTTTCACATGAAACATTTTACGACAAGTTTCACGGTGATGATTGGTGAATCGACATTTGGGTGGTTCAAAGGCGAAACAGAACTTTCATGAAGATGGAAGTTCTGTTTTTTTATCATTCATCAAAAAATTCCATATGAGCTTTTTCTTGCTTGTAATAATCGATTCGATCTTTCATGGCCCCGGTATGAAACTCAAATTTATGTCCATCAGGGTCCGTAAAGTAGATCGACTGATGATCTTTTTCATCTCTCGGACGGCCTGGCAAGATGTTGACGTTCAAATGTTTTAGCTTGTTGTACATGTGATCTACATCCTCTTCATCAATTGAAAAAGCGATGTGCGTGTAAGAGTGCTGAATGTCTTGACGAGGAATGTCTTTTTCCACATTCAGGGCAAGCCATAGCCCGTTCAAATCAAAGTAAGCTGTCTTTTTTCCTTTTACTAATAAAGTGGCGTCAAATACGTTTGTGTAAAAATCAATAGAGGTTTCTAAATCAGAGACAGAAAATAACAAATGATTGATTCCTTTTATCGACATCACATTCACCTCAAAACATATTTGAAAAAAAGCCTGTAGATGGGGTCTACAAGCTTGTTTATTGATAAACAGGATAGCCCGTTATTTTGATATCTTTCCCTAGTGGTTCTACTGAGAGTTGATCCAATTCGATGGCATCACTCATGAGGCGTATGCCTTCGCCTCCAAAAAAGGAAGGGGACAGCCGACCGCCAATGAGTTTAGGTGCCATATAGATGACCAATTTATCTACAAGCTGCTGTTCTAAAAATGAGGCATTGATCTGGCCGCCGCCTTCAATCATGAGGGAGGAGACATTTCTTTCTCCCAGCACTTGAAGCACTTCTTGCAGGGGCACCCGCGTGTCGCTATCTGTTATAAAGACACTGACGCCAGCTGCTTCTAAAGCGGCTCGTTTTCCCTCATTGGCTTGCTTTGTCGTAAAGATCCATGTAGGTGCCGTCTGATCAGTGACGATCTTTGCTGTCAGCGGTGTTGACAGCTTAGAGTCTAAAACAATTCGAATCGGATGATTCCCATTTGGAATCCGTGCAGTTAGTGAAGGGTCGTCATGAATAACCGTTTGAGCACCGACCAAAATCGCATCATTGATACTGCGGATATGATGAGCATCATAACGGGATGTCTCAGATGTAATCCATTTGCTGTCAGACGTAGCAGACGCAATTTTTCCGTCTAAGGTAATACCTGCCTTGAGCGTCACGAAAGGTGTTTTTTTCGTAATAAAATGATTAAACACTTCATTCATGAGAATGGATTCCTGTTCCAGTACGCCTGTAATCACTTGGATGCCAGCATCTTGTAAGATGGCAATCCCGCGGCCTGCGACAAGCGGGTTCGGGTCAAGCGCTGCCACGACAACGGTTTCGACGCCTGCTTTCACAAGTGCTTCCGCGCAAGGGCCTGTGCGGCCGTGATGGGAACAAGGCTCGAGGGTCACATAAATGGTGGCTCTTTTTGCCTTGTCTCCAGCCATTTTAAGTGCATGAATTTCAGCATGCGGTTCACCGGCTTTCATGTGAGCACCGACACCAACAATTTCATTCTCTCGCACAATCACAGCCCCGACGAGCGGGTTTGGAGAGGTCTGACCTTTCATTGCCCGTGCATTTTCAAGGGCTAGATTCATATATCGCTCATGATGTGGCAATCGTACGCACCTCTTGCTCCGCCTTCATGTGACCTGAGCGGTTGATTTTTGTCTGCAAGTATTTTTCGTTAAACTCCGAGACATCACCCCAAAGCGGAATGCGTCCAGAAAGAGATAGACCTGCATGGCTGATGGCATCTGTCTTTTTCGGATTATTGGTAATGAGTCTGACCGGCTTTGTACGAAGTGTTTGAAGAACGGCGATGGCTTCTTCATATTGACGCGTGTCATCTTCAAAGCCGAGTGCTTCGTTCGCTTCTACTGTATCGTAGCCGTTTTCTTGAAGAATATAAGCCATGGCTTTACTGAAAAGTCCAATACCGCGGCCTTCATGATTGGCTAAATAGAACAGTGCACCTGCACCATTGTCTTCAATCATCCGCATGGACTGCTTCAATTGGAACCCGCAGTCGCAGCGCTTGCTTCCGAAAATATCACCAGTGTGGCAAATGGAATGCATGCGGATAAGGGCTTCGTCAGCGTGCTCGAACTCCCCATACACTAGAACGCTTGACTGCTGATGATCGGCAAGCTGGCGGGACGAGAGGCTTTCAATTAAAGCTTCATCTGACAATGGCTCTTTTCCATCGTCTTTTAACCATGAATACCAGTTGAACATCACGGTTCTGCCGTCTAAATTCACTGGCAATTTAATGGGTCCAGTGATATATATATACCCGTCTTCTTGCTGTACTCGTTTGATTTTATCTTTTAAAATGGCTGTTTTAAGATCTGTGTGTTTGTCCATATTCTGCACCTTCTTTTTTGTCTGTTTCTTCAATCTGTAAACGAACGAGAACGCCAAATGGATCAACAAATTCGTTACTTTTCCCTGTTGTTTTCACTTGAGTGCCTGCTTTTGTCAGACGCTCGACAACGGACTGTCTGTCTGCTTCTTGTGGGAATACCAGTGTATAGCTTCTAATTCCTGAAAAACGTGGATCAATGGCTCCTTTTCGTCCCCGTCCCCATGCATTAAAGGCAAGGTGATGGTGGTACACACCAGCGGCGATAAACAGGCTTGCTGGTGGAGCCATTCTGATGTGAAAACCGAGCGTATTGACATAAAAGGAATCAGCTTCTTCTGGGTTAAGATGGAAATGTAAGTGTCCCATCACTGTACCAGCGGGAAGTCCTTCCCAAGTTGTATCAGCGGCTTCTTGCAGGAGACCATCTCCATCAAGAGGTGCATTTCCGCCACCTTTCAGTTCTCCATGCTCACCTACCCAAACGTCCTCAGGGCGATCAGCATATATTTCTACGCCAATGCCGTCAGGGTCACTTAAATAAATGGCTTCACTGAAAAAGTGATCGCTTGCTCCAATTAAAGGATAGCCTTTTTTGATCACATGTGCCAGCCATGTGCCCAGGTTTTTTCTGGTAGGTAATAAAACAGCAAAATGATAAAGTCCTGGCTCATGATCAGGCTTCTCCTTGAGCTGTGCATCCTCTTTTAACAAAAGAATGGGTTCCTTTGCATTGCTTCCAAGAGTGATGGTGGATTCCGTCTGTTCTACTATTGTAAATCCTAAAATGTCTGTATAAAAAGGTAAAGAACGCTCAAAGCTGGACACATGTAACTCTGTTACACCCAATCTTAGCTCCTCAATTGTCTTCAAGCTCGGTCAGCTCCTTCATGATATATGCATCGGCATGTTCAAATGTTTTTGAAAATCTATAAAAATGAATACCTTGTTACTTAAAGTAACTAAACTATATAATAGTTAGTGACTTATTTCAAGTAATTAATTGTGCTATAATGAAAAAAAAGAGAGAAAAGCGGGAGGGAGTAAGGTATGGCTCAAGTAGATGGCTGTCCAATCACAGATGCCATGGAGATTCTAGGCAAGAAGTGGGTCATTCTCATCATCAATCAGCTTCTGACAGGCCCTAAGCGTTTCTGTCAGCTTGAAAATGAAATGGACATCAGCGGACGATTATTATCAGAAAGGCTGAAGGATTTAGAGGCTGAAGGACTCGTTGAGAAAAACGTATACCCTGACATTCCAGTACGGATTGAATACGAATTAACAGCGCAAGGGAAGAAAATTGAGCCGATTATTCGTGAAATGTATGCTTGGTCTTTAGAACGTAATAACAGCAAAAAAGGGGAACAAGTCTCTTCCTAAACGATTTCGATCAGTCTGTCTGATCGAAATTTTTTTGTGCGATTTTCCAGAAATCTAAGTCAATAGTATGAAAAATGATGTTGACAATAAATTCATTCATCATATAATATCAAGGAGAAGAGGGTTCTTTTCCCTGTAATGGAATGGAGGTTATGCCATGGTATCATGAATGGGACAGATTACCTAAAACACGTTTCAAACCATCATTTAGAAACAGACATCTTTGGCTTTTAGGAAGCAAAGATTTATTTTTTCAACTCAATTGATAATGATTATCATAATCATCTATAAGTGTGATCCAGCGCTTATGAAGGTTATTTTTTTTATTATCTATTGAGAATAATTATCAATATCATTTAGGAGGGTTCACATGAAAGTCATTCGTTCAACATCACACGTATTATTGTTCTTTAGTTTTGTTCTATTATTTGCTCTAGCTCCGGTTAGCTCAGCCTCAGCAGCAGGCTTAGCAGATGGTCAATATTCAGCACAATATGTGGTATGGAAGGCAGATAGCGATTCGACTTCAACAGCGAATACGTATTTTGAAAAACCAGCCAAGCTTGTCGTGAAGAATGGAAAAATCAAAGCACAAGTCACGTTAACGAATAGCTCTTGGATCACAAGCTTTAAAACACTTGATCAAGGTGTCTACAAAGATGCGAAGGTGATCAGTACAAATACAGCTGCAAATAAGAGAACGGTTGAATTCAACATGAACAGCCTGACAGAAGTCGTACCAGCAAAAGTGAGCGTGACTGTACCGGTCATCGGATATACAGGCAATTACGACATCCGTCTCAAGTTTGATGCAGCATCTGTTCAATAGAAAGGGAGGAAATTCGCTTGATGAAAAAAATGATGAGGCTATCAGTCTTCATGACCGCTTTATTATTGGCACTTATGCTGCCTTTTTCAAACGCACAGGCTGCCACGTTAAAGGATGGTACATACTCCGTCAACTATACTGTGCTGAAGGCTGAAGGAAATGCGGTTTCCATGGCAAATGATTACTGGCTGAAGCCAGCAAAAGTGATTGCAAAAAATGGGAAGCTGACTGTACAAATGACCATTAAAAATAGCAGCTGGGTGACGGAATTTAAAGTGCCGGGAAATGGCGGCTATGTCGATACAACGGTTCTCTCAACTAATAAAAAAGCCAACACAAGGCTTGTTCAGTTCCAAGCTCAGAGCTTGTCTAAGCCAATCAAGTCAAAAATTCATGTCACTGTTAAATCTGCTGATTATGATCATGATTATACCATTCAGCTGAAATTCGATGAGAGCAGCATGAAATCGCTTTCGTCTAACAGCACAAACAAATCAGCGGGTGCAGCAGAAGATCAGCAGCCATCAAAAGAATCAACGAAAACATCTGATTCATCCACGACAAAACAAGAAGAGAATCCTCAAACTGGTGATACAAACCAGACAGGGTGGCTCCTTGTGCTTGCTCTATGCTCAGGCGGGTTTTTAGCAAGAAAGTGGATCATCAAGCATTAAGGAAGGAAGTGTCACCATTTGAAACGTCTTTTTCATCTAAAGGCAGCTATTCTGCTCGTTTTATTCAGTTTATTGACTGCGTTTCAGATTCCTCAAGGAACGGCTCAAGCGGCATCATTTGTTGATGGTGAATACACGGCCGGATTCACCATTTTAAAGAATGGCAGCACAGAAGCGTCCATGATGGATACCTATACAGAAAAGCCAGCTAAGCTGATTGTGGAAAATGGCAAGACAACAGCCTATGTCACGCTGAAGCAAAGCAAAGAGATTACAGATTTCAAGGTTGAACAAAATGGTGCTCTTGTCACCACTGAAACCGTCAGTGAGGATGAAACAGCCAATACACGTGTGATCAAATTTGATGTAGCCGACTTATCAGCCAAATTAAACGGCTGGGTGAAAATTTACTGGGATTTAGGCGGCTTTATTTATGACGAAGCGTATGACGTACAGCTTGCATTCGATCAAAGCAGCCTAACACTCGTTACACCTGCAAAGCCAGACGATAACGAAACAAAACCGGATGACCAAAATGGCACAAAGCCAGACGATAACGAAACAAAACCGGATGACCAAAATGGCACAAAGCCAGACGATAATGAAACAAAGCCGGATGATCAAAATGGGACAAAACCAGATGATCATCAGGCAACACCTGGCAATAACAATGGATCAAAACCAGATGATTCTGCGCAAAATCACTTAAAAGATGGCGAGTACCGCATCAATTACAGTGTACTAAAAGGGGATGAGAACGAGGCATCTCGGATGAACCAATACTTCTCACATCCTGCATCCTTAACCATCAAAAATGGAAAACAAACCATTTCCTTTACGGTGAAGGATCATACGTCTGTCGCTTCCTTGAAAACAGAGAAAAACGGATCTTATCAAGAAGTGAAGACTGTCAGCACAGATAAAGCAAAGAACACAAGAGTGGTGTCATTTGATGTCGCTGATCTGAAAAAAGCGGTCAAAGGAAAAGTACACATCGTGGTAGCAGCTGCTAACTATGACCAAACCTACGATATTCGTTTTCAATTCGATGCAAAGAGTATCGCTCCACTTAAGAACGGGCAGGTAGAGGAAGAAACACCGGCTGCACCAGAAACACCAAAACCAAACACACCATCACCAGAAACAAATAACGGCGGAGCTGCTCAAGAGACGGCTAAGCTTAAAGATGGTGTATACAAGCTGCCTTTCTCAATGAAGAAAGCAGACAAGGATGAGCCTTCTCGTATGAACGATTACGTCGTGAGCCCTGCGACATTGGTCGTGAAAAATGGCCGCCATTTCGTTTCATATACAGTGAAGAACAGCTCAGCCATCACATCCTTCCAAGTAGGGACAGGCGGGAAATATGAAGAGACTCTTGTCGCAAAAACAGATCAAAAAGCAGACACACGAGTGATTCAATATGAAGCCAAAAGTTTAAGCACAGCTCAAGCAGCACGCGTAAAAATTGATATTCCGGCTGCGAATTATCATGAGCAGTACGATGTCAAACTTGTCTATGACACAAAAGGAATCACTCTTGGTGAAGGAAGCGGCATTGCTACGGTAATCGGAAACGATGAGAGTATCGGCTTTGTCAAAAATCCAAATGATCGCGATTCTCAAACAAATCAGCTTGAAAATCTAGCGCCAGAGGAAACAGGCGCAGAGCAGATGACATTTACTCCATCAGATGACCAAACCAAGTCTGAGACTGGACAGTTGAATCCGAAAACAGGAGATACCTCTCTTCTTTGGGTGTATATTCTTTTATTCGGCGGGTCGTTATTCGTACTCGTAAGAAAGTATCAAACAAGAACAAGGTAGATGGATTAGTTTAAGTGAGATGCGCAATTTCTCTCGGCGCATCCACTCTCTTTTTTCGAAAGGAGGCTTCTGTTTTTGAAGCATCGAATGTTATGTACCCTGATCGCTGCTCTTAGTGTGTGCGTGATCTTATCGGGCTGCTCACAGTCAGCCGAAAGTTCAGCGAAAGGCAAAAAAAGCGCAGAATCAAGTGCGCGCATTGTGGCAACGACTGTAGCTGCTGTGGAGATTATGGATGCTTTAGAGGTGGATCTTGTCGGGGTGCCAACAAGTCAAAAATCCTTGCCAGCTCGTTATAAAGGACTGCCGGAAGTCGGTAATCCAATGAGCCCGGACATGGAAATCATCCAATCACTTCAACCAACAGATGTCCTGTCTGTCACAACCCTTCAATATGATTTAGAGACACCCTTTCAGCAAGCAGGTGTTCCTGCCACATACTTAAATCTCGAGAGCCTTGGCAGCATGGAGAAGGCGATCACGAAGCTCGGAGCTCAGTATGACAGAAAGAAACAAGCCGAGCGCATCGTGTCTGACTTTGAACAAAAAAAGAAAGACATACAAGAGAAGACGAAGGGAAAGCGCAAGCCGTCCGTTCTGATTTTGCTTGGTGTACCGGGCAGTTATTTGGTGGCAACAGAGAATTCATATATTGGTGATCTTGTACGTATCGCAGGCGGAAAGAACATTGTCAAAGGTGAGAAAATGGAGTATTTGGCATCTAATACGGAGTATTTACAAAAAGCCAATCCAGATATCATACTCCGGGCCGCACATGGGATGCCAGATGAAGTTGTCCGCATGTTTGATCAAGAATTTAAAACAAATGACATCTGGAAGCATTTTCATGCGGTCAAGCAAGACCGGGTGTATGACCTCGAAGAAAGCTTATTCGGGACAACGGGCAATTTAAAGGCAGCAGAAGCATTAGATGAACTAACGCGTATGCTCTACCCGTCATAAGCGGCGAATCTTAATGATAAAAGGACGTTCAAGATGAAAAAAACAGGGATTTTATTTCTGATAGTTAGTCTCTTACTGGTGTGCGTGTTTATTTATTCCGCCATTACTGGGAGTATTCATGTCACCCCGATTGAATTATTGGAAGGGCTCATCACCGGTCAACATGCACAGGTAGACATCATTAAAGATTTGAGAATTCCCCGCATGCTCATCGCAATGTTTACAGGGGCCGCCTTATCTGTCTCCGGTGTACTGCTGCAGTCGGTCATGAGAAATCCATTAGCTGATGCCGGCGTCATTGGAATTTCATCAGGAGCCAGCTTCTTTTCTTTAATGGCGATTACAGCGCTTCCTCAATTTTATTTCTACTCTCCTTTATTTTCGGTGTTTGGCGGAGCCATTGCATGTTTCCTCGTGTACGTTCTGTCTTGGAAGGGCGGTTTAAGCCCAATCCGTATGATTTTGGTTGGGATCGCCATCAATGCCATGTTTACTGGAATGGCTGAAGCATTTGTGACCATTTGCAGCTATTTCAATATCACGATCAATCAGTCAGGACAGTCAAATCTCACGATGAAAACGTGGGGAGATGTCCGTTTAATCGGAGTCTATGGCGTCGCCGGTCTTGTCGTAGCACTTTTCTTCAGCAGATGGTGTAACCTCTTGGCTCTTCAGGACAAGACAGCGAAAAATTTAGGGTTGCGTGTGACCAGAATGCGCCTTTTGATTTCCATCACAGCGGTATTACTCGCGGCGGTGACAGCTGCGGTAGCGGGCGTGATTGCCTTTGTCGGTTTGCTCATTCCGCACATTTCAAGAAGGCTTGTTGGCTCGGATCATCGGGTACTCATTCCATTTTCTGCGTTAAGCGGGGCTTTGCTGATTTTGACGGCTGATACGCTCGGCAGGACGCTTGTCGCGCCAAATGAGATTCCTGCTTCTACGATCATGGCCGTGATTGGCGGGCCGTTTCTGATCTTTTTATTAAGAAGGGGGGACCGTCTCCATGGACATTCGTGAGGTGTCATTCTCATATGACCAGCAGAAGGACATCGTTCAATCGGTCACAACACAGATTGAAAAGGGGAAAATCACAACCATTATCGGTCCAAATGGCTCGGGGAAATCCACACTGCTTTCCTTGATGGCGAATAATCATTGTCCAAACAAAGGGCAAATTCACTTAGACGGACAAGCGCTGAATGCATTTAAGCCAAAGGAGCTGGCAAAAAAGCTGGCTGTCGTCCATCAGCAAAATGAAGCGCCGCTTGATTTAACGATCGAACGGGTCGTGGCATTCGGTAGAACGCCGTACCAGACGATGCGCGGGGGTGACAAGGAAGAGGATGAGAGAGCGATAGAGTGGGCACTGTCCAGTACAAAACTAACGGAAAAACGAAAGGTGCCGCTCGCCTCACTGTCAGGTGGTGAGCGTCAGCGTGTATGGATTGCGATGGCACTTGCGCAAAAAACACCGATCCTTTTCTTAGATGAACCGACAACCTATTTGGATATCTACTATCAATTTGACATTCTTGAGCTGATCCGTGAGCTCAATGACGTGCATGGACTCACGATTGTCATGGTGCTGCACGACATGAATCAGGCTGTCCGCTACAGTGACGTCATCATTGCGATGAAGGATGGACGAATTATCAGTGAAGGACAGCCAAACGATGTGTTAACAGAAGAGAATGTGCGGCACATTTATGATGTGTCCGTCACGATTAGACAGGATGCAGAAACAGGAATGTACATCGTGCCTGTTGGCATATAAAAGCAGGTGAGACAGTGTGAAAAGAGGAAAACGGGTCTGGCAGCGTATGCTGACGATCGTCTGTTTAGGAGTATTCATTTATAGCGGTACAGCCATTGGCTTAGAACTGTTCGGCTATTATCAAAATCGTCAGGTGCTTGCAAAGGCTCAGACGATGTATGGTCAAGAGCAAGGAATGACTGAAAGCCGGGAACCGGGAACCACCCGTACGTCATTTGATGAGCTGCGGAAGGTGAACAACGACATTGTCGGCTGGATCAATATGAAGGACACGATGATTCAGTACCCAATCGTTCAATCTCGTGATAATGCATTCTACTTAACCCGTAATTACTTAAAAAACGACACCCGGGCAGGCAGTATCTTTATGGATTATCGCAATGACGTCTTGCACGAGAGCCCGAATACTGTGGTGTACGGGCATCGGATGAGAGACGGATCCATGTTCGCTGGACTCACAAACTATTTAAAAAAGGATTTTTTCCATGAGCACCGGACATTTCAGTACGATACGCTGTATCAAAGCTATGAGGCGGAGATTTTTGCCGTGTATGAAACAACGGTGGATTTCGATTATATTCAAACCGATTTTCAAGATCTTGGCGAATATGCGCACTACTTGCAAGCTGTGCGGAAAAAATCAATCTATCAAACGAAGACAGACGTGTCCACAGATGACCTCATCCTCACTCTATCGACCTGTGATCATGTGCTTGCACCTAAAAATGGGCGTCTCGTCGTACAGGCAAAGCTACAGAAAGTTTACTAGAAAAGGAGAGACAGACGGTTGAAATTTTCACATGTGATCTTAGCTGGACTCGTCTTGATGCTTCTCCTCGGCGGATGCAGTCAGGCAGCACCTGTAGAGAAAGGAAGCGGGCAAGGTGCGCTGAAGATAAAGGATTTTACTGGCAGAACGCTGTCATTTGAAGAATCCCCTCAGCGTATCGTCGCATTATCGACTGGAGACATGAGCATCCTGTATGCATTAGGCGGTGAGGTAGTTGGCCGTCCGGCCGCCGAATTACCAGACAGCTTACAACAGGCAAAGTCCGTCCAAACAATTGGCACAACGCATCAATTTGATGTAGAGCTCATCACAAGCTTAAAGCCCGATGTTGTGCTTGGGAATGAACAATTAAACAGCAAGGACATCTCTACAATAGAAGGAATTGGTTCACAGCTTCTTTTGACAAGTGCCAATTCAGTGAAGGATATTCAGCGTCAAATAACGTTATTCGGGGATTTGCTCGGAAAGCAGCAAAAGGCCAAAGCCCTCAATGAGCAAATCGATCAGAGGAAAAAGCAGGTCAAGCAGCCTCAGAAAAAAGTGAAGACACTCGTTGTATACGGGGCACCTGGCACATATATGGCGGCACTTCCTCAATCCTTAAGCGGAGATTTACTGCACATCGCAGGAGGGACGAACATCGCTGAAAATGAACCGGCACTCGAGAAATTCCCTCAATACGCTCAAATCAATGCAGAAAAGGTCATCGAAGCCGATCCTGATCTTATTCTGCTTATGACTCACAGCAATCCTGAAGATGTGAAAGCGGGCTTTATGAGTGAAATGAAACAGAATGCCGCTTGGCACGATGTGTCAGCTGTGAAAAATGGACACGTCGAGATTCTGCCTAGTGATCTATTTGGGACGAACCCAGGCGCGGAAGTGATGAGAGCGATTGATGAGCTAGAGAAAAGATTGAAGCGATTGTCATCATGAAAATGAATGCAGAGTTAGATTTTCAAAAAAGACAGTCGAGACGAAAATGGCTGATACCCGGACTATTCATCTCGTTAGTTGTAGGCGCATGCTTAGGGCTTGCATTAGGTTCCGTTCAATTATCGCTGCAAGACCTACTCGCCGCTTTGACGGGATCAGGCCAGCCTGTCCATGAGAAAATTGTGATGGATTTACGTCTGCCGCGTGTTTTGATCGGTTTTATTGTCGGAGCCTGTCTCGCAGCATCAGGGGCGATTTTACAAGGAGTCGTCCGAAATCCACTCGCTGACCCTGGCATCATCGGTGTGACTGCTGGCGGCGGATTGGCTGCTGTGCTCAGCATGATTGTGTTTCCGCAATTCACGTATTTGCTGCCAGCTGCTGCTTTCCTTGGCGCTTTATTAGCGGCACTCGTGGTGTATATGCTCTCATTTGATCAAGGTGTTTCACCGCTGAAATTGATTTTGGCGGGAGTGGCAGTCAATGCCCTCCTTGGGGCGGTTATGAATGGGTTTATGGTGCTTTATAGTGAGCGTGTGCAGGCTGTTCTGCCTTTTTTATCCGGAGGATTAAATGGACGGAGCTGGCATCATCTAAGCTTCGTGTCGCCATATGCACTCGCTGGGTTGTGCCTTTGTTTTTTTGCCATCAAGCCGGCAAACCTTCTTTTGCTTGGTGATGAATCGGCGCAGTTACTCGGCCTTAGAGTAGAGCGCACCCGGTTTTTCTTAATTGCGCTGGCGGCGCTTTTAGCTGGTGCAGCTGTAAGTGTGAGCGGCTTAATTGGATTTGTCGGCCTGGTCGTTCCTCATTTTATCCGTCTTTTAATTGGAGATGACTACCGGTACCTGCTGCCGATCTCAATGCTGGGCGGAGGCGTACTTGTGGTTTTTGCAGATACAGCGGCACGGGTATGGTTTACACCGGTTGAACTGCCTGTCGGTATCCTGCTTGCCTGCATCGGTGCACCTTTCTTCCTCTATTTATTAAAAAAGAAAGGGAGGGGTTAAGTTGGAAGTGATAGCTATGGATGACGTGAGTCTCAGTCAAGGAGGCTTTCGGATGTCGTCTATTTCAGCAGCTGTTCCTAAAGGAAGTGTGACAGGAATTATTGGACCAAATGGATCAGGGAAGTCGACTTTTATTAAAGCAGCCGCACGTCTTACATCGATCGAAAGCGGCATGATATACATTCACGATATACCGCAAAAAGAGATGACAGCTCAGGAGATTGCAAAGGAAATCGCCGTTCTCATGCAGACGAGAACAGCCATCCCTTCTATGACCGTGCGGGAGCTGGTCGCACTTGGACGCAGTCCGCATCGTTCGATCTGGAAAAAGAGCTCGAAGACAGATCAAGAAGCGATTGAGTGGGCGCTTGATGTGACCAATAGCCGCATCAATGAAAACAGAATGCTGCATACATTGTCAGGCGGAGAAAGACAAAAGGCGTATATTGCGATGGCGCTCGCTCAGAAGACAGAGACCTTGATTCTGGATGAGCCGACGACTTACCTAGATATTGCACATCAGCTTGATTTACTAGAGCTGCTCAAACAGCTGAATAAGACGCATGGAATCACCATTTTAATGGTTCTTCACGACCTGCAGCAGGCAGCAAAATATTGTGACCGCCTCATTGCGATGAAGGGTGGTCAGGTTTATCAAATAGGGACACCAAACGAAGTATTAACAGAAAGCTTTTTCAAAGAGGTCTTTGGGATTCAGGCTGAGGTTCACTTAGACGGTGAGCATCCGCTCATTATCCCAATCGCTTCAATCCAACAACAAAAGGGAGATGAACAGAAAATGATCATTGTCAACAACCAGGTAAGAGTAGAAAAAGGCAGTGCTGACCACCTCGTCAAGCGTTTTAACAAGCAGGGACAAGTAGAATTCATGGAAGGATTTTTAGGCATGGAAGTATGGGTCACACAGCAGACAACCGATTACGATGAAGTGACCATTCATACCCGCTGGAATCGAAAAGAAGACTTTGTGAACTGGACAAAATCTCAGGCATTTGGTGATGCGCACGCTCATGGGAAAGCGAAACCTGAAGGACTATTAAAAAACAAAATTACGTACTACGAAGTGCAAGTCACTAGACCAGCTTTACAGAAAAAAGCCTAAAAAAGAAACATAGCGCTGCGGTTCATGTGTAGCGCTATTTTTATGCGTTTTTTTACTTTCTGTCACATATCTTTGACAAAGTATTCAAACAACTGACACAATACCATCCAATTTTTAGGTAAAATTTACTTTATTTTTGAAGCGCATGGGTGTAAAGTACAGGTATAAATAACTAACCGAATGAAAAGCAAGAGTAAAATTTCACCGAGTAAACCATTTCAAACAGGCTATTATTTGTGAATCATTGAACAAATAGTGAATATTTTGTGAAGTGTGAGCATAGATGTTTCGAATCATTCGGCATGTGAAAGTAAGGGAGGATGTAAGGCTGTGAGTGAGCTGTTTTTAGCAAGATTTCAATTTGCTTCAACGACATTATTTCATTTTATTTTTGTTCCTATGTCAATAGGTTTGGTGTTTATCGTCGCCTTGATGCAGACCCTTTATGTCGTCAAGAAAAAAGAGATTTATAAAAAAATGGCGAAGTTTTGGGGTCATCTATTCTTACTCAATTTTGCAGTAGGTGTGGTGACAGGGATTTTGCAGGAATTCCAGTTTGGGATGAACTGGTCAGATTATTCAAGGTTTGTCGGTGATGTGTTTGGTGCACCGCTTGCCATTGAAGCGCTGTTGGCCTTTTTCCTTGAATCTACATTTATTGGACTTTGGATATTCGGCTGGGATCGTCTGCCGAAGAAGATTCATTTATTGTGTATTTGGCTTGTTTCTCTTGGTACGATCTTTTCGGCGTTTTGGATTCTACTCGCCAACTCATTTATGCAAGAGCCAGTTGGATTTGTCATTAAAAATGGCCGCGCAGAAATGAATGATTTTGGCGCTCTTGTAACGAATCCGCAGCTTTGGGTTGAATTCCCGCACGTTCTGTTTGGTGCGCTGGCTACAGGTGCATTCTTTATTGCAGGAGTTAGTGCCTATAAAATGATCAAAAAACAAGAAATCGCCTTTTTCAAAAAATCATTCCAGATTGCCATGGTCCTCGCTTTAATTTCTGGCTTAGGTGTGGCGTTCTCTGGACATGATCAAGCGAAGCACTTAATGAAATCACAGCCGATGAAGATGGCAGCAAGTGAAGCCCTTTGGAAGGATAGTGGAGATCCAGCGGCTTGGACACTATTTGCCAATATTGACACAGATAAAAAAGAAAACTCTGCGGAGATCAATATTCCGTTTGCTTTAAGTTACTTGGCTTATCAGAAGTTCAGTGGAGATGTGCCAGGCATGCTGACACTTCAAAAAGAATATGAAGCAAAGTTTGGCCCTGGAGACTACATTCCGCCAGTGAAAACAACCTTCTGGAGCTTTAGAATCATGGTTGGTGCCGGAATGCTGATGATTTTTGCCAGTATGATTGGCTTGTACTTGAGCTTTAGAAAGAAACTCGAAACGAACAAATGGTTTTTACGCTTCATGGTAGGGATGATTGCGTTCCCGTTTATTGCGAACTCAGCTGGCTGGATCATGACTGAAATTGGGCGTCAGCCGTGGACTGTCTTTGGTATGATGACGACGGCTCAATCGATTTCGCCAAACGTATCGTATGGCATGCTGTTATTCTCAGTCATTAGCTTTACGACGATTTATCTGATCCTTGCCATCTTGCTTGCCTACCTATTCATTCGAGAAATTAAAAAAGGTGCACATTCGGAAGAGGATACAGATCAAAAGGATGAAACGGACCTGTCTACAGATCCATTTGATGGAGGCGCATATCATGGCATATCTTAACGAGATTTGGTTTATTCTTGTCGCAGTATTGTTTGTTGGATTTTTCTTCTTAGAGGGATTTGATTTTGGTGTTGGGATGTCCATGCAGCTGCTTGGAAAGGATGCGCACGAGCGCCGCATTTTAATTAATACGATTGGCCCTTTCTGGGATGCGAATGAGGTCTGGCTGATTACTGCTGGGGGCGCTATTTTCGCTGCATTCCCTCACTGGTATGCCACGATGTTCAGTGGATACTATATACCATTTGCGGTTCTCCTCTTAGCGCTCATTGGGCGCGGAGTCGCCTTTGAATTCCGAGGGAAGGTTGAGAAAGCCTCTTGGATCAAAGCATGGGACTGGGTCATCTTCTTTGGCAGTCTGCTGCCGCCGTTTTTACTCGGTGTGCTATTCACAAGTATTTTACGCGGGATGCCAATTGATCAAGACATGAATATGTATGCTGGTTTTACGGATTTTGTGAACCTTTATTCAGTGATTGGCGGGTTAGCTGTGACGGTTCTTTGCCTTCTGCACGGATTGATTTTCGTCACACTACGTACAGAGGGTGATTTAAGAGATCGTGCAAGAAAGCTTGGCAAGCGTGTCCTGTTTATTGCGCTGCCAGTTCTTGTCCTATTTGTCGGTGTATCTATCATGGAAACAGACATTTATACGGTACGCCCGATCATCACCATTCCGTTAACTGTCCTAATTGTGGTTTGTTACGTCGCGGCTCTATTCTTTATGAGAAAAGAACGTGATGGCTGGACATTCTTATTCACAGGTGCAGGCATCATGGTGACAGTGACGATGCTTTTCACTGCATTGTTCCCGCGCGTCATGATTAGTTCAATCAACCATGCGTTTGATCTTACCATTCAAAACGCTGCATCCGGATCATATTCACTGACGGTGATGACGATTGTTGCCATTTCTTTGCTGCCCTTTGTGCTTGGGTATCAAATTTGGAGCTATTACGTCTTCCGTAAACGTGTAAGCGGTAAGGAGCCAATGACCTACTAATGGATAAACGTTTGCTTCAATTAAAAGGAATGAGGGGGCTTCTCGCCCTCTTAGGTATTGTGTCACTCATCCAAGGAGCAAGTATTATTTTCCAAGCACAGTGGCTGGCACATGCCATTACTACGCTGTTTGACGGGAAAAGCCTTTCGCAGGCAGCGCCTTATGTCCTGCTGTTTCTTGCTGCCTTTCTGGTGCGGCACGGTCTCACCTTGATTCGGGAGAAGGTCATGTTTACCTACTCTTCCCGAATTGGAGCAGACGTCAGAAAACAGCTGTTAGACCAACTCTTTCGTTTAGGTCCAGCTTTCACAAAGAAAAAAGGTACAGGAAAGCTTGTCACATTAGCGATGGAGGGGATTGCTCAATATCGTCAGTATTTACAGCTATTTTTACCGAAAATGGTGAACATGGCAGTGATACCGGCAATGGTCCTCATCTATGTTTGGACGTTAGACGAAACATCTGCTGTCATTTTAATCGTGACGCTGCCGATTTTAATTATTTTTATGATTTTGCTAGGCCTTGTCGCTCAGCGTAAAGCGGCCAAACAATGGAGATCGTATGAGAAATTATCCAATCATTTTACTGATTCTCTCCGCGGCCTTGAAACGCTTCGTTACTTAGGCATTAGCAAAAAACATTCCCGCAATATCGGGGAAGTGTCAAAGCGATATCGAAAGGCGACCATGAGTACGCTGAAGGTTGCATTTCTTTCATCATTTGCGCTTGATTTCTTTTCCATGCTGTCGATTGCAACTGTCGCTGTCTTTCTTGGCTTGCGATTAATTGAAGGAGAGCTTCTGTTATTGCCGGCTCTGACCGCGCTCATGCTGGCACCGGAATATTTCCTGCCAGTACGTGAAGTGGGAAATGATTATCATGCGACGCTAAATGGAAAAGAAGCGAATGAGGCGATGCAGGTCATTTTAGAAGAAAAGGGCTTCCGCGCGCAGGAGACACAATCAGTGCAACTAGATGAGTGGAATGAACAGTCTGCGCTCACCCTGCAAGATGTTAGTGTCCAGCATGACGAACATGCCCCTTATTCGATTCAGGATGTAGACCTCACTGTCAAAGGGAAGAAAAAAATCGGAATCATTGGTGCCAGTGGTTCAGGGAAATCGACGTTAACCGATGTGCTCGGCGGCTTTGTTGAACCGACCTCAGGTCAAATCACGTTAAACGGCAAGCCGCTTGTTCATTTACAGATGAAGGAATGGCAAAAGGAAGTCGTCTATATGCCGCAGCACCCTTATTTATTTCACATGACATTGAGAGAAAACATTCGTTTTTATGAACCGCATGCCACAGATGAAGAAGTGGAAAGAGCTGTTTGTGAAGCTGGCTTATCTCAGCTCGTAGCGCAGCTACCAAATGGTCTCGATGAGGTCATTGGAGAACAGGGAAGAGGACTAAGCGGCGGACAGGCGCAAAGAATTGCGCTTGCGCGAACGGTGCTGGGCCAGCGGTCAATTATGCTGTTAGATGAACCAACGGCGCATCTCGATATTGAGACAGAGCATGAATTGAAGAAAACAATGCTTCCGCTGTTTGAAGATAAACTTGTGTTCTTAGCGACACATAGGCTTCATTGGATGCCAGACATGGATGAGATCATTGTCATGGATCAAGGAACGATTGCAGAAATGGGTACACATGAATCATTGATGCAAAGAAAAGGCGTGTATTATCAATTGGTACAGGAGCAGATGGGGGCGGTCACACATGGTCAGTAAGGGCTGGTTTATACCTTATATCAAGGAGAATCAAAAGCTGTTTGCGCTGGTTTTATTTCTAGGGGCAATTGCAGTATTCTCTGCTTCTATGCTGATGTTTACGTCAGGATTTCTCATTTCAAAAGCTGCCACAAGACCTGAGAATATACTCATGGTCTACGTCCCAATTGTAGCTGTACGGACCTTTGGTATTTCACGCTCAGCTGCCCGCTATGCAGAAAGACTGGCGAGCCACCAGCTCATTTTGACAATGATTGAAAAAATGCGTGTGCGTCTGTATGACATGGCTGAACGAAGTGCGAAACAGACAAAGCTGGGTACAGGTGAAATGCTTGGACTCTTGTCAGATGATGTCGAGAGACTGCAGGACGCCTATTTAAAAACCATCTTTCCATCCATCGGTGCGCTGCTTTTATATGCCGCATCGATTGGGGCACTTGGTCTATTCTCGTGGCCCTTTGCTGGACTGATGCTGCTTTATATGGCACTTCTCGTATTCGTTTTTCCATACGTCACAGTGCTAGTGAACCGGGCGAGACAAATTCAAATGAAAAAAGGCAGAAATGAACTGTACAGCCATTTAACAGATGCAGTCATGGGCGTTAGTGACTGGCTGTTTAGCGGCAGGCAGAAAGATTTTGTTGATGAATATGAACAGAAAGAAGCGCAGCTGTTAGCGCTTGAAGCAGCCAAGCACCGGTTTATCCGTCTGCGCCAGTTTTTTGCCCAGCTTATGATTGGAGGAGCTGTCGTGTTTGTCGTGTATTGGAGCGGTTCGGTCGTTCAGTCAGGCTCGATGTCACACACACTAATTGCAGCCTTCGTGCTTGTGCTGTTTCCGTTAACAGAAGCCTTTCTTCCACTCTCAGATGCAGCAGGTGATATTCCAGTCTATCAGCATGCTGTCAGCAGATTAAATCATTATGAAAAGCTTTCGTATGAAGGAGAATCAGAGCGCAAGACAGTGGATCATTCAGCTATTTCTCAAGGTGAAGCTGTCTGTTTTGATCAAGTGTCCTTTCGGTATGATTCGCACCAATACGTGCTAAAGCACCTCTCATTTTCACTGAAGCAAGGGGAATCACTTGCTCTCTTAGGAAAAAGTGGTGCAGGAAAATCGACTATTTTGAAATTGTTAGAAGGAGCTGTCGTGCCAAATCAAGGAGCTGTCAGTATCCAGGGGAAACCGGTAGAAAGCATTCGAGAAACCGTGTCCACCTATGTGTCAGTGCTCAATCAACAGCCGTATTTATTCGATACCTCTGTTTTAAACAATATTCGCTTAGGCTCTCCAGATGCGACAGAAGAGCAAGTAAAAGAAGCAGCGAGACAAGTGCAGCTGCACGATACCATCGAATCTTTGCCAGAGGGTTATCACACCGGTGTGCAGGAGACAGGGATTCGTTTCTCAGGTGGAGAAAGACAACGGATGGCGTTAGCCCGGATTTTGCTGCAAAACACCCCGATTGTTGTATTAGATGAGCCCACCGTCGGACTTGATCCGCGCACAGAGCGTGAGCTGCTTGAAACCATCTTCCGTGTGTTAAAAGGAAAAACGGTCATTTGGATTACCCATCATCTCACTGGCTGTGAGGCATGTGACCGCATTATGTTTATTGAAGATGGACAAATTGAGATGCAGGGGGAGCATCAGGATTTACTGAGAGAAAACCTGCGCTATCAAAAATTGTATGAGATGGATCGTCCATTTTCTAAAATATAAATAAACGAAATAACAAGAACGTTCGGACAGAGATCTCTGCCCGAACGTTTTGTGGTTTTAAGGGTTTACCTTTCCAACACCAGCATTTGATACCACTTCTGATTTGACATTGTTTACGTTAAGCAAAGAGTAGTTATAAGGAGGGTTGTACGTACCTGTTGAAGACGTTGGCAGACTGCCTGTGCTGTTAATAAATGAGTTGTTGATGACATGCCATGTACCGACTTGACGGCTGTCCCAGCTGCCGATCGCATTATTTGTATTTTCAAATACGTTGTGCTCAATTCTCATCTTCGCGCCCATACGAGAGTTGATCGCTGTGGTATGAATGCCTTTATAGTAGTTGTTATACACATGACCTTCCCCGTAGCGCATAGAAGGTACACGAGAATTCAGGTTTTCAAAACGGTTGTTATGGAACGTGATTTTTCGGTTGTAGTTGTCGTTATCAGAGCTGCCCATGAGCATCGTTTTCCAGCTGTCATGTACATAGTTCCATGAGAAGGTAATATAGTCGGAGTCTGTTTTCACATCAAATAATCCATCATAATCATCTTTCCCAGAGTTTAATGTGTTGTACAGCTCATTATGATCGACCCATACGTTTTTAGAAGCGCCTTCGATTCCGATGGCATCCTTGTCACCGATGTTACTGTGATGGATTTTCAGGTTGCGGATAATGACGTTATTGGAACGCCATACTTTGATACCAATTCCATTAAATTCACCTTTCGTGCCTTTGCCGACGATCGAGACATTGTTTGTATCTTTCACATCGATTTTATTGGCAGATGTATTAGAAGGGGCAATCGTCCCGTCGACAACAATTTTTAATTTTTCGTTTGTTCCTTTACTTTTGAGGGCAGCCAATAGTTCATTTCCAGTTTTGACTGTGACGGTTCTACCGCCTTCACCGCCTGTTGTACCGCCATTTAATGTGGAGAATCCTTGTTGATTAAAATTGGCCATAATAGAAGGGCTTTCTGGATACTTGGCTGCCGCTTTTGCCTCCCCATTAGGTGCAAATAATGAAGTCACGAGGCCAACCGCTAACACACCAGCTAACATTGGAACTTTTTTCTTCAAAGTCAACATCTCCATTCTATTTTGTTTTAATGTAAACGTTTCCAAAAATAAGCTGCAATTCAACTGCTCCCCCTTTCTTCGCCAGTATCGCCTTTTTCGGAATGTAGGAAGAGCATAGCACGCAAAAAGGTATCATCGGCTAAGAATTGGCGCTGTGTATTCCATGATTTTCTAGGAAACTAAGGCCATGATTATTTTATTTTCATCTAAATGAGACAAGGATCATTGACGATAGGTATTGGGATGACCTAGTGATTATGAGGGAGAGGCTCTTCGCTTGATAGAAAATCAAGATGATTACGAACGCACCATTTTGTTAGGGACGAAAGAATGTCATAATCATTACATAAGAAAAAATTGGATATAAAATGAATCAAATACTGGATCAACAGGGAGAAAAGGAGCCAAGTTAAAAAAATTAAGTCTATTTTGAACGATGTCGTCATCCGTGTCGTCACATGAATAAGAGAAGAAAAGGAAGGAGGGGTGTGTTTGGAGCAGACAGAAGAGACATTATTGATTCAGCGGGCAAAACAGGGAGACGATGCTGCATTTACAGCCCTTTATCGTCATCATTATTCCTTTCTTTACCGTTATATAATGAAGCTCACCCTTCAAGAAGAGCTGGCAGAAGAAATCATGCAAGAAACGATGCTGAAAGCGTACATGAAACTTTCTTCATTTAGAGGAGATTCCTTATTTTCAACATGGCTCATTTCCATTGCATCTAGACAATTTTTAGATCACCAGAAGAAAAGAAAACGTGAACAATTAAGAGAAGGGAAGGCGAATCAAGAGACCATACGCCGCTTCAAATGGGACATTCAGCAAAAGGGCCGCACATGGCATGAGATGTGGGATGCTCTAAACGAATTGAAGGCACAGGAGAGAGCACCGATTATTTTGCACTATTATTATGGCTTTACTTATCCAGAGATTGCTTCAATGCTCGGTATGAGAGAAGGCACTGTGAAGTCGAGGGTTCATCATGGATTAAAGAAAATTCGAAAGGAGTGGTCTCAATGAAGGAAGATCAGTTCACCGAACGTTTAAAGGAAGAGTTACAGCAGCTAGATGAACAAATTGAAGTGAAAGAGCCAAGTGAGCAGGCTGTCATGATGATGCTGAAGCAGGCAAAGGAACAAGAGAAAAGGCGTTTTAAACAAGAAGTACTGGCGTACGTTCTCATCAGTCTGACCATTCTGGCACTATTTGTCGCTGCCATCACCCATTTGCCTATCATCTTCATTCTTCTTCAAGTAGTGAGTGTGCCGCTCTGCGTCGTTGTCGGCATCAAGGAATATCAACACATTAAAGGAGGGTCTTCCTTATGAGTCAGACGGAGATGATCATCTTATTGTGCGCATTGCCGTTATTGTTTGCGCAGGGGCTTCTTTTATTTATGGATGCAAAGAAAAGAGGGCGCTATAAGTGGTTTTGGGGCATTGTCGGTTTAATTAATTTCCCATCATCTTCTATTTTATATTGGCTTTGTGTCGTGTACCCTGATCGAAAGAAAGATGAGAAGATCCGAAAAGATTGAGCGGACGGCCTATAAAACTTTAGGCCTTTTTTTCGGGTTGAAGATCAACTAGAAATCATTCATGATTCATCTATTTGTTAAAGAGTGCGGGATATATAACGTCTAAATCATCATTTCTAGCACAATAGTCATTCTGCAAGAGATACTTTCTAAAAACGATTGCTGCGGCTGCTTGATCCATCTCAAATCGGCATCATTTTCATCTGTTATCAGTATTGATCAGATTTTACAAATGGTGTTAAATTAATCTCAATATGCGTTAGAAAATCTAACAGGATAAATGTGTGAAGATATACAAAGGAGGCAGATGAGACATGTTGACCTTAGATCGAGCAGCACAAACAGCACAAAGCTACATCGACCGTGTGTTAGAGGAGGTGGAAAAACGAAATCCTGGTGAGGAGGAATTTCAGCAAGCCGTAAAAGAAATTCTAGAATCACTCGTTCCTGTTTTTGCAAAACACCCAGAGTATGAAAAACAGGGCATTTTAGAACGACTCATTGAGCCTGAGCGGCTTGTGGTATTTCGTGTACCTTGGGTAGATGATGAGGGGAAAGTACAAGTCAATCGGGGGTTCAGGGTTCAATTCAATAGTGCCATCGGTCCTTATAAAGGAGGCATCCGTTTCCACCCATCTGTCAATGCAAGCATTATTAAGTTTTTAGGATTTGAACAAATCTTTAAAAACGCACTGACTGGTATGCCGATCGGCGGGGGAAAAGGTGGATCAGATTTTGACCCTAAAGGGAAATCTGATGGAGAAATCATGCGTTTCGTCCAAAGCTTTATGAGTGAACTCAGCCGATATATTGGACCTGATCAAGATGTACCAGCAGGTGATATTGGCGTAGGGGCACGCGAAATTGGCTATATGTTCGGACAGTACAAGAAAATGCGCGGTGCTTATGAGGCGGGTGTGCTCACAGGGAAAAGTCCTGGATTTGGAGGCAGCTTAGCGAGAAAAGAAGCGACAGGCTATGGACTGGTGTACTTTATGGAAGAAATGTTAAAAGCGCATGGACTGCAATTTGAAGGGCATTCAGTTGTTGTGTCTGGATCAGGGAATGTGTCTATTTATGCGATGGAAAAGGTCATGGAGCTAGGCGGTAAGGTCGTTGCTTGCAGTGATTCAAGCGGAGCGATTTATGATCCTCAAGGCATTTCACTTGAGACCGTGAAGCAGCTAAAGGAAGTGAGCAATCAACGGATTGGGGCATACATAGACATTCACCCGCATGCCGAATTGATTGAAGATTGTGAACAAATTTGGTCTGTTCCTTGTGATATTGCGCTTCCATGTGCAACGCAAAATGAAATATCTGAGATGCAAGCGCAGCAGCTCGTGGAAAATGGTGTCATTGCGGTAGGAGAAGGAGCTAATATGCCCTCTACTCTTCAGGCAGTCAAAGTGTTTGAACAGAATGATATTCTATTTGCGCCGGCAAAAGCGGCGAATGCTGGCGGGGTAGGTGTCTCAGCACTGGAAATGGCACAAAATAGTGCAAGAATGTCTTGGACATTTGAAGAAGTAGATGATCAGCTGAAACAAATGATGCAGACGATTTATCGTCGGTGTACAGAGACAGCAGACGAATATGGACACTCTGGAAACTTAATCGTAGGAGCAAATATTGCAGGATTTCGCAAAGTGGCAGATGCGATGATCGCACAAGGCGTGATTTAACTCCTGCTCTCCCGCACCTGTTTATTTCATGACAAGATGGGGAATCGTCCTTGTAAGAATGACAATAAGGAGGCGCGGGAGAAATGAAAAAATGGCTGAAACAAATTGTCAAATGGGCACCAGTGATTTATCCAGTGGTGAGGAAAATATATAAAGAGCGAAAAGCATCTAAAAGTCGTAACGTATCAGCCGGATAATCCGGCTTTTTTTATGCAAGCATTACCGATTGTGTCCTGAACGAAAAAATAATAGATTTGAATGATCCAAGTCATGCCTCACTCCGTTAAGTACATAACAAACGGAAAGAGGAGGAAAAACAGATGAACATGAAAAAAGCGATTTTAACCATTCCACTTAGCGCAGCATTACTATTTCCGGCAGCTCATAGCGCAAGTGCACACGAAGGACATATGCATGGAGAGGCAAAGAAGACATCTTCGTCACAAGAGGTGTCAAACAAAGCAACCGATCTTCGAGCAGCACTAGACCAGTTATTTTCGGAGCATGCCTACTTAGCAGTCATCACAATGCAAAAGGGAATTGACGGTAGCAAAGATTTTAAACAAGCAGCGGCAGCGCTAAATGACAACACAAATGACTTATCGGAAGCCATCGCTTCTGTGTACGGAAAAAAAGCAGGGAAACAATTCAAAGACATTTGGTCAAGTCATATCGGCTACTTTGTTGATTATGTACAAGCAACGGCAAAGAAAGATGAAGCAGGTAAAAAGAAAGCAGTTAAGCAGCTTGACCAATATCGCATGAAACAAGCTGATATGCTCGATCAAGCAACAGACGGCAGATTGAAAGCTAGCGAACTAGAAGAAGGCTTAAAAATGCACGTCAATGAACTGTTAAAAGCGTTTGATAGCTACACTGAAAAGGATTTTGATACGACCTATGAAACGGTTAGAAAATCCATTCATCATATGTTTGAAGTCGGTAAAGGCGTATCGTGGGCGATCACAGATCAATTTCCTGGGAAATTTGATCACAAATCAGTCGACACACCAGCAGCAGACCTTCGTGAAGATTTAAACTACTTGTTCTCAGAGCATTTGGCGCTTGCGGTCGTTGCTATGCAAAAAGGAAATGATGGCAGCAAGGACTTTGATCAAGCAGCGGCAGCTTTGAACGAAAACACAAATGATTTATCAGATGCGATTGCCTCTTTTTATGGCAAGGATGCAGGAAAACAATTCAAAGACATTTGGTCAAGCCATATCGGTTACTTAGTTGATTATGTCAAAGCGGATGCATCAGGAGACAAAGAAGCGAAAGAAAAAGCGGGGAAAAACTTAGATGCGTATCGAATGAAGCAAGCGAAATTTTTAGATCAAGCGACAAATGGACGTTTGAAGGCAGCAGATTTAGAGGCTGGCTTGAAAATGCATATTGATGAGCTGATCAAAACATATACGTCATACCATAATGGCGAATATGATCAGCTTTATCCAACAGTGAGAGAGGCGTACGGTCATATGTTCATGGTCGGTCAAGATGTCACAGCAGCAATTGTTGATCAGCATCCTGAAATGTTCAAATCCAAGATGCCTAATGAAATGCCTAAAACAGGTATGGGAGGTACAGCCGGTCCTTTAGGTATGTCATATGAAGCATTTGCGGGAATGATCGCAAGTTTGATCCTAGCCGGCGGTGCAGCGGGTGCGTTCTTCCTTACTCGCCCTAAGACATCAAATTAAGCTCGTATAAAAAGGAAAGGGGAACGTGCACAATCGTGCCGTTCCTTTCTTTAAAAGGAGGCAGACTGACTTGATAAGGTGGTTGTTTGGTCTTCTGATGCTTCTCATCATCACGGGCTGCGCATCACAATCTATGGATGATTCGTCATCCTCTAAAACAACCTCATCTCCTGAAAAAATGACAACAAACCAAGCCGCAAAACAGTCTCATTCACAAGACATGTTAAAAGACGAACCGTCTGGTATTGTCCCGGCTGAAATTGCGATTCCGGCGATTAGTGGAGAAAACAACTTTATCAAAGGATGGCAGTATGGGCGTCCCAAAAAATACGGACAACACAGCTTGGTTTAAAGATGGTCCAAAGCCAGTAGATAAAGGAAATGCCGTCATGAATGGCCATGTTGATAATAAATGGGGACCTTCTGTTTTTTATCGATTAAAGGAGCTAAAAAAGGGAAACAAGGTAATCGTGACGTCCTCGTCAGGAAAAAAGCGAACTTTTGAAGTGATCAAAGTGCAAAGCTATCCGCGTGAAGAAAAGCCGAATGCGTTTTTCGGGTACGCTTTTACACGGAATCTCAATTTCATTACGTGTACAGGGACATTTGATCATGCAGCAGGGACTCATGAAAAGAGACTGGTTGTCTTTACCCAGCTGATCCCTTCATAAAAAAGGCGATGACACGGAGGTGTAGCGCCTTTTTTGATGGTTTCTGCCAGAGTCCTACAAAAAGATTCATAGGTCATTAGATATGGTTTGTTGTATAAATAGGGGCGTTTGTCATATAAATGAGTTGGCAATTTTTATTTCTTTTCAGTAGAATATGAGTAATGAAGAGAACTGCAAGCGTATACACCCTGTCCAGACAAGGCAGATTCTCCACCCTTACATAAGGAGGCCGATCTGATGCTGAGTAAAAGACTGGCGCACATCTTAAGTCAGCTCATGGCAGCGGAGACCCCGATCACAAGCGCTGCGCTTTCTGTCAGCTTACAAGTGACAAGCCGCACCATTCGTACAGACATCAAGGAACTGAACGACCGTCTCGCTCCTTATCAAGCGGCTGTATCAGCTGTTCGAGGAGCTGGCTATGAGCTGTTGATCAACGATGAGAATGCCTTTCGCCGTTTTATGAAAGAGGAGGTCGAACAGGAAGAGCCACTGGCTGTTCTGCCGGAGGAGCGCGTTCGGTTTATTTTAAAGAAGCTGCTTCTCGCAGAGTCTTATGTGAAACTGGAAGACTTACAGGACCAGCTGTTTATTAGTAAATCGACGATGAGTAACGATATGAAATGGGTCAAACGCAAGCTTGAGCCATTTGATCTGAAGCTGGATGCGAAGCCGAATAAAGGCTGCCGAATCAAAGGATCGGAGATGAAAATTCGTTATTGTATGTCAGAATATTTATTCAATGAACGCCGTTCCTGCCAAACGATGCTGAACACAGCAGTCACCATTTTGCCAAAACATGAATTGGAATTGATTCAGAAAACAATGATTGATTATATCAATGAAGAAAGAATGAATCTATCAGACATTTGCATGAATAATTTAATCGTTCATGTTGCGATTGCCTGCAAACGGATTAGACACGGAAACTATGTATCTGTTTTGCCAGAGGAAATCAATGAGATACCACAGGCAAAGGAATATAAGGTCGCTAAAAAAATGGTGGAATGCCTTGAAGGACTGCTGGACGTCTCTTTTCCACAAGAGGAGATCGTCTATATCGCCATTCATTTATTAGGAACAGCCAAAATGGTACAGTCCTTTTCATCGAGTGGTCAAAAACAAATTGTGGATGATGACACGAGCCGTCTTGTTCAGCTTATGCTCCAAGCCATTGATCAAAAACTGCAGCTTGATTTAGCCGGCGATGCGGAATTAATGATTGGACTGAGTCTGCACTTAAAGCCAGCCATGACCCGGTGTAAATATGGAATGAACTTAAGAAATCCGATGCTTGATGAAATAAAGGCGGGGTATCCACTTGCTTTTGAAGCAGGTATTATCGCCAGCAGGGTCCTAGAAGAAGAGGAGGGGCTGAGTATTCATGAGAATGAAATCGGATATATGGCGCTTCATTTTGGTGCGGCTTTAGAGCGGAGGAAAATGGAGATTCCGCCGAAGCGATGTCTCATTGTCTGTGCATCTGGTGCAGGGAGTGCAAGGCTGCTTCAGGATCGTTTGCGGTCACAATTTGGGTCAAAACTGACCATTTTAGGAACAGCAGAGCTTTATTCGTTTCCGCATGTGTCTTTACATGCCCTGGATTTGATTATTACAACGGTCCCGATTCAGATGGATTTACCGATTCCAGTCATACAAGTAAACACCATTTTAGGAGGCGGCGACTTTTTAAAAATTGAAGAAGCCCTGACGAGTGAAACAAGGGTGACATTGGCCTCTCAATATATGAAAAAGGAATTGGTCTTTACAAAATGCGCCTTTCAAACAAAGGAAGAGGTCATCACCTTTCTCACGGAAAAAATCATCGATATGGGTTTAGCACCAGCAGAGCTTACACCTTCTGTGATGGAAAGAGAAGAGGCTGCTCCTACATCCTTCGGGCATTATACAGCCATTCCGCACCCTATGACGCCGCTGACAGAAGAGACGTTTTGGGCGATATGTACATTAGAAAAACCGATCATATGGGGAGAGAAAAAAGTTCAATTTGTCTGCTTGCTTTGTGTCGAAAAAGAGAATGCCAAAGATTTAAAAGGGATGTACCGTCTGCTGGGCGAGCTTGTGCATAATGTGAAATTCATTCAGCATCTCATCGCCTGTGATACATTTGAAGACATGCTGGATACCATGTATAAAAAGGTCCCTTCGTACAAGAACTAACAGTGTGATCTTAACTTTTTCCGCTTCCTAAAGGAAAAAGTATAGGTGTTTATGAAAGCGGTTTCATAATATGATGAATGTGTAAAGAAAAGCTTCACACTTTCAAAAGGGGGCGTTTACACATGAACATCTTATTGGTTTGTGCAGCAGGTATGTCAACAAGCTTACTAGTCACAAAAATGGAGAAAAGCGCACAAGAACAAGGAAAAGACTATCGTATTTGGGCAGTATCTGGAGATTCAGCAAAAAGTCATATTGATCAAGCCGATGTGCTTTTATTAGGACCACAGGTTCGATATTTATTACCACAAATGAAAAAGCTCGGAGAAGAAAAAGGAATTCCAGTCGACGTCATTAATACCGTGCATTATGGCGTATGTAATGGGGCTGAGGTTTTAAAATCTGCTGAACAGTTAGTGAACGGATAAAGGAGGCGGAAGGGATGAATGGATTCAACCGATTTCTAGAAGAGAAGGTCATGCCGTTTGCAGGGAAGATTGCCGCTCAAAGACATTTACAAGCATTGCGTGACGGAATTGTTTTAACCATGCCTCTCATTATTGTCGGTTCACTGTTTCTCATTTTAGCCAACCTTCCGATCCCAGGATACAGCGATTTTATGGCAAGTATCTTCGGAGCTGAATGGGCCACGAAACTATCCTATCCTGTTAATGCAACCTTTGACATTATGGCACTTGTTGCCACCTTCGGGATTGCCTACAGGCTTGCTGAAAAGTATGCAGTGGATGCCCTATCATCTGGTGCGATCGCTGTTGCAGCTTTCCTTTTGGCGACACCATATCAAGTTCCTTTCACACCTGAAGGTTCAACAGAAGCCATCCTAGTAGGTGGGGGAATTCCAGTCACATTGATGGGCAGTAAAGGGTTATTCGTTGCCATGATTATTGCCATGCTTTCAACTGAAATTTACCGATTCATTGTCCAGCGGAATATCGTCATTAGGATGCCTGATGGTGTACCGCCAGCAGTGAGTAAATCGTTTATCGCACTTATTCCAGGTTTTGTGGTCATCACGCTGATCTGGGTCGTTAGACTTGTGATTGAGATGACACCATTTGAGAGTATTCATAATATCATCACGGTCTTAATTGGCACACCGCTTTCCATTCTTGGTGGAAGCTTAGGCGGAAGTATTGTCGCCATTGGTGTGCAAATGCTCCTCTGGGCATGTGGTATTCACGGAGCAACCATTGTCGGCGGCGTCATGGGCCCAATTTGGCTCGGTGCGATGGATGAGAACCGTCTCGCATTCCAAGCAGGAGAAGTGCTGCCAAATATCTTCACAGCGCAGTTCTTTGAAATCTTCATCAATGTCGGCGGAAGCGGTGCAACGCTTGCTTTAGTGCTGACGATGATCTTACGTGCCAGAAGTAAACAAATGAAACAGCTTGGCCGACTTGCCATTGGGCCAGCCATCTTTAACATCAACGAACCGATCATTTTTGGAATGCCGATTGTCATGAACCCAATGCTTCTCATTCCGTTTATTCTTACGCCAATCATGATGATCATCACCACATATATCGGAATGAGCACAGGACTTGTAGCAAAACCAGCGGGGATTGCTGTTCCATGGACGATGCCGCCCATCATTTCAGGCTATCTCGCCACAGGAGGCAAAATCTCTGGTGCTGTCATGCAGCTGATTAACCTGGCGTTGTCATTCGCTTTATACTACCCATTCTTTAGAATGTGGGATAAGCAGAAATTAAAAGAAGAAAGTGAGCTAGAAACAAAAGCATCAACTGATGAAAATGTCGTCAGCATGTAATAGAGGAAACAAGGGGGATGCGGCCGATGGAAATGGAACAAATTGTGTTTCAACTCATCTTACATGGCGGGAATGGCAGAAGCTCTGCGATGGAGGCCATTACAAGTGCAAAGCAAGGAAACTTTGATGAGGCGAAGCAAAAATTGCAGGAAGCACAAGACGCGTTAAATGAGGCGCATCACGCACAGACAGAGCTGATCCAAGGAGAAATTAGAGGAGAAAAGACCGACATCAGTCTCTTAATGATCCATGCACAGGATCATCTCATGAACGCAATGACCGTCAAGGAACTCGCGGCGGAAATCATCGAGCTCCATGAAAAAATGAAGCAACTCGGAGGTGTCAATTCATGAAAGATGGAATCAAAATTGTCACAATAGGCGGAGGATCGAGCTATACGCCTGAGCTTGTCGAAGGGTTTATCAAACGATATCATGAATTGCCTGTAAAGGAATTATGGCTAGTGGATATTGAAGCGGGTCAGGAAAAGTTAAACATCGTGGGCGCTCTCGCGAAACGCATGGTTGAAAAAGCCGGTCTGCCGATTGAGGTACACCTGACGCTTGACCGCCGGGAAGCCCTGAAGGACGCAGATTTCGTGACGACACAATTTCGTGTAGGACTGCTGGAAGCACGGGCAAAAGATGAGAGAATCCCGCTTAAATACGGCGTCATCGGTCAGGAAACGAACGGACCAGGCGGTTTATTTAAAGGTCTTCGGACCATCCCGGTCATTCTAGACATCGTGAAGGATATGGAAGAACTTTGTCCAGATGCATGGCTTGTGAACTTTACAAATCCGGCAGGCATGGTCACAGAAGCTGTGCTGCGCTACACAAATCTAAAAAAAGTAGTCGGTCTATGCAATGTACCAATTGGGATCAAAATGGGGATTGCCAAGGCGCTTGATGTGGATGTTGAGCGAATCGAGGTACAGTTTGCGGGCCTCAATCACATGGTCTATGGGTTAGACGTGTATTTAGACGGGGTCAGCATCATGGATCAAGTGCTCGATGAATTGGGAAATCCGAATAGTCAGTGGTCTATGAAGAACATTGAAGCGAAAAACTGGGAACCTTCTTTTGTGAAAGGCTTAGGGGTGATCCCATGTCCGTATCATCGCTATTACTATAAAACGAAAGATATGCTGGAAGAAGAGCAAAAAGCGGCCCAAGAAAAAGGAACAAGAGCAGAGGTTGTACAGCAGGTCGAGCAAGAATTATTTGAGCTCTATAAAAATCCTGATTTATCGATTAAACCACCGCAGCTCGAAAAAAGAGGCGGGGCGTATTACAGTGATGCGGCATGTAACTTAATCAGCTCCATCTATAATGATAAGCATGACATCCAACCTGTCAATACAGTGAACAGAGGGGCGATTGCCAGCATTCCGGCTGAATCAGCGGTTGAAGTGAACTGTATCATTACGAAGGACGGACCAAAACCAATTGCGACGGGCGATCTGCCTGTAGCTGTGAGAGGGCTCGTTCAACAAATCAAATCATTCGAGCGTGTGGCAGCAGAAGCGGCTGTAACAGGAGATTACGAGACGGCTCTTGTGGCGATGACGATTAATCCGCTTGTCCCATCTGATGAAATTGCAAAGCAAATTTTAGATGAAATGCTCGAAGCGCATCGTGAATATTTACCGCAATTCTTCAAATCAGTCAAAGCGTAAAACAAAATGGCCCCTTTATGGGGTCGTTTTTTATCATTGCCCCATATGGAAATTCGAGAAAGAAGTGTATGATAGAAAAAAACAGCATGTATGGCTTCAAAGAAAGGACGGTTTGAATATGGTTGCAATTGGTTTAATGCTTTACGGCTTTATCGTTCAACCACTGATGAGTTACGGCACAGTGGTCTTGTTTTTGTATGGCATCATTGCTTCATTTATTGGTCTTATTCGTCATAGACAGTATGTGTGGATTTATGTTCTCCGCCTGCTCGTTTGTTTTACCATTCCAGTGACCAACCTGTTGATGTATTTCGCAACGATTGGTGGAGATGAAAGAGACTTTGATTTCCAGCCCATGCCGCTTGTTTATTATCTTGTCTTTATCCTAGAAATCATCATCGTCTTTTTACCAGAGATCTTTTTACTGATCGAAAGAAAGCGGAGCATAAAAAGGAAACAGTGGATATATGCAGGGGCGATTGTGGGGGTATCGGTCTTGTTTTGGTGCACGATTTGATGGGCGGCTGACTGGACATCTAAGTCTATTTCGCCTTTTTGTTGTGTAGCCTCTTTCGTCTAACCTTTACAAAAGTAATGGAAAGAACAAGGATAAAAATCCCGAGAACCTTAAATAGAAACCGGGTGAGGAACGGTGAATCGTCGAAACCTGTAGCTATGATCATCGATCCGATGCAAATACCTAAGAACGCTAGTAGATAAGTAAAAAAAATACCATCACTCCTTATACGTATGATTACCATTATAAGGTATATTGGAGGGGTAAATAAACAAAAAAAGAACCCTTCATGACTGAAAGGTTCTTTTACATGCTTATGTCTGCTTAACGACCGAGTCGACTTCTACTGTCCAGCCGAAGATATCTGGCTGTGTTCCTTTTTGAATACCGGTAATGGCCTCATACAATTTCTTCGATACTTCACCTGTTTGACCATCTTGAATCACATATGGCTGATCGTGATAAATTAATTCCCCGACAGGAGAGATGACGGCCGCCGTTCCAGTTCCAAAAATTTCTTCAAGCTCACCTGATTGATGTGCTTCAATTAACTCATCAATCGAAATTTTACGCTCTGTCACTGGAATACCCCAATGTTTTAACAGCTCAAGTACAGAGTTACGGGTGATGCCTTCTAAAATGCTGCCGTTCAATTCAGGCGTCACGATTTCTCCATTGATTTTAAAGAAGATATTCATACTCCCGACTTCTTCAATGTACTTTTTCTCGACTCCATCAAGCCAAAGAACCTGTGAAAAGCCTTTGGTTTCAGCGACTTGCTGTGCCTTGAGGCTTGAGGCATAGTTTCCAGCTGTTTTGGCATTTCCTGTCCCGCCCTTAACGGCACGGACAAATTCGTTTTCAACTGCAATTTTGACCGGGTGGATGCCTTCTTTATAGTAAGATCCCACTGGAGATAAGATAATCAGCAGCTTATACGTGCTTGACGGCGCAACGCCTAAATACGGCTCAGTGGAAATAATGAATGGACGGATATACAAGGAAGTGCCCTCTGCATCAGGTACCCAATCCTTATCAATGCGAATGAGTTCATTTAAGCCCTCTAAAACCGTTTCTGTATCAATTTGTGGGATACACAGGCGGTCATTGGATCTGTTTAAGCGTTCCATGTTCTTTTCCGGACGGAATAAGAGAATTTTCTGATCCTCAGAAACATAAGCTTTTAAGCCTTCAAAAACAGATTGCCCATAATGGTAGACCATCGAAGCTGGGTCCATTGGAATGGCCTGATAAGGTATAATTCTGGGATCGTACCAGCCTTGATCAATGGAATAATCCATCACAAACATGTGATCTGTGAAGATTTTTCCGAATTCAAGTTGATCAGATTGAGGTTTTGGTTTTTTTGTTGAACTAAGTTCAACGCGGATGGGTTGTTTTGGCATCGTAAATCTCCTTGCTGTTTGATTATTTGAAAATTCTAATAATATGAAATAATTATGATTCTATTCTATACCTTCACAAAATATTAGCAATAGGTTTTCTGGAATTCAGATAAGAAAAATCTGTTAAAGCGCTTTCCTTCTCTCTGCCGTCAGTCTGCCTCATGTCACCCCTTTTTAATAAAGAAATAAAATCCAAATGCATTATTAACTGATTAATCTGACAATTTAAAAGCGGGTGAATTTCCTGTAAGATATTCTTTCAACCATACACCTTTTGACCAGTACATTGCAAGGGGCATTCTCATATTTTAATCCTCTTTTTTTTAACCGATAAAGGAAGAAGAGAAGTGAAAGGAGCAAACAACAAGATGAAACGAGCGATACTAGGCATTTTACTTATTTTATTCATGACCGTGATCAGCTTCGGCTGTCAAGCGATGACAGAGGAGGCTGGCGCTAAGCAAAGCACAGCCTATTACGTGGCGCCAAACGGAAACGACAAAAACCCGGGAACGAAGCAAAAACCTTTTCGCACGCTGAAAAAAGCGGCAAGTATGGCGAAAGCCGGGGCAGCTATTTACATGAGAGGCGGCACATACAAAGAGAAATTGATTGTCCGCCATTCAGGTACAAAGAAAGCACCCGTTATCTTTCAAGCTTACGGAAAAGAAAAACCTGTCATTAGCGGGGCTTCTCTTAAGGGAAATCAAGCAGATGGCGGTCTTGTCACGATCGATCAAAAAAGCTACATCACCCTCAAAGGTCTGACGGTGGGACATCTCAAGACGAATAAGGAAGATGTGACACCAGTCGGTATTTTCATCAAAGGAAGCGGCAAAGGCGTCAAACTGCTCAACAACCGAGTGTATGACATTCAGACGACACACAAAAATGGGAATGCGCACGGTATTGCGGTCTATGGAACAAAAGCTCCTGCGGCCATTGAAGACATTGAAATCAAAGGAAACACTGTTGAAAAATTAAAGCTTGGCTTCAGTGAAGCGCTTGTGCTAAATGGGAACGTCAACAAGTTCCGTGTGACACATAACACGGTTCGCCACACAGATAATATAGGCATTGATTTAATTGGTTTTGAGAACGTAGCACCTTCTAAAAAGTACGATCAAGTCAGAAATGGTGTCGTATCTAAAAACAAAGTATATGAGATTACGAGTGCAGGGAATCCAGCCTATGGCAAAGACATCTCCGCTGGCGGAATTTATGTTGATGGCGGAAAGGACATTGTGATTGATCATAACATCACACATCACAATGACCTGGGGATTGAAGTCACAAGTGAACATAAAGGAAAAATGGCAGATCGCATTCGCATCGAACACAATCAAGTGTATTTGAACCGTTATACAGGTATTTCAATTGGCGGCTATGATAAAAAGCGAGGCGGAACAACAAATACGACGATCTCACATAATATTTTGTACAAAAATGACACAGCCGGCTTAGAAGGCGGTCAATTGTTGATGCAATATCAAGCCGTGAACAATCGAATCACGAATAATATTATGACAGCGAGTGCGTCGCATTACTTAGTCGTGAATCTTTATGGAGTGAATCAAAAGAATACCTTCCAGAAGAACGTGTATGACGACCGAAAAGGTGCGAAGGCATCACAGTGGGTATGGCGCGGGAAATGGATGGAAGGCTACAAAACGTATCTCTTGAAAAGCGGCCAAGATAAAGGATCAGCACACCTCAATCCACAATTTGTGAATGAGAAAAAATATGACTTTCGCCTGAAGAAATCATCACCTGCTAAGAAAATCATCGGAAGTTAAGCATGTATGAACCACAAATGTATTGTTTTAAATTTTCAAAAAAATCATTGACATTGTTGTCACATCACATTAAAGTAAAGAAGACATTTTAACTAAAACAAAATTTCATAACGGATCTCTTATCAAGAGAGGCAGAGGGACTGGCCCTATGACGCCCGGCAACCGTTTCTACTATAGAAATTGGTGCTAATTCCTGCAAAGCTGTTACAGCTTTGACAGATAAGAGAGGAAGACTTCCCGATACATGTTTCATGCAACGGTGATCAAGCCTCTCTTTCCAGGAGAGGCTTTTTTTCGTCTCTTTTTCAAATGAAAGAAAAGTTTACTGGCGTTTTCCCACTGTTTTACCTAGTTTTCCGATGAGAAAAATAAAAACAACTTGAGGAGGAACAGCAATGAAGCGTAAGCATTTTACATCATGTCTTATATTATTAATGGTATTGACGATCCTATTAACGGGCTGCGGCACTGGATCAAGTGCAGGCTCAAAGGCAAATGCGAACGAAAAGGTCTCCTTTGACAATGTACCGAAGCGATTTGCAAAGGGACAGGGAGCAAAAATTAAAGTCATCCGTAAAATCGGAGGAGATGATCATACAGCGCAGTTTTTAGCTGGGACGAAGGCAGAAGGTGAAGCGCTTGGCTTTACGGTAGATGTCTACACCGCAAACGGGGATACAGCGAAATTCCATGATGCGATCTCTCAGGCGCTGGAAGAAAATTATGATGGCTTTATCATCTCTCATGGGGACGACGAGGCGACCGTCGCTGACGTGAAAAAGATCACAGCGAAGGGCATTCCAGTCGTAGCGTTTGATTCGAATCCTAAGCTGAAGGACATCAAAGGGGTCACAGTGACGTCTCAAGATGACGAACAATTAGCGAAAAAATCACTAGACGCACTCGTGTCTGATTTTAAAGGAAAAGCAAATATTGCATACCTCTGGGTAGATGGGTTCCCGCCAATGGTGAGACGAAACAAGGTCTATCAAGAAACGCTCAACCAACATTCAGGGATCAAGGAACTTGACCGCTTTGGCATTGCTTCCTCTGATACGTCTGTTCAAACGCAAAATGCAGTGGCAGCGATGCTGAATAAATATCCAAAGGGTAAACTTGACGCTATTTTTGCCACGTGGGATGCCTTTGCCATTGGCGCAGCAAGAGCGCTAAAGGAAGCAGGAAGAACAGAAGTGAAGATTTACGGGATTGATGTGTCAAATGCTGATCTTCAAGAAATGACAGCGAAAGAAAGTCCATGGAAGTACACAGCAGCGGTTGATCCGAAGCTCATCGGCGCTGTTGACGTGAGAATTCTTGCGAAGAAAATAGCGGGTGAGAAAACGCCATCTTCCTATGACCTTGAGGCCTCTCTCATCTCGCAAAATCAGCTTCAACAAGCAGGAAAAGCCATCAATATGGTCAATCTTGCAGACGAAGTGAAGGGTTTCGGCTCATCGACTGCTTTTGAAGAAGATTGGATGAAGACCTTGAAGAAACATTATACAAAATAAACACCGTGCACTCTCTTCCATAGAGGGTGTTTCGTTTTTCAGATGATGATCATGAGAAGGAGGACACCTATGACTTCGCCGCTTGTTTGTATGAAACATATTTCGATTGAATTCCCAGGAGTAAAAGCGTTAGATCAAGTGAATTTTACATTAAAAAAAGGGACGGTTCATGCGCTGATTGGAGCGAATGGTGCTGGGAAGTCCACGTTAATGAAAGTTCTTTCTGGCGCTCATTCGCACTATGAAGGAAGCATCCATATCAATGGTCAGGCGGCATCCATTCAAACCCCAAAGAATGCGGCCTCATATGGTGTGCAGACGGTCCATCAAGAAGTGGATACGGCGCTAGTTCCCTACTTAAGTGTTGGTGAGAATATGATGATGCATCAGATTGAGAAAAAAACATTTGTCGGCTGGAAAGAGCTGCACCGTAAGGCAGCTCAACTATTAAAAGAAATGGACATCGACATCTCCACAAAACGCCTTGTGAGTGATCTGACCCTTGCAGAAAAACAGATGGTGCTCATTGCCAAGGCCGTTTCGATTAAATGCAGCATTTTAATCTTAGATGAACCAACGGCTCCTCTTAGTCATACAGAAACAAGCAAGTTATTCTCAATGATTGATCGGCTGAAACAGAATGGAACGGGCATTGTGTTTATCTCCCATCGCATGCCTGAAATTTTCACCATCTGTGATGAACTGACAGTGATGCGAAATGGAACCGATGTCGCAGCTCACCTCGTTCAAGATACAAATCCGCAGCAGATCATTGAAGAAATGCTAGGTGCGCCATTAGAGGAGCAATTCCCGCTCCGTACACCTTTGAAGGATGCACCCATTGTGCTTGAAGTGAAGCAACTAAACGACCAGCATAAATTACGCAACATTCATCTTCATGTGAAAAAGGGAGAAATTCTCGGAATTGCTGGCCTTGTCGGTGCTGGAAAAACGGAATTGTGTAAAGCCCTTTTCGGCGCCTCAGAAAAAAAGACGGGAACTGTGCAGCTTCATGGTCAAACCGTTCGCATCACATCGCCTTATCAAGCCGTGAGAGCTGGAATGGCCCTTGTGCCGGAAGAGCGGAGGAAGGAAGGAGTTCTAACAGAAGAGAGCGTGGGGTGGAACTTAACGGCTGCAAGTCTTCGTTCATTCTCACGGGTGTTCAGCTTCTTACATCGTTCGAAGGAAAAGCGGGAAGCAGACGTAATCGTCAAACGGCTTGGTGTCAAAACGCCTTCTCTTGAAGCAAAGGTGAAGCATCTATCCGGTGGAAATCAACAGAAGATTGCCATTGGAAAATGGCTGCTGGCTGAGGCGGATGTCTATCTCTTTGATGAACCAACAAAAGGCGTTGACGTTGGAGCGAAAAAAGATATTTTTACCCTGATTGCAGAGCTTGCCGCCCGCGGGAAATCTGTGATTTATGCGTCAAGTGAGCTGTCGGAGATTGCAGGTATCGCAGACCGAGTCTACGTGCTGTATGATGGCAGCATTGCCCGGGAAATGACTGCGCCAACGACTGAGGAAGAGCTTTTATATCATTCAACAGGAGGACAATCATGAGTGAACGACAAATTCCAGCCCCTGTGCAGCAAATGAAAAAACAGCGGCCATCCTTTCATCTATTTGATTTCTTTTATCGATATGGCACGATCTTAACCATTGTCGTATTGATTGTGGTATTTGCGGCAGCGAATCCAGCGTTTTTGCAATCAGGGAATATCATCAATATTTTACGGTCTATCTCCATTGTGACCATTATTGCGGTGGGCCTTACCATCTCATTGGCAGTAAACGGCTTTGATTTATCAGTCGGATCAGTCGCAACGTTATCGAATGCAATTGTGATTTCTATGTTCGTGTGGTTTTCGCAAAACCCGCTGATTGCGATCCTCTCTGCGCTAGCGGCTGCCCTTATTGTTGGTTTACTCAATGCCTTGATGATTGTCAAAATGAAAATTCCAGATATGCTCATGACATTAGCTATGATGTTTATCATTCAAGGACTGGCTCAAACGTATACGAAAGGGGCGACCATTTCTGAAAACATGGTGCTGCCTGACGGTACATTCTCAACGGGTACAATCCCCGCCTTTTTCAGCAAAATCGGCCAGGTGCCATATATCATTCTCTTAATGGCAGCCATTGTGCTATTTGCACATGTTTTCATGACCTACACAAAGCACGGCCGATTTATGTACATTATTGGAGGGAATAAGGAAGCGGCTCGATTGTCCGGTATTCATGTAAACAAATATAAAATCGCAGCATATCTGCTCTCGGCTTTATTTGCAGCAATCGGTGGTATTGTGCTGGCATCAAGGGTGATGACAGCGGAAATAAATGCTGGCGCACCTTATTTAATGGATGGCGTAGCGGCAGCTTTTATCGGTTTTTCCGTCATGGGAGCAGGAAAGCCAAATGCATTTGGTACGTTTATTGGGGCTGTGCTCATCGGTATTTTGCAAAATGGACTTGTGATGATGTCTGTCCCTTATTACGCGATGGATATTGTGAAAGGCTCTGTACTCGCGCTTGCGCTGGCGTTAACGTATTACAAACAGCGAGGCTGACGACGTATTTTTTAAAACCTTTTGAGTCCTTTCTCCGTCTAGTAAACGGAAAGCGGTGCAGCCGCCGTTTCCCAAAAGGAGATGACAAAAAGAAATGAATATGTCAGCAACTCATGTAGAAGATTTGAAAAACGTCATGGAAGACTGGAAAAATGAATTATTAGTATATAAATTTGCATTAGATGAAATGGATACAAAGTTTTCAATTATCAGCCAGGAATATAATTTAATCCATGGACACAATCCAATAGAGCATACAAAATCACGAATCAAATCCTTTGAAAGCATTGTAAATAAATTAGCAAGAAAAGGATGCGACATCACAACACAATGTGCCAAGGAGTATATCCATGATATCGCAGGTGTCCGTATCATCTGCTCCTTTATTCAAGATATCTATAATATTATGGATGTATTGAGGCAAAGAGAGGATCTAAAAATCCTTGAAGTGAAGGATTACATTCAACATCCAAAACCAAATGGCTACAGAAGTCTTCATTTAATTGTGGAAATCCCTGTGTACTTAACGAATCGTGTGGAGCATGTGAAGGTTGAGATTCAGGTGCGGACCATAGCGATGGATTTTTGGGCGAGCCTTGAACATAAAATCTATTATAAACTGCAAAACGATGTCCCTCATCAGCTGACCGATGAATTGAAGGAAGCGGCAGATATCGCCCATTACTTAGATGAAAAAATGCAAAATATTAAACGAGAAATTGATTAGCGCATAGAAAAGAGCAGCTGTTATATTCACAGCTGCTCTTTTTCATTTTTAAGGATTGGTGCCGCGGTCTCTCTTTTGAATGATATCTTGAGATTGTGCAGATTGGCTGTCTTTTTGGATAGAAGCGCCAATGGAAACACCTGTTATCAAGAGTGTCAAAATCGCAGTTGTGATAAACCATTTTTTCATCATACATCACTCCATATTCTTAACAAGTTTTTAAGGACAACGCCTTGTTCCAGAAATAAGTGGATTCTTCATGAAGTCCAAGATCCGTTAAGTAAGCAGCTGCATCCTGACAGATGGCTTCAAGATCGACAAGGAAATTCATAGATTCTAATTGATCACAATAAGATTTGATTTGCTCCATCATGTTGTCTGGCTGAAGCATAAGTGTTTCTAAAATGGATAATTTAAGTGAAATGTTTCGTTGTTTTAAATTTTCTGCTTTTTGTAGTGAAAGCTGTACATAATAGTGGAACAAACCAGGCTTTTTCAGCTTGAATAGTGCTTTTGTATAGGCATACATGGCAAGTAAGTAGCCGCCTGGAGAAGACGTTTCAAATGTCTCGATCAATAAAGCTTTTTCTAGGAGCGGCACAGCTTCACTGTATTCATTTCTAAGACTTTTAATAAAAGCTGCATTGCAATACGCGTGACCAAGTAAATCTGGGTCTTCCATTTGTTCTAGTGAATGAATCACTTCTTCAAATAATGACTCTGCCTCATCATATTTCGATTGATCAGCATAATTCAAAGCGAGCATCATTTGACAGCTGATTGATTTTTTCACATAACATGGATCTGCGTCATAAATAGATGAAGCCATCTTTAAGTGGTGTATGGAGAGAAGCGTGGACCTTATATTATAGTAAAGACACCCTGTTTTATAATGAAATTCTGCTTTTTCAATGTCATCGTGCACGAGATCTAATTTATCCTCGGCCAATTTTAAAAGGTGAAATGCCGTATCCTGATTGCCTCTGCGCATTTCATACATCCCTTTAAAGAAATAGAAATAGTAACTGAGCATGTCATCTGTACGGATCGCATTTTCATCAACAAAAAGACTATGATCCAACGAAGCTGTATCTTCGATGAGATCCTTAAAACGGTACTCTAGCAATTGATAGTAAAGTAAGACGTCTTGATTCTCTTCCATTCGATCAAACGCTTGAAGAATCTCTTCTTTTAGCTGGATCGCACCTTGTATTTCTCTTTTTTTCATCATGACATACCAGTCATTTAACATATTCGCTACATCAACGGACGACAAAACACCTGTTTCGGCCAATTTATATCCTCCTTTCTTCATCTATCCATCTAGTTCGATTTCCATTCATCTGAATTCACTTTCCATATTCAGTATCTTCTTATATTTTAAGCGCTCTCTTGCAATTTGTAAAACATGTTTTTTGATGTAAATTCAACCAGTTGTGAAAGAAATAGGGACCATCCACCTTTTTGTATGCTTTTACATATTTTTAGGTAAAAAGAGGGTTTTGGAAAAAATATATTACGATATCAATAGAGAGAAGAAGGTAATTCAAGAGTCTGTTTTCGTATGTTAGAAAAAACGGAGATTTTCAAGGTGATGTCTCGTTTTTTTGTAAGATTATCTCACATCATAATTGTGAATCACTCTTCTTTTAGAATAAAATGAGTTATTCGCAAAAAAGTAAAATTTAAAGAGATTATTGATCTAGTATAGTATGGATCTTTGGTATTGATAAAAAATATCACACGCTATAGATTTAGCGTGGTATAGTATTATTGGTATTGCGAATATTTAGACAAAACTGACAATAGGGGGTCGTGTTTTATGAAAAAATCGATGTTACTGATCATGGTACTCATTGTTGTGCTCGTCATGGCAGCCTGTGGATCAAAATCGGACAGCGGTTCGGGAGAAGGCAAAGGCACATATAAAATAGGGATAGATACAACATATCCGCCGTTTGAATTTGAAAAGGGCGGTAAATATGAAGGAATAGACGTTGATCTGATTAACGCAATCGCGAAAGACCAAGACTTCAAAGTGAAACTTGAAGCTATGGACTTCTCAGGCATTATTCCAGCAATGCAGGCAGGCCAGCTTGATGTAGGAATGGGCGGGATGAGTATTACAGATGAACGTAAGAAGAAGGTAGATTTCTCAGATCCATACTTCGACGCTGGACTGACAGTTGTTGTGAAAAAGGACAGCAGCATCAAATCAATTGATGATTTAAAGGGGAAAAAGCTAGCTGTTAAAAATGGGACGACAGGTGCAAAATTTGCATCAGATAACGCAGATAAATATGGGTATGAAGTTGTTCAATTTAATGACAGCCCATCGATGTTCCAGGAAGTTTCAAACGGAAATGCAGATGCCTTAATTGAGGATTATCCTGTCATTACGTATGCAATCGCACAACAAGATTTAAAATTGAAAACAGTTGGAGACCGATTGAATGGAGACCAGTATGGTATTTCTGTGATGAAGGGGAAAAACCAAGACCTATTGAAGAAGATCAATAAAGGTCTAGAGAACCTAAAGAAAAACGGTGAATATGACAAAATTATTGATAAATATTTGAAGTCATAACACAAGCGAGGCGCGCTCCGTGCGCGCTTTCTTTATGTGGCACCGTATGTGAATTAGGGAGGGAGAAACATGGACACGATTATTAATGCATTTCCATATTTAATGGATGGTTTGCAAACCACTTTATATATCTTTGTTGTTGCCATCATTTTAGGATTTATTATCGGTTTAATAGTGGCATTATTCCGTCTGTCACCTTTTAAAATCTTAAATTTCATCGCACTTGTCTTTGTCAATGCCATTCGAGGCACACCATTTATCGTACAGCTATTCTTCATTTACTTTGGTTTGAATACACTTGAATTCATATCGCTTGATCGAGTGCCGGCAGGGATTATTACAGTAGCGATTAATGCAGGGGCTTATTTCTCAGAAATTATTCGTGCAGGGATTCAGTCCATTGATAAAGGACAAACAGAAGCTGCGCGCTCTTTAGGCTTTACAGGGGGACAAAACATGCGCTTTATCGTCCTTCCGCAGGCATTCCGCCGCATGCTTCCAGCGATTACAAACCAAGCCATCATCAGCTTGAAGGACACGTCTCTCTTATCGATTATCGGAATCGCCGATATTATGCAGCGGGGACAAGTACAGGCATCGGCAACATTTGATCCTTTGAATGTCTGGCTCATTGTCGGTATCATTTATTTCGTGATCATTTATTTACTTTCTCTACTGGCTAGCTATGCAGAAAGGAGATTTGATATCAAATGAGTATGATTACGGTGAAAAATTTAAAGAAATCCTTTGGCGATCACGAAGTGTTAAAGGACATTAATGCAGTCATCGAGGAAAAGGAAGTAGTGTGTGTGATTGGTCCTTCTGGATCAGGCAAAAGCACGTTTCTAAGATGTCTCAATAAATTAGAAGATATTACGGCTGGCGAAGTCGTTGTCCACGGACATACGATTACAGATCCAAAGGTGAATATCAATAAAGTACGACAAGAAGTGGGGATGGTGTTTCAGCACTTTAATTTATTTCCTCATAAAACCGTTTTAGAAAACATCACGATCGCACCGATGAAGGTAAAAGGCGCCGACAAGAAGGCGGCAGTCGATAAAGCAATAGACCTGCTTGAAAAGGTCGGCTTAAAAGACAAAGCCAAAAGCTACCCTAACCAATTATCTGGTGGACAAAAACAGCGTGTCGCCATTGCAAGAGCCTTGGCAATGGACCCGAAAGTGTTATTATTCGATGAACCGACCTCTGCTCTTGACCCTGAAGTCGTCGGGGATGTATTAGCAGTTATGAAACAATTAGCCGTCGAAGGCATGACAATGATTGTGGTCACACATGAAATGGGTTTTGCGAGAGAGGTAGGAGACCGCGTGATCTTTATGGATGGCGGATATATTGTCGAAGAAGACAAACCGGAGGCTCTCTTTGGAAACCCGCAGCATGAGCGGACAAAATCATTTCTTAGTAAGGTGTTATAAAAAAAGAGTAAGGGCATATGGATGCTCTTACTCTTTTTCTTTTATGGAGCCTAAGAAATATCGCAGTTTATATGATGATAAAGGTAACTGGCCCCATTTCCTAGGAAATATTAGCGCTGGAAGAATTCGATCCATTCTTGGTCTGGGCCTCTGAAAAAGAAGTAGCAGTATCCATTTGGTAACGTCGTAATTTCTTCATCAATTAATTCAATTTGCAGCTTTTGAATACGATTGAATTCAGCATGAATATTGTCTGTTGTAAAGGCAAGATGATGGACCTTTCCTTCAGATGGCAGGTCGCTGCTGTACCCTTGGATGAGCTCAATTTCCGTTTCTGTCTCATCTTTAAAGCCGAGAAATGCAAGTTCAATGACTCCGTTTGTATGAGTGATGCGATCCTTTAATTTCATGCCCACGACCTTTTCATAAAAATCAATGGACTGATCAATATTTGTGACCATAATACCTGTATGATCTAATCGTAATGTCGTCAAAAAAAGAGCCTCCTCTATGGTGTGTTGATATTTTTCTCCTCATCTTATCATAATAGAAGTAACGTATACATTCATATGATAGGATAGAGAGAGTCAATTTAGGATAAGGATGACACAAATGAAAAAAATCTCATTAAAACAAACATTTGCAGAACAAGTGAAAAAGGGATATCCGCTCATTTCCAAAGATGCTGTATCTCATGTAAGCGGTGTGAAAGAAGGCGAGCTGATTGAATGGGTGGATGAGCGAGGCGCCTTTTTAGGAAAAGGATATTATGGTGTACAAAATAAAGGAATCGGCTGGGTACTCACATTTGATGCCAACGAAAAAATAGACCAAGCCTTTTTTGTCTCCAAGCTTGAGCAGGCAGCGAAAAGCAGAACGCATTTATTTCGTGATGCGCAGACGACTGCTTTCCGTGTGTTCAACGGAGAGGGAGATGGCATTGGCGGCTTCACGATTGATCATTATGACGGTTTCTATCTCATCCAATGGTATAGCGAAGGAGTTTATACATTCAAGGCGGAAGTATTGGCTGCACTTGAGCACGTATATCCAGACTATAAAGGCATTTATGAAAAGAAACGATTTGATACGTCTGGACAGTATATAGAAGATGATGATTTTGTGAAGGGAGAGAAAGGTGAATTTCCTCTCATCGTGAAAGAAAATGGCATGAACGTAGCGGTTTACTTAAATGATGGTGCGATGACAGGCATTTTTCTTGATCAACGTCATGTGAGAAAAGCGATTCGAGATCGTTATGCAAAAGGAAAGACCGTGCTTAATACATTTTCTTACACAGGCGCATTCTCAGTGGCAGCAGCGCTTGGCGGAGCGAGCCGGACGACAAGTGTAGATGTCGCAAACCGCAGTTTGAAAAAAACAGCTGAACAGTTTGAAATCAACGATATAGATGTGGACGGGCAGGATATGAAAGTCATGGACGTCTTTAAATATTTTCCGTTTGCAGCGAAAAAAGGATGGACTTATGATCTTGTCATCTTAGACCCGCCATCCTTTGCACGCACGAAAAAGCACACATTCAGTGCGGCGAAGGATTATAAGAAGCTATTAAAAGAAGCCATCCAAATCACAGCTGAGAACGGCGTCATTGTGGCATCAACGAATAGCAGTGCATTTGGTATGAAGAAATTCAAAGGATTTATTGCGCAGGCCTTTAAAGAAACAGGGCAAACCTATCGTATCCTTGAAGAATATACACTTCCTGAGGATTTCCGTACAACGAAGAATTATCCTGAAGGAAATTATTTAAAGGTTGTCTTTATACAAGCATAAGAAAAAGCCATTTTCCGATAAAGGAAATGGCTTTTTTATAAGGCAAACGACATGAGGAGAGGCGCTGCACATAATGTAATAATAGCTGAAAGAATCATCGACACACTTGAGATCGTCCCTGAGACGGAGCTCATTTCAAATGCCTTCGATGTTCCTGCCCCGTGTGCACCTGTTCCAAGCAGGACGCCCATGGCAATGTCATTATCAATACGGAAATAACGAATGACCATTGGACCGATGATTGACCCAAACAGTGCGGTTAAAATGACGAATACAGCCGTAACGGACGGCATGCCGCCAATCATTTCTGACACACTCATCGCCACTGGTGTTGTGACCGACCTTGGGACAAGACTTTCAATAAGTCCTGTATCCAAATGAAACAACTTGGCGATAAATGCTGTTGATAGGATCGCAATGACAGAACCGCAAGCCACATTCAAAATAATTTCCACTGCATGCTTCTTCAGAATGTGAAAATACTTATATAAAGGAATGGCAAAAGCAACAGTCGCAGGCTGAAGCATATTCGTGAGCCATTTACCGCCTTGATTGTATGCATCGTAAGGAATGTTGACGATTAACAGCAAGACGACAAGGACAAGCGGCGTTACAAGTAATGGGGAGACATAGACCTTCGGATGCCGTTTATACACCGCTTTTGATCCGAGATATAAAAGAACCGTTAAGATCAGAAATAATGCGCCAACTAACATAGCTTTTTTCGCTCCTTTCTTTTTGCAATCATTTGCGTCATGATACCAGTCGAGAGCATGACGACAAAGGTACTAAGTAAGACGACAAGGACAATACTTGTGCCAGATTGAGAAAGCAATGTTCCATAATCAATGACACCAACTGCTGACGGGATAAAGAATAGCAGCAGTTCTCCAAGCAGCCATACGGCGCCAAGTTCAATCCATTTTAATTGAATAATTTTAAAATGAAGTAATAAGAAAATGACCAGAATGCCTAAAATCGTGCCCGGAATTCTTAAATGCAAAAAGGCCGCGAGCACATTCATCAATTTCGCAAAAACAAACAAAGCCATAATCTGAAGGACAGCAATCAGCGGCGTTTTGAGCAATCTCACTTTCTGTTCACTCCTTTTTCTATATAAATTGTTCACTGTTTCACAAAAACATGACAACGTTCCAATTGATTAGCTTACTTTAAAGTGTACAGCACGTTCAGTTATAGGTAAAATACATATATCGAATAGTTAGTATTCCTTTTGTCTATAGGAAGGGTGAGTCATGTGGACATTAGACATTTAACATATTTCTTAGAAGTGGCGAGGTTAAAAAGCTTCACAAAAGCATCACAATCTCTTTATGTGTCGCAGCCTACCATTTCCAAGATGGTCAAAAATCTCGAGGATGAGCTGGGGGTGCAGTTGTTTTATCGAAATGGCCGGCAGGTTGAAATGACAGATGCTGGACAAACGATGTATACACAGGCGAGTGAAATCACACAATCATTTCAGAATTTAACGAGCGAGCTAAATGATTTAATGAATGTCAAAAAAGGACATATTCGCATCGGGCTGCCGCCGATGATTGGATCGAGTTTTTTCCCGAATGTCATGGGAGAATTCCGCCAGCAGTATCCAGATGTCACATTTCAATTGGTGGAGCACGGCTCTATTAAAGTAGAGGAAGGGGTCGAAGATGGTTCGTTAGATATTGGTGTCATTGTTCTGCCTGCAAATGATAAAATTTTTCATACGTACACCATTATTAAAGAAGACATGAAGCTCGTGACGCATCCATCACATCCGATGGCAGGTCGTGATAAGGTTGATTTAGCTGATTTAAAGGAAGAGTCTTTTATTTTCTTTCGAGAAGATTTTGTTCTGCATAGCCGGATATTGAATGAATGTATGAATGCGGGCTTCCGGCCCAATGTCATTTATGAAACGTCTCAATGGGATTTCATTAGTGAGATGGTAGCCGAGAACTTGGGAATTGGTCTTCTGCCTGAGCGGATCTGCCGTGATCTTGATCCTGAAAAGGTGAAAGTCATTTCCTTAAACACGTCGATCCCGTGGCATTTAGGAGTCATTTGGCGAAAGGATCGCTATTTGTCGTTTGCGGCAAGAGAATGGTTAAAGCATACTAAATCCTATGTGTGGGGAGCAGAGTAAAAGGGAGGACGATACGGATGAAAACAAGCTGCGTGTCTCATTTATTGGAGAGGGTTCGAGCGGAAAATCCACTCGTTCATAATATCACCAATCAAGTCGTGACGAATTTTACAGCGAATGGTCTGCTTGCTTTAGGCGCTTCGCCAGTCATGGCAAATGCCAAAGAAGAAGTGGCTGAAATGGCGCAGTTGGCGGATGCACTTGTGCTCAATATCGGCACATTGACAAAGGACACGGTGGAGGCCATGGTTCTGGCTGGACAAGCTGCCAATGAAAATGGTGTACCTGTTCTATTAGATCCTGTCGGCGTCGGTGCGACAACGTTTCGAACGAAAGCGGCAAAACAGCTGTTAGAGCAAGTGAACATGACCGTTGTCAGAGGAAATGCTGCAGAAATGGCTCATTTACTTGGAGTGGATGGCTGGGAGTCAAAAGGCGTTGATGCGAAAGCAGCGAACGGAGATGTATCGGCACTAGCCAAACAAGCGGCAAGGACACTTCAGACTGTTGTGGTGATCACAGGAAAAGTCGATGTGGTGTCAGATGGAGAGGACGTGTTGTCTATTCATAATGGACATGAATGGCTCACCAAGGTGACGGGAACCGGCTGTTTACTGACGTCTGTCATCGGGGCATTTTGTGCAGTGGGTGAACGGCCTATTCATGCGTCAGCAGCTGCATTACTGTTTTATGGCGTCGCAGCTGAAAGGGCAGCTCATTACACTCAGGATAAAGGGCCAGGGACGTTTCAAATGGAATTGTTAAATGCACTCACACACACAACTGGCGATGATGTGGTGACTATGGGGAGAATAGGGGGAATTTCACATGACAAAGGCTGATCAACAGCAAATCAAACAGCAATTATCGGTTTATTTTATTATGGGAACAGCGAATACAAGCAGGCAGCCGCTTGATGTCGTAAAGGAAGCCATTCAAGGCGGGATCACCATGTTCCAATTCCGTGAAAAGGGTGATGGAGCTTTGCAAGGAGAAGAGAAGAAACAATTGGCTCGTCAACTTCAAGTGCTTTGCCAAGAAGCAAATGTTCCTTTTATTGTGAATGATGATGTACAGCTAGCGATGGATCTTGATGCAGACGGCGTTCATGTTGGACAGGAAGACACAAATGCAGAAGACGTCAGACAAAAAATCGGGAATAAAATATTAGGTGTGTCTACGCATAACCTTGATGAAGTGAAACAAGCCATGAAGGACGGCGCAGATTATGTCGGCATGGGCCCAGTTTATCCAACAGAAACGAAAAAGGATACACGCAGTGTCCAAGGAGTATCTTTGATCACTGAAGTACGTCGTCATGGTCTTCATATTCCAATTGTTGGCATCGGGGGTATCACATACGACAATGCTGCACCAGTCATCCAAGCAGGGGCAGATGGTATTAGCATCATTAGCGCCATTAGCCAGAGCACTGATCCAAAAAAAGCAGCAGAAGAATTGAAAGCACTTGTTGCATCAGAAAAAGCATCTCTTTAACCTGTAGGAGACATGGATTGACTCAATTCATGTCTTTTCTGATTTCAGGGAAAATAGACAGGTGAGAAACAATTGTGTACAATTAAATTGTTCGATTATTTTCGAAATGACAGGTAAATAAAGGAGAATGAACAATGGAAGTGCTCGATACGTATTTTCGCCGCTACGATGAAGCAGGAAAAGGACAGGAGCAACTGAATGAATTGCTGGCATTGTTTTCTGACGATGTGATGATTGTCTTAAATGGTGCCGAGAAGCCTGGCATCCAAGCGTTTACACAGTTTTTAAACACATTTTTCCACGTGCATGAAGACATCAAGCATATGTGGGATGGATGGAAAAAAAGAGAAGACGGAAAATATGAAACGAACTGGGCCGTTTGCGGGAAACTTTCGGATGGCCGTGTCTATACAGCTGAAGGAATTGACATTGCAGAACTGGACGACAAAGGAAAGATCGTTTATTTAGAAAACGTACCGAAAAATCCAGAGTTATTTCAGCGCTATTAAAAAGCCGGCAGAGCAGCCGGCTTTTCCTTATGAATCAGTATCCATATGCATGCCTGTATGTGCCTTTACTTGAATTTCCGTAAAGGTATCTTCATCTGCTTTTTCAGAGGAGAATATCGTGCCTAAGTAAGCGGCAAGGAATCCGAGTGGGATCGAGATAATTCCAGGGTTCGACAGCGGGATGAGCGGATCTCCTGTAAAGATGGCTGCTCCCGATGGGTCCCAGACGCTTGGACTGAGCGAGACGATGATCAGTGCGCTCAGCAGTCCTACTAAGCTCCCTGCAATGGCACCCGTAGAATTAAATCGTTTCCAAAAGACAGTGAAGATAATCAATGGTAAATTTGCACTTGCTGCCACGGCGAAGGCAAGTGACACAAGAAAAGCGACGTTTAAGGATTGGGCAAATAATGCAAGAATGATGGAAAGAATGGCCACGCCGATGGAAGCAAAGCGTGCCGCCTTCACCTGTTCCCGTTCACTCGCTTTCCCTTTGCGGATGATCTGACTATAAAAGTCATGGGCAAAGGCAGACGCTGCGGATAAGACGAGACCAGTTACCACTGCCAAAATGGTCGCAAAGGCAATAGCGGAAACAAAGGCAAATAATAAATCACCTCCAAGGGCTTGTGCGAGCAGAGGAGCGGCCATATTTCCTGCTGCATCTGCTGCTGTGATCGCTTCTGTTCCAACAAAGGCAGCAGCACCGAAGCCAAGGAAAACCGTCATTAAATAAAAAATACCGATGATCCACGTAGCGGATAGAACAGATTTACGCGCAGAAATGGCATCCTTTACCGTATAAAACCGAATCAAAATGTGCGGCAAACCTGCTGTCCCAAGCACTAAAGCAAGGTTCAAAGACAGGGTCTCTAAAGGCACATCATATTTATTTCCCGGGTGAAGAAATGCCCCACCAAGCGGGGTCGCTGTTTTCATCTCCTCAAACATCTTCAGCAGACTAAAATCAAACTTTGCAAATACAAGCAGTGAAATAATCAGGGTCCCAAGCATGAGAAGCACAGCCTTTGTGATCTGTACCCAGCTGGTAGCGATCATGCCGCCAAACACGACATAAATGGTCATCAAGACACCTACGACCAGCACAGCAATCCAGTAATCAATGCCAAGAAGCAGTTTGATTAATGCACCTGCCCCAACAAGCTGTGCAATCATATAAAAAGTAGAGACTGTGATTGTGTTAAACGCGGCAACCCCTCGAATGGCAGGACGCTTAAATCGTGCAGCAATCATATCGGCCATCGTATATTTCCCTAGATTTCGAAGCGGTTCGGCCACAACGTAAAGAACGACAAGATACGCCACTAGAAAGCCAATGCTATAGAAAAATCCGTCAAATCCATTTAACGCGATCATTCCAGCGATCCCTAAAAATGATGCGGCAGACATATAGTCCCCGGCGATGGCAAGGCCGTTCTGAAACCCAGTCAAACCTCCGCCTGCCGTGTAAAAATCGCTCGCATTGCTCGTTTTTTTCGCAGCAAAATATGTGATGACCAATGTGAGCCCTACGATCGCTATGAATAAAATAAAAGCGGTCATGCTCATTCGTCATCACCTCTTGATTCAGTTTTTAAAGCGCTTACATATTTGTCAAACTGTGCTGCTTTTCTCGCATAAAGTCCACATAATACCCAAGTCATGACAAATTGTGTGAGGGCGAATAACCAAGCCCATGAGATCGCGCCAATTGCCGGCGTGTTCAAAAAGGTGAAGTAGGATGTAGCAACCGGAAGTGAAAAGTAAAAGAGAAAAAAGAAAATCGTCATCGGTACGATAAATCTGCGTTTTTCCTCGAGAAGTTTTCGAAAATCCTCTGAAGCGGCAACCTTCTTATAATGAACTTTTTTGTCTGCCATTGTTTCCTCCTTTGTACGAATTAGGGACAAGGTACTCCAATGCATATGAGACGATCTGGTTGTTTATGACAGTATATCATAAAAAAGGCACCCGAAAAGGGTGCTTTCTACCGATAATTCGCAAGAAATGTTTGTCTCGCTTTTTCATATGTTTCTGCATCAAAATGATCTCCGCATTTGTGGATACACCAAGGCTCTTCTTGCCTCGCAATTCCAACCTCATAGCCCTGCTGGACGAATTCAAAGGACTGCGAAACATCATAAAAATGAAAGCCATCAAAGAGATCCTCACGCCACTTCACATCATACTGCGTCGCCATGAAAAGACCATCAATCGCCGAAGCGTTGATATAATCTTGTGTTTCCGCCTGTTGTTGACGACCTCTTTCAAACGAAAGCAGCTGATAGGTGTCGTGACGATATTCAATGACTTTCCCCCTGCAATGAGAACTCTCCCACCAAATCCCATTGTCAGGCACGCTTTCTGCACCTATGACCCCAACCATCCCAAGTGATGGATGCTGTAAAAAAAGCGGGATCAGCTCAAGCAGCATATGCTGTTTGACAATCAAGGTATCTTGATGAAGATAAATTTTAAACTGAGCTGGATGGGTGATCGCTTCATTATAAGCAGAGGTCATACTGGATGCATGTCTAATCGGCAAAACCTCCACATGATATCCATGGGGAGCAGGAAGTGAAGCGAGCTGCCGAAAGCAAGCCTGAAACATCGATTCATCATTTACACATAAAACAAACAGGATGGTGGGGTTACTCATGAAACTGAACCGCCTCAACCACATACTGATAGGCGGTAGCGGCCTCGTGAAAATCTGAACGAATGCCATGCTTCATGAGTAATTCATGTAAATCACTCATCACGCTTGCATAGGAAGGATGCTTTACGCGAATGGTTTCGAGTTCGCGAATACGAAAGCCTGCTGAATGAAAGAGTGCATGAATTTCGTGAAGGGTGAAGAAACGTAAATGTGTTTGATCCATTAATCCTGCATCTGTATAAGTGAATCTGCCGGCTAGTAATTCTAAAACTGTTGATATGTGACCGATATTCGGAATGGATGACAGGATGACTCCTTCTTTTTTAAGGAAGGGTTTGACCTTCTTTAAAACGGCCCACGGATCCAATAAATGTTCAAGGACATCTCCGAAAATGATGCAGTCAAAGTGTTCATGTTCGTAAGGGAGAGTCATCTGTTCAATATTTCCGCATAGAACATGATCTAGCTCTTGCTCAGCCTCTTTTGCTGCATCCTCAAACGATTCAATTCCATAAATGGTCCGGCCCTTTTGTTTCAGGACTTTTCCAAGTTTGCCTGTGCCGCATCCGATATCCAATAAAGACGTCCATTCCTCACGAATACGGCTGACAATGACCGGGTTCACGCCATGATAATACTGATCCTTTTTTTGGTGATAATAGGAAAGGGAATCTGAACTCACGCTCTACCCACCTTTCTGCTTTCTCATTGTTTTCATGCTTAATATATGGGTGGGGAGCTTGGTTTTATAACGTGAGAATGACAATTTTCATGAATAGCGGCTATAAAGGGATCATATAAAGAACGGGAAACGGACTGTCCTCCTAATATAGAAAGACAGAACCCCATGAGTGGAAGGGATTGGTATGAAGGGGTGTTCAATTACTGTAGCGTATCGTCATGAAAGGATTTTCAAAAGGTCAATTGACAAGTCAGAACTTTTAGCCAAAGCAGTCTGAAAGACAAAGGATAACGGCGTTGATTTACGGTTTGTTTATCATCTTCTGATCACCGTTGGATGTTAAAAAAGCTTGTATTTCTTCGATGCCTAGTCCAATTTTTTTCGCTTCCTGAATCAAATAAACCCACTCTTCGTCAACTCTTCTTTTCACTTGCGTATCCATAATATCCTCCAGTTCAATAAGACATATTCATCTGCAACCAATGACTTGAACAAACCGTCTAGTAACTGTACGTGTGGATGAAAACAGCGCAAAATAGATTTTGTCGAAAAATGATGACATTTAACCTATTTTGTAAAATCTATCACCTACCACGTTCCTAAAAAAATGACTAAAAAACCCATAAATATTGATTTCTTACTTCTAATAATAAACAATTGTAAAGTCAGTTAAAAGATTATAAATTAAAATAATGAAAAAGACCTAAATCATTTGGCTTATATAAACCAATTAGGTTGACATTTGCCATCAAGTAGAACAAATTTCATCTGTGCAGGACGTACATATTGTTCGTTTGGGAAGTTCTTCTCAAGATGGTATTCTAAAAGAAACAGAAACCACCAAGAAGGAATGAAGAAAGACATGTATAGCCTTTTTCAAAAGTATCAAGAAGTTGTCATGTATCTTGTGATGGGTGTGTGTACAACCATTGTCAACATAGTCAGCTTCTACTTATTCGTTGAGATGTTTTCCATGGATTATAAAACAGCTACAGTTGTTTCATGGGTATTTGCTGTTCTCTTTGCTTATATCACCAATAAGAAGTATGTCTTCAAGCAAAAGGCTCGTGATACGAAAAGCCTTATGCGTGAGCTTTCTTCATTTTTTAGTGTTCGTCTCATGTCTCTAGGTGTAGATCTGGGGCTGATGATTTTATTTGTGAGCCAAATGGCGCTCAATGAAACTGTCGCAAAAATTCTTGTCAACTTTGTGATTGTGGTCGTGAATTATGTCGCCAGTAAATGGTTCGTCTTCAAGAAAACAAAAGAAGATGCGATTTAACACATGAAAAAAGATAGGTGATGTGAAATGAGCAGCAGGCCAGACGAATTATATGATGTCATATATCAGCAAACAGAAAAGCAGCATGAACAAGTGCTGAGGCTAGTCAAAGAAATGACCGCACATCCAGAAGCGTTTTCGGAACAAGAAAAGGAAAAGATCAACCGAATGGACATTGCGCTTCAAACGGCAACGGACATTTTAGAAAACTTAATGACACCTGACACGCAAATGACCATTGTTTTAAGACAAGGGAGAATTCATGTTGACCTGATGAAAGCGTAAAAGAAGCAGCCAATTGAGAAAGCGGCTGCTTTTTATTATGCATCGCTTGTTTCCCGCAGTTGCTTTGGAGACATGCCGATTTTCTTTCGAAAGACTTTATTCAAGTAATTCGCATTTCGGTAGCCGCACTGTATGGCGATTTCTTCAATCGAGTATTTTGTTGTTTTCAGTAACGTTTCCGCCTTTTCTAACCGGATATTGGTTAGATAGTGAATAGGTGTGAAGCCAGTGGCCTTTTTGAATTCCCTCGTAAAATGACTTTTGGATAAACGTGCCGCAGCTGCCATATCGTCTGGGCCAATTTCCTCGTGAAAATGATGGCTGGCAAACAAGGCAGCTTGAACGATGGGCTCGGGCCATTTCTCCATTTGTCCCTCAAGCTTTGGCAAATATGAATATAGTTCCATGACAAATTGATAAGCAAGGCTAGACCCCTCAAATGGATTGGTAATCCGTCTTTCACTGGCTTCATCATAAATGTTCTTGAGCAGGCGGATCGGTCTGGAATTTGGATGAAAACGCATGACCTGCTTTCCTTGGTCAATAAATTGGTCAAAGCAAAGATCGCAGGCTTCCCCGTAAAGCGTTAAATAAAGGAATTCCCAATGCTCACTGTCCTCTGGAAAATAATATTGATAGGCACTTGGGCTTTTCACGAGAAAGGCCTGACCCGGCAACACTTTGAAACGTTTCTCTCCGATTTCAATCATGCCATGTCCAGACAGTGTGAGCTGAAAGATGCACTTGCCCTGATCTTTCCGCTCCACGCCATTCCAGCTATATAACGAAGATGATTGTACTTCCCAGCCAACAGACCATATTTGCGCCGGCAATGTCACATCAGAATGGTGAAAACGAAATGCAAATGCTTCCTTCTTCAAATTGGAAACCCTCCTTCACAGCAAAAAACAACCTTTTTCTATTTAGAATCATGTTACACCTCATATCACATCGTACCATTCACAGCAAAAAAAGGGTATTTTTTAACGGTTTTTTTACCATTGAACTGATGCTGCTGGGACAACTAAAATAAAAGTATCAGAAGAGAAAAGGGGAATGGATATGATCGAGACGTTACACGCGGCATTTCACCAGCAATTTGGAGATAGAGAAGAACTTCGCTATTTTTTTGCCCCAGGAAGAGTGAACTTGATTGGTGAACATACAGATTACAATGGAGGCCATGTGTTTCCATGCGCACTTACTCTCGGAACGTATGCTGCTTGTGCAAAGCGTTCAGATGGCCGCGTGAGAATGTATTCCTTGAACTTTGATAGCGATGGTGTGAAAGAATTCAACCTTTATGAAATCGCTTACGTGGAATCGGACGGCTGGGCGAATTATCCGAAGGGTGTGTTCAATCAGTTTATAGAAGCAGGGATGAAGATAGAAGAAGGCTTTGACATTGTGTACAGCGGCAATATTCCAAATGGCGCAGGTCTGTCTTCCTCTGCCTCCATTGAGCTTGTCACCGCTGTTCTCATCAACGAATGGCATTCATTCAGCGTTTCAAATGCCCGTCTTGCCCTCCTTTCACAGCGTGCAGAAAATGAATTTATTGGCGTCAATTGCGGGATCATGGATCAGTTTTCGATTTCCCTTGGAAAAGAAGATCACGCCATTTTGCTCAATTGTGACACCCTTGCCTTTGAATACAGTCCGTTTCGGCAAGAGGGACTAGCGCTTGTCATCGCCAATACAAATAAAAAGCGGACACTGGCTGATTCCAAATACAATGAGCGCCGGGCAGAGTGTCAATCAGCTTTAAATGATTTTCGGAAAAAAATCGACATCACCCACTTATGTGAGCTCACTGCGGATGAATTTGCAGCACATGCCCACTTGATTGAAGATGACATATGCCGCAAACGGGCAAGACATGTCGTGACGGAAAACGAGCGGACGATGAAAGCAGTAAATTTTCTGAAAGATGATAAAATGGAAGAACTAGGTGGGCTCATGAAGGCTTCTCATCTTTCTTTAAAGAATGATTATGAAGTAACAGGACTTGAACTAGATGCACTGGCTGAAGCAGCTTGGGGGCACCCGGGGACGATTGGCTCCCGTATGACAGGTGCAGGCTTTGGCGGATGCACGATCAGCATTGTGAAAGAAGAGCTGCTGAGTTCATTTATAGAAGAAACTGGTGCGATATATCAAGAGAAAACAGGCATTCAAGCCTCTTTTTACACAGCTGGAATTGGAGGCGGCGCAAGAGAACTCACAAAGGGGGAAGGTTGATGACAATTTTAGTTTGTGGAGGAGCAGGGTACATAGGCAGTCATGCGGTGGCGGCTCTTCTAGCGAAAGGCGAACGAGTAGTGGTAGTAGATAATTTGCAGACAGGCCACAAAGAAGCTGTTTTGGAAGGAGCTGTCTTAGAAGAGGGAGATTTACGGGATCACGTCTTTTTAAGACAGGTTTTCAAAACGCATCAAATAGAAGCGGTCATGCACTTTGCGGCAGATTCACTTGTCGGGGAGAGTGTGACAGACCCGCTTAAGTACTATGACAACAACGTCGGAGGAGCAACCGCTTTACTACAAATAATGAATGAATTTGATGTGAAACACATCGTCTTTTCTTCAACTGCTGCTGCATACGGTGAACCGAAGCGCGTGCCGATTGTTGAAACGGATGAAACGAACCCAACGAATCCTTATGGAGAAACAAAATTAGCGATTGAAAAAATGCTGAAGTGGTCTGAGCAAGCGTATGGAATAGAATACGTGGTGCTTCGGTACTTTAATGTAGCTGGTGCCCATACAGAAGGACTTGTCGGAGAGGATCATCAGCCTGAGACACATCTCATTCCAATTATTCTGCAAGTTGCTTTAGGAAAACGGGATCAGATCATGATTTACGGTGATGATTATGAGACAGAGGACGGCACGTGTATTAGAGATTACATTCATGTGATGGACTTAGTAGAGGCACACATCTTAGCCGTTGATCGGCTGCGTGCTGGAAAAGGCAGTGCTACCTACAACTTAGGGAATGGAACAGGTTTCTCCGTGAAGCAGGTCGTAGAAGCTGTCAGAAAAGTCACGGGGCATGCCATCCCGGCACAAGTGGCAAAAAGACGCGCGGGAGATCCAGCAAAGCTGATTGCTTCTTCTGAAAAAGCGCTGCAAGAATTGGGATGGACACCTCAATATGCTGACCTTCACACGATCATTCAGAGCGCGTGGGATTGGTTTCAGAAGCATCCAGATGGCTACCGAAGTGAATAAAGCGTAACAGGCAGGCAAGAGAGGGGACAGAGGGAATGGCGATTGATATTTTTGAAAAATTGGAACAGCTGATTCAATACGGGATCAATAAAGAGCTGATGACATCACTAGATATCGATTATACGAGAAATCGGCTGCTTGAGGTGCTCGGGCTCGATGACGCTGAAGCAAGAACAGTCTCAGGAGAAGGAGACCTTGAAGACATTTTAATGCCGATGCTGGATTGGGCAGTAGAAACAGGCCTTATTCCTGAGGGGACGGATACGTATCGTGATTTACTAGATGCGAAAATCATGGGCTGCTTGGTGGCACCTCCAAGTGTCATCTATGCGAAGTTTGAAGAAAAACGCCAGCATGAGGGACCAGAGGCAGCTACAAGCTGGTTCTATGCGATGCAGCAGCATGCCCACTATATTCATACAGGCAGGATCGCCAAAAATGTACAGTGGTTTACACCAACAGACGATGGTGTGCTGGAGATCACCATTAATCTATCAAAACCGGAAAAGGACCCCAAAGCCATCGCTGAAGCCAAGAAGCTCAGTCAAAAGCAATATCCTCTTTGTCTCCTTTGTAAAGAAAACGTTGGCTTCGAGGGGCGGATCAACCATCCAGCGAGACAGAATCACCGGATTATTCCTGTGACACTCTCAGGTGAATCGTGGTTTCTGCAATTTTCACCTTATGTGTATTACAACGAGCACTGCATAGTGTTCAAAGGTAAACATGAGCCAATGAGCATCACCAAAAAAACCTTTGAACGACTGCTTTCCTTCATATCTATATACCCGCACTATTTCATCGGGTCGAACGCCGACCTTCCGATTGTCGGAGGCAGTATATTAAGTCATGACCATTTTCAGGGCGGTGCACATGAATTTCCGATGGCGAAAGCAGAGATGGAAGAAATCTTTTCTCTCAAAGCCTTTCCGGATGTGCGAGCTGGCATTGTGAAATGGCCGATGTCTGTGATCCGCCTTCGAAGCAGCGAGCGGCAGCCGCTCGCGGACGCAGCAGACTTTATCTTACATGAGTGGAAATTGTATTCAGATGAAGAGGTGGGGCTGATCGCTCATACAGGAGAGACTCCGCACAATACCATTACACCTATTGCACGGCGCCACGGGGATGACTATGAATTAGATTTAGTGCTGCGTAATAACCGTACAGACAAGCGGCACCCAGACGGCATTTTCCATCCGCACGAAGAAGTCCACCATATTAAAAAAGAGAATATCGGATTAATTGAAGTCATGGGCCTTGCTGTCCTTCCTGGCAGATTAGCAGAGGAGTTAAGCCAATTAAAAGAGGCATTGCTATCCGAAAGTCCTCTTGAAGAAATCAAAGCCCGTCCTGCTATCATGAAACACGAAACATGGGCAAAGCGGCTGCTTGAAGAGAACACCTTTACAGAGGACAATACCGAAACCATTTTACAACAAGAAATTGGCTCTATTTTTTCTCGAATTCTCTCGCAGGCGGGTGTGTTTAAAAGAACTGAGCAAGGGAAAACAGCTTTTAACCGTTTCATTCAAACACTTCATACAGGCAGGTGATTAGATGATTGAACAAGTAAGAGAGCTAATGGAAGAAAAGCAGCTTGATGGTGTCTTGATTCAAAAGCGAAATAACTTCTCCTGGCTGACAGGCGGAAGAAGGAATCACATTGTGTTAAATACGCCAGAGGGCGTGTGCCAGCTGCTCGTCTTAAAAGACGACCTCGTCCTCATTGTGAATCAAATGGAAGAAAAGCGGATCATTGAAGAGGAAATGGCGTATGTCGATCATCCCTTTCAGGTGGTCACAATGGATTGGTATGAGGATGAGACCCCCTACATTCAAGAACTCACAAAAGGTAAACGAATTGGGGCGGACATTCAAATGGATGGATTCGAATGGATCGAGCCGGATTTGTCACATGTTCGATCGATTCTTACCGCCTCGCAGCTCAGTCAATATGAAATCCTTTGTCATGAAACAGCGGTCATTGTAGAAAGTGTCTGTCAAGAAATCGTGCCAGGGCAGACCGAACACGAAATTGCTTCGCTTGTTGCTCAAAGAGCCATTGCACAAGGGATGACGATAGAAGTCCTGCTTGTGGCAACGGATGACCGGATCCATCAATACCGTCACCCGATTCCAACAGAGAAAGCACTTCAAAAGCACGCGCTTGTTGTCCTCTGTGCAGAACGGCACGGGCTCGTAGCGAATGTCACAAGGTCTGTTTACTTTGGTCAGCTTCCAAAGGAGCTTGAAGAGAACAAAGAGCGGCTTGCACGAATTGATACAGTCATGAATGCCGCCACACGTCCTGGTAAAACATTAGGAGATGTACTGAAAGCAGGTATTGCTCAGTATGAAAAAGAGGGCTTCCCTGATAGCTGGAAAAAGCTTCATCAAGGGGGAAAGACGGGATTTGTATCTAGGGAAATCATTGCCGTTCCCTCATCGAAGGAAGAAATTCAGCTGCATCAAGTGTTTACGTGGAATCCTTCATTGCCTGGACTGAAATCAGAGGATACGATAGTAGTAGAAAAAGAGGGCAACCGCTTTTTAACCTATACAGGCAAGTGGACGTACATGGACATTGAACATGAAGGGGAGATCTATAGACGACCTGACATCTTAGTGAGAGATGAATAAATGCAGAGTGCCGGCGCTGAGCCGGTTTTTTGCTGGAAGTCTTTAGCGAGATTCCACTAATTCAGCATCATTACCAATTCTTACAGCGTATCGCAGAGAATCGATACTTTCTTTTCTTGTGAACTTGCGTTAAAATGAGTAAGGTTTTTGTTAAATGTGGGGATACCTATTTTGAAATTGTTTACCTAGATAAAATTTCATTAAGTTAAATTGAAATTTGACCAAACTTTTTTATTGTGGTAAACCTAAATTTGACAAAGTGCTTGATTGTTTGTCCTTTGCCTTCAACTCTCAACTTTTCAAAATCCTAGAAATTTATTGTGTGTGCAATAATATAAATTTATGTCGAATTTATGACATTTTAATAGAAATCTGTTGAAAAATAAATGAACTTTTGAAAAAAGGGAAGCTAACTCTAACAGATTTTGATAGCATTACAAAGGGAAGAAAAGTTTTCGAAGGCAGATGGCTTTTCACAATTATTCAGCAATTTATATATTATCTTAAGGAAGGATGGTGATCTTCTTGTTCAGAGCCATTAAACCTATGCTTTTATTAGCGATGCTCGTGAGTGTTTTTTTATTAGGAGGTTGCAGCAATATCGCTGTTTTAGATCCTAAAGGACCTGTCGCAGCACAACAAAAAGACTTGATCCTTTTATCCATCGGATTCATGCTCTTTATCGTTGGTGCGGTATTTGTACTGTTTACCATCATTTTGGTTAAATACCGTGAGCGTAAGGACGTTGGAAACGCCTCTTATAACCCAGAACTACACGGGAATACGCTTCTAGAAGTTATCTGGACAGTGATCCCAATATTAATCGTTGCTGCCCTTTCGGTTCCAACTGTAAAAACAATTTACTCTTTGGAAGAGGCACCTCAAGCAACAAGCCATAAAGATCCACTTGTCGTTTATGCTACAGCTGTTGATTGGAAATGGATCTTTAGCTATCCAGAGGAAAATATTGAGACAGTGAACTACTTAAACATTCCAAAAGATCAGCCGGTTTTATTCAAAATCACTTCCGCTGATACAATGGCATCACTATGGATTCCTCAGCTAGGCGGGGAGAAGTATGCGATGGCTGGAATGGAGATGGAACAATATCTTCAAGCTGATCAAGTTGGCACATATGAAGGAAGAAACGCCAACTTCACAGGCGAGGGCTTTGCTCAGCAAAAATTCAAAGTCAATGCGATGACGCAGTCTGACTATGATAAATGGGTAAGCAAAACGAAGAAAGAAGCACCAAAGTTAACGAAGAAAAAGTATGACTACTTGATGCTTCCGGATGCTGCAGATGTGCAGACATTCTCATCAACACATTTATCCTTTGCGAAGCATGGAGAGGATTCTGAATACGCACTCCAAGCACGCAAACGTTTAGGTTACCAATCAGTTTCTCCGCATTCCAAAACAGATCCTTTCGAGAATGTGAAGAACTATAAAAGAAAACTAGATAATGAATAAACTGACTAAGGAAAGGAGGAGGCCGTTATGCATTTGAAATGGGATGAGTTTTTTGTAACTGGAGACCCATTAATTCTTGGTGCGCAAATTTCTATCGCTCTTACTTCCATTGCCATCGTGTTTGTTTTAACCTACTTTAAAAAGTGGAAATGGCTCTGGAAAGAATGGCTAACATCAGTTGATCATAAAAAGCTTGGGATCATGTATATCCTTGCTGCTGTGATTATGTTCTTCCGCGGTGGGGTAGACGGACTGATGATGCGCGCGCAGCTGGCGCTTCCTAATAATACGTTTTTAGATTCCAACCACTATAATGAAATTTTCACAACGCATGGTACGATCATGATTCTATTCATGGCGATGCCATTTTTAATTGGTTTAATCAACGTCGTTGTGCCTCTTCAAATTGGTGCACGTGACGTTGCATTCCCTTATTTGAACAACCTTAGCTTCTGGACATTCATGGTTGGAGCGATGCTGTTCAACATTTCCTTCGTCATTGGAGGATCACCAAGTGCAGGCTGGACGAGTTACATGCCGCTCGCCGGAAATGATTTCTCACCAGGACCTGGACAGAACTATTACTTGCTCGGGCTCCAAATTGCAGGTATTGGTACACTTATGACAGGTATTAACTTCATGGTGACCATCTTAAAAATGCGTACAAAAGGTATGACGCTTATGCGTATGCCAATGTTTACATGGACAACATTGATTACGTCTGTCATCATCGTATTCGCATTCCCTGTATTAACAGTTGCTTTAGCACTTATGACATTTGATCGTTTATTCGGTTCTGCATTCTTTACACTCGAAGCAGGCGGTATGCCAATGCTTTGGGCGAACCTTTTCTGGATTTGGGGACATCCTGAGGTATATATCGTCATCCTGCCGGCTTTCGGTATTTTCTCAGAAATCTTTGCGACGTTCTCAAGAAAACAGCTGTTTGGTTACAAAGCGATGGTTGTATCGATTGTGGCAATCTCTGTTCTTAGTTTCCTTGTGTGGGTTCACCACTTCTTTACAATGGGGAACAGTGCAGCGGTTAACTCATTCTTCTCGATTACAACAATGGCGATTTCTGTACCAACAGGTGTGAAAATCTTTAACTGGCTCTTTACGATGTATCGAGGCCGTATCAGCTTTACTTCACCAATGCTTTGGGCACTTGGTTTCATCCCGAACTTCGTTATCGGTGGTGTCACTGGGGTTATGCTTGCGATGGCAGCTGCGGATTACCAGTACCATAACACGTACTTCCTTGTATCCCACTTCCACTATGTATTAATCGCAGGTACTGTTTTTGCTTGTTTTGCTGGCCTTGTTTTCTGGTATCCAAAAATGTTTGGTTACAAGTTAAACGAAAGAATCGGCAAATGGTTCTTCTGGGTATTCATGATCGGATTTAACATCTGTTTCTTCCCGCAGTACTTCTTAGGACTGCAAGGAATGCCAAGACGTATTTATACGTATGGACCAGAAGATGGCTGGACTGCACTAAACTTTATTTCAACAATTGGTGCATTTATGATGGGTATCGGATTCATCATCCTTTGCTACAACATCTACTACAGCTGGAGACACGCGAAACGTGAAGTGTCTGGAGACAGCTGGGGAGATGGACGTACTCTTGACTGGGCGACATCTTCTGCAATTCCGCCGCATTATAACTTTGCAGCACTTCCAGAAGTGACAACACCAGATGCATTCCATCATTGGAAGCAAAACAACGTAGACGTTCATCCTGAAAAAGAATTCAAGAAAATTCACATGCCGCACAATTCAGGCAGACCACTCATCATGTCTGCATTCTTCGGACTTGGTGCATTCGGTCTTGTATTTGAATGGTACTGGATTGGCGTTATTGGCTTAATCGGTGTATTCGCAACAATGATTTTACGCTCATTTGAATATGACGATGGCTATTATATTCCTGTTGAAGAAGTGATTGAAACAGAGAAAAAGAATAAGGAGGCGCAGAAGTAATGGGACATAATGATAGCAGCTATGCAAATGCACCGCTTGAATATCAGTCTGAAACAGGACGTTTAAACATCCTTGGTTTCTGGATATTCCTTGGCGCGGAAATCGTGTTATTCTCAACACTTTTTGCGACCTACTTTGTTCTTCATGGCAGAACAGCTGGCGGCGTTTTACCAGCTGAACTGTTTGATATGAAGCTTGTATTGATCATGACATTCCTGCTATTGGTTAGTTCATTTACATGCGGGATTGCTGTTCATGAAATGCGCCGTGGAAGTACCAAAGGGGTTGTCATTTGGACGATTCTGACACTGCTTCTAGGTGCAGGCTTCGTTGGCTTTGAGATTTTCGAGTTCTTCCATTATGTACATGAGGGTGCGAGCATCCATACAAGTGCGTATTGGTCTGCATTCTTTGTACTCTTAGGAACTCACGGACTACACGTATCCATCGGTATCTTCTGGATTACCGGGGTCTTGTTCCAAATTAAAAAACGTGGATTAACTCCACAAACAGCAGCGAAGATTTTTATCTCAAGTCTATACTGGCATTTCCTTGATGTTGTATGGATTTTCATCTTCACAGCTGTTTACTTGATCGGATTAGGGGGGCTTTTGTGATATGGCTGGAAAAACACATTCCTCAGCAGAGCACGAACACTTCCCTTGGAAACACGTAGTTGGCTTCATCCTATCCATTGTGCTAACAATCTTAGCATTCTGGATTGCCATTGGAGCTGAAATTGGCAGTTCTGCAAAACTATGGATTATCTTTGGTTTTGCCTTCATTCAAGCGTTCTTGCAGCTATTCATGTTTATGCACATGACAGAAAGCGAGAACGGAACTGTTCAAGTCGGAAATACATTGTTTGGTCTGTTTTGTGCGATTATCTTCGTTATCGGATCTGTTTGGATCTTTGCGGCTCACTACAGCCACGGAGAGAACAGCAAAGACGGTTATTCGCCTTCTGCGCCAAAGCAGTCTGAGCATTCAGAGAAATAATAAAAAACCACTCATCCCTCAAAGGTGAGTGGTTTTTATCATGATGTTGATTACGCCTCCAATAGGTGGTGCGTGATTTATCTGGTGCTGCTGAATCTTTTGCGAATGAATGGAAGTCCATAAATGAGAAACGCTGCAATGTGTGCCAAAATGACGTTAATGGCAAAGAATGCGATCATGAAGGTATGTCCTGCTGGAGATAAACTGCTCGTCATGTAAAGACCGAAGAAAATCCACATAATCATAATGGGTGGAATAGAAGCTAGTGCAATTTTTCTGTTTTCAAGCCATAAAAACAGGGGTGTAGCCGTTGCAATACATAGGTACGCAAAGAACATATCCATCGTATCCAACTCCTTTGTAAGTTGATATCCAAATCAAATAAGAGGTCAGGATGCAATTGTGTCTGTTTTTAGGAGATATTGTGAACATTTTGTTACAAGTATTATACCACAATTGACTTTGAAGTAAACTCAATAATTGGAAAATGGGCCTTATTCCGTAGAAAGTGGTTTTTCCTTTTCTCTCCGTACAGCTTATGCTGGCATGATAATTGCTTGTCATATCGCCACATAGGTCATTGAATTTTCCCCTTAAAATCTGTAAAATAATCTTTTTAAAGGACTCATGATCGGTTGAATGGAAAAAGTATAGAGGAATTTTTTCCTATTGTTAGAATGAAAAGTATTTCATTTTTTGAAAAATGATTGGAACCTTTCGGATGTATCTTCCGTCATATTTAAGGTGAGTTGCTTTTGTGAAAATTTCAATCTAATATAAATAAGGGCTTTTATGTTTTGTAATAAGGGTGGTTAGTTCATGAACAAGCAGAATACATCTCCGTACTATCAAGGGGATTTAATTTTTATATTTTTAGCCTTCTTTGCCATCAGTGTCATTGCGATTTATGCTGCGGGTCAATTTGGGCAGTATGGATCTAATGCATGGACCAGACAGATCATTTACTATATGGTCGGAGTTATATGTATTGTAGCCATAAATTACTTTGACTTGGAGCAATTAGAAAAGCTAAGCCTCTATATTTTTATAGGCGGCATTATGCTGTTAATTTTTCTGAAAATCGCTCCTGCACAAATCGGAGGTCATGATTTTGCTCCAATTAAAAATGGTGCAAAAAGCTGGTTTGTGATACCGGGGATCGGAACACTTCAGCCCTCAGAGTTCATGAAAATTGGTTTGATTATGATGCTCGCATCTGTTATTGGCAAGTCAAGCCCTAGAGGAAAACGGACATTAGAAGATGATATCTTCCTTCTATTAAAAATTGCCGGGGTGGCAGCTGTTCCAGTTGGACTGATTTTCTTACAGGATGCAGGTACGGCAGCTGTCTGTATGTTTATTGTCGTTGTGATGGTGTTTTTATCAGGAGTCAATTGGAAACTGATCTCTCTCATCGGTTCCGTAGTTGTGCTTTTAGTTGCCGCTGTGTTAACTGTGATCATTCTCTTCCCTGATGTTGCGAAAACAATTGGCATTCAGCAGTATCAGATTAACCGGATTACCGCTTGGCTGCCTGATAGTTCTACGTCAGCCAACCAAGCGCAGACTCAGGATGCGTCTGGGTCTGATAAATATCAAGTAGACCAGGCCATAATGGCCATCGGTGCTGGACAGATTTTTGGGAATGGGGTTAAAAACTTAAAAGTCTATGTCCCAGAAGCACAAACAGATATGATTTTCTCCATTATAGGAGAAGCCTTTGGCTTTGTCGGATGTGCGTTTGTTGTGATCATGTTCTTCTTCTTGATCTACCGGCTTGTCGTGCTGATCGACCGTATCCATCCATATAGCCGGTTTGCGTCATTCTTCTGTGTAGGATATACAGCACTGATTGTGATCCATACGTTCCAGAACATTGGGATGAATATAGGCGTGATGCCTGTAACAGGGATTCCGCTCCTATTTATCAGCTTCGGAGGAAGCTCTGTCTTATCTGTCCTTATTGGATTCGGGATTGCTTATAACGCAAGTGTTCAATTAACGAAATACCAAAGTTATTTATTTAAATAAAACGGGTAAGGGCAGTCTAAGTATAGACTGTCTTTTTTCATGCGAGTTTTAATTTTTGAAAAGCCATATGTCTTTGTCATATGATAGTACAAGTGAAGGAGGTCTTCGAATTGAACAAAACGATAGAAACGATATTAAATCATCGGTCCATCCGTTCGTTTACAGACGAGCGTTTGTCCGAAGAAGAGGTGCTGACACTCATTAAAAGTGCACAGGCTGCTTCGACATCAAGCTATGTACAGGCGTACAGTATTATTGGTGTGACAGATCAAGAGAAGAAGGCCAAGCTTGCTGAACTGGCTGGGAATCAGCCATACGTTGAGAAGAATGGGCATTTCTTTGTCTTCTGTGCAGACTTGAAACGCCATGATGATATTGCAAAAAAAGCAGGGGAAAATCATCAAGAGGCGCTTGAGAATACGGAAGCCTTTCTCATTAGCGTCATTGATACGGCGCTCGCTGCGCAAAATATGAGTGTAGCCGCAGAATCAATGGGACTTGGGATCTGCTATATTGGCGGTCTGCGTAATCAACTGAAAGAAGTGTCTGAATTACTTGAAACGCCATCTTATGTGCTGCCGTTATTTGGTCTGGCTGTCGGACATCCAGCGAGTCAATCGTCACAAAAGGAACGGCTGCCAGTTGAACTCATTTATCATGAAAATGCTTATCAGCAAGATGAAGCGCATGTGGATCGTTATTTAAAAGAATACGATGATCGTATTTCATCATATTATGAAGAACGAACAAACGGAGAGAGAAAAGATACTTGGTCTAAGCAGATGCTTCGCGGCTTTAGTCAGCCAAAGCGTGCCTTCCTTGGAGAATTTGTTAAAGAGAAGGGCTTTAATCGAAAATAAATAAGACATCCCCCCTTTCGATTGAGAGAGGGGGATTTCTGTAAGAGGTGCAGCATGATGAAATTAAGTATACTGGATCAATCTCCTTTGATCGGAGATGCAACACCTGCTGAAGCATTGAAGCAAACGGTTGAATTGGCAAAGCAGGCAGAGAAGTGGGGCTATCACCGTTTTTGGGTATCAGAGCATCACTTTTCAAACCGGCTTGCAGGGTCGAGTCCAGAGGTGCTTCTCGGTCATTTATCAGCCGTTACGTCACATATACGTATTGGCTCAGGCGGTGTGATGCTGCCTCACTATAGTGCCTATAAAGTAGCAGAGAACTTCAGGGTTCTCGAAGCACTGGCTCCTGGGAGAATTGATCTTGGGATTGGACGTGCTCCTGGTGGTATGCCCATTTCCTCCATTGCCCTTCATCATGGTGAACGAAAACGACTAGGTGATCAATATCCTGAGCAGGTAGAAGAATTGAAGGTCTATTTACACGACCTAGCGGATGAATTTTACCCGCTGCCCCATTTAACCGCTTCTCCGAAGGTAGAGACTGCACCAGAGGTATGGATGCTTGGTTCCTCTGGAGGGAGTGCAAGACTTGCGGCGAAAGCAGGTGCAGGCTATACGTTTGCTCTATTTATCAATGGCGAAGGCGGAGAAGATTCTGTGGAGCAATACATCAACCGGTTCGAACCTTCAGCATTCGGTGATGAGCCGCGCGTCAGTCTTGCGGTCTTCGTTTTATGTGCTGAAACAGAGGAACAGGCAGAAAAACTGGCAGTCAGCTTAGATTTATCCTTACTCGCCAATGAACAGGGGCAAAACCTCGGGGGCTTTCCTTCATATGAAAAGGCACAAGCTTATTCCTACAGTCCATATGAACAAAAACGAGTGGCTGCCAATCGTCAAAGGATGGTGGTTGGAACGCCATCTTCTGTGAAAAAGCAGCTGACGGCACTAGCGAAAGCGTATCGTACAAATGAAGTAATCGCTGTGACGATCACTCACCACATGCAAGACCGGCTCACATCGTATCGTTTATTAAAAGAAGTCTTTGATGCATAACATATGTAATTCTGTTAACCGTCCACGCAGCCAATAGAGGGGGAAAAGGAGCATCATGATGAAAATAAACGCCAAACTAAGCGGGTAAATGAAGGACACATAGACCGTCAGCTCGCATGCTTGATGAAAAGGACGAGGATGTTTCGCGTGTAAAAGGGTGAAAATACACCAAAGTGATCGTTAGAAAAAAAGCAGTCAAAAAAGAAACGATCCATAGCAATATCAACATCAGTCTCTCTTTCCTCTATATATAATCGAAAAGCCTTGATGAGCTAATCCGCTCATACAAGGCTTTTCTTGTGATTCACGTTTATTCAGGATAAATATCGAAGGGTTCCTTCGTTTGAACAGTGTCTGATTTCCCTTTCAAACTTGCATACGCAAGCATTGTATACTCACCAGGTTCCAGCTTTTGACCTTGATTGATCGTGCCATTCCATTTTACGCGGTGTTCTCCTTTATCAACATGATGATAAACACCTGCTTCACCTAAATACTCTCCATCTGTCGAGTAGACGAGAAATGCAAGGTTCTCAGCGCCGCCAGGCAGATAGCTGCTAATAACATAGCTTCCAGCACGGTTATCCGGCTCGACGGAAACCGAAGTGACGCGCGGATAATCAGGCTCTTTTACAATCAATAAAGTAGGAATCTCTGTGACCTTTCTGCCATTTTCACGAAGGGTAATGCTGCCTTGGTACGTTCCTTTTTTGGTTTTACCGTATTTCACTTGTACCGCGGAAGTAAAGGACCCAGTGGAATTCCCTTTGACAGTGATTTTTTTCGTTCCGTTTGTGCTGATGCCGCTGCCATTAAATTTGTAATCAATGGTATACGTTTTCGGTGCTTTTGAAAGGTTTTCTACCTTGAATTTCTTCGTTTTGATTTGAACGCCTTTTTCTTTCAAGAAAGTGCCGTAAGAATAGCTGGCATCAGAAACGATAGATGACGCTTGGAGTGATTCGATGATTCGAACACTGCCTGTCCCTTGTGTGTTATGAGGGAATGGGCTGCCATTTGCGTCAAATAGTTTTTCTGCTGTATTCATCATCAGTGCTTTGATCTGTTCAGTTGTGTACGATGGTTTTGCTTGCTTGATGATCGCTGCGACCCCTGCCACATGCGGTGAAGCCATGCTTGTTCCTTGCTTTGAGCCATATCCGTAAGGCTGAGAAGGGTTATGCGTTGGAATCGTACTCACAATGCTGACGCCAGGTGCTGATAAATCAGGCTTAATCATCCACGTATCCACAACTGGTCCGCGAGATGAGAAGTCAGCGACTTGCTCACTAAGTTCTTTGACAAATTGAATGGAGAAAGTCGTTGTATTATTACCAGTCTCAATAGTTTTAACAAGTGCTGTTCCTTCAGCTTTTGAAAGCTTAATCGTAGGAAGAGCGAGACCCGGTACATCGACTGGAATTTCTCCATCGGTGTTGTTATACATCACAACGCCGATTGCACCAGCAGCTTTTGCATTGTCTACTTTATCAACAAAGGCAATGGCTCCTCGTTCGATCACGGCAACCTTTCCTTTCACATCGATGTCTTCAAATGCTTTTTCGTCACCGATACCTGCATGGACGAGTGTGACTTGTTTTTGGTCAAGTGCTTTTAAATCACTCTCTTGGTAGTAGCCCATCACTTTTGCAGTAGAATAGTTCGGGAATTTCACATTGTAAAGGCTGTACGGAAGCTGTGTTGCTCCGACAGAAATGGCATCTCTTGACGTGCCGGGAGAACCGACTGTCCAGCTGTTCGGTCCGCTGTTTCCATTCGATGTGACAGCGACAACGCCTTCAGACATGGCCCAGTCGAGTGCGATGCTTGTGGCATAATCAGGGTTATTCACACTGTTTCCGAGAGAGAGGTTCATGACATCTGCTCCATCAGTAACAGCGCGGTCGATGCCTGCAAGAACGTTCTCAGTTGTCCCAGACCCGCCTGGTCCAAGTACACGGTACGCAAGAAGTGCGGCATCCTTTGCGACACCTTTAATTTGTCCATTGGCAGCAATTGTCCCTGCGACGTGTGTGCCGTGGTCTGTCGATTCGCCTCTAGGGTCTCCTTTAGGCGTCTCTTGCGGAGAATAATCGTTATCAACAAAATCATAGCCTTTGTATAAACCAAAGTTTCCTTTTAAATCAGGGTGGGTATAGTCTACTCCAGTATCAATGACAGCGACTTTTACCCCTTTTCCAGAGTAGCCGGCATCCCAAGCTTTTGGTGCACCGATAAATGGAGCGCTTTTATCCATAAGAGGGGAGACATCTTCATTTGGAAGCTGAATACTTTCCTTTTTCACTTCATCTGTTTGATATGTAACATCCGGATAAACGGCTTTTACTCCGTCAACTGCGAGCAGCTTCGGAATTTCGTTTGCAGGAAGTTTCATAGAGAAACCAGAGAAGACTTTTTCATATTCTTGACGAACACTCGCTTTATCAATTTCTTTGAGTGCTGCATTTTTTACTTTTGTTCGAGATTTTTTGAGGGAGGCCTTTGTTTGAGCTTTGCCTTCTTGCTTTGCTTCAACCAAGGATTTTTCCTTTAATTCAACAATGACAGTGGTGTGTTTTCTAGAGTTGACATTGATTTCACCGAAGATTTCTGCTTTTTCTAGTTCCACCTGTTTGTTCGATGGAGCGGCAGCAGCCTGTTGACCTGTAAAGAATGTGGATAAAATAAAAATAGTGGAGAACAATAGAACAGAAGAACGAGAGATGACCTTTTTCATTAATTTTCCCCTTTCTAGCTGTGTTTTTAGGGAGATAGCCTTTCTTTTTGTGGATAAATAGGAAAGATTCACTGCCCGTTATTAAGTATTCAATACGATGAAAACAATTCCTTTACTAAAATGGTCTTATTTTACATAGTTATAAAGAACTATTTTGTTTATAAAGTCTCACTTATGCACAAACTCCTGTTGATAACTCATTTATTTAGATATATATATGGAAAATAAAAAAATCTCATACACAAAATCTAGTAATGGGGTGTTGATATGTGGATAAACCCTGTTGATAAGGTGTGCTTATCTTTTGGATATAGTGTGTATAAAATTTTTATTCAAACACCCTCATACATGATCATCTTCTCCACTTTTCAACAAAACTTCTGAAAACTAGTTTGTTTTTTCACCCAGATTGTGACAAACCTCTCTTTTTTCTCGGGATATGATAGGAGCAGTTGTTTTGCTAGAACTGCTAGATTCTAAGAAAAGCGGAGGGATGTTCAGTGAAGAAATTCAAAAACTGGTTGAGTGTATGGTTTGGTTTCATGATGAATGTGCTTGTGAATCCTGGTGTGATGATGAAGCAGCAACGGTTTCAGGCGGCTGCGGTGGATAATCGTTTCTTTCAAGTTGTGAACGAGAGAGAGCTAGAGAAGCTGGCAGAAGAAAAGAACAAGAAGCGCAGGTCAGAGAAACCGTTTAAGCAAAGTCTGATGATGCTTGATGAGAAGACGACGAGAGAGGCGCGTGCTGGCCCGCTCTTACCTTTACATGGGAGATGAAACAGGGTAAAATCCCACATAAGAAACGTTATCTGGTGGGAGAGGATACCCCTTGAAGATATATAAAATATTGAATAACAATGCAGTGGTTGTAAAGGAAGGTGATCAGGAGAAAATTGTGATGGGGCCTGGAATTGCTTTTCAGAAGGGGAAAAATGACGTCGTTCCCGTTCAAAAAATAGAGAAAATCTTTGTTGTGCGTGAAGAAAATGAGAAATTCAAACAAATTCTTGCGACATTGCCCGAAGCGCATATTGAGGTGGCAGAGCATATCATCAGTTATGCAGAGGGTAAACTGATGATGCCGCTTAGTGATCATATCCATATATCACTGACTGACCATTTATCCTTTGCTATAGAGCGCATTCAAAAGGGCATTGTGCTATATAATAAATTGCTTGGTGAGATCAAAGTCTTATATAAGCAGGAATATGATATTGGAAAGTATGCCATTCGTTATGTAAAGGATCGGCTTGGGGTTGAACTGCCGGACGATGAGGCAGGGTATGTGGCACTCCATATTCATACGGCCAAAATGAATACGGAGTCTATGAAAAAGACCGTGAAATATACAACGATGATCAAAGAAATGATCGAGCATATAGAAAGCTATTTTCAGCATTCAATTGATGAGGATAGTATTTCCTATCAGCGGCTTGTGACACATTTGAGGTATGCATTAGGCAGGTTGGAATCAAATGAGGCATTTCAAATCATGGACGATGACATGCTGAGTTTTATCCAAACAAAGTATGATTTGGCTTACCAGTGTGCACGTGGACTCGCTGATTTGTTAAAAAATGAATATGAACTTCATCTCCCTGAATCGGAGATCGGCTACATCACGCTGCATGTCCAGCGTCTGCAGGATGCCGAATTGGTTTAGTGGTTGTGCCTGCATGCATGCTTTTTTTATGCACACTACTCTTATTAGTGTATATGGGTCAATTGATTCGAAAAAAGAGGTTGACGCACGTCTCACTCTTATACTATGATGAAAGCGTAATCAAAATTTGATATCGTGGGATTGTGACTGCCAGGCAGGCAAGACCTAAAATTTGCGTAACGAGGGGACGTGTATGTCCTTTTATCGTTGGTGAATTTTAGGTCTTTTTTGCTTTAAAAAAGGAGGAGACAACATGGATTATCAAAAAGCAGCCAAAGAATTAACAAAACGATTAGGCGGCAAAGAAAATGTCATCAGTGCCACGCATTGTGCAACAAGACTCAGATTGGTGATAAAAGATGAGGAACTGATTGACAAAGAAGCCATTGAGGAACTTGAAGGGGTGAAGGGGGCTTTCTCAAGCTCGGGACAATTCCAAATCATTTTTGGAACGGGGGCAGTCAACAAAGTATATGAACCATTTGCTCGTGAGACTGGTCTTGAGACAGGAGACGAGAAACAAAAGCCTGTCAGCCATGATGAAGCAGTGAAACAAAAAATGAATCCACTTGCACGTTTTGCAAAGACGTTATCAAATATTTTTGTACCGATCATTCCAGCAATTGTTGCAAGCGGTTTATTAATGGGCCTATTAGGCATGATGAAAGCCTTCAAATGGGCTGACCCAAGCTCTGCGATCTTCCAAATGCTTGATATGTTCTCAAGTGCAGCCTTTATCATTTTGCCGATTTTAATTGGGGTCAGTGCAGCGAAAGAGTTTGGTGGAAATTCGTATTTAGGAGCCGTTATTGGGGGGATTATGATTCACCCGAACCTGCTCAACCCGTGGGGGCTGACGGATGCGAAACCAGAGTATATGCATTTATTCAATTTTGATATTGCTCTTCTTGGTTACCAAGGAACAGTCATTCCAGTATTATTGACTGTGTACATCATGTGCATTGTAGAAAAGAATTTAAGAAAAGTGGTTCCGAACAGTATTGATTTACTTGTGACCCCGTTTGTGACGGTGATTGTGACTGGATTTGTGACGTTTATTGCAGTTGGACCGCTTGGAAGAATGCTCGGTACTGGAATTTCGAATGCATTGACATTTATTTATGATCATGCAGGCTTCTTAGCAGGACTCATTTTCGGAGGTGCCTACTCTCTCATTGTTCTTACAGGGGTTCATCATAGCTTCCATGCGATTGAAGCAGGACTGCTGAATGATATTGGGCGTAACTATTTGCTGCCAATTTGGGCCATGTCCAACGTAGCTCAAGGCGGGGCGGGATTGGCTGTCTTTTTCTTAGCGAAACGCGCGAAAACAAAAGAAATCGCACTTCCTGCAGCTTTCTCAGCTTTCCTAGGTATTACCGAGCCTGTCATATTCGGTGTCAACCTCCGCTATCGTAAGCCGTTTATTGCCGCGATGATCGGAGGCGCATTAGGCGGGGCATTTGTTGTCTTCACGAAGGTTGCAGCCAACGCCTATGGTTTAACGGGTATTCCGATGATTGCGATTGCCGCGCCATACGGTGTGCAGAATGTGGTGAATTATGTGATTGGTATGTTAATCGCTGTTGCTGTTTCATTTACTCTCACCATCATCTTTAAAGTAAAAGAAGTAGAAAAATAATCAAGGAGTGGTCACAGTCATGACAACAACTGACGCAGCACTTCGTCAAAAGGTAGCAGACCGTATTCGAAACTATGAGCATTTGGTGAAAAAAGATGTGTACCGTCAGCATTTTCATTTAATGCCGCCAGTTGGTCTTTTAAATGACCCGAATGGGTTGATTCAGTGGAAAGGGGTTTACCACGTTTTTTATCAGTGGCAGCCATTCAAAACGGGACACGGCGCAAAATTTTGGGGCCATTACACATCGACAGATCTAGTGAATTGGCAGCACGAGGAAGCCGCCCTTGCCCCAAGTGATTGGTTTGATCAAAACGGCTGTTATTCTGGCAGCGCAGTCATTGACGATGGACAGATGTATGTGATGTACACTGGAAACGTTCGCGATGAACAAGGAAACCGTGAGACATATCAATGTTTAGCTGTTTCAGAAGATGGCATTCATTTTCAGAAAAAAGGTGTCGTGGCGACGCTGCCAGAAGGATTCACCGCCCATTTTCGTGATCCGAAAGTATGGAAGCGAAATGGCCAGTGGTACATGGTTCTTGGTGCACAAAGCCTGGACCTGAAAGGGAATCTCGTCTTGTTTACCTCTGATACTTTAGACAATTGGACGTTTCAAGGCATGATTGCTGGCAGTGGAAAAAATGGATTAGAGGATTTCGGTTATATGTGGGAATGTCCAGATCTATTTGAATTAGATGGCCGGGATGTATTGATTGTGTCGCCGCAAGGGCTCAAGCCGGATGGCTTAAAATATCATAATACACATCAATCAGGCTATTTTGTTGGGAGATTGGATGATCATACCTATCAATATACGCACGGAGCGTTTGAGGAGCTGGACCGCGGCTTTGACTTCTATGCGCAGCAAACCTTTCTAGACGAATCAGGCAGACGTCTTTTAATCGGATGGATGGGGGTGCCTGATCAAGGAGAAGAGCATCATCCAACGATTTCGTATCAATGGATACACTGCCTCACGATCCCGAGAGAGCTGCGTTTAGATGATAACGGACATCTGATTCAAAAACCAGTCACTGAACTCCAGGCGATGAGAACCAATGAACAAGAGAATGTTTTTCATATCAAACGCTCCGTCCAATCGATTCCTGTAGATGATATTACAAGCGCAGAGGTATTCATTGATCAAATTGACACACAAAAAGGGTTTGAATGCTGTATTCGAGCGGCAGCCCGTATTATTTATGATAAAGATGAAGGGAAACTGACATTAGAGCGAGATCGATTTGAAGATCGATCAAAAGAAGTTCGTGAAGTAGCAATAGAGGAATTACACGATCTTCACATCTTTATCGATGCATCGTCGATTGAGATTTTTGTAAACGGAGGCCGAGAAGTATTTACTGCACGTTACTTTCCTTCCCCGGGAAATAAATCAATCTCGATCAGTGGCAGAAATGAAACAAAGCTGAAACTGAAAACATGGCATTTACAAAGAGAAGCAGGTCGTTGATCTGCTCAACAAGTAGAGAAAACGTCTACGTCTTCTACAAGTGATGATCAGTATGATGTGAAATTGAATTTTCCAGTTGATAAGCATCCAGAAACAGCGCAATGCTATAAATAAGGGAGCTTCAGCCGCCTGCACGGTTGATAGAGAAGGTGCCGATTAAAAATAGGGAATGTCAAACAAGAAAAAAGAGATGAATCATGAGGTTGTATAGGTAGAAATCAACCTGTTGAAATATTATTACTAAAGCTAAAGAAGAGCGAAAAAGAAGCAGGAAGGGATAGCCTGCTTCTTTTTATTTTGTGCAGTGAGTAAACCTCTATTTTCCTTAAAAGCGCAGAGGAAGTGTTTGTACATGACCAATGAAAGAAATACAATTACAGCGTTCCATTGTTGGAAAAGGAACGGGGAATTGAAGGTTAAACCCAAACCTTTCAAGTGACATATTCTAAAAAGACTAATAGGATAGATGCAACAGGGTGACATTGTCTTGGTTTTCTAAGACAAAAAGAAGCCAGTCCTAGTAATTGTTGTTTCAAGAGAAGAAGTAGAGAAAACAGGTTGCTATTACAAGCGAGTCATCAAGATGTTGGATCGAGTAGACAAAAATAAAGTAATTGGCTTGGGACATGCCGCAATTGTCTCTAATGAAAAAAAACAGACAGTAGAATCTTGGCATAAGCTTTGGAGTCCAATTAAACAGCATGGAGTCAGAAAGTACAATAATACATGGGGTGCTAGAAAGAAGGTATATGGGCTATGGGTGAAGAAGTCTAATAATACCAAATATGTAAATGCAGCTAAGTATGCCGAGAAACAAGCTAAAGATAAGAAGCCATACAATTTGAACTTCTTTGACAAGAAAACTACAAAAAAATTCTATTGCTCTCAATTAGCTTGGTGGGCTTGGAAAAATCAAGGTCATGATATTGACAATAATAAAAAAGATTCAGTTGTGTCACCGATGGAATTAGTTAGCTCTAACAACACGGAGGTCTTTTATCATAAAAAGTAAGTTAATAAGCAGTCGGGGATTTCCCCCGATTGCTTTGTTTGTTTAAAATTGAAAGGAGATGATTGAATGAAATACTTTAAGTTACTTTTATCAGCTTGCGCCATAGCATTAATATGTACAGCATGTTCAAAGAAAGAGGAGGCTGTGGGGGATTCTCCTAAGGGAGAATTGAGCAATATGAAAGATAGTAAATTTGCTATCATTTATTCGCAGGTAATGGATAGAGGATGCGAGGTGGTCAACTATAACAACGAAGGAAAGAAATTGTCGAGTATTATAATGAAAGACTGTGTGGGATTTACCTCATCTACTCAGAGCGATAATAATATGTACTTTTCATCTAATAGGTCTAATTATCATGTATCTCTAAATAAGAAGACTGGGAAGGTAGAGCCTTTGAATACAAAATCACATTCAAAGTCTACAGATGACGAGGGTGCATTCTTTATTAACTACTCTAATGGGTATGTTATACACGACATTAACGTTGGCTTTACAGAGGATGGTTTAGTAGGAGAATTAGTATATTGGAATGAAGATGACAACGATAAAAATCAAGTTGAATTAGACGGAGAATTAACAACAGCTATATTTGAAGACAAAAAAATCTATGCCATTCTCAGTAATGATGAAAGTGTCACAGTGTCTTCAATAGACCCTAAAACTCATAAAGAAAAACGAAAAAAGTTAGACGTCGACTCAGTCTTCTTTCCTGACAATAATGAATCTTTGAAGTCATTAAACAATGAAGAATTAATTCTTGCCGTAAACGATGGCGTTGACAGTAAGAAAGAATCGATGTTGGTTGTACTCGACAAAAAAACTCTCGATAAGAAGAGAGAAATAGTAATGGATAAAGGATTCATTATCTACAAGATCAATGTAGACAAGGATAGAGTCACGATAGTTTCCTATGAAGGAGAAGTCAAGACATTCAACAAAGACCTCAAAGAGATATCATCTGAAAAAATTCCACTTAATTTTAAATCAGATGACGAACGTTTAGAAGAAGTCAAGATTTTAGACGGCAAAATTTATGCATTGGTAAGAATGTTTGATAGAGATAAGGATGGAGTTATTGGCAGAATTATTGAATATAATATTGAAAGCAAAGACTCTAAAGAGATATCTCTAAAATCTGATAGAGATTGGGAAATGACAAGCTTGGAAGTTGTAAAATAACTGACGAGGAGCATGGAGTAAATTAACTTACATTATCTTCAACCCATGACTCTTGTTTTATTCACATTGCCATTATTGTATTTGGCTTGGGGGATTATTGGCTATTTAATCTTTAGAAAGGTTTTATGTGGTTCTAATTATCACATTTATAACATCAACCATTTTCATATTTGCCTACACCGGGTTCGACATGTCGAATATGTATTGGGTAGTGGCTATGACCTTTCTATGCATGTGTACCTCTGTCATCACAAAAATCATACGGTATATGTATAATCGCTATAAAAAAGCATAATCAACAAGCTTATGTTTACAAGCATAAGCTTTATTTTTGTTTCATACCACTAAAATAACTCAAAATGCTTGTAATAATTAAAGCGATAACTGACGCAATCAGCAAAGAAATGCTGATCGCTCCTAACCCTAAACCTTCCCATCCTCCCACAAAAAAGCTTATGAGCAATAAGATGATACTTACCATCATTAAAACTGCTAGACTTCTTTTTTTAAAAGATTAAAGAAATACCTAGTATAATAACTGTAAGGATGGTTGTCAGTATCCAGAAAGACATTTGTCTTGCCCCCTTGAAAGAAATGATAAAAGAACCCTAATGAATAATTATATGTTTTTCAATATCGAACTATCTTCTTTTTCCCAACAAAGTGAGATTTATTTTTATACGGATATTAAGAAACAAAAAACAGGCTCTTCAGCCTGTTCTTTATTGTCCAGTGATGACCATATTGACAAATGGCACACACAGTAAAAAGAAAACGACGAGAAAAACAAATTTATATCCCATCTCTTTTTCCTTATTATTCTTACGTTTTTGCATATAAACAGCAAAATAAGAAACACCAGTTAACATCATCAATACTATATTACAGTCAACATAAGATCATCACACCTTTTCAATATGTTGTTGATGCCCTGGATTTAAAACCACTTCAACAATAAAGTTATTACAACACTTTGAATTACTACTAACAGCGCTAACAATTTCCATTCCTTTTTATTGATGCTTCTTTTTGATAGATATGTCCAAGATATAAGATTAATAATTAATACTATTATTAATACTATTAAAAAAGTAAAAATAAAGGGTGATGTTACTACTACCATATATTCTCCCTCCAATTAAAATTTTAGGTTTTTAAACAAGAAGGTTGAGCATAAAATACTCAACCTCAACCTTCTTCTTTAGAAACCTATACTTGCTCTTTCTATTCTGTAATCCCCACTGCCTAATAATTTAACAGTTAGATAAGTATTGTATTCAAAAAGAAATTTAAAAGCTTTAAATGTACCATGACTTTGTACAACCCAAACACTAGGATCAAGTTTATCTATCCAAGTCTTGTGAGATTCACTATACATAGCTCCTGTCAAATTAACATCTGTTGTTGCTCCAGTCACTTTTCCACCCTTAAATTGAAATTCACCAGCTAGTCTGTGTTGAAAATCAAATCCAGCAGTATTTTTTACATACGCTTTATAAATTTTTTTACCTGAAGGATACTTACTTTTACTTGAAGATGCATCATAAGGTTGAATACCTAATGAATTACTTAGAACATTTTCACTTTTGAAAAACAATGATACTGTTTCATTAGTTTTACCAATTTCTTTTTTAAGAGAAATTTCAGTTTGGCCAGTTTCGAGTTTTTTATTTGCTTCAACGACCAATTCATCAAGGGCTTCATTTATTTCTGCAATTTCTTTAGCAGTAGGATATCCCTTTTCTTGGTCTACAGATGACGTTGATTTTGCCGAAGCAAAACTTGGAATTAACAAAAAACACATCAAAGATAAAATCAGAATTTTTTTCAACTGTTCATTCCCCTTTATAGTTTTTTCAAAGCAGCTTGTAAGAATCTTACTCTTATATTATAAACGAATTTTTGGTATGTTTGTATATAATTAGGTAATTTTAAGGAGAAGAACATGAAAAGGCAAATGACCTCAAATGTTTCATTTGCTAAATCGAATCCAAAGACTATGTGACAATGGATATCACATAGTCTTTTCTTTGCTCTTATATTTGATTTCCAGCTTCTTTACCACCTACACTTGATGTAATCACTTTGTCAGCCACTTCATGTGAGACAGCAGCAGAATGAAAAATTGGTAACGCTAATGCTACAGTTACAAGCATGATGGGAACAAAAATTTTACTCTTCAACATATAACAATTCCCCTCCTTGAATTAACGACTTTGCTTCAAGAGCTCTTTCATAAAAAACGACAGCAATTTCCAACTGCCCACTTCTATTATAGTATCGTGCAGCTTCAAAAGCTAGTTGATACACATCTTCGTAAAGATTTTTGCTTTGTAGAGTATCAAGCCAATGTTTTAACTCTGTGATCGCATTTGGTGTCTTAGATTGAAAATAAAGGAAATATAAAAATTTCATTTCTGCTTCATAAAGTATGTCATCCAGTTGTTGGGCCGCCGAGACCCCTTTCTCAAAAGTTTCGGCTGCTGGAACAACCTGTCCTAATTTCAAGAGAGTGTATAACTTGTTAAAATAGGATTTTGGAACATGTGATGTTTCATTCTTTTTTAAAAGATAAGGAAATTCCAAATTAAAAAGCCCAACTTATCTGCAAAACAAAATAGAGAAAGTAAGCTTTTCAGTTACTTCATTCTTTTTTTTTGAACTAACATAAAACTGCTAAGTTGATTTTTTAGCTCAGCTGTTTATTGAATTCATTAACTTGAAGAAGTATTCAGGTTTATGAGTCTTATTTAGGTTAAACCATAAATGTAATGTATCTGGTGCAAATACATCTAATTTTTTCAATACTTCCATCGCAAATTCCAGAGGAGCTATTCCTGATGCAGTAACTAAATTCGCATCAGATATCGCAGATCCCGCCTCGTGGAACTTTTCCCCTTTATAGTTAGGACATACCATTTTAGTGTATTCTAAATTATTACTTGTATGCTTTCTAGTATCTAAGTATCCCATGTTCGCAAGAGCCTCAGTGGCACCACAAATTGCAGCAACAATAGTGCTATTCTTTAAGGATTTGCCAATTATTTCTAATATGGGTTGATGAATTTCTTCATTCCAAGTAGTCCCTCCTGGTAAAATTAAAAGATCTTTACTCTCAAGAATACATTCATCAACAGAAATATCTGGTTTTATGCTCAGTCCTCCCATAGTAGTAATCATTTCTTTATTAGCTCCTACTGTAATTACTTTTAAAGGTACTAAACCTTTTTTGAAATATCTTCCTGAGTTTAGTTCAGCAATTAAATATCCATATTCCCAGTCTGACATTGTGTTAAATACATATAGAAAAACTTTTTTTGTTTGCATCCAATAACACTCCAATCACAATTGATATAGCTATTATAAAATAACTTCCCTGACAGTTAACGTCAGGGAAGTTATCATACTTGATGAAATTTTATTAATTCCGACAGAACTTCAATAAGTCTTTTCTTAAGACTTATTGGCTCAATAACTTTAATAGATTTATTGTACGGTATAAGTAAATAAGGTACATATGTATGTATCATGTCTTTTTCAAGAAGAAAAACTGCTTGATTTGAAGTCCGTTCTTGTAAATAATGTCCTAAAAACCAATGTTGGCAAATATCAGCCAATACACTTTTATCCCCATTAATAACAAATGAAATAATCCCTTCTTTATCTTCTATAGTTGGAAGGAGGTTTTTTATAAAAAAGTCACGTGCTGAAAAATTTTCTGGCCTGTTAAAATGATTTTCAGTTAGCATAAGACTTTCAATTCGATCTACTCTAAAACTACGGATATCATTCCTTAGATGACAAAATCCAATCACATACCACTTATTATTCCAATAGATAATTCTGTACGGATCGACCAATCTATAATTTAATTGCTTTTCTCCAATTTTTTGGTAAAGAATTTTTACTGAGTATCTGTGAGCTAAGGCCTGCTCCAACTCCTTCAAAAAAGATTCCATAGAGAAAGAACTTAATCGACTTATTACTTCAAGACTAGTTACATGTTGGTTTATCTTTGATTCCTGCTCTTGATTTGAATATTTACTTAGTTTTGAAATGGCCCTATTTAGGGCCTCACCTCCGTAATATCCGGCTTCTTCTGCAAAAACAGCAGCGTGAATTAGTGAAGTTTGTTCCTCAAAATCAAAAAAAAGAGGAGCCTCAATGAAATTGTTCATTAAAGTGTATCCACCGTTATGTCCTGGTTCTGAAATTATAGGTACGCCACTTGTTGAAATTGTATCAATATAACGATACACAGTCCTTATATTAATTTCTAACTTTTCTGAAATTTGTTTCGCAGTAATTTTCTCACCAGAATGAAGCATCCATAGAATTGCTAACATATTGTCAATTTTAGGCATATGATTTCACCTCTATATGAAATTTATTTTCTGTTATACATTTCTGATTTTTTAGTATAACTCATCAACTGTTCCTTTCCGATAGCTTTCTATACAATGATGCCCTAGACATTGTGATTTCACAAATTTGATTTACAGTCTTATCTCACTCTTTATAAAGCTGAACTGCTTAATCCATTCTTATATCATATTTCTCCTTAGGCTGGGAGCATATCAATTTACTAGGAGAGTACCTAATTCTAAAAAAATGGTTGCGTTAGATTCTCTAAGACCACTAAAACTTTCTTAACGTTGTTAAAACTGTGGTAATCGTTAATTATACTTTGTCTTACAGTTGATTATAGAAAAACATGAGTTTCTCTACAATCTGAGCAGATCATCCATTGATCTGCTTTTTCTAGTGAAATCCGCCCGTATCTTAGAACCTATAACATGTATATACAAGGGTGGTCTGAAGCGGTTTGATGACGTTTTACATATATGATAACAAGTGGAATTATGGTATCATTTTAAAATATATACAGCTGAGGCTGACGTTTATCCAAATGCGGTAGGACAAAAAGGGGTTGTTTACTTGAATTCAAAACAGCAGCCGACGACTAGAAAACGCTTGGAGACAATGGCAGATCATGTTGAAGATAAACGTGAAGAATATAAAGAATTGCTCATTCAAGTCCAATCTATTCTCGGTGAACCTTCTCTAGAGCAGGAAGAATTAAAAGAGAAGCTGTCAGATACGTATAAACAAATGAAAGAATATGCCTTATTTGTTGAATCCATTGAAGCCTTTATTCGAAAAATGGCGAAAGAATCTGATCAGCAAAAGTAGGTATTCCTGTATGGATAAAAGAGTGTACCCAGACGCGGGTATGCTTTTTTTCATGAAATGAAAGGGTGACGTCAATTGAAGATAGAAACGTATATTTATTTGGAGGACAAGAAGAAGTTTGTACCCATTGATGATATTGAAAAGATCAAAACATTCGTTGCTACGAAAGGAGATTTTATGGAACAGGGGTTTACAAACCTTGAAGGAACAATTACGTTCGATCATGGGAAAAAGGGGAAAATAGAGGATTTCGAAAATCCAGATTCTATTGAAGAGTTGTGGCATTATTATAAAAATGTATTAGTAGATTACATGGAAGAAGGGTACGGAAAGATTTATTATCCAAGTTTACCTCTAGAAATACAGTTGGAGAGAAAATCCGATCGAGAAATTATGTTATCACTTGAAAATCAGATATTGGTGGCCGACTTTAAAGAGTTTGTATATCAACTCATTGAATCAGGTCATCAATTTATCGAGTTTTTAAAAGTGATTACGGGAAGACCTGATGATAGTGATTTACGTGATGAATTTGAGAGAATAGAGAAGGTATACAAGAGCTTGTAAGTACAAACAAAACCCGATTCGCCCATTAACAAGGCGAATCGGGTTTTTCTGTTCTATTTGTCAACACGATGAGCAGAATGCTTTGTTGGTCCGATGTATTCATTTAGCTGGAAAGAGCCTTTGATGGCAGCTGTGATGAATTTTTTTGCTGCATAAATGGCTTCTTTCACGTCTGAGCCGTTTGCTAGTTCAGCTGTGACTGCTGCTGAGAATGTGCAGCCTGCGCCGTGTGTGTATTCTGTGTCGATCTTATCTGTTTCAAGGCGTTCGAAGGTTTGTCCATCATAAAGCAAATCGATCGCTTTATCTTGGCTTAGCTTACCGCCTCCCGTGATGACCACATACTTGGCACCAAGTTCGTGAATGCGTTTTGCCGCTTCTTCCATTTGTTCAATCGTTTTGATCTCACCGATTCCGCTTAATTGACCTGCTTCGAAAAGGTTAGGCGTGATGACGGTTGCCAGTGGTGTGAGTTTTTCGCGCAGTGCTTCAGCGTGCTCTGGGTAAAGGACTTCGTTCGCACCCTTACAAACCATAACAGGATCAATGACGACATTTTTTAGGTCGTATGTTTTGATAGTGTCAGCTGCAAGTTCGATCACGTCGACTGTTGGGAGCATACCCGTTTTCAGTGCATCTACCCCAATGCCTTCTACAATGGTAGAGAGCTGCGCACGAATCGTCGCCGTATCAATTGGAAACACCTGATGATCCCAATGGTTATGAGGGTCCATTGCAACGACAACGGTTAAAGCTGTCATCCCGTAGACGTTTTTTTCTTGAAACGTTTTTAAATCTGCTTGGATACCTGCACCGCCGCTTGAATCCGACCCTGCGATGGTGAGTGCTTTATTCATAGACATAGTTGCTGAACCTCCAATGTGATGTGTAACAGTTACTGTTCTATCCCTTATTATAATCAGCTTTTCCGTTTATCACAATGAAACGACATAAAAAAGCGTTCCACCCTAGGAAGAACGCCTTTCCCCTTACCTTTTACAAATCACCAATTTCCCCTTTTTGAGTTCGTCTAAAAGAGTTAAAGCTAATTCCTGATCGGCGCCAACTGACATCATTTTGGCCATGAGCTCGTCATCCCGGGTGCGGATGACATTGGCGATTTGATCTAAAATCCCTTGATCGACCGCTGTCATGCTTTTGGCATTCGTATGCTCTGTGACGGTATCAGAGCGTTCTGGATCGTACGCAAAAACAAAAATATCATCCTTTGCTGAACGTATTTGTTCAATGGTCTGTTTGGCTTCTTTGCTATTTTCTACTGTGAAATATTCCATCGTGATCACTCCTTTTCATCAAAAATTCCCATTTTCCCGTCACATCAAACCGCCTTTTATATCATGAGAAGAACGTCATTTTATGTTTTAATGGAAAAAGACGAATTTATTAAAGGAGTAAGCTGAATATGAAGATTTCCTTATTAATTGTGACACATAACCGGCTCAGCGCACTGTGTGAGCTGCTTGAATCCATTACGAGACAAACTGTACAGCCTTTTGAAATTGTGGTTGTGAATGATGCAGGAGAGCGAGTCGACATCATCCAGGAACTCTACTCTGAACTTCCGATCCGCTTGATCCATTTAGATGAGAATGTCCAGCATGTGAATGCTAGAAACGTGGGGGTGCGGGAGCTGACAGGCGATGTCATCATGCTGAGTGACGACGATGATTATTTTACACCTTGTCATATTGAACGTATGAGTAAGGCGCTGGAGGACGCCGATTTTGTCTTTTCTGATGCAGAAATTGTGTCATTTGAAGAAAAAGGCGCGACCCGTTTCCCGGTGTCGAGACGTTTATTTGCTTATACAGCAGCTATTGAGGATATGCGTGTTTTTTCTACCTATGTTCCTTCCGGCAGTATGTACAAACGCTGTATACACGATGAGATTGGCTATTTTGATCCAGCGATGCATCATTATTGGGACTGGGACTTCTTTTTGCGTGTATCACAGCATGCCCGTGTCAAACGAGTGCCAGCTGCCAGCGTGATCTATGCGTTTTTTGACGGCGGTGGGAATCAGTCTAGTGATCTTGGTGAAACAAGGAAGAACTACTTAGATGATCTAAGTGAAAAGCATGAGCTGGGTGACCTGCCGACAGCTAACTTTGCTGTCTTATTAGAAGAACCAGCGATGAAAAAACGAGAATCAGAGAGTGATATTGTGTGGGACGGAAAACCGATGATCTCCAGACTAACGCAGCAGATAGAAGGAGGAGAACCCCAATGAAGCCATTTTTAAATGATAGTTGGTGGGCTGTGATGAAAAGTGAATTTGAACAGCCGTATTATCAGGAATTACGTGAATGGATGAAGGAAGAATATCGCACGCAGACCGTTTTTCCGAAACCGGATGACGTTTATCGTGCGCTTCATTTGACGTCTTATGAAGAGGTCAAAGTGGTGATTTTGGGACAAGACCCTTATCATGGCCCAGGTCAGGCACATGGATTAAGCTTTTCTGTTCAGCCTGGCGTGAAGCATCCGCCATCATTGAGAAATATTTTTCAGGAGCTAAAGGATGATCTTGGCTGTCCTGTTCCAAATCATGGCTCACTTGTGAGCTGGGCAGAGCAGGGTGTGTTGCTCTTAAACACTGTGCTGACCGTGAGAAAGGGCGAGGCGAACTCGCATAAAGGCAAGGGCTGGGAACGTGTGACAGACCGTGTCATTGATGTGCTGAATGAACGTGATCAGCCCGTCGTTTTTGTGTTATGGGGAAGACATGCTCAAAATAAGAAAGAACGCATTGATCAAAACAAGCATTACATCATTGAGTCACCTCATCCAAGTCCTTTTTCTGCAAGAAACGGCTTTTTTGGCAGTCGTCCGTTTTCAAAGGTAAACGCGTATTTAAAGCAAATGGGGATCGAAGAAATCAACTGGTGTATCCAAGGTATTGAGTGAAAAGAGGACGAGGGGAGAGCCCCTTCGTCTTGTTTATTTTAAAAATTTACGAACCAAGTCGAGTCCGTTTTTCGCATTTGGATAACGGAAGGAAAAATCGAAGCGATTGGTTTGGCGCAGGACGCTTTTTTCATGTGTAAAAGTAAAGAAGCTTTCTTTCCCGTGATATCGTCCCATGCCGCTTTCGCCCACGCCTCCGAATGGCAGGTAAGGAGTAGCGACATGCATGAGCGTGTCATTGATACATCCTCCGCCAAATGAGAGATGGTCTAGGATATAGGCTTCTGTTTCTTTACTTGTTGTAAATAAGTAAAGAGCAAGCGGCTTCGGCCTTGTTTTGATCATATGCGCTGCCTCATGCAGAGAATCAAAGGTCATGACAGGCAGAATCGGTCCGAAAATTTCCTCCTGCATGACGGGATCTTCCCATGTGATGTGGTCTAAAATGGTCGGAGCGATTTTGAGCTCGTGTTCATTGCGCTGTCCACCCGTGACAATCGTTCCATTTGAGAGGAATTGTGAGAGTCTGTCAAAATGACGCTGGCTGACATTTTTCCCAAAGTGCGGATGTGTTTCAGGGTGTTCACCATAAAAGTCCCGGATACAAGCTGTCATTTCCCGCAAAAGGTCCTCTTTAATGGACTCATGAACGAGCAAATAGTCTGGCGCAATGCATGTTTGCCCTGCATTGGTGAATTTGCCGAAAGTGATTCGCTTCGCCGCTAGTTTGATGTCTGCATCAGGCATGACGATGCAAGGGCTTTTTCCGCCAAGCTCAAGTGTGACAGGTGTCAAATGCTTTGCGGCGGCTTCCATGACGATTTTGCCGACTGCCACACTTCCTGTAAAGAAGATATAATCAAAGGGCAGTTTCAGCAGCTCTGTACTGACATCTACACCGCCTTCTACGACAGCTGCATGGTCTTCTTGAAATACACGTTCCACCATTGCGCTGATTATTTGTGAGACTTGCGGCGTCAGCTCAGACGGTTTTAAGATGACGGCATTACCCGCAGCAATAGCTCCGACTAATGGAGAAAGAGCCAATTGGAAAGGATAGTTCCAAGGAGCAATGATGAGCACACTGCCGTAAGGTTCTTTGATGATCATGCTTTTCGATCCGATATGAGTCAGAGGTGTTCGCGCGCGTGTTGGCTTTGCCCATTTGTGAAGGTGCTTGATGGTATGATTGATTTCTTCATATACCATCCCAATCTCTGTTGTATAGGCTTCTTGTTCGGATTTATGTAAATCATGGGCTAAGGCTTGTAAAATATCCTTTTCATGCTGTTTGATTTCTGCTTTTAAGTCTTTAAGGAGGCGGATGCGTTCTTGAACCGGCGGCTTTTGAAAGACTTTTTGTTTCTGAAAAAGAGAAGTGAGTTTGTCCATTATTCAATCCTTTCATAGACGATTTTGTTCCTTTTATTATGTGTGAAGGGCTATGACGGGTCAAATAAGAGAGGCGGGAGCGCACTGCTTTGAAAAAATGAACCCATTTGGTTTGTTCATTTGGTAAAATAATGTTGAAAAGAGACTTTTTTAGATTGGAGGGTCTACCCTTGAATATTCATATATCAAGCCTGCTTCAAAAAATGGAGGAAGCGGTTCAAAAGGCGAAACAAAGTGGAAATGATGAAGAGGTGAAACGTCATGTGGCAGCGATTTCTTCACTATGTGAGGTCATTCTCGATGCACCCTCACAAGTGCAAATGCCGCAGTCGCCGGTTATCTCGCCACCTTCTTCGATACAGACACCGTCCGCGCCGCCCGTATCCTCAGATCAAGCCATGCTTGAGAAACTGATGGGTGCGAGTGGTGCGAAGAAATTTCAGCATCAAGAAGAGGGGCAAAAAGAGAAGGATGGGAACGGCGACTCTATTTTTGATTTTTAATGGTCTTGTCACGACAAAGGGAAGGTGATCGGTTTGAAACTATTTTTGGGCGCCATTCAGTGGATGGCATTTTTTATCGCAGCTTCTATTGCCGTACCTATTGCGATTGCACAAGCGTTTGAATTGAACCAAGTGCAGTCAGCGGAGCTGATTCAAAGTACATTCTTTTCACTTGGTCTTGTGGCGATGGTGCAGTGTTTATGCGGCCATATGCTGCCGATCAATGAAAGTCCAGCAGGGCTTTGGTGGGGTGTGTATACCCTTTATGCAGGCATGACAGGAACAATTTTTGCGACGTATCCTGAAACCCTGCAAGCCTTACAGGGGGCTTTAATTTTTAGTGCCGCTTTCTTTTTTATTTTTAGTTTATTTAAAATCATTAATTGGCTCGCGTCTTTATTTACGCCAGTCGTCACAGGCATTTACTTGCTGCTGCTAGTTGTGCAGTTAAGTCAGCCGATCATGAAAGGGCTGATGGGCATCGGCTATCGAGGAAATCAGGTGGACGGGCTTGTCTTTTGCTTATCGATCTTGATTATTATCCTTACCTTCATGATCAGCCGCTCAAAATGGCATTACTTAAGGCAGTTTTCTGTGTTATTTGCCCTTGCAGGAGGCTGGCTGTTATTCGCTCTACTCGGGTTGGCAAAGCCGGTTCGAATTCCAGAAAAAATCATCGAGTTTCCGAAGCTGTTCCCATTCGGCATGCCAGTCTTTGACAGTGGATTGCTTGTCACGTCCTTTTTCATTACGATCTTACTCATTGTGAACATGCTGGCAAGTATTCGAATTGTGGAAAGTTCAGTGAAGGCATTTGGTGAACTGCGTGAGCGGAAGAGAGCTCGGCCGGCTGGTTTTGTCGCAGCATTTGGTCACTTACTGAGCGGATTGATCGGTGCCATTGCGCCTGTACCTATTTCCGGAGCAGCAGGATTTATCCAGACAACGAAAATTCCATCGAGAAAGCCATTTTTCATAGGAAGTCTGCTCATTGTACTCATTAGTTTGTTCCCGCTGCTCATGAGCTTTTTCTCCGCACTGCCATCACCTGTGGGGCTTGCTGTAAACTTTGTGGTGTTCTCCTCGATGATTGGGATTGCGATGTCAGAGTTTGATCAGTATGAGAAAGAAGAAATTCCGCGGATTCGCTTTGTCCTAGGGATTGCCGTTTTAGCAGGTGTAGGGGCGATGTTTGTACCGCAGGGAGCCTTGAAAGGCATGCATCCTGTGCTCATTTCATTATTAAGCAATGGTCTTGTTCTAGGTACACTCATTGCGATCGCGGTCGATCAAGTCCTGTTACGAAAGAAAAAGAAATCCGACAATCTCGTGTCAACGTAAAGGGAAAGTTGATTGTCGTCTGTCACCCGCGCTATGATAAACATAATTGACGAGATAAGGAGAATGACGAATGAAACTATTTTTCATTTTAGGTGCGATTAATGCCATGCTAGCTGTTGGACTCGGAGCCTTCGGTGCGCACGGTCTGGAAGGGAAAATCCCTGAAAAGTATATAGAGATATGGAACAAAGGAGTTCAATATCAGATGTTCCATGCGATTGGATTATTTATTGTCGCCTTTCTTGCAGATAAGCTGTCAGGTGTTTCTCTAGTTCCAACCGCTGGCTGGGTGATGCTTGCAGGCATCCTTTTCTTCTCAGGAAGCCTTTACGTGCTGGCATTGACACAGGTGAAGATTCTAGGTGCCATTACCCCAATTGGCGGAGTGGCGTTTATCGCTTCTTGGATCATGCTTGTCATTGCAGCAGCAAAAAATTTATAAGCCAAAAAACCGATGCTCTGAGAGGGGCACCGGTTTTTTTCTTAATTCCAGTAAGGGGCATAGTTTGGCGGGGCTTGATAATAAGGGATGTAGTGAGACGGAGGGACAGGATGCGTTTGTGCCTCCTCTTCTCTGTGGCAAAATGGTCCGATAAACACACTCGGCTTCACAGGCTGCGTCGCCTGTTTCCACTGTGTTTCGTTCATGCAATACGTATGTGCCATGATGTGAGCAGGGGTGAGGGTGAGAAGGTCTGAGCCTAGGATCACTTCTGGCGTAGATGCGTTAAAAATGGCTAACAAATGAGTTCTGTCTTGAAGGGCAACTTCGTAGTGCCACCAGCCTTGAGGTACGTTTGCCACCTGTCCAGGGGTGATGGTATAGGTGTGCAGTTTTTTTGTAAAAGGATTCAGCATCGAGACAGCAGCAGAACCGGCTATACAATAAACAAGCTCTGCGGCATTTTGATGATAATGAGGCTCTACGACTTTGCTTTTACTCAAATATATATCCAGCAGGGATACTTGATCCAACGAGTTTAATTGTTTTTTTCCTAAAACGTTAATCAGATTATGCTGATCGTATTTCACAAGGGGGCTTTGATTCAGATCGTATGAATATTTAACGTTTGGTGATGTATAATCCAGCTCAACAGTCATTGATGTCACCTCTAGGCGTTTGATAAAAACTACTAGGCATCTTATGACCAGCGCCCTAGAGGTGTGTCAAAAACCTAGTCAAAAAAAAGCAAGGGCGCCTGCTCCTTGCTTTTGCTATATGTGGCGTTATCTATCTCGGAGAATACGTGGACATGGAGTATGGATAGTCGTATTGAATTTCCCCATCAAATGTAATGTAATCAAGGTAGATCGTTAATAGTAAGTATCGTGTTCCTGTCTTGTTATCACTAATGATAATGTGGTCACGTCCTGCAGCTTCAATGACGCCTCTAAAAATCTTCGAGTTCCATTCCTTACTTGCCTCAAATGTCATATAAATCGTGGCTACCTTGCCGCGGTTCAATCGTAAAATATTTTCAATATAGGACTGCTCAATAGGCAGCTGTCCGGTGACATTCTGCTGATAAATCGGTCCAGAAGGAATTTGATATGGCTGCCCGCCGCCCTGCGTTCCTTGGCCTCCTTGTGAAGTGCCGGTAGATGGCATTGGCGAAAACCCCTGCTGCATTTGTCCTTGTATTTGACCCTGCGTTTGGGGAGGGACTGAATAACCCATCTGCTGCGCAGGATACGGATTTGCTCCATATTGCTGCTGGCGAAAATCTTGACCTTCGAAACCCGAACCTTGCCCAAATTGATTTTTCAATTTCATAACGTTCCTCCTCTTTCCTCATGGTGTTCTAAACAGAAGGCGCTTAAGCACCTGTTGTTTCCATAGCATTCTTTCTCTCTTTCACACTATGAGACAGGAGGGCAGAATATGTACATTGAACGAAAAAAAGGAACTGCGGTGCAGTTCCTTAGGCGTGGGCAAACCCTCGCGTTCTTTGTCAGGTCTGCGTTTCGTTGCTCACGAATATGATGCTCAACCTTCCTTACATCATCCAATTTACAGCGTGCTGGACATCAAATAAAAGTGTGATGATGACAAAACATACCGCAAGCGGTGTGATCACAATGAAAAAGGCTTGCCATAATCTGAGCTTCATCACAGCGGCAATGCCTAAAACAGTCATTCCAAATATCCACGTCTTTGCATAAGCATCAATCAGTGTCAAAAGATCGAGATAATACCAAACTTCATAATGCTGATCTAAATAAGGTGAGATTTTGACAAACGTATACGGACCAAGCATTCCAATAGTGAAAATCCAACTGAGTGAAAATAAAGCGGAAGGGAAAAAGATCGTCAGCGTGCAGGCTTTGAGCACATCTCGATACGCCGGTTGACTGCCGAAAAAAAGACGCCCTAACCACTTTAGGATGAGTACACCGAAAAATAGAACCAGATTGCCTGCAAGAATACCATATCCCGCTCCTTGTAACAGAATAAAAGGGAACGGAATATGATTGCCCATATACTCGCTAAAATAACCTTCGTAGACCCAGCCTGTACCAGCGATACTTGCAAGGAGCATCATCAGCCAAATTGGAATAGAGGAACGTTGATATGAGCGAATAATCGTTTTTGTTGCGACGAAAATTTTAAAAAATCGAAAAAAACCTTTTGCTTCCTCTTCTTGGGAGTGATCATTCTTCATAGCTTCCAATGTTCTTTACTCCTTTAATACACATAAATGATTACTTATATTACCAAAAAGTTTGCAATTTTCAAAGGTAGATCGATAAAAAAATACAATTTTATAAAAAATAGGTCATTCTACAGTCTCTTTGAGAGGAGACACATATGATAAACATAGTTTGAAAGAGACCGAGGTGAAAACTTTGACAAAAGTAACTGTCATTATGACGAGCTACAACAAGGCGGCTTACGTCGGCAAATCGATTGAAGCGGTCCTGCAGCAGACGCTGTCAGACTTTGAACTATTTATCATGGATGATGGTTCAAACGAAAAAACCCTTGCTGCGATTGAGCCCTTTCGCAAAGATCCCCGTGTTCATTTTATCCAAAGCGGTGTCAAATCGCTGGAGGAGAGAACAGTGAAAACCCGATACGCCGTCCTGATTAATCAAGCATTAGAACTGGCAAAGGGCGAGTATATTTCCTATGCCACAGATGACAATGTCTATGCCCCGGACCGTTTAGAGAAGCTCACTCATTATCTAGATGCACGACCAGGTGAGGATATTGTCTATTCTGCATCGAAAGTAATCTATTTAAATAGCAAAAAAGAGCCAGTAAAGGAAACGATTCGACCTGCGCAAACGGTGCAATGGAATGCACCCTGTGCCATTGATCATTGCTCAGTCGTTCATCGTGCATCTATTTTATCAAAGATTCAAGCTGAATTTGGGTCTTACTGGGACGAGAGTCCGCATTTTTATCGAATAGGAGATGCCCGGTTCTTTTTTCGATTAAATCATTTTTATCCGTTCTATCCCTTTGATGAAGTTTTAGATACAAATTACATCACAGAACAGTCGATTCACTATCAGCTGGCAGAAGAAGAGAAAAGTGCCTTTATTCAAGCACTTCCTGAGCAGTCTACCTGCTGGGAGCTCCGCCACATATTAAAACAAAGACATGGGAGGTGACCTGAAGTGTCGCACTATATTCATCATTATTGGCAGGTGTACTTTGAGTATGTGAATCTCATGAAGGATTTGTCCTATAAACAAATTCCTCTTGGGTTGATCAGCAATTTCTATCAATATATCAGTCCTGAAGTGAGGGAACGCATGGAGGAGGAAGCATTCGGTCAAGAATTGACAACCGATTGTCCATTACCGGAAGAGATTCAGCCATTTTTTGATCAACATAAGCAGCAGATCAAGCGAATTGCTTATCGTCCGGCGAATGGAAAGGTATTGCTTCACTTTGAACATCTGCGTTTTACTGAACAAAATTACACGCGGTTCCATACGAGTCAAACGGTGGTACTCGCTCGCTGGAAGAAGGCAGATTATTTCGGTTTACCCGTCATCAGCAAGCCGGAATTAGCCGGAGAGGTTAATAAAGAAGCCCATGCTGAATATATTGAAAAAGCAAATGCTCTCCTTAAACCTTACGCAAAGCACCCCGTCTTTGGCAATGTCTTTTTTAGAGAAAAGCTTCGGAAGGACATTGTGCAATTTATTGATGTGATTGACCAGACAGAAGTTCTCTTTCAGATGGAGCCAATTGCAGCCGTCATTGTGGGGACGACGGAGGATGCTTACAGCCGCGTACTGGCACTGCAAACAGTGAAACGCCAGCTCACGAGCATCTGTCTTCAGCACGGCGCACTTATGGGAGACGAAGCCTTTTTGCCGATTTTCACGACGTGTCATGGGGTGTTTGGAAAGTATGAAAAGGACTGGTATGTAGACAAAGGCTGTCAGCCGGAACAGGTGGAGATCACAGGTCATCCGAGGTTTGATTTGGTGAAGGATCGAACGCCGCTTCAACAGGAACTCATCTTTCGTAAATTGAACTTCAATCCTGCCAAAAAGACCGTGCTTGTGGCAACGCAGCCGTTCTCAGAAGCCTTCTATGGTGATGTTCTTAAAACGATTGCAAAACGGAAAGACATTCAGTTGATCATGAAGCCGCATCCGTGGGAAATTGCCCGAAACCGATTAAATGAGTATGTGTCCATTGAACGAGCTGGAAATCATGTGAGATTGATTAAAAAAGATATCGACTTATATGACCTGCTGCCATATATGGATATGGTCATTACGCTCACATCAACCGTCGGTCTTGAAGCAATGCTCTTTGAAAAGAGTGTGCTGATCGGGAAAATGACAGAAGGCAGAAGATACCCTTATTACGAGTCGCTTGGCAGCTATCATATGGAAAACCCTGTTGAACTGGCTGAGAAAGCCATTCGTATTTTGTCGGATGATCAAGAGATGAAGCTGGCAAAGCAGCAAGGAGCTCAATTCATTAAACAACATTATCCGCATGCGCGATCGACCGATGTTCTGCTTTCTCTGCTTAAAACAAAAACAGGTGTGGATTTTCAGAGATGAAGATAGGGGTGTGCAAGCGATATGGAAAAAAAGAGAGCGCAATTTCTTCCTTATGCCCTGCCGTTGATTGAGCAGGAAGAAATTGACGAAGTCATTGGAACATTAAAATCCGGCTGGCTGTCAACCGGACCAAAAGTAAGACAGTTTGAAGAAGAGTTTCGGCAGCTGACCGGTGCAAAACATGCGATCGCTGTCAATTCATGTACGGCTGCTTTATTTTTAGCCTTAAAGGCTAGAGGGGTTGGGAATGGGGATGAGGTGATTACAACGCCTCTGACATTCTGCGCAACAGCCAATACGATCATTCATACAGGGGCAGCACCTGTATTTGTCGATATTGACCCAGCGACTCTCAATCTCGATGCAGAGAAACTAGAAGCGGAGATTACACCACATACAAAAGCGATTGTCCCTGTTCATTTTGCTGGTCAATCGTGCGATATGGACCGGATTTTAGCCATTGCCAAAAAGTACGATCTATTTGTGCTCGAGGATGCCGCTCATGCTCTGTATACAACGTACCATGGCCAGCCCATTGGAGCGATTGGTGATGCGACTGCCTTTAGTTTTTATGCGACGAAAAACATAGCGACTGGAGAAGGCGGCATGCTGACGACAAATGATGATGCACTTGCCGCACGAATCAGAAGACTAGCACTCCATGGGATGAGCAAGGGAGCGTGGAATCGTTATGGAGAAAAAGGAACGTGGTACTACGAGGTCGAGGAACCTGGCTATAAAATGAACATGTTTGATGTGCAGGCATCATTAGGGCTTGTCCAGCTAAGTCGTCTGGATGATATGCAGGCACGGAGAGAACAAATTGCGAAAACATACAATCAGGCATTTCAAAAAGAAGCAGGGCTGATCCTGCCGCCTGTCCATCATGAGGGAAGACATGCATGGCATTTGTATGTACTGCAAGTGGATCCAAAAGAAGCATTCATCACACGCGATGAGCTGATTGATCAGCTGCAAAAGGAGTATAAAATCGGCACGAGTGTTCACTTTATCCCTGTTCATTTGCATCCATACTATCAACAAACCTACCACTATTCACCAGAGGATTTCCCTGAGTCACTCGCTTACTACAAGCGGACACTCTCACTGCCTCTTTATCCAAGTATGACCGATGAAGATGTGCAGGATGTCATCACTGCGGTGTTGTCTATTTTAAAAGATCAGAAGGCATCTTCATGAAGGCCGTTCATGCAATAGACGATCAGGTGCTGTCCGCTTGGCTGGAGAAATACGGCCAACAAGCTGAACAAATGAAAGGCTTCAAGCAGTTTGGTCTTGTCAGTGGCGCCCAGCTCAAAGCGGTGCTGTTATTCGACTGGTCAAAATGGGAAAGCGGCATATTTGATCAGCATATTTTTCATGTGAAGTTTGCGGAAGCTGAGTCATCATCTGCTTTTCAAGAATTGATGGAGCGCTTCATCAATTGGATGAGAACAGAAAAATGCGATTTTTTCTTTTTACGTCTTGAAGCGGCTGATCTTGAAAAAAACCGCATCGTCCAAAGGCTGTTACATGTGTACTATGTGGGCGGTCTCACTCGGCTTGAGGCGCCGCCGGTTCACATGGAGGTGCCATTAACAGGTGAAGATGTGGTGATAAGTCTGCCGGATGAAAAGGAATACGATGAGGCGGTTTCACTTGGTCATCAGGCTTTTGTGAAAAGCCGGTATGCACTCGATCCATTTTTAGACCAGAATGTCGTCCAGCATTTCTATCAAGAATGGATGAGAAACAATTTGCTCGGACGTGCAGATATCAATCTCGTGGCAAAGGTGAACGATGAAGTCGTGGGCTTGATACAAGGGATGACCAAGGGCGATGAGATGGCGCTTGAGCTGTTTGCGATTAGACCGGATGTACAAGGAAAAGGGATTGGGAAAAAACTGTTTATCGAGATGATGAAGGTCTCTTATGAGAGAGGGCATCGTTTTATTTCTGCCGGAACACAGCTGCATAACACAACCGCCATTCAGCTTTACGAAAAGATGGGCTTTAGAACAACAAATGCCTTCTTGTATTACCATGTATGGCCGAAAAAAGGAGAGAGATAAGATGGCGCATTTCTATATTGGAGATCGCAAAGTGGGGGATGGTGAGCCTGTTTTTATCATTGCAGAGGCAGGCATTAACCATGATGGAAAGCTGGATCAGGCGCTTGCTTTAATTGATGTGGCAAAAGAAGCAGGTGCCGATGCAGTGAAGTTTCAAATGTTTCAAGCTGATCGGATGTATCAAAAGGAACCGGGTTTATACGAAACAGCCAAGGGAGAAGAGGTATCCATTTTTTCTTTAGTCGAACAAATGGAGCTGCCGCCAGAATGGCTGCCAGCTTTATTGACGCGCTGCGAGGAAAAAGGGCTGATGTTTTTAAGCACAGTGTGTGACGAAGAATCTGCGGATCTATTGAATCAAACCGATCCGCCGGCTTTCAAACTGGCATCCTATGAAATCAATCATTTGCCTCTTTTGCGTCACACGGCTTCTTTTCAAAAGCCCATCATTTTCTCAACAGCCGGAGCCACTATTGCAGATGTTCATGAAGCATATGAGGCGATTACAAGCGAGCAAAACCATCAAGTCGCCATTATGCATTGCGTAGCAAAGTATCCAGCACCTAGAGCTTATACGAATCTTCGTGTGCTTCAAACCTTAGCCTCGGCTTTTCCTGAGGCAGTCATTGGCTTTTCTGATCATAGTGAGCATCCAACTGAAGCCCCTGTTGCCGCTGTGAAGCTTGGGGCAGCCATGATTGAAAAGCATTTCACGGTAGATAAGACGCTGCCTGGGGCCGATCATTCCTTTGCGCTCGATCCAGAGGAATTAAAGGAAATGGTTCAGCATATTCGAGCGGCGGAAAAGGAACGAAATCAATCAGAAGCAGACACTCATTCTGTGTCAGAGGAGCTCCTTGGCAGTTCTTATAAAACGACAGCAGCCATTGAAGGGCAGATTCGTAAATTTGCGTATCGAGGGATTTTTACAACAAAAGGTATTGCAAAGGGCGAGACTTTGACAGCACAAAACATAGCCGTATTACGTCCAGGACAAAAAAGCCAAGGTCTGCATCCGCGGTACATGGAGATTTTACTTGGTGCCAAGGCTGTGAGAGACATCCCAGCCCATACAGGCGTTTCGTGGAAAGATGTGCTCATGCAGGAGTCCGAGCATGATCAATGATGTGCTCTTTGTCATACAAGCTAGAATGGGCTCAACAAGGCTGCCAAAAAAGGTGATGAAACCGATCGGCGGTATGGCACTGATCGATTTCATTGTTGAACGGGTAAAGCAATCAGATCATTACAATCACAAAACCCAGAACCTCATGATTGCCACAACAGTCGAGGCAGAGGATGATCTGTTGGCTCAATATTGTTTATCAAAGGGCTATAAGGTATTTCGCGGTAGTGAGATAGATGTACTGCAGCGATTTGCGCAGATTGTCCGTCATTTTGAACCGCAAACCATTGTCCGTTTAACGGGAGATAATCCATTTATAGATCCAGCGCTTTTGTCGAAAATGGTTGAAGAACATAGACAGAAGAAGGCTGATTACACGTATACGACTGGAACGCCACTCGGTATTTCCGGGGAAATGATCGACGCATCAATTTTACGTGAAATCGACAATTTTCCCCTTACGCAGCCGGAGCGTGAGCATGTCACTCTGTATATCCGAAAGCATCCTGAGCGATTTCAACTGCAATTATTCACACCGCCCAAAGAACTCGCATATCCTGCTTATCGATTCACGATTGATACAGAAGAAGATTATGTATTTGCCACCCGTTTACTTGAGAAAGCTGGTGGATCTATTGCTGTGCCTACGGCTGAGCTTATCTCCATTTGTGAACAAGATCCTGATATTGTTCGGTTGAATCAATTTGTGAGACAGAAGGATGCTGAATGAATAAAAAAATCATGATTGTTGTGTACGGTGGTTTTTTAAGAGGGATGGGGCATGTCGCCAGAATGAGACGGCTGGCAAAAGAATTGTTTCAAGAAGGAAACGACTTATATTTCTATACAAATGAACAGATTTGTGTAGAAATGCTCTCGCATCCAGCTTGGCACGTTCATTTAGTGCAGGAACCAAACGTATTCCTTCAAATGGAGCAGGACATAAAAGAGCTGAATCCTGATCTTCTGCTGATTGATGTGCTTGATTGTGACCTCCAGTTTCTTCGATCGATCAAAGCGTCCTCCGGCTCTGCAAGGCTGGTCTTATTTGAAGAAGAAAGAGCAGAAGCCTGTCAGCTTGCTGATGCTGTCGTGAACGGCATTTATGGTGGTCTGGACGAAAAGCGTCTGCAAGTAAATGGAACGGACTATTTTTATGGAACACCTTATTTATTGTTAGATCACGAGATCAGCAGATTAAAAGACACATATGAGGTTCGAAAAGAATGCAAAAAGGTGGTTATCAGCCTTGGAGGCAGTGATCCAGGCGGATTGTTATCAAAGGCTGTATCAGCACTCTTCGAAGCTGGCCATTTACACATTCTAGCGGTTACAGGAAAAGCCTCTCGCATCGAAGAACAAATCGAGGCTGCGCATATTCAATTCATTCGCCATACGGATCAATTACCTGCCCGTCTTGCAGAAGCCGATCTGGCGATTGTTGCTGGCGGGATGACGTTATATGAGGCAGTTTGTATCGGGGTGCCCAGCATTGTCCTTTCGCAAGTAGACCACCAAGCAGTGACAGCCACTCGTTTTGCACAAAAGGGAGCCTGCCACCATCTTGGATTAGGTGACCTTGTGGATGAAAAGGATATATGGCGTGCTGTTGAAAGACTATCCGCCAGTTACTTTCTCCGCAGGAGCATTCATCTCAATGGACGGTCACTCATTGATGGAAAAGGAACCGAACGAGTGAAAAACATTCTTATACACCTCATGAATCATCACCAAAAAGAACATAAGGATGTGTAGATGTGAAGGGAGTTATTTTAGCAGGAGGAAAGGGATCACGACTGGCACCTTTAACGAAGATTTTCAATAAACATTTATTGCCGGTTGGTCCATATCCAATGATTTATTGGTCTTTGTTCAAACTGAAAGAAGCAGGGATTTTAGATGTGATGGTCATATCACAAGAAGAACAAATCCCGCTGTTTCAAAAGCTACTTGAAGGCGATCAGGAACTCGGGATGAACATTGTCTATCAGGTACAGCCTGAAGCTTCTGGAATTTCGGACGGTTTATCCTATGCAAAGCCCTTTGTAGAAGAGGAGAAATTTGTGCTGATGCTAGGTGATAATGTATTTGAGGATTCGCTAAGCCCTTTTGTTGAAGCCTTTCAGCAGCAAGAAAGCGGAGCGAAGGTTCTGTTGAAAGAAGTGGCAGATCCAAAGCGGTTTGGCATTGCAGAAATTGATGCCGCTCACCACCGGATATTATCAATTGAGGAAAAACCGGAGCATCCGCGTTCATCTTACTGCGTCACAGGCATCTATTTTTATGATCAAGAAGTCTTTCAATATATAGAGAAAATCTCGCCGTCAGATCGAGGCGAATTAGAGATTACAGATGTAAACAATCTCTATATCTCAAATAGCCAGCTGACCTATGATATGTTAAAAGGGTGGTGGATTGATGCAGGAACACATGAATCTCTCCACCAAGCATCTACGAAAATGTTTGAAACGATGAAGAAAAAAGAGGGATACGAATGACGAAGTCTTATTTAATTACAGGCGGAGCGGGATTTATTGGACTAAATTTTGTGAAGCTGCTGCTTCAGGAAACCGATGTCCGGCTCACTGTTTTTGACAAGTTAACATATGCCAGTCATCCAGAGGAGATGGATGAATTATTAAAGCTGTCTCATTTTCGTTTTATTCAAGGGGATATCACCCTTCAGCATGAGTTGGATCAAGCATTTGATGAAGTCTATGATGCCATCATTCATTTTGCAGCGGAATCCCATGTTGATCGCAGTATTGAATCGGCTGAGCCCTTTATTCAAACCAATGTGCTCGGCACCTATCGTATGCTGGAGGCAGTCTTAAAAGGAAAGGCGAAAAAACTCATTCATATTTCAACAGACGAAGTATATGGAGATTTGGAGCTGGATGATCCTGCTTTCACAGAACTAACACCACTTTCACCGAATAATCCTTATTCAGCAAGCAAGGCGAGTTCAGATCTGCTTGTGAAATCTTATATCCACACTCACCAATTACCCGCGATGATCACACGATGCAGCAACAACTACGGACCGTATCAGCATGAAGAAAAATTAATACCGACTATTATTAGAAAAGCGATCAATGGTGAAAAGATCCCGATTTATGGAGACGGCCAGCAGATTCGCGATTGGCTGTATGTAGAGGATCATGCGAGAGCTGTAAAGCGGGTCCTTGAAAACGGAACAGCTGGGCAGGTGTACAATATTGGCGGCGGCAACGAGAAAACGAATCTCGATTTGACCCAGACCATTCTGACGCAGCTCGGGATCAGTCATGACCGTATTGCGTTTGTTCAAGATCGAAAAGGGCATGACAGACGGTATGCCATTGATGCCAGTAAGCTGAAACGGGAGCTCGGCTGGACGCAGGAGACGTCATTTGAAGCAGGTATTGAAAAAACGATCAATTGGTATTGTGCCAAATTTGATCAGGGCGAAGAAGGGTGACGGATGAAAGTTTTAATCACCGGTGCAGGCGGGCAACTAGGGAAAGAATTGAGCAGACAGCTCAAGGAAAAAGATATCACCGTCATTGCCTTAACGAGGAGTATGCTCAATATCGCAGACCAGCAAGCAGTCAGACACGCAATGAGACACTTTCAGCCTGATATTGTTGTCAGTGCAGCAGCATATACATCTGTTGATCAATGTGAAACAGAAACGGAAAAGGCGTATCTTGTCAATGGCATTGGCGCCTATTATACAGCGCTGGAGGCAAAGAACGTGGGGGCTGATGTGTTACATGTCAGTACAGATTATGTATTTGACGGGCAAGCAGACAGCCCTTACCAAGTCGATGCACAAGCAGATCCTCAAACCATTTATGGAAAAAGTAAAAAGCTTGGTGAGGAATTGATTCATCTCGTGTCAGACGAAGTGAAAATCATCCGTACATCGTGGCTATACGGACATGAGGGACATAACTTTGTGAATACCATTCTTAGGCTCGCAGAAACAAAGGATCATTTGCGCATCGTGAACGATCAAGTAGGATCACCTACTTATACAAAGGATGTCGCAGAGGCAATCATTCATTTGTTTGATCAGAAGGCAGGGATTTACCATGTCAGTAACCGAGACAGCTGTTCCTGGTTTGACTTTGCGTCAGAAATTGTCGCAAAAAGCGGCCTGTCTACGACCATTGAGCCAATTTCCACGGAAGAGTACGGCTTCCAAACGCCTCGTCCAGCCTATTCTGTGTTAGACCTTCAAGCGATTGAAGCCACAGGCTGGCAACCAAGACATTGGAAGGATGCACTTCACGAATATTTGCAGAAAGAAGGGAGATGGCATCAGCATGATTGATGGTGTACAAACGAAAAGACTCATGAAACATTGTGATGATCGCGGCTTTTTTGCAGAGCTCATTCGAGATGATGAGCCGATGCTGAAACGCTTTGGGCAGGCATCGTGGTCGAAAAGCTTTCCAGGAGTGATCAAAGCCTTTCATTATCATGAAAAGCAAGACGATGTTTGGTTTTTCCCAGCAGGTCATGCCCAAGTCGTTTTATACGATTTGCGTGAGGATTCTCCTACAAAGGGTCAAACCGACGTGTATTATATGGGGGAAGACAATCCAATGCTGCTCCTCATCCCAAAGGGTGTCGCACATGGCTACCGGGTACTAGGCGAGACGCCGCTGCAAATTGTGTATTTCACGACAGAGTCTTATGACCCGAAAAACCCAGATGAAAAGAGAATCGCATGGAATGACGAGACGATCGGATTTAATTGGGAAACGACATTTAAATAAAGAACAGAGGCCTTTCGCAGGAGAAAGGTCTTTTTTTGTTGAAATACATTCTATATGTGTCATTTTATGTATGTTTACTAAGTTGAGTAGAAAAGGGATGTGGATGAGTTTGTCTAAAAGAATTGCATTTGTCACAGGGGCAAGTACAGGGATTGGAAAGGCAATCGCCATAAAGCTTGCCGCCCAGGACCATGTAAAAGTCATCATCAATTCTAGAAATCAATCCTCACTAGAAGATGCGCAGCAGCACATTGGGCGTATGGCAGAAACAAAAGAGCCGGTGTCTCTTTTCTGTGGAGATATGTCCCATGAAGGAGTGCGGGCTGAGGCCTTTGCGGCAATAGAAAACGAGTTTGGCAGACTGGATGTGTTGATTAATAACATTCCAGGAGGGAAGCCAGATACTTTTGATTCATGTGAAAGTGAGCAGATGCTGGCAGCATTTTCTCAGAAAGCCATTGCGTACATTGATACGATGAAACGTGCGGCAGCGATGATGAAAAGACATGAATACGGCCGGATCATTCAAATTGTCGGGAACCTCTGGAAGGAACCTGGTGACCAAATGTTTACGAACAGTATGATGAATGCAGCGATTATCAATGCTAGTAAAAATGCAGCCACACAGCTTGCGCCCTCAGGAATCACAGTGAATTGTTTAAACCCAGGATTTATTGCTACAGATCGGTATGAACAATTTATCGGAAACATGATGCGTCAACAGTCATTATCACGCGAAGAAGCTGTAAAAGCTGTTGCGTCAGGAATCCCGATGCAAAGAGTAGGTTCAGCGAGTGAAATGGCTTCATTAGCCGCTTTTATCGCATCAGAGGAAGCCTCCTATGTCACCGGACAGCAAATATCTGTCGATGGTGGTTCGATGAAAAGTATATAAATATGAAAAACCCGCTATATGCGGGTTTTTTGATGAAAGCGAATCGGCAGTATATGGAGCCGATTGATAAAAAGGGCAAGCTGTTCAATTGGCGCCACCATTGAGATGCGGACATGACGTCTTCCATGTGCTCCAAATACACCCCCAGGCGTCACGACGACATCTGCATGCTCGAGTAAATAGTCGGCAAAAGCATGAGAATCCTCGAAATCATCAGGGATCGAAGCCCATAAATAAAAGGCGCCGGCTGGACGTTCAATGGTCCATCCAAGCTGCTTCTCCGCTTGACGGATGAAGAAATTCATTCGTTCAAGGTAGACTTCTTTCAAGGATTGAATATGACAGTCATCACTTTGTAAGGCAATGGTGGCGGCTTGTTGAAATCCGCCATACATACTGACAAACACATGATCTTGGAAGGCGTTTATGGCATGAATGATGTCCTCATTCCCTACAGCAAAAGCGACTCTCCATCCTGCCATATTGAATGTTTTGGATAAAGAATATAATTCCACGCCTACTTTTTTTCCAAGAGGTGCCTTTAGAAAGCTTACTGGTTTTTGCTCATAATGAAATGAACCATAGGCAAAATCATGAATCACATGCAGACCGTGAGCTGAGGCAAATTCCGCAGCCTCTTCAAAAAATGCTTCACTTGCCACAGCACCTGTAGGGTTATTCGGATAATTTAAGAAAAGAACCTTTGCCTTTTTTAACACGTCTGGATCAATTGACGGGAAATTCGGCAAATAGCCATTTTCCTCTTCCAGTCGGATGCAGTATGGCTTTGCGTCCGCCATCAAGATGCCTGAATGATATTCTGGGTATCCAGGATCGGGGACAAGGGCAATGTCCCCTGGATCAAGCAGGCACTGACTCATCACATAAAGGCCTGTTTTTCCCCCATTGAAAAGGGCAATCTCCTTCTGCGGGTCAACCTCAATGCCGAATTCCTTTCTGTAGAAATCTGCAATGGCTTGCTTGAAAAAGTCAAAGCCTCTAAAAGGAGCATATTGCTGAAATTGCAAAGTGCCTGCTGCCTCTTGAAGGGCGCTCACAATATGGGCAGGAGTAGGAAGATCGGGATTTCCCTGACCAAGGTTCACAATGTTCGCTCCGTTTTGTGTTTTATGTGCAATTTTCTCAAATACGGTTCCAAATTTTTGTTCTGGCAGCCGTTCAATCATGTTAGATGGTAAGATCTTCACCACGTTACCCTCTCTTTCTATCCCTTCACTAGTTCATCCATTAACTGAATGGCTGCCTGCTTCTGAATGTTACGGATGGATGCGGCAACATCCTGAGAAGACGAGCCTTTTAATTCAAGAGACACGATGCCATTAAATGCTTCAAATAAAGATAGGTCCACAAAGGTCCCTTTAGGTGGGACGGATTCACTGATGATGACAGTATCTCCAACCAAAGTGGCCTGCTGAATATGCACATGATCAATGGTGATGTGTGTGACCTCAGGCGGAATGTGTCCGCTCTCTTTGAAATGCTGAGGGTATAAATGACAGTCTGCTAAATAATGCGTATGTCCAGAAAGCAGTTCTTTTGGCAAATCAGCCTTTTTTCCATCGACTAATACATCAATCAGCAGCTTGGCCATATCTACCCCAAAGACCTTTTTGATATTCGGAATCATATTCCAGCCAGCAAATCTAGCTGCTGATTCGATTAATCCGGTTTCTCGATTTTTCATGAGCTTGATTTCTGTATGAGTGGCACAGTTTTCAAGACCTAGCCCTTCATTTGCCTTCTTTGCTGCCTCAATGATGAGTTGCTGGGCTTCATTGTCTAGGATCGACGGAGTAATATGAGCCGTTTCTGTAAAACCGATTTGAGGGGTCTTATCATGAATGACAAAAGGGATATATTCACCCTCAACGACTAACCCTTCAACACTGACATAATCAGCGTAGCCGTCCTCTTGATACCAATCCTCGTAAGCACCCTCTAAGTATGTTTCAGCGACAAACGGAGCTTCATACGTCACAGCGTTTGGAACGGGAATGGTTTGCAAATAGGATTGTACGTTTAAAAAGAGATCATCACTGCCGGCTCGGTCATGAAAAAGGGTCACGCCAATGGAGCTTGCTAAATATGTAGGCTTTAAAATAAGCGGTGTCCCGATATGTTCAATGGCTTGCTGGAAATCAGCTAAAGTAGTGACAGGCTGAGTTTTTACTGCTTTGACCCCAGCCGCGTTGAATGCAGCCCTCATTTGACTTTTATCACGCGCTAATTCAGCTGCCTTTACCCCAGCGCCGCGCAGTCCAAGACGCTCAGCGGCTTTTGCCATTGGTGCAATGAATAATTCATTATTGGTGGTGATCGCATCCGCTTTGAAAAAGGAAGCCACACGAACTAGGTCGTCCACCACCTCTTCCTCGGATTTCAGATAATCGTCATGTGCCCAGTAAATAGAATCTGGGTGTTCAAAAGAAGGGTTTGTGTCAAAATAATCTCGATCTTTGATGACGGCAATGGAGTATTTTTCGATTAGCTCAGCGTGTCCCTTTGTAATAGCAAAGGGTCTCGGGATATAAGAAACGATATGATACGATGCAGCCACGCTTTCGTAAAACATATGGGGCGGGCATCCTCCCAGATCAGCAATGACAAGTACGGTTTTTTTACTCAATGAAAGCACTCCTTTTTATCTAGCGGTGTAACCGCCATCTGCTGTGACAACACTTCCAGTCATATAACTGGATAGATCAGAGGCGAGAAACAGCATGACGCCCGCAATTTCTTCGGGTTTTCCGAGACGAAGTAATGGGTTCACCTTTGCTTTTTCTTTTTTGACAACCTCAAGACTTTCTGAATGATTGTCTAAAAATGATTTTTCATTTAATGGCGTATCAATAATGCCCGGGGCGATACAGTTCACCCTGATTTGATGGGCGGCATAGTCGACCGCCATGGATTTGGTTAGCTGGATGACACCGCCCTTTGTTGCGTTATAGGCAGGAATGTCAGGCCAGCCGACAAGACCCCCGACAGATCCTGTATTGATAATACTTCCGCTTTTCTTTTCAAGCATATGCGGCAATGCATGCTTACTCATAAGAAATACACCCGTCAGGTTGACCTGTACAATGTGGTTCCAATCCTCCAGCGTCATCTCGTGAACGGGGGAGACAATTTCGATGCCTGCATTGTTAATCAAAACATCAATTGTTCCAAAACGGTTCAGCACGAACTGAACGGTTTTTTGACAGTCAGACTCATTCGTAATATCTGTTTTGAAAAACGCAAGATGCTCGTGCGGCAATGATTCGACGAGTTGTTTGCCGCTCTGTTCATTGATGTCAGCCACTGCTACTTTTGCTCCATGCTCAAGGAAAAGCTTGACTGCGGCAAGCCCAATCCCTGATGCACCTCCTGTAATCAGGACGACTTTTCCGTCGAGGTTCATTTCTTCACCTTAGACGCTTTTGGCTTCAACCGATTATAGCGGGGAGGGAAGAAGAGATTAATAGACTTTGATGCTTCCGGCTTTGGATTTATCGCACCATGATCTTCCTTTGGATCACAGAAATAAGTGGTGCCAAATTCCATTTTCTCTGTAAAGCCTTCAATGGTCATATCATAACCTCCGCTGATGCAAATGCCGATTTGTTCATTGCGGTGTTTATGAAAAGGCATTTCACCGCCATTTCCAGGAATGTTGGCAATCATGAGCTCCATCCAATCCTCAACAAAAAAGGTGACTTCCATGCCAGGGAGTAAATCCCGTGTTTTGAAAATATCTAAGAAATAAGTAGGAGGGGCCGTATATTCCTCGCCATCTTTTAATCTCTTAATATCAATGGCAATCACTTCTTCATCTGTCAGGTTAGATGCGCCGTGAGGGACAAAAGGTGGTGCGATATAGGCTAATTCTAAAGGGGTGAGCAATTGGGTCGATGGGCCGACCGTCATTTGAAGCTCGCCTTTTAATACGATACCGATTTGTGCTTCGTGATGCTCGTGAGGTTCTATGATCGTGTGAGGAGGGACGTATGAAATTAACACTTCCGTATCACCTCTGACCGTGGAATATTGTGTGACACCATTCTCCCATTCTACTTTTTTGGCTTGAGGAAAATATCGTTCTTGCGTCTTTTGTTCAGTTTGCATATTATATCTCTCCTTTTCCGAATATGGACCAGCTCATTGGGATGCTTTTAAACGTTCGAATGAAGGTGAGGCCGTATGTGGCTCTGGCTACCTCATTAGTTAAAGCGAAATCAAATTCGCCGTCTCTTACTTTTTGTGCGGCAGTACTTGTAGAATTGACCAGCTCAAATTCAGCATTTTGGTGAATGAAATATTGAATCAAATTGACAGGTGCAGGGTGAGAGACAATTTTTAAATGGTGGAGCATTTGTTCTTGAAATGGGAAATCTGGTCTGACAGCCAAACCATACATGGGTGTGTCACATCTGAAAATTTGTAAAAGCTGCAGGTCAGGTCTCATGTAAAAGTGTTTGATTCCTTCGTATGCGTGTGGAACGAGAGTGTATTGGAGTGCGTTAGAGAGAGTATGTTCAATGCAAGTTTCGAACGTGTCGTAAAGGGATAGTTTCGTATGAGTGCCGAGTGTAGTGGTGGAATGAGAGATGAAATGTTTTGCTGCATATTCACTGCTTGTCCCCTCAGGGCCTAGTGTATTGACTGTAAACATCTTAGGTGAAACGATGGGCTCTTCTTTGAAATGAAAAACATCATTCTTTAAGATCATGTTTACCATCCAATCTTTTTCAAATTTTTACTAGATTATAAAAAATAAAATTGGCAATTGTCAACAAAATTTATAAAAAATGTATTTTATGATGATATTAAAAATTGATCTAAAAAACTGCACATACCTAGATGTGCAGTGAATTGAGCTTACGTTTCAAATGTGTTTTTATGTTTCTGCTGTAAGGTTCGTTCACGTTTATAGCTGGCGAAGCTAATGAGAAAACCAACAAGCGTAATAAGTGCACATACAAGCCCTACCGTATGATAGCCGAAATGGACATAGACAGGTCCCATAAGAGCGGAACCAAGCATAACGGCAAGGTTGGACGCAAGACTGTAAAAAGCCATCACTTTGCCTCGGTGGGTTTGGGAGCAGTCACTTAGAACAGTGCTCAAAAGCGTGACGGATAAACTTTGCATGGCACCCCAAATAAATAGGGCAAAAATCAGCAATGTCCATGAGAAAGGAGCATAAGGAAGTAAGGCGAGAACGAGCGTAATGCCGCCCAGCACTAAGAAAAGAGAACGAGTTTTGCCAAACCAGTCAGCTAATTTTCCTGTAAATACACTCATGGAAAAACCGACGCCGTAAGCCATGATCAGAAGTCCTGCCGTCGATTGTCCTCCAGAAAACAAACTTTGCAGATAAGCTCCTAAGAACGAGTACATGCCATAAAATCCAAGCATATTACAAAATGTCACGGTCAAATAGGCGGGGACACGATCAATTTTCAAAGCTCCCCATAAAGAGCCAGTTTTCTCCCTAGCTTGAGGTGTTCCTGTATTCGCTGTGGCGGTTTGTTTGCGTGATTCAAGGATGACGAGCAGCAGGACAACGAGACTCATGATGGCGAAGATCCAAAATGTCCAGCGCCAGTTCAAACTCTGACCGATAAAGGCGCCAATTGGTACACCAAGGACAAGAGAAAGAGACCAGCTCGACACAATGAGTCCCATCACCTTGCCTCGATATTCGTAAGGAACCCGGTCGCCTACAAGAGCATAGGCTGTTGGCACAAATACACCGGTCGCCAGCCCAGAAATGGCACGGCCAGCAAAAAACACTGCCAAATTCGGGGCAGCCGCACACATCACGGTTCCAATCAAAAAGAAAGAAAGCCCGATGATCAAACACAGTTCCCTTGAATACCGGTCCCCTAAAGGAACGAGCAGCGGGGCTCCAACCAGCACAGCTAACCCATAAATGCTGATGGAAAGGGCGAGAATATCAAGAGAGTGCTGAAAGGAGTTTGATAAATCAGGCAGCAGTGGTGAAATCACCAGTTCTTCCGATCCCGCCGCAAAGACGCCAAGTGTGAGCGCGATGGCAAGTGTGATGGGAAACGTTTTAGAAGCCTTGCTGTCTAAAGATTCTTTCATCAGGTGATCCCTCCATACTTGCTTTTTCATTCAATTCCGTTAAAATAAATTCTACCATTATTTAGTTTTATTTTACATTTCGAATCATAAGTATTATCATAAAATACTTTTCAAATGGAACGACTTTCGGATAGGAGAGGTACGAATGAAAATCACCGATGTTGATGTGCATATTTTAAATGAATTGAAAGAAGATGCCCGCTTGTCTATGAGGGAATTGTCCAAACGAGTCAATTTATCCGCACCTGCGGTAGCAGAAAGAGTGCGTAAATTAGAGGATGCAGGGATTATCGAAGGGTATTCGGTTCAGGTCAATTATAAAAAATTAGGGCTTATGATTGACTGCCTGCTGGAAGTCACAGTGCTAAACGGGGAGTATCAACGTTTTGTGGCTTTTATGAATCAGCACCCACGCGCTTTTTTTGCTTATCGAGTGGCAGGACAGTCATGCTTTTTCATTAAGCTGTCAGTCGCTTCTCTTGAAGAAATTGAAGCCTTTATTCAGGCAGTGTCTGGGTTTACAAAAACCGTATCTCATATCGTCTTGTCCGAGCACGCCTTTTCTCATCCAGTACAGGAACGTGTGAAACAAATAGAAGAGCCAGAAATGACCGTGATGAAATAAAAAAGGACCTGACAACGAATGTGAGGATTTGTCTGCACGCTAAAAGGACCTAACTCAGGTCCTTTTTGTTCGTCTATCTGACTGATAGCTCATGATCGTGATGATGAGCCCAATGAAGGTTACAGCTGCAGCAAATAACGGTACAAGCTGTAAATGTGTAAGTTCGATGGCGAGACCGCCAAGCGCTGCACCGCCAGCATTCCCAATATTAAAGGCAGAATGACTAAGCGTCGATGCGAGTGTCGGTGCTTCATGTGCCATGTTCATCGTGCGGTATTGCAAGGTAGGAACAAGAATAAATGAAATGATTCCCCAAACAAAAATGGTCAGCACAGCAGGTACTTTGAATTCGGAAGTGATTGTAAACAATAACAGGACAGCCATCAGCAGGATCAGTGTCACCATAATACTCGGCATCAGCTTCCAATCGGCAAGCTTTCCGCCAACTAAATTTCCAATAGTGACCCCAAGCCCGAAGAGAACAAGGATGAGCGTCACCCCATTTTCCTGAAAACCAGTCACTTGCAGCAGGATCGGGCTGATATACGTAAAGGCGGTAAACACACCTGCAAAACCAAAGATCGTCATTGCAAAAGAAACGAGTACCTGTGGCTTTTTCAAAACAGACACTTCATTTCGAATATCCAGTACTTCTTCCTTCGATTGATTGGGTACTAAGCTGATGATACCGATTAAGGAAATGAGACCAATGACGGCAATGACAAGAAACGACATACGCCAGCCAAATTGATTTCCGATGAAGGTACCAAACGGCACACCCAGTACATTGGCGACCGTCAGTCCTGTAAACATGAAGCTGATCGCACTTGCACTTTTCTCCTTAGGCACAAGCCGCGCAGCCATTATGGCTCCGACGCCAAAGAAGGTTCCATGAGCAAATGACGTCAAAATACGTGAGGCCATTAATAGACCGTAAGTGGTCGATACAGCGGCAACAGCATTTCCCGCCACGAACAGGATCATTAATAGAATGAGAAGACGTTTCCTCAACATTTTCCCAGTTGATAATGTTATAATAGGTCCGCCAACTGCGACACCAAGTGCATATCCAGTAATCAGCTGCCCTGAAGCAGAAATAGATACATGGAGATCATTTGCGACGTTTGGCAAAAGTCCCATAATGACAAATTCAGTCATGCCAATCGAAAACGCACCGAGCGTTAAAGCGAAAATAGCGATGGGGAAGTTTTTCATGATGTGATCACCTTTCTAAAAAAAAATACATAAAAAGGCTTCGGAAAGATCCGAAGCCTTAAGAGTTTATCATACATGAAAATAAGACGCCAGCTGCTCGTTTGCTAATCGGTTTCCGACAAAGAAGGAACCAAATTCGCCGTAGCGTGCACTGACTTCATCAAAGCGCATTTCATAAACCAATTTTTTAAATTGAAGCACATCGTCAGCGAAAAGAGTGACGCCCCACTCATAATCATCAAAACCGACGGAGCCTGTAATGATCTGCTTTACTTTCCCAGCATAACTGCGGCCAATTAAGCCGTGGCTTCTCATGAGTGATTTACGCTCATCCATGGAGAGCATGTACCAGTTGTCATTGCCAGAACGTCTTTTATCCATTGGATAGAAGCACACGTATTGAGAAGAAGGGAGCTCTGGGTATAGACGCGCACGTACATGCGGGTTCTCGTAAGGATCTCCGCCATCTCCGCCTCCAGCTAAGTAGTTGCTGAGTTCCACAACTGAAACGTACGAATAAGCTGGGATTGTAAACTCTGCTAGTCGTGTTTTATTGAATTCAAGTTCAATTTCACCCAGTTCTTCCATGGTTGGACGCAAAATCATGAGCATAATATCTGCTTTTTGGCCGACAATACTATAGATTGTTTGGCTTCCAGCCTTATCGTGCTCAGCTGTTTTCCATTTTTCTAATAGACCTGTGAACTCATGAAGAATCGCTTGGCGCTCATCACTTGTCAGCAGCTTCCAAGCTGTCCAGTCAAAGGTTCTAAAATCATGCAGTGCATACCAGCCGTCTAGTGTTTGAGCTGCTTCATTGGTTGTATGTTGTTCGCTCATTTATTTCACTCCTATTTACAGTTTTCCATCTGTTCCAACTATAACATAGTTTGTCCAAATGAAGATGTGATCAAAACTTGAACGACGAAAACAGCTATTATGGAAATTGATTAAATTAGTTTGAAAAATAAGAATTTAATTTGTAAGCGCTATAATGTAAGTTGGTAGTTTGAATTTATGTAGAAGAAGAGTATGCTTAAAAGAGAACGCTTTTTTTGTAAAATCAAGGAGGGTATATAAGTGGCAGATATTTTTTCAACAGTTCAGGAAAAGGTTGCAGGTAAAGGAGTAAAGATCGTTTTTCCTGAGGGAATGGACGAACGCATTCTAACAGCCGTTCAAAAACTAGCAGATGGCAAAGTATTGCAGCCAATTGTTGTAGGTAAAAAACAAGAAGTTGAAGCAAAAGCAAAAGAATTAGGTCTTACACTTGATGGTGTTGACGTGTATGATCCTCATACATATGAAGGTTTTGAAGAGCTTGTACAAGCTTTCGTAGAAAGACGTAAAGGCAAAGCAACAGAAGAGCAGGCAAGAAAAGCATTACTAGATGAAAACTACTTCGGTACAATGCTTGTGTACAAAGGTCTTGCAGACGGACTTGTGAGCGGTGCAGCACACTCAACTGCTGACACAGTGCGCCCAGCACTTCAAATCATTAAAACAAAAGAAGGCGTAAAGAAAACATCTGGCGTCTTCATCATGGCTCGCGGCGAAGAGCAATATGTGTTTGCTGATTGTGCGATCAACATTGCACCAGACAGCCAAGATCTAGCTGAAATTGCGATCGAAAGTGCAAACACAGCCAAAATGTTTGACATCGAACCACGTGTGGCAATGCTTAGCTTCTCTACAAAAGGCTCAGCAAAATCAGACGAAACAGAAAAAGTATCTGAAGCAGTTCGCATTGCAAAAGAAAAGGCACCTGAGCTTGTACTTGATGGAGAATTTCAATTCGATGCAGCTTTCGTTCCTTCAGTAGCAGCGAAAAAAGCGCCAGATTCCGTCATCAAAGGTGATGCGAGCGTATTTGTTTTCCCTAGCCTAGAAGCTGGAAACATCGGCTACAAAATTGCACAGCGCTTAGGTAACTTTGAAGCTGTAGGTCCAATCTTACAAGGCTTAAACCAGCCAGTAAACGATCTTTCAAGAGGCTGTAATGCCGAAGACGTTTACAACCTTGCGCTTATCACAGCAGCTCAAGCACGATAATAGTAACGATCAAAAAAGCTAGTTTCGTTTTCACACGAAGCTAGCTTTTTTTGCGCGTGTGAAATAGGTATAAAAACCCAATACCTACGATTCATTTTTCGTTGAATTCGTTTTCAATCATATGCCTCTTGTGCTAGGAAATGGTAACATAACGGAGGACTATTTGAGGAATAGAGGTGTTTGACGATGTCTGGAGCTGTCATCGGTTATACAACAGCCTTGTATTCGTTAAAGGCAGACATATCCATAAAAAAAGAACAAATCATCGAACTCAACATGTGTCGAAAAGAAATAAAAGAAGCAAAATCGGTTCTGGCAGATGCTAACAAGAAAATCACTCATCCTGATCTGACATCACATACATGGTTTGGCCGTCTTGCAGATACGTTTGATGACATTCGAGACGAGATGGCATCCGCCAGTCAAGAGATAAAAAGTGTACAGCTGACCAATTTAGTGAATCGAATTGATGAGAAAATCAGTGACCTAAAATCGGAGATCCATTCGTTAGAACATGAGATTCATTCTGTTGAAAGAAAAATAGAGAAAGAAAAGCAGAAACAATTGGAAGAAAAAAGAGGGAAGTCACATGAGTAGAGAAATCAAAATAGATGCCAGTGAAATCAATCGAGTTTTACAACAGGCCAAACAATCAGGCGCTCAAATGAATGCAAAACTTCCAACAACCATCAAAGGGAGAAACCAGCTCCTGGCAGCAGACACATTAGAAAAAATCAACCAACAGTTGAACGAATTAAGTACATCCTACATAGGCATTCTTCAGAAACAGCTTGTACAAACAGAACAAGCGGTGAACACCATGATTGAAACGGACAAGGCGCTTGCCTCCAGCAGTAAAAGAAAATAAAGGAGAACGCAATGAAAACCCTTGACGTCTTTGCGCTAATAAACGGAATTGACCAAACGCTGAATATATTAAAGCAGCAGTCACAACAAATCAGCTCTTTAGAAAAACAAATTCATCATATCATTTCACTCGATGGTGCACTAAAGGGAGAGGCGGGACAAGCCATCCGCACCTTTTATACAGAATGTCATATTCCCTTCCTGCAATTTTTTCAGGTCGTCATTGAGGAATACAGCACTGCGCTGAAAAGCACAAAACAGGCGCTTCATGCGCTTGAATCAAATCAGCACGGCTTGATCTCACAATCATTTATTGAACACGAACTAGATCAAGGACTAAAAAAAGCGGAGGCACGATATCTGAGATTGTAACGGATGTAAACCATGCCATCGGCAGAATTGGTCATATTGTTCATTTGCCAAATGTAGAAGAATCAGCTTTTCAGCAAAACTATCAAAAAGCATGGCTCGAGACCTCAAGAACCATTGGCCTGCTTCATGCATTTGACAGAGAGCAGACAAGCGCTTTACAAGAAACAAAAAGCTCCCTTCAAACAATAAAACAATACATAAACACCTTGAGCACCATGTTCACCGGCCCAAAAATCGATATCACCACCTATCAAAAGGGGTCTATTTTCAAAGATGGAAAAGAAGAAAAAGTGAGCAGCACCATCAGTGGATTGAATGACAAAATAGATAACCCGAAAGACAATCCGATGATGATCATGCTGAAGAAACTGAGTGAGAAAGAACGGGCGAATGTGGAGACGGTTGTCCACGAAAAGCCGTCTAGTAAAATCAATCAAACGACCGTGACCTTAAATGGAAAAGTATATCATATAAATGAGTACAAAAAGATCAACTTCGAAAATGCCAAAACGGTTGAGGTCATGCGAGACGGAATGCTGTATCGGTTACGAATATCTGAAAAGAACAAAGTAACAATTGAGAGCGTTAAACCGATGTCAGATGTAAAAACAGGCGATCAACCCCAAAACATCTTAAATACAGCGGTTGAATTTACAGGAATAAACGACGCCATTCGAGCGATTACAGGAAGAGATCCTGTAACAGGTGATAAAGTCGCTGATATGGATCGTTTAGTATCCGGGGTGTACATGGTTCCAAGTGCCAACATTGTTAAAGTGGGGAAATATGTTTTTAAAATTATTAAAGGGGAGAAGGTAGCTAAGAGGGTTGAGAAGAGTGCTGGAAGTGCGAGGAATGGGGCTAAAGATTTTGAAAAGTCGTTAGTGAAATTGCCTCCAGCAGAGCGCGTTGCAGCTGTAAAAATAAAAGTACAAGAAGTTGCTAAAAGTAATGGCTTAATAAAAGATTCAAAATTAAGTAAGATTAATAGTAGGGATGTATATAAAGACCCTAAAACTGGAGATTTATATTCAGTAGATACGCAGCATGGTCGTTTTGAAAAAACAAATAACAAGGGGAAGCATCAAGGAGAAGTTGATTTTGATTTCAAACAAACTAAACCTGCTGATGCATCTGGTGGTCATAATTTAAAAATTAAGTAGAGAGGATGTAATAGAAATGATTGGGAATGATTGGATATCTGTTCGTGAAATTGAAGACGATACTCGAATTTGGGCTGGAACTATAATCAGAGTTTTTAAGGAGGAAATAAATAAGGACAACATAGAAGATAATTTCTATGATTACATCGTTTCTTTTATTTATGATAACAATGAATATTTACAATTAACCTGCCTAACTCAAGGGGAGGGTGGAAATATTGTTTGTATATTGCAAACAGAACCAAATTCTAATTATTCATTAGGTAAGGAATTGAAAAGAATGATGGATGATGGTTCAAACTCTGTTTTTGTGAAATTTTCACCTGAATGTATCGTTAAATAAACCTCTAATATGAGTTGGACAGACCAGATTCTTTTCAAAATAAATGAGAATAAGTGATAGAAAAGGTGAGTTTACAGAGATGTCGCTCATCTTTTTTCTATCTAAGTTAGTTTTATGATGGCACAATACAAATCGATAAAGTGATTGGATATTTTGAAGGAACTGATACAGAAAAAATCAAATCCGCAGCTGCGGAAACGCCAAACGCATATTAGACGGTGAAGTCGTCTCAACCACCGAAAACATCATCCTAGAATACAGCGGAATCTACGACGGTTATCGAGCCTTCACCGGCAAAGACCCCGAAACCAGCCAAAACATCAGCAGCACAGACCAAGCTCTGTCCGCAGCTTCTATTATCCCAATCACGAAAATAGTGAAGGTTGGGAAATATGTTTTTAAGATAGATCAAGGGAAGAATGCGGTGAAGAGGGTTGAAAAGACGGCTAAGGATATAAAAAAGCTGCCTTCAGCTTTTGCGGATCGTGCTAAATTAGAAGGGCATTTTGATAAACATGGAAAAGAGTTCTCAGGACTATATAGAAATGCTAACGAGTACCTTGAAGGTGCAAAAGTGGTCATTAATAGTGGCATCAAAGTTAAGTATCAATATAAAGGTGAAATAAGGACAGGGTATGTCAAATTTATGGGGAATAATAAAAGTGGTAAGGCTAAGTTTGAATTTGTAGGTACAAATAATAAAAATGAAATTACGACTTACCATACCCAAAGTGGAAAAAAGATATGGAAGACAATAAATGGTGAAAATATTCCAGTCATCAATCCATCAGAGTAGAGAGTGAGGGCTATTATGGTATACGACTGTTTTGTTAAAAGACTCGATCCTCAGATTGAGGAGGAAACAACAATTGAGATTAATGGAATAGAATTTACAGGATTTGCTGATGTTTGTCCGTATGAAATTGAAGTAGGAAAAAGTTATCCAGTTTCAATAGGATTTACTATATTAGACGAGCTTAATATTCATGAAATTCCGATAGAGAAGAAAGAGATTGAACGTATTGATTCGGGATATGAATATTATTTAAGAGGTTTGCTAAAAGAGGATAAAATTGATGCGGGTTTAATTTTTACTGACGAAGATGAGTATTTCATCGATTTCCCTGAATTAATGAATAAAACTGTTGAAATAAAAGTTGATAGAATTAGCATAGAATTTTTAAGAACAAAAACTAACTAATTGGTAGGATATAATCTACAAATTTTGTATAGAAAGGGTGTACAGACTAGAAAAAATAAAAACATCCAATTGGTTATTAAGTATCAGTATTCTTATTGTTATGGGAACAGCTTTGATGAGAGGAGTTTGTTTCTCAGATGCTGATTATCGAGGTTTCCCTATTGATTGGCTAGTCCTGCACGGACATCATACTTTTGAATTTCTATGGTTGGGTTTTATACTTGATGTGGTCATTTTCTATTTTCTTTTAAAAATGCTCCTTCGTTTGTATAAAAGGGTGATGGAAAAATCAGCAGCTTAAAATAGAGGAGGCTCTTCAACATGATCAATTTACCTCAAATCCCACATCTGCACATGAACGAACCAGCAAGTGAAAAACACATCAAAGAGGCAGAATCCCAACTAAACATGGTGCTGCCCGATGCTTATAAGAACTTGCTGAAACAGACAAATGGATGTTCCGTTGGCGGCGATGTCCTACTATACGGCACTGAAGACATTACGGAACGCAATGCAACGTGGGAAGTCCAGCAATATGCAAGCGGCTATGTGGCGATTGGCGACGATGGCGGCGGACAAGTACTTCTCATGCGGCTGGTTGAAGATGAGAAAAAGGTATGGATTGTTGATGCTGGTGTAATGGACCCTCAGCATGCTGAGTTGATGACTGGAAACTTGCTGAAATGGGTGAGTGAGGGATGTATCATTGAATGATCACACTGCTTGAATGCATGAATCACTGAAAAGTAAAACCAAATCATCCAACTGAAACGCTCTGTGACGCCAAATGTCATGGAGCTATTTTGATGATATCTCTCTCATTCTCCCTCCATTCATCCCATGTTATAATAAACACAGTTTATGAACGAGAGGATATGCAGGACATGAAAAATGAACCTATTGAGTTACTGACACAGCCGAAATGGCGAATCATAGATCAATCGAGCCTCGGTCTTTATGTGGACCCGAAGCAATCCTTTGCGATGGATGATACGCTTTGTGCGTCGGTTGGGAAGGGTCTCTCACCAGCGACAGCGCGTTCTTGGGTACATCACAATACGATTGTGCTTGGGATTCAGGATACAAGACTTCCATTTCTGCAAGATGGCGTGAAACTGCTTGAGGAAGAGGGCTATCGCGTCATTGTACGCAATTCAGGCGGCCTTGCTGTGGTGCTGGATGAAGGTGTCTTGAATGTGTCATTAATCTTTGCAGAACAAAAGAAGGGCATTGATATTGACCGCGGGTATGATGCGATGGTGGAATTGGTCCGCCGGATGCTGTCTAAGTATGAGGTGGACATTGAAGCTTATGAGATTGTCGGCTCTTATTGTCCGGGCAGTTATGATCTAAGCATCAATGGAAAGAAATTTGCAGGCATTTCTCAGCGTAGATTACGCGGTGGAGTCGCTGTGCAAATTTATTTGTGTGCAGATGGAAGCGGGCGGGAACGTGCCGACTTGATCCGCCGTTTTTATGACGCCGCCTTAAAAGACAAACGAGAAGAAGTGAAGGCCGTATTTCCTGATATACAGCCAGATACGATGGCGTCTTTATCAGAATTAACTGGAGAACCAATTGATTGCGCGCTTCTTATGCGTCTTTTACTAGAAGAGCTTCAAAAGCTCAGTGATCAGCTGACAGCGTCAGGACTGAACGCAGAAGAACAACTGGAATTTGAGAAAAACATGACGCGGATGATTGAGCGGAATGAAAAGGTGTTTTCGTAAAAAGAAAGGAAGGGTTCTGGTGAAATCCAAAAACGGCGGTTACCTCTATTTACTATGGCTTCCTGTCATCATGGGAGCCGGCTACGGCATTTCGCTTTTGGTGCCGTTTCTTCAGCCTGTACTGACACTTGGCATCGCAGGTCTTTATCTTTTTATATTTGGTGATTTTCAGGTGAGACAAGTCAGGTATATTTTTATGTTCGTCTTTTTGATTAATGTCCTTTTTAGTGTGATGCTATTTTTGGGCATTTAAAAAAGTGCTTCCCGCAGATGGGGAGCACTTTTTGTTATTCTGCCATTTTTTCGAGGTTGCCGTTCCGGTCCATTTTAAAGGTTGGAGCGGCAGTGTCGTCCTCTTCAAACAAAACTAGTTTTCTTGCACGGTTCATGATTTTGACAAGTGTTTCATAATCTTCTTGAATGGTGAGCTGATCCTTTTCAAGCTTTTTCACTTCCGCTTCTAGCTGTGTGACTTTATGTGAAAGTTCGTTGTTTTCTCGTTTTAACCGGCTGTTTTCCATGCGTAAGGCAGACGATTGCTGGCCATCACCTTCATAGCGGCGCAAGAAATCAATGACATCTTCGATGGTTAAATCCTGTTGCTGCCTAAAAGGATTGGCTTCTGGCTTTTTCTCTACGACATGAGAAGCTTGTGACAATAAATGTGATAAACTAGCTAACTCTTCATTGTAGCTTTGATCCACAAACTGAAGCTGCTCGGCTGTTTCAGATGCTGGTGCAAACGTTTCTTCCTGCGCTGGTTCCAGCTCCTGTGAGAATTCCTCTTGCGTGACCGTTTCTTCTACTTGCGGCTGATAGAGTAATCGTTTCTTTGCAGGCTGGCCATTGCCGAGTGCGCGCATCCGTTGTTTTCGCTGCTTTTTGGCAAGGGCTAACGCTTTTTCATATTGATGCCTCACAACAGCATTCCATCTAAAACCGCATGCCGCTGAGGTACGGTTCAGCTTGTCTCCTACTTCTTCAAACGCATTCAGCTGTGTGCTGCCCTCTCTGACGTGACGTAAGACGGTTTCTGCCAAAAGGAGATCATCTTCCTCTGACCAAGCATCTTGTCTTTGTTTTGACATGTTTAAACCCCCATATGATTTGATGGTATTAGATTAGCCAAGTTCAAGAAAGTTTATACAAGTTTGCTAAAAGGATAGTGGAAAATACTAGCTTTTATGTAAGCGCGTATCGGCGGTTACAATGCGTCTTGCAAGTCCAGCCGCTTCGATGTACAATGTTGGGTGGTATATTATGACTCTTGGTTGTCCAACTGTTTCATATAGAATGAAGTTCATCATTGAAAGGAAGCGTAAGACCATGGCTAATGAGTTTCGCGTATGTGACGATTGTGATGCGACGAACCTAAAGACGTTGCTGCCTCGACTCAAATCGGTTGACCCTGATGCAAAAATTGAGATTGGCTGTCAATCCTATTGTGGTCCAGGACGAAAAAAGGCTTTTGCGTTTGTAAACAATCGCCCATTATCCGCACCAACAGAAGATGAGTTACTCGAAAAGGTTCAAAAAAAAGTCAAATAAATGTCACTGAATGTGTTCAGTCGACCTAAAAAGAGGTCCGTCCCTGTCAGGTCGGGCTTTTTACGTCCGTGCAATCTTTGAGAACACATTCACCAGCAAATTCAAGGATGTTTTCGGGGAAAGTTACCCGATATAATAGAAACACGTCTTAAAAAAAGAGGGACGAAACGATGGCGTATCCAAAAGGGAAATTATCTGAGGAAAAGGTATTTAAAGATCCTGTGCACCGTTATGTTCACGTACGGGACGCATTAATATGGGATTTAATAGGAACAAGAGAATTTCAGCGCCTGCGACGAATTAAACAGCTAGGAACCACTTACTTGACGTTTCATGGTGCAGAACACAGCCGTTTCAATCATTCACTCGGTGTATACGAGATTGTGAGACGGATTGTGGATGATGTATTCAAAGGTCGGCCGGAATGGGATGAGGGAGAACGCGAGCTGGTACTGAGTGCAGCCTTGCTTCATGACCTCGGACATGGTCCATTTTCTCATTCCTTTGAAAAGGTCTTCCACTTAGACCATGAATCGTTTACAAGAGATATTATTTTAGGGCAAACCGAAGTCAATGAAGTGCTTCGCCGGGTTAGTGATGATTTCCCGAAGCATGTGGCAGAAGTGATTGCCAAAACGTATCAAAACAAGCAGGTGGTCAGTTTGATCTCAAGTCAAATTGATGCCGACCGTATGGACTATTTGCAGCGTGATGCCTACTATACAGGCGTCAGCTACGGCCATTTTGATATGGAACGTATTTTGCGCGTGATGCGTCCGAGAGAAGATCAGATTGTGATGAAGCAGAGCGGGATGCATGCGGTCGAGGATTATATTATGAGCCGCTATCAAATGTACTGGCAAGTTTATTTCCACCCAGTGACACGCAGTGCGGAAGTCATTTTAACGAAAATTCTCCATCGTGCAAAAGAGCTGCATGAAACGGGCTATATTTTCACACATGCCCCTGTTCATTTTTATTCGATCTTTGAGGGGAATGTCACCACAGAGGACTATATTAAGCTGGATGAATCCATTGTCTTATTTTATTTTCAGGCGTGGGAAGACGAAGAAGATCACGTGCTGGCTGATTTGTGCCGCCGTTTTATGAACCGCCGATTGTTCCAATATACAGAGTTTAATCCGAATGAAGAAATGACGAAATATTTCAAGCTGACCGCCTTGTTCAAGGAGGCAGGCATTGATCCTGACTATTATTTAGTCGTCGACTCTTCCTCTGACTTGCCCTACGACTTCTACAGACCAGGGGAGGAAGAAGAGAGACTGCCGATCCACCTTTTGACGCAAAGTGGTCATATTAAAGAGCTGTCGAGACAATCAGATATTGTTGACGCCATTTCCGGTAAACGAAGAACCGATCATAAACTTTATTTCCCGATGGACTTAATTGTAGATATGTCGGAAAAAGCTGAAGAAAAGAAGGCGATCATGAAGCTGCTTGGATTGGGATAAGGAAGTACTGAAAAAGGAGATGTCGGGAATTTGTTGAAAGAGCATGCAAAGTTGATGAAGGTATTCTCTGAATCAGGGGAAATCGTTGGACGGAAGAAGCTGCAAAAGATGATTTACATAGCAAAAAAGCTAGATTTGCCTTTTTATGAGAAATACGATTTTCATTTTTATGGCCCCTATTCAGAGGAGTTGACACTCAGAATTGAAGAGCTGTGCAACCTTGGATTCTTGGACGAAATGAAGGAAAAAAAGGGCGGATACTATCAATATCGCTATTCGCTGACGGACAATGGGAAAGAGTTTCTCGATCAGTGTGAAGTGGACATGCCTGACCTCAAAGTACTGACGCAGCAGATGAACGAGCAGTCGTCTCGTTTCCTAGAGCTCGTCTCCACAATTTTATACTTTGATGACCTGCCAGAAGATGAGGTAAAGGAAAAGGTCTTCACTATTAAAAGCAAGCAGCGCTATACGGACGAAGAATTTGAGGATGCTCTTGCTTATATTGAACAATTGAAGGAATTGAACTAGTTTCGCAAAAGCCCAGCATTTAGGGCTTTTTTTGTTTTGTAAGACCCAGACCAAAAGCGCTATTTTCCGATGAAATGTGTGCTGAAATATCCGGAAAATTAGTGAATATGACGTATTTCGACTTTTTTTCTGTGTATCCAATTCCCTGTTTTTGACTGAATAGAAGGAAAATGGTGAATTTTCAGTGAATATATAACCTTGTGAAAATCAAAGGAGGGATAGGAATGAAAAAGCGTTCAGTCTTTTTGTCATTTTTATTGGTAGGTAGTTTGTTACCGGGAGTAAGTTCAGCTTCAGCACCAGTCGCGAGTGCTGGTCATGGGCATGATCATGGTCATGCGCCGTTCGAAACACATATTAGTGAGGGGTTGCCAAAGGCAAACGATTTTAAAGATTTGACGAAAGCACCTCCAATTGAACGAGATGTGAAAACAAAGGTATTAGATGAGTCTGGTAAGCAGGTAGGCTCTAGAACCTTTAAGGCGAATACAGGAGATTCTATTTCAACAAAGGCAAGTACAGGCAGTCAGAAAGTAACGGTCTATGCTGTAGCAGATGCGCAGTATCGTGCGAAATATAGTGACTGGCAGACGCGGATTGTCAGCATCATTGAGCAAGCGGACGTGACCTTTAACCGTGATCATGATGTGGACTTTGTCGTACAAGCCGTAGGATCTTGGACGTCTTCAGGATCAAATGCAGAGCAAATTTTATCTAACCTTTCGCGCAGCTTTGATGGCAGAGGATACGATTTTGTCACTGGATTTACAGCAAATCCAAACTTTGATGCGGGCGGAATCGCTTATGTATACAATAGTGCACCGAGCGGAAGTGCATTCGCCGTTAACCTTGATCAAGGAACAGCGAACACCGCAAAAGCGGCTACGCATGAATACGGTCATAACTTTGGCTTACCGCATGACCCTCAAGGCAGCGGCATTGTCTGCTTAATGAACTATGATTATTCCTACACAGTCGATTTCTTTGATGCGGCTCATAAAAATCAAGTGAACCGTAACAAAGCGTGGTACAGATAAAATAAGAGACAAAAGGACAAACACCTATGTGCTTGTCCTTTTTTATGCTTACAGGTCGCTGATGCGTTTTCCTGCTACGGCATAGTGTTCTTTTTTCATTTCTTCAATAATGACAGAGACTTTTTCTGCACCTGCGCCTGTTGTTTCAACAACAGCATCAGTGACTTTCTCCACAAGAGCTCTTTTCTGCTCGTCTGTTCTTCCTTCTAGCATTTGAACGGTGACAATCGGCAATGCGAAAACCTCCTTTTTCCTTTTCGTGCTACGCTTCCCTTTAGTTTAAGGGACTTCTTATAGTATACTGAATGGAGTAAATCATTGTATAGAAAGAAAGAGGGATTCATGCCTTTGGACCAATTTCTTGTGTATCCATTAGAACTTATTCCATATGTCGCTATTACGCTTGTTGTTGCATTTACGATGCACGAGCTGGCGCATGCATATGTTGCGTATCGTTTCGGAGACCCGACAGCTAAGAACCAAGGGAGACTCACGCTAAATCCACTGAAGCATCTCGATATATTCGGGACGATTTTAATCTTTGTCGCTGGGTTTGGCTGGGCGAAACCTGTGCCGGTGAATCGATACCATTTTAAAAAACCGCGCTTAGCAGGAATCTGCGTCTCGATTGCTGGCCCATTAAGTAACTTGGTGTTGGCGTTTCTAGGCTTTTTCGTGTACGTGCTTCTTCAGAAATTTGGCGGGGAGTCGCTCATGCGCTTTGAGCCGGGCGTCGATAATTTTTTCTTAATCTTTATTAACTTGAATGTCATTTTGTTCCTATTTAACCTATTGCCACTTCCGCCGCTGGATGGGTATCGTATTATTGAGGACGTCGTCAGTCCCCGTATCCGGGCGAAAATGACGCAATTCGAACAATATGGGATCATTATTTTTCTCATATTCGTGATTACGCCGCTAGGACAGTTTGTTTTTGGTCCATTGATCGGAATGCGGGATCAAATCATATACTGGTTTAATCTTATTTTGAAACCGCTGCTTTAGGAGGTCTAATGAATGGAAGGTAAAAAAAAGAAACCAATTGGTTTTAACATCATTAAAAAAACAGATGCAACCGACGGACACGGGGGCTTTGGAGCGGGTGCGCTCAGCCTTGATAACATTTCGCCAGTGATCATTGACGTAGAGGAAAAGGAAGCTGTCATTGATATTGGTGCGATGCATGCAAGAAGTGCCGTGGAAAAAGGAATTAAATTCTTGAAAAGCAAAGAAGAGGTGCCGAACGGAAAGCCGTATTGGCTCGTATGGGTGACCATTGACCGCAGAGAAGATGGCCCTTATTATGCGGGTGTGACGGCTTGTGAAATGACCGTCGACCGTTCAATCCGCCGCGGGTATAAGTCGCTTCCAGAGCATGTGAATTTAATGGATAAATCGATGAAGCGAAAAATCGTCGTCAGTCATATGGATGACGTATCGAAAAAGGTGCTGGCTGATTTCTTGAAGAGTCATAATAAAGCACTATGGGAAGCATCCACAGATGAATTAAAAGAAGGATTGTCTGTCTCTGAATAATTGTGAAATTTTTGTGAAGAATGGCGGATCGCTACCAATTCCAGCTGTTTTTTGAGTAAACTGGTGTTAAAGCTAGGACATGGAGAATCCCGAGATGCAGATCTCGGGGTTTTTCATGTCCTTTTTTAACGTTTCAGCCACTTTTCCCACCATTTCTTTGGTTTTTGATCTTGAACCGGATCTTGTTCAGAGGCTTTGTCCTCAGCACCGTAGCAGACACCTGTCGGCTCCGTTCCTTCTATAAAATAGGTGAATACCTTTGATTCACATCCTGGGCCTGCGAGATCGCCGGTTTTTGGATTGATATACACACCTTTTACACCGTCTGGCGGCATGAAGGAGGAGGCTGGCTGCTTCGAGAGGGCTGATTCCATAAAGGATGCCCATATCTTTTTTGCATAGGCTGTTTCTTCGACCGAGTCAATGGTGCGCCCTTTATCATAGCCCGTCCACACACCCGCGACGAGCTGGGGAGAGAAGCCGATCATCCAGCTGTCGGCTCCTGTCGTTCCCGATTTTCCTCCGTATGTTCGCGTTAGATCCTTCATAATGGTGCGGCCAGTGACACTCGTATAGCCGTTTAACTGATCATTGAACATTCCTGACATCATATCGGTGGTAATAAATGCTGCTTTTTCATCTAGGACTTGCTCTCGTTTTTGTTTTTCTTCATAAAGCACGTTGCCTTTTGCGTCCGTTACTTTCGTAATAAAGGTTGGTTTGACACGTTTTCCGCCGTTGACCAGCATGGCGTAAGCATTGGTCATTTCAATTGGTTTGACAGGGGACGTGCCAAGGGCAAGTGATGGCACTTGATCTAGTTTTTCGTTGATTCCAAATGTTTTGCCAGCACGTACAAGCTGCTCCATTCCTAAAAATAGATGGGTTTTCACGGCATAAATATTATCAGACAGCGCCAAGGCTTGAAGCATGGTAATGCCGTCATTGGCGTAATAGCCATGATAATTGCTTGGTGAATAAGCAGCACCGCTTCCTTGATCATCGAGCTCAAAAACCGTTTCTTCACTGCGCATGACGGTTGCTGGTGTAAACCCATTCTGCAAGGCAATGTAATAGAGGAGAGGTTTCATTGTTGAACCGGGCTGTCTTTTCGCTTGTGTCACCCGATTGAATGGACTTTTCTCATAATCTCTTCCCCCGATGAGGGCGAGTACATGACCTGTTTGGGGATGGATAGCGGTAAAGCCGATTTGGATGTCTGATTTCGAATACATCGTGTTTTTTAACGTCTTCTCTGCGATTTTCTGTAACTCTGGATTTAAAGTCGTTTGGATATGAAGTCCATAGGTTTCAATCTGTTCCTCAGTTAACCCCAAGCTTTGTTTCAACTCACGAATCACATCATCATAAAAATACGGGGCTTGCTTTGCTTGCAGCTGCTTCTGCTGCAAAGGGCGATAGGACAGTTTTTCTTTCGAAGCTTCAGCGGCTGCCTTTTTCGTAATCATGCCGTCATCTTGCATTTGCCTCAGAATCATATTCTTTCTTGCACCGGCTTTCTCTTCATTCACATAAGGCGAATAGAGAGAAGGGCCCTTTGGGATACCGGCAAGTAAGGCAGATTCGGCGAGGGTCAAATTCTTCGCTTTTTTCCCGAAATACAGACGGGACGCCGCTTCCACGCCATACGCTCCGTGACCATAATAAATGGTGTTCAAGTATCCTTCTAAAATCTCATCTTTTGTATAGTTTTGCTCTAAGCGGATCGTGTAAAAGGCTTCATTCCACTTCCGCTTCCACGTTTTATCATGATCTAAATACAGGTTTCGTGCATATTGCTGGGTGATCGTGCTGGCTCCTTGTACCTTAGCCATGGCACGAATATCAGCCACTGCAGCACCCGCCATCCGTTTCACATCAAAACCATGATGCTCATAAAAGGTTTTATCCTCTACAGCTACAGCTGCCTGCCTGATATGAGGGGACATGTCCTTTAATGGCACCCAATATCTCTTTTCTCCAAAGTTGGATTCTCCAAGCTTTGAACCATCGGCTGCATAAATGGTCGTGGATTGGGGAACTTGAACGGAAGGGGCACCTTGCCATTTGGCAAGTAAAAGAATCGTCAAAAAGACAGTGCCTGCAAATAGAAAAGCGAGCAAGCCGATAAAAAAACAGGCTCGAATCGTTTTCACGGTCATGCGGATTTTTTTATTACTCATGATTGTGTCCATGCAAAGCCCCCATTTTGACGGTTTTTTATCAGTATGGAACAAAGAAAACCGTTTTAAACAAATGATTGCAAGAGCGTGCATTAAAATTGAAGAGAACTCATGCGGTTCTTTACAATTTGATATGAATCCACTATACTTTTTTCTTGGACAATCGATATAGTCATAGCCGATAAAGGCGCTAACAATAGATGTTTGTTTATTATTGGATGAGAGGAAGATGGACAATGAGCGAACTTTGGTATACAGAGAAGCAAACGAAGAATTTTGGTATTACATTGAAGGTGAACAAAACCCTTCACACAGAACAAACAGATTTTCAGCATTTAGAAATGGTGGAAACAGAAGAGTTTGGCAATATGCTGTTTTTAGACGGTATGGTGATGACATCTGAGAAAGATGAGTTTGTATACCACGAAATGGTGGCACATGTTCCTCTTTTCACTCATCCAAACCCGGAAAATGTTCTTGTCGTAGGCGGAGGAGACGGCGGTGTCATTCGTGAAATCCTCAAACACCCAAGTGTGAAGAAAGCGACACTTGTTGATATTGATGGAAAAGTCATCGAATACTCGAAGAAATTCCTTCCTTCTATTGCTGGAAAACTAGACGATCCTCGTGTGGATGTCAAAGTCGGAGACGGCTTTATGCACATTGCCGAAGCTGACAACGAATATGATGTCATCATGGTGGACTCAACTGAACCAGTTGGTCCAGCTGTGAATCTGTTCTCTAAAGGATTTTACGCAGGAATCTCAAAAGCACTTAAAGAAGACGGTATTTTCGTGGCACAAACGGACAACCCTTGGTTCACACCTGAGCTGATTACAAATGTACAGCGTGATGTGAAAGAAATTTTCCCAATCACGAAGCTTTACACAGCGAATATTCCAACGTATCCAAGTGGTCTTTGGACATTTACCATCGGTTCAAAAAAATATGATCCACTTGCTGTAGAAGACAGCCGTTTCTTTGATATTGAGACTAAATATTACACAAAAGAATTGCACAAAGCGGCATTCGTTCTGCCGAAATTTGTGAGTGACTTAATCAAATAAATCAAGCGAAGTGGAAATGCGCAAATGACAGTTTGCGCATTTTTTGAAGCGTAAAAGGAGGAATCTTGTTTGAGATTCGACGAGGCTTATTCAGGAAAAGTGTTTATTGGAAGTCATCCGACATGGGAAGATGCAAAAGTCATTTTATACGGTATGCCGATGGATTGGACCGTCAGTTATAGACCGGGCTCACGTTTTGGCCCAAACCGTATTCGTGAAGTTTCGATTGGATTAGAGGAATACAGCCCTTATTTAGATCGTGAACTGCACGAGGTACCATTCTTTGATGCCGGTGACATTCCGCTTCCTTTTGGAAATGCACAGAAAAGCTTAGACTTAATTGAAGAGTATGTCGACAGCATTTTAGAAAAAGGGAAGTTTCCATTAGGAATGGGCGGTGAGCATCTTGTGTCTTGGCCGGTTTTCCGTGCGATGCATAAGAAATACCCTGATTTGGCGATTATTCATATGGACGCACATACGGATCTTCGTGAGGAATATGAGGGTGAGCCTCTGTCTCATTCAACACCGATTCGTAAAGTAGCAGGACTTATTGGACCTGAGAATGTGTTCTCTTTCGGGATTCGTTCTGGGATGAAGGAAGAATTTGAATGGGCAAAAGAAGCGGGCATGCACATTTCTAAATTTGAAGTGCTGGAGCCATTGAAGCAAGTATTGCCAAAGCTGAAGGGGCGTCCAGTTTATGTGACGATCGACATTGATGTATTAGACCCGGCTCATGCACCTGGTACAGGCACGGTGGATGCTGGCGGTATTACATCAAAAGAGCTGCTTGCATCTATTCATGCGATTGCAGGTTCTGATGTCCAAGTAGTCGGTGCAGACCTTGTTGAGGTAGCACCTGTATATGATCATTCTGACCAAACAGCGAATACAGCGAGCAAGCTTTTACGCGAAATGCTGCTTGGATTTGTGAAATAACACCTTGATAGAGGAGCTTGTCATCTCATGTGGACAAGCTCTTTTTTTACATGGAAAAGGAGGCAGTTCATGTTTTCTTCTATATTGATGGTGCTTCTCGCTTTATGTGTGTTAGCGGCAGGCATTCTCACGCTGAAACGAGAGCTCAAAGCTGAGCCGCCCGTTTTTGCTTCGAAAAAGGAAGCAAAGGAAGAGATGATGGGGCTGTTTCAGGATCGAGGCTTTTTCTATCTGACGGCCATTGCGTTATTCATGCAGGTGGTATGTAAGCAGACGCAAATCGTGCCATTTGATTTTTTTCAGGTATTTTTGGCAAGTTCAGGCGTACAAGCTCTTTTTTATTTAATCAACAGAAAAGACTTGGGCGTAAAGGCTGGATTGGTGGTATTAGTGAGTGTCCTGTTTCTTTTTTTCTAAAGGGATGGCGGAAGATCAAAAACGAAGTTTAATCGCCGTGAAGAAGAGAAATGATGGTATGATAGGCGATCATGAATATGGTATACTATTTTAGTTAAACGGGTCTTAGCAAAGGAAGTGCAAAATGACACAAAACCAAATTTCAATTCATGTCAAGTCAGTGATGAAACCAGAGACGGAGCCGGCTGAAACGATCGAATTCCGCACGACTGGAACGTATCAAGAGAAGGATGACAAAACGTATCTCACTTACCATGAAGAACATGAAATGGGTCAAGTAAAAACCGTTGTGAAAATGAGTGAAAAAGAAATTTTTGTCATGAGATCAGGTGCCATTCAAATGAAGCAGCGCTTTCTCATCGGAGAAACGACCGTCACACATTACACGATGCCCTTCGGTACACTACAGCTTGATGTACACACACATGGCATTGATCTAGATGTGGACAAGGGACTGCTGCACATTACGTACGATATGCTGACAGGGGAAGATCAAAAGCATTTACATACATTATCGATTTCGTATAAGGAGGATTTACGTTCATGAATATCGCAGAACAGGTCAAAGATGCGTTAAAAGAAGAAATCATTGCGGCAGTCGTCAAAGCAGGACTTGCTGATGAAAGCCAGGTACCAGATGTCCTTTTAGAAGTGCCGAAAGACAAAACTCACGGTGATTACTCCACCAACATGGCGATGCAGCTTGCCCGCATTGCGAAAAAAGCACCTCGCCAAATCGCAGAGGACATTGTCAAAGCGTTTGATAAAGGGAAAGCTTCTATTGAAAAAGTGGATATCGCAGGTCCAGGATTCATTAACTTTTATATGAACAATCAGTATTTAACAAAGCTCATCCCAGCTGTCCTTGAAGCAAAAGAGGCATATGGCGAAACGAATACAGGCGGCGGTCAAAAGGTGCAAGTCGAATTCGTCTCAGCCAACCCAACAGGTGACCTTCACCTTGGACATGCCCGCGGAGCAGCTGTAGGTGATTCCCTTTGCAACATCCTTGATAAAGCAGGGTTCGATGTGAGCCGTGAATACTATATCAACGATGCAGGGAATCAAATCAATAATCTCGCTTTATCTGTAGAAGTACGTTACTTTGAGGCACTCGGTCTTGAAAAAGAGATGCCTGAAGACGGCTACAGAGGAGAAGACATCAAAGGCATCGGGCAAAAGCTTGCGTATGAATTTGGTGACCGTTTCGTGCATGAGCCAGAAGAAGAGCGGATGAAGTTCTTCCGTGAATACGGATTAAAATACGAATTAGAGAAATTGCGTGTAGACCTTGAGAATTTCCGTGTTCCATTTGATGTATGGTATTCAGAAACCTCTTTATATGAAAACGGAAAAATCGAACCAGCGCTGGAAACACTTCGTGAAAAAGGCTATGTCTTTGAAGAAGACGGTGCAACATGGCTGCGTTCAACTGATTTTGGTGATGACAAGGACCGTGTGCTGATTAAAAAAGACGGCAGCTTCACTTACCTGCTTCCAGACATCGCATACCATAAAGACAAACTAGACAGAGGCTTTGACCAGCTCATTAACATTTGGGGAGCGGACCATCACGGCTATATCCCCCGAATGAAAGCGGCGATTCAAGCACTTGGATATCCAGCTGGCAAGCTCGAAGTAGAAATCATTCAACTCGTTCACCTTTACAAAAACGGTGAAAAGATGAAAATGAGTAAGCGTACAGGAAAAGCTGTCACCATGCGTGACCTGATTGAAGAAGTAGGCCTAGATGCCACTCGTTATTTCTTTGCGATGAGAAGTGCGGCGACACACATGGACTTTGACCTAGACTTAGCGATTTCTACGTCTAACGAAAACCCTGTGTACTACGCACAATATGCGCATGCGAGAATTTGCAGCATGCTGCGTCAAGGTGAAGAAAAAGGCTACAAGCCGAGCCTTGAAAAAGCAGATTTCTCTCACATTCAATCGGAAAAAGAATACGATCTTCTCAAAATCATTGGCAGCTTCCCAGAAGTTGTAGCAGAAGCAGCTGAAAAGCGCATTCCGCACCGCGTGACGAACTATATTTATGACCTTGCATCAGCCCTTCACAGCTTCTACAATGCCGAGAAGGTTATTGATGTAGAAAACGAAACAAAAACAACAGCACGTCTTTCACTCATGAAAGCAACACAAATCACGCTTGCTAATGCATTAAAACTAATTGGCGTATCTGCACCGGAAAAGATGTAATACAAAAAAGCCCCGCTCTACTATAGGAGTGGGGCTTTTTTATAAGAAAACACCCGCTATCTTCTAAGGACAGCAGGTGTTGAACATTACCCAAGCGTATTAATAATGTTAGAAATAGAATCGAATAATTGACTAAGTACATCAGAAAACATGTTTTTGCCTCCTCTCTTTTCTTTTTACATCTACTTAACGAAGGGGATGGAGGGTTGGATCACTTTTTTCTGAAAAAATTTTATAAAAGATCGTGGCATAGAAAAAAGCACCGTTTATTTGGGTGCTTTTTTGGCTCTGTTTTATGATAGAATGCGCAGCTGCACGGCTCCATCTTTACACGCTAGCTTCACGTCTCCGCCAATCGGTAAGGTGAAGACCGGCTGCGTATGTCCGATATCGACATCGTAGATCACTGGGATGTGTTTGAGCATTGGATGTTTATCTAAAATGAACCTCAAATGTTCCTCTGTCATCTCGGATTTCTTTTGGAAGCGTCCGATGATCAACCCTTTGATTGATTCTGCATGCTGCATGAGGGAGGTGAGGTCTCTGGCGAACATTTCAGGGAAGACCAACTCATCATCCTCTACAAATAAGATGGCATCCTTGATTTGAGGCATAAACGATGTCCCTTGCAGTAAGTTCAGTGTACAAAGGTTTCCGCCAAACAAGGTGCCTTCAGCTGTTCCTTCCTGATATATTCCCCATTTCGTCGGATGAAACTGCCTGTTCGCTTGATCGAGATACCACGCATCATCACTCCACTTTGTCGAAGGGATCACATCAAATGGCTCACCGCCGCTCATCAAGCAGGCTTGAAACATAGCGGACTGCTCCTCTTGCCCCTGCTCCATTTGGAAGCTGGAGAAATGGGGTCCAGAGTATGTCACCATATCACATTTGGCGGTAATGGCGCTTGCGAGTGCGGTGATATCACTGTAGCCGCAAAGAACTTTAGGATGCTGACGAATTAAGTCGTAATCAATGTAAGGCAAGAGTTCATTGCAATTGAAGCCTCCGATGGCTGTCAAAATACCGTCGACTTCATCATCTGTGAACGCCTCATGCAGATCAGACAAGCGGTGTTCAATGGATAACGAGGAATGAAGATCACATTCAAACGCGTGTTTTCCAAAAGAGACAGTGAAACCTAAGGTCTCTAAACGTTTTTTTGATTGAGAGATTCCATCTTCTGATAAAATGCTGGCACTTCGGCTTGGAGCAATGACACGAATATGATCGCCCTTTTTTAAAGGAGAGGGTGTATGCATAAACAAATCTTCCTTTCCATCACATATTTCTCCATTATATCGGATCAAATGGTCCAAGTCTGTAAAAGCTAGGAGAAAGGCATAGGCCGTGCGTTTCATACAAGCTGTGCAAAGGGTATGGAAGAGAAAAAGACAGAAACGAATGAGGGCGGAGAATGTGAAAAAGAGGAGACTGGAATTTTTATTTTTATATTTTATGATATTCGGGGCATATGTGGTATATTGGTGGCCTGTGCCAGCGTGGAGCATTCAGCTGTACGCGGCAGTTTATATCGCCATTATTTTATTTAGTATCATCTCACTCATGCTAGAAAACCGTACATCACAGCACACGTTGTTATGGATGTATGTGCTGATCTTTTTCCCGATCATTGGCTATATGTTTTATTTGTTCTCAGGACAGCTCTATGTGAAAGGTCATTTATTCAAATCAAAGAGAATGTACAACCGTGAAAAGTTACGCAGAATATCTGAGCTTGAGAGCAAGCCGGATGAATCGCGTCTAACCGAAAATCAGCGGACTTTTTTTCATTACACAGAAAAAGCAACAGGCATGCATGTGAACACAAATAGTGATATGGACATTTTAAAGAATGGGGAGGAGACTTTTCCCCGTATATTTGAAGAATTAAAAAAGGCAAAATCGTTCATCCATATAGAATACTACATGTTCAAATCAGATTTCCTCGGGCACCGGATGATGGAGATTCTGATAGAAAAAGCGAAAGAAGGGGTAGAGGTTCGCTTCATCTATGATGCGGCTGGCAGCATTCGCTTCTCCCGAAAAGATATTAAACGCTTGAAGCAGGAAGGAGTAAAGGTCGCTCCTTTTCTGCCTTTAAAATATGGTTTTTTTAATCAAAAATTCAATTTCCGAAATCACCGCAAAATCGTGATCATTGATGGGAAGACAGGGTTTGTCGGCGGGTTAAATGTCGGAAAAGAATATGTCGGACGTGATGAAAATATCGGTTTTTGGCGTGATACGCATACCATGTTAAAGGGTGAGGCTGTTCAAACCCTTCACTCTGTTTTTATGCTCGACTGGGAGTATGTATCAGATGAAGTATTAATTGATGATCCGAAGTATCATACGCCGCACTCTGTGACGGGAGAGGATGTCATTCAGGTTGTACCGACTGGACCCGATATGAAAGAAAGTATGAGTGATTTATATGATGCACTCATCTCAAATGCGAAACAATTTGTCTGGATTGCGACACCTTATTTTGTCCCAAATGAATCCCTTCGTACAGCATTAAAAATTGCTGCGACAAGAGGAGTGGATGTCCGGGTGATGGTTCCGGAGATCAATGACGGCTTTCTCACACAATACGCCACACGATCCTATTTTTCTGAGCTCCTAAAAGAGGGCATCAAAGTGTATCACTATCAAAAGGGCTTCATGCATCAAAAAGTGATGATCGCAGATGGAGAACTTGCCTCTGTCGGTACCGCAAATGTGGATATGAGAAGCTTTCAGCTCAATTTTGAGGTCAATGTCTTTACAGCCGCGAAAAAGCCCATTGAGCAGCTGATGGCCCATTATGAAGAAGATATGAAAGAATGTGAGCAAATGGGGCCTGTTCATTTTTATAAAAGAGGCTTAAAAGAGCGATTAAAGGAATCATTTGCTCGGTTGTTTTCTGGTGTGCTATGAGGCTTTCCAGTCGAAGAAATCATTTCCTAATCTAGTATTTTGAAGAGGATTCCTCTATAATTGAAAATGGTTATCAATTATAGAGGAAATGAGGTTCTTTTACATATGCTAAAACGCTTTTTCGCCTATTACAGGCCCTATCGAGGTCTGTTCTTTTTAGATTTCTTTTGCGCTGTTGCCGTTGGATTGATGGAACTGGGATTCCCGCTTATCGTGAACTACTTCATTGATACTTTGTTGCCAACAGGGAACTGGACAGTCATTGTCTGGACGGCACTTGCACTGTTTGTCATTTATGCCCTCAGCTCAGTTATGCAATTTATTGTGTCGTATTGGGGGCATATGCTTGGCATTAATATTGAAACAGATATGAGGAAGAAGCTGTTTGATCACTTCCAGCGCCTATCCTTTAAATTCTTTGACAACAACAAAACAGGTAAGCTCATGTCACGGATGACAAACGACCTCATGTACATTGGAGAAGTGGCGCATCATGGTCCTGAAGATTTGTTTATAGCGATTATGACGATTCTCGGTGCCTTTGCAGTCATGCTGATGATTAACTGGCAGCTGGCCATTTTAACCTTTCTCATCATGCCTGTCATCATTTGGCTCGCCCTTCATTTTAATAAGAAGATGACGAAGGCGATTACACAGCTCAATAATGACATTGGAGACTTTCATGCAAGGGTTGAAAACAATATCGGGGGCATTCGACTTGTTCAAGCCTTTGCCAATGAACATTTCGAGAAAAAGCGTTTTGCTGAAAACAACAACCGTTTTCGGAAAGCGAAGCTTCTTTCTTATAAAATTATGTCGGTCAATGGATCGATCAGTTACATTCTCACACGTCTTGTGACACTGTTTGTCCTTCTCGCAGGTACATGGTTTGTCCTGCAAGGTCAATTAACGGCAGGTGGCTTTATCGCGTTTGTTCTGATCACAAATGTTTTATTTAGACCGATTGATAAAATCAACACGGTCATTGAAATGTATCCAAAAGGCATTGCGGGCTTTAAAAGCTATGTCGATTTACTAGAAACAGAGCCGGATGTGAAGGATACAGAGGGAGCACGTGATGTATACGGACTGAAAGGTGAAATTGAATATCGAAACGTGACATTTGGCTACGATGAACACAGCCATGTGCTAAAGGATATCGATTTAAAGATCAAACAAGGAGAAACGGTTGCGTTTGTCGGGCCTTCAGGAGCGGGGAAATCGACCATTTGCAGTCTGCTGCCTCGTTTTTATGATGTGGATGAAGGGGAGATCACGATTGATGGTGTAAGCACAAAGTCTATGACATTGTCTTCTTTAAGGCAGCAGATCGGTATTGTGCAGCAGGATGTCTTTTTATTCTCGGGCACCATTCGTGAAAACATTGCGTACGGTAACCTAGAAGCCAGTGATGCAGAGATTTGGGAGGCTGTAAGAAGTGCGCATTTAGAGGAACTCGTTCAGCGTTTCCCAGAAGGGTTAAATACCGTGATAGGTGAGCGCGGCGTCAAACTGTCAGGTGGTCAAAAGCAGCGTCTGTCGATTGCGCGGATGTTCCTGAAAAACCCGTCCATTCTCATTCTAGATGAAGCCACATCAGCACTTGATACAGAAACAGAAAAAGCCATACAGGATGCACTGAGCGAACTAGCTGTCGGACGGACAACGCTCGTCATTGCCCACCGCCTTGCGACAATTAAACACGCCGACCGTATCATCGTCGTGACAGAGGAAGGCATTCAAGAACAAGGCCGCCACCAAGACTTAATCCAAATGGGCGGCGTATACAGCAGACTGCACGAAGCGCAGTTTGGTCATTAAGAAGAAAGAGAAAGCCCTTTTGATAAAGGGCTTTCAGCGTGTAGACAAACCCTCGCATTCGTTGTCAATCCTGCGCTCTGGTGCTCACGAATGTTCAATTCGCTCCGCTCCAGTGCTCGTCCTTCCTAGACTGCAAAGGTTTTCTATCACGCTGAAAAAAGATAAAGGACTAAAATAAAGATCATTATAGCCCTTTGTCAAAAATCTGAAAGCCCTTTTGATAAAGGGCTTTTTTTGTTAGGATAGAAAAAACTCGTGTAGGAAGGATCTGATGGAATGAAGGGGCTTCGGCGATTACAAAAGGGAGATAAGATCGGTATTTTTTCACCTTCAAGTCCTGCATCAGCGACCTCGCCTCTTAGGTATCAGCGGGCGAAGAAGTGGCTTGAGCAAAAAGGATTCATTGTGGTACCAGGATCATTAACAGGGAAAGAGGATCACTACCGTTCAGGTACAATTAAAGAACGAGCCGATGAGCTGAATGAGCTAATGGCTAGAGAGGACTTGGCGTGTGTCATGTCAATGATTGGCGGGACAAATTCAAATAGTTTGCTGCCTTATCTTGATTTTGCGCTGCTGAAGCAACATCCGAAAATCATGATCGGTTATTCAGATGCGACAGCAATTCTTTTAGCCGCTTACGAAAAAACGGGACTGCCTGTATTCTACGGACCGGCGCTTGTCCCATCTTTTGGAGAGTTTGAACCGTTCGCCGCTTATACATATCAGTCGTTCGAAGACATCCTGATGCAGCCTCAAACCATTCCTTATCAGGTCAAAAAACCACCTTTTTGGACGGATGAACGAATCAATTGGGAAGAAAAGACGCGTGATAAAAAGCAGCGTCCAAACGATTGGCTGTGCGTCATAGAGGGACAGGCAGAAGGCAGATTGATCGGCGGGAATCTGAATGCCATGTACGGCATATGGGGAAGTGAGTTCATGCCAGCCATTCAAAACGGAGACGTCCTCCTTATTGAAGATTGCATGAAAACCGCTTCGGTTGTAGAAAAAAACTTCTCTTTATTGAAAGTAAATGGAGTGTTTGAGCGGGTATCAGGTATTCTTTTGGGAAAACATGAGCTGTTTGATGATGAGGGAACGGGAAAAGAACCTTACGAGATTTTACTTGAGGTGCTTGGAGAGACAAAGAGACCGCTCATCGCAGATTTTGACTGTGCCCATACACACCCGATGCTTACGATGCCAATCGGGGCACAAGTGAAAATGGATGCAGCTTCAAAACAAGTTTGGTTGACAAAAGAGTGGATATAACAAAAGAGCGGCCTGAGGGCTGCTCTTTTTTATGAAACCTGCTCTTTTTCAAATGGCTGCAAGAGATCTTGCGCTTTTTTTCCCTCTACGACAATTAAGTAGTCAGACTCTAAATGAGTGAGCCTGAAGGTTTCAAGCTCTACGATGTTCTTGATGTTGCACATTGTTTTTTTAGAATACACATATAGACGATGTTGAGCCTGGTGGCATTTTTGATAAAGAGAAATAAGCTTATGTAAATTCAATGCTTTCGCAGCGATTTGGATTGAATAGATTTGAGACATCTTCATATCCTCCTGTTAATTACTTTCTCACAATAGCTTTGTTACCCCTGTTTGCACAGGGATAAACCTTTCTCTATGATTTCCACTCAAAGGTTCCTCCGCCCGTTCGCTTATTGCCTCTTATCGCAGACAGCTCTTCGACAAGTCGGAGCAGTGCCTGATCCTTTAACTTCGCCTCAATCATAAAATCTACATCACGCCCATACGGTTTTAATGCATGAAAAAGCGGTAAGACAAAGGACATATCTACACCATCTGCATGACTGCGTATGGCTTTTTCTGATTTAGGTGAGGATAAATGGATTTTAGGCGGAATGCCAGTGCTCGTCCAAGTGTCGAACATTCTTGGCAGGATGTCTTCAAGCGCGGCATCGTCATCTTTATTGGCAACGTGATGATGGTAATCAAAAACAAATGGAATACCGTGCTTTTCACATACACCAAGGGTTTCTAACGACGTATACGTTTTGTCATCATTCTCAAGCGTCATTCTCGCCTTGATATGCGCCGGAAGCTTTTGGATATTGTCATCAAAACGTTGAAGCGCCGATTCTTTATCACCGTACGCACCGCCCACATGAATGTTCATATAGCCTTCCTTTTCGAGCTTCATCGCTTCAAGCATTTGATAATGGTACGCCATATCGATCACGGCATTTTCTGTGATTGAAGGCTTTGGGCTAGTAAACAAGGTAAATTGATTAGGGTGAAAGCTCACACGTAGCCCATGCCGTTTCACCAACTCGCCAATTTCAAGAAACTCCTTTTGAAAAGGTGTCACAAAGTCCCAGCGCACATCGGGATGGGTCGCGAGCGGGACGATCGAACTTGAAAAACGGTAAAGCGGGATATCATGGGCAATGGCGAAATAGAGCGTTCTTAATGTATTCACGAGATTGGCTTTCGTTATTCGCAATAAAGCCTCTTCTCTCTCTTCCTTTGAGAGCTTACTGTATCTTGCAAAGGTCAGCGACTTGGCAGGAGAAGCTTCCCACAAGGTGACGGCATTGGATACATAACCAAATCGATAACGCATAGGTCATCTCCTTTATAAAAAGTACGAGAACATGGCGCCAACCCATTCCAGCGGACGTGACAAAAGCGGACGCTGGGTCAATTTCTCCTCTGTCATAAGCTCAGACACTTCCATGTGCTCTCGAATTTTTTCCTCTACGTGTGCAGTAAAGCCGGCATCATCAATGGCCACGTCTACTTCCTCATTTAGAAACAAGCTGCGTTTATCAAAATTTGCCGTGCTAATCATACAGCGTCTCTGGTCAATTAGAATGGCTTTCGCATGATAAAATCCTTTATAAAAACGATACACAAGGCAGCCAGAGGCAATGAGGTCCTTCAAATAATGAAATCCAGCCTCTTTGACAAGTGGATGATCCGCTTTCATTGGGATGATGATTTCAACCGTGACACCTCGCTCTCGTGCATCAAGCAGTGCACTCAGAAGAGGGGCAGATGGAATAAAGTAAGGCGTACAGATGATGATCTGCTTTCTCGCCTGCTGAATATCTTTGAGAAACAAAGCTTCTAAAGAAAAACCAGCAGTCGCGCGTGTTGTGCATTGTAGTGTTCCCGGTTCCAAAGCAGGAAAAACCTCATATTGCAGCTGATGAATGCCAGATGACCGGTATAAATCATTCAAAAACACATGCTGGAGATCTGCGACAACTTGCCCTGTCATGCGCAAATGATAATCTTTCCAAATGCCAAACTGGCCATTTTTTCCAACATATTCATCGCCAATATTAAACCCGCCAATATAGCCAATCTTTCCATCAATCACCGTAATTTTACGATGATTTCTCATGTTTAACCGATAAATCAAAAAAGGGAAACGAGGCTTATTTAAAAAGTAAAATTGGATGCCGCTTTTTTCTAGCATATCAATGGACTTTTGATCAAACGGATAGGACCCTAGTCGATCGGTCAGCAAAAAGACTGAAACCCCTTGTTCCGCTTTGGCTTTCAGTGCTTGTAAGACCCTTTGGCCAATCTTGTCGTTCTTTACAATAAAGAACATCATATGAATAGAAGAAGAGGCCTGTTGAATATCCGCGAGCAGCTGATCAAAAAATGGTTCGCCATCATGATAAAAAGCTGCATCACCGCTTGTTTTATCAAAAGACCGTTCAAAAGCGCGGGTAGAAAAATATTTCTTTCCCATATAAAGGTCTACCATCACGAGAAAAACGATGGCAATGAGTACGAGTAGGATGATCAATGCGATCATGAAGCTTCCTCCTTTTTTGCATATTTCAATAGTGTACCCAAACGTGTAAAAAATATTGACTGAATGCTCATTCATTATTTATGATAGAGGTACAACATAGAAACGGAACAAAGTGGTTTTTGGGGAATGAAAGGGGGAGCAAGATGAATAGCCTTTTAATAATGAACTTGATCGCATTTGCGGCGGTGACCGCTTACGCTGTGTATTTGTTTATTTATCTCATTCGAACACGAGCGGCGTATATTCGTCTTGGTAAAAAAGAAGAATTTCAACAAGACATGAAGAGACGCTTAGAGCGTGTTTGGGTCAATGTGTTTGGGCAAAAGAAGCTGTTAAAGGACAAGAAGAGCGGCATCATTCATGTGCTGTTTTTCTACGGGTTTATTCTTGTACAGTTCGGAGCCCTTGATTTTATTATGAAGGGACTCGTTCCGGGCAGCGGACTCCCTTTAGGTCCGCTTTACGGTGTCTTTACCTTTTTCCAAGAGGTGGTCACACTTCTCATTTTAGTAGCTGTTGTTTGGGCATTCCATAGAAGGTATGTGGAGAAGCTTGTCCGTTTAAAACGAGGCTTTAAATCAGGTCTAGTGCTTTTATTTATTGGCGGCTTGATGCTGACAGTCTTACTGGGGAACGGGATGAACATCATTTGGCATGGACACTCTCTATCACCAACTGAGCCAATCGCCTCCAGTATTGCTTTCTTGCTGGGCGGAATTTCACCTCTTGCAGCAACGGTCGTTTTTTATGTCGCATGGTGGGTGCATCTCCTTATTTTGCTGACATTCTTAGTATATGTCCCGCAGTCAAAGCACGCTCACCTCATTGCAGGACCGGTGAATGTATTTGCCAGCAGATTAGACCCGCCAGGCAAGCTGCAAAAAATTGATTTTGAAGATGAGACACAAGAGACCTTCGGTGTGGGAAAAATTGAAGACTTCCGTCAGTCACAGCTGATCGACCTTTACGCCTGTGTGGAATGCGGGCGCTGCACAAATATGTGCCCGGCAACAGGAACAGGGAAGATGCTGTCTCCAATGGATTTAATTTTAAGGTTAAGAGATCATTTAACAAATAAAGGGGCCGCCATTACATCGAAGACACCATGGGTCCCGCAGCTTGCCTTCAGGCAGACAACAGGAAATCAGCTGGCGCTGCAGGCGAGAGGAGCAGGTGCAGAGGAATCGGCGGCCAGCTCAATGTATCATCCTTCTCTCATTGGTGAGGTCATTACAGAAGAAGAAATTTGGGCATGTACGACGTGCCGAAACTGTGAAGACCAATGCCCTGTCATGAATGAACACGTCGACAAGATTATTGATATGCGCAGATATCTTGTGCTGACCGAAGGGAAAATGGATGCAGATGCACAGCGTGCCATGACAAGCATTGAGCGCCAAGGGAACCCGTGGGGATTGAACCGGAAAGAAAGAGAAAATTGGCGTGAACTGAGAGAAGATGTGCATGTGCCGACAGTAAAAGAGCTGAAAAAAGCAGATCAAACCTTCGATTATTTATTCTGGGTTGGTTCAATGGGGGCATATGACAATCGAAGCCAAAAAATTGCGCTTGCCTTTGCAAAGCTCCTCAACGAAGCAGGGGTCTCCTTTGCCATCCTAGGCAATAAAGAGAAAAACTCAGGCGATACACCAAGAAGACTTGGAAACGAATTTTTATTCCAAGAGCTTGCTGCAAAAAATATTGAAGAATTCCAGAAAAACGGGGTCACAAAGATCGTCACGATTGATCCGCACGCCTACAATTTATTTAAAAATGAGTATCCAGACTTCGGACTTGAGGCAGAAGTGTACCATCATACAGAATTACTGGCAGAGCTAGTGAAAGAAGGGAAAATAACGCCTGTACATGAAGTGAACGAAGTGATTACCTTCCACGACTCTTGCTACCTAGGCAGATATAACGAAGTGTATGATCCGCCGAGAGACATTTTAAAAGCCATCCCTGGTGTGACGCTGAGAGAAATGAAGCGTCATCGTGAAACCGGTATGTGCTGCGGTGCAGGCGGGGGCTTAATGTGGATGGAAGAAGAGACAGGTACCCGGATTAACACTGCCCGAACGGAGCAGGCGTTACAGGTGCAGCCGTCCATCATCAGCTCAGGATGCCCTTATTGCCTCACCATGCTGGGAGATGGCACGAAGGCGAAGGAAGTAGAGGAGCAGGTAGGCACATTTGATGTCGCAGAACTTCTTGAAAAATCAGTGTTTGGTGAGGCTGGAAAGCAGGTTTCGTAAACAAAACAGGCCGATGAATAGGATATTCATCGGCTTATACATGGCGCTGTACATCAGCTGCCTAGATAATATGTAAGCGGTAACAAACGGGAGGGGACATACATGAGTAAGACGGTCATTGTATCTGGAGCAAGAACACCATTTGGAAAACTAGGCGGTGCTTTCAGTGGGTTGACTGCCGCAGAACTAGGCGGAATAGCGATCAAAGCTGCGCTGGAAAGAGTACGGGATTCACATTTTGTGGATGAGGTCATCATGGGAAGTGTTTTGCAGGGAGGACAAGGTCAGATTCCTTCAAGGCAAGCAGCAAGAAATGCTGATCTTCCATGGTCCGTTCCGACGCAAACTATCAATAAAGTCTGTGCATCAGGAATGCGCAGTGTGAGCACAGCAGATCAAATCATTCGAGCTGGAGATGCTGAGGTCATCGTAGCAGGCGGTATGGAGTCCATGTCACACGCACCTTATTTGCTAAAAAAAGCGCGATGGGGCTACAAAATGGGAGATGGTGCGGTACAAGATGCGATGATTTTAGATGGATTAACCTGTTCATTTACAGGCGTTCATATGGGTGAGTATGGGAGCATGGCTGCAAAGGAGCTTGGTATCACGCGGGAAGAGCAAGACCTTTGGGCACTAAGAAGTCATGAACGGGCCATCGAAGCGCAGAAAAACGGCTTTTTTCAACAGGAAATCACCCCAGTCACCGTCAAGACGAAAACGGGAGAGCGGCTGATCACAGAAGATGAATCCCCGCGGCGTGATACGTCATATGAACGACTGTCAAAGCTCATGCCTGTTTTTGATCAAACGGGTACCATTACCGCTGGAAATGCACCAGGTGTCAATGATGGAGCAAGTACGCTTCTTTTAATGAAAGACACATATGCGGAGCAGCATGACGTAAAGCCAATGGCAGTCGTGCTTGGGCATACGCAGGTAGCCGTAGAGGCAAAGGATTTTCCGAAAACACCAGCCTTTGCCATCGAGAAAATTTTACAGAAAACAGGCAAGCGTCTAGAAGATATCGATCTATTTGAAATCAATGAAGCCTTCTCAGCAGTTGCGCTGGCATGTGAAAAAATAACCGGGCTGGACCGGCGGAAAATGAATATCAACGGTGGTGCAGTTGCGCTTGGTCATCCCATTGGGGCAAGCGGAACACGTATCATCTTGACCTTGATTCATGCATTGAAACAAAGAGGCGGAGGCATTGGCATCGCGGCGATTTGCAGTGGAGGCGGTCAAGGAGATGCCATCATGATAAAGGTAGATTAAAAGGGAGGCGTTCATCGTCATGAGTACAGAAGAGACCGTCATGGTCGTTGGAGCAGGTCAAATGGGATCAGGCATTGCCCAAGTTTTTGCTCAGTCAGGCTACACAGTCCTGCTGCATGATGCATCTGAAAAGCAGATTCATCGAGCCATTTCCTCCATGACCAAACAACTGACGAAACGAGCAGAAAAAGGAAAGCTGGCCCATCAGGCAGTCCGAGATATTACGCAGCGGCTTGCCGTTTCCACAGATTTAAAGGACGTGCAGCAGGCTCATTTAGTGATTGAAGCTGTATCTGAACAAATGAGTGTGAAGAAACAAATCTTTGAAACACTTGATCAATTTGCAGAGGCGAAGACGATATTTGCAACAAACACATCTTCCTTGTCAATCACAGAATTAGCAGCTGTTACGGGGAGACCGGAGCAAGTGATTGGCATGCATTTTATGAATCCGGTGCCTGTCATGAAACTGGTTGAGGTCATTCGAGCGCTGCAAACAAGTGACGACACGTATCAAATCGTTTATGAAACAGCAAAGACATTAAATAAAACCCCAATTGAAGTGGAAGACTTCCCAGGGTTTGTATCAAATCGCATATTGATGCCAATGATCAATGAAGCCATTTACACCCTTTATGAAGGCGTGGCAGATGCAGAGAGCATTGACGGGGTCATGACGCTTGGAATGAATCACCCAATGGGGCCGCTTCGTCTCGCTGATTTCATCGGACTAGATACATGTTTATTTATTATGAATACCCTTCATGAAGGACTTGGGGATAGCAAATACCGACCTTGTCCTCTTTTGAAAAAATACGTAAATGCAGGCTGGCTGGGCAAAAAGACAATGAGAGGTTTTTACACATACCACGACCACTCATAGGGGGAGTCAAGATGGATGTTTTGCTTACGGATCAACAGCGTCTCTGGAGAGAACAGGCAGCAGAATTTGCAAGACAGCGTGTATTCCCTGAAGTGGAAGCCATGGAACAAGGTCAGTTCCCAAGAACACTTTTAGCTGAAATGGGACGCCAAGGCTTTCTAGGAATTCCAATACCAGCTTCGTATCAAGGCTTAGGAGCAGATTTTACAACATATATCATTGCGATTCATGAATTATCCAAAGTGAGTGCGACTATCGGTGTCATTGTGTCCGTTCATACATCTGTTGTGACGATGCCTATTTTGGTTTTTGGAACGAATGAGCAAAAAAAATCCTATGTTCCGCTGCTTGCATCCGGGCAGAAACTGGGGGCATTTTGCCTGACTGAACCCAAGGCTGGCTCAGATGCCTCCAGTATTCAGTTAAGAGCGGAGCGGGCAGATGACCACTATGTGTTAAATGGTACGAAAATGTTTATTACAAGCGGCGGGGAAGCAGAACTGTATCTTGTCTTTGCAGTGACAGACCCTGCCTCTGCGAAAAAAAATATATCGGCGTTCATTGTCGAAAAAGATACACCAGGATTTACGATCGGAAAAGATGAGAAAAAGATGGGACTGCACGGGTCAAAAACAGTAACGCTTCATTTTGATGGTGTGCGGATTCCAAAGCAGCAGCTGCTCGGTGCAGAAGGAGAGGGCTTTCACATAGCCATGTCTAGTTTAAATGCGGGGAGAATCGGTATCTCGGCTCAAAGCCTCGGCATTGCAGAAGCCGCTTTAACTGAAGCAGTGACGTATTTAAAGCAGCACCCAGCAGGTCTAGAAACGACCATTCGGCTGGGTGATTTGGCGGCGAAGCTTGAAGCAGCCAAGCTGCTCGTTTATCAAGCGGCTTCTTATAAAGAGGCGAATCGTCCGGTCACAAAGGAAGCATCAATGGCAAAGCTATTTGCGTCTAAAACGGCAGTTGAGATCAGTACAGAAGCGATCCAATTGCTCGGCATGGACGGTTATACGAATCGCTATCAAACAGAACGTTACTTTCGTGATGCGAAAGTTTGTGAAATCTACGAAGGAACAAGTGAAATTCAAAGGCTGGTCATTTGTAAACAGCTAATATGAAACGAGGTGGCTCATGATGCAGTTTCAATTAAGTGATGAACATGAAATGATCCGAAAAATGGTGAGAGATTTTGCGAAAAATGAAGTAGAGCCAACAGCAGCAGAGCGGGACGAGACAGAAACGTATGATCCAGCTATTTTTCGCCAGATGGCGGAGCTCGGTTTAACGGGTATCCCTTGGCCGGAAGAGGTAGGCGGGATCGGCAGTGACTATTTAGCATACGTCATCGCAGTTGAGGAGCTTTCAAGAGTGTGCGCCTCTACAGGTGTCACCCTCTCCGCTCACACCTCTCTCGCCTCGTGGCCCATCTATACTTTCGGAACAGATGAACAAAAGGAGACCTATTTAAAGCCGCTTGCAGAAGGACAGAAGGTAGGGGCATATGCACTCACTGAGAGCGGTTCAGGTTCAGATGCCGGTGGAATGAAGACAACGGCAGTAAAGGCAGGCAGTGAATACGTCCTGAACGGTGCGAAAATCTTTATTACAAATGGCGGCATTGCGGATTATTATATTGTGTTTGCCGTGACAGACCAAGAAGCTGCATCTCGAAATACAACCGCCTTTATTGTAGAAAAAGAGACCCCCGGGTTCTCGGTTGGCAAAAAGGAAAGCAAACTGGGCATCCGCTCATCGCCAACGACTGAAATTCGATTTGAAGATTGCCGGATTCATGAAAGGAACCGGCTCGGACAAGAAGGAGAAGGATTCAAAATAGCCATGATGACGCTCGATGGCGGTAGAAACGGTATTGCTGCTCAGGCTGTTGGGATTGCACAAGGCGCTCTTGATGCGGCGGTCCATTATGCGAAGGAGCGCAAGCAATTTGGCAAACCAATCATACAGCAGCAAGGGATCGCTTTTAAGCTGGCAGATATGGCAACTGCAATTGAAGCCTCCAGGCTGCTTACTTATCAGGCAGCATGGCTTGAAACGAAAGGGTTTCCGTATGGAAAGGAATCAGCTATGTCAAAGCTCTTTGCTGGAGATACAGCCATGAAAGTAACAACAGAAGCCGTTCAAATCTTCGGCGGCTACGGTTATACAAAGGATTACCCAGTCGAACGATACATGCGAGATGCGAAAATCACTCAAATTTATGAAGGCACACAAGAAATCCAGCGCCTAGTCATCTCGCGCAAACTGCTAGATATGTAGAAACCAAGCAAAGACCACCTGACGTGAGGTGGTCTGTTTTGGTGCGATAATCAGTTCTTAAATGTGAAATCATTTCCAATATTGTCCCATGCTACCTTATCAATATGATAAAATGTGCAAAAGTATCAATATGGAGGTTATCATAATGAACACAACATTTATGGGTATTTTAGGATTAGTCACGATGATCATATGGATTATGGTCTCCACAGAGCTTTCAAAGTCTCCAAAAAAGAAGGAAGAAAAAGAAAACAGCCGCAGAAAACTATTTGTCCTCATGCCTGCGGGAATGGTATGTACGATTGCTATCGTTATCTTATTCATTCAGAGAATCCAGTTTTAAAATAGAGATGGACAAACTAAAAGACAAAAAGCATACCGTACACAAAAGCCAGACCAATTTCACGCAGATGGTGCGCCCCATGAGAAAAAATCAAAAATTAACATGATTAAAGGTGGCATAAACTCCTCTAATTTGTTTATAATGAGAGGTATGGTTTGTCGTAAAAATAAGGGATAAACACTTATTATTTCACTGATAAATGGATACATACATGTAATAGAAAGGGAGTGTCTGACCTTGAGTTTGAAAGAATACTCACAGGAGCAGCTCAAGCACATGTCTTTAGTTGAACTTGCATATGAAATTTTCAGAGACAGCAAAACACCGATTACGTTTTCCGAGTTAATAGATGAAATGGTCCGTTTACAAGGGATACAAAAATCTGATCTTGATGATCGACTTGCTCAATTTTATACAGACTTAAATATAGATGGCCGCTTTATTTCGTTAGGTGATCAGAGATGGGGACTTCGCAGCTGGTATCCAGTTGATCAAATCGAAGAAGAAGTTCAGCCAGCTGTGAAAACAAAAGCGAAAAAGAAAAAAACAAAAGCAGCTGTCGTTGAAGAAGACTTCGATGAAATTGAAGAGGAAGAAGAAATCGAAGAGCTTGAAGAAGATCTTGATCTTGTTGAAGACGACGATGATCTCGACCTAGACGATGATGAGGAAATTGACGAAGATATAGAAGACTTCGACGAAGACGATGACGACGAAGATGATGACGGCTTAACAGAAATTGACGAAGACGATTTAGACGATAATAAGGAAGAAAAATAACCCTCACAAACCGGTCCTCAAAACAGGACAAAACCGTCTTGACTTTCGAGAGCGAACTATGTAGTATGTATTTTGGGCTCTCTAAAAAGAGTACGTAAAGATACGTTCATTTACGCTCCCTTTCATTTATTTGAAAGGGAGCTTTCTTATTTTTCAAGAGATTTAGGGATACACTCTAAAAAGGATGAAGCTGTGCATGTCTAGTCATGCAAGGGTAAAAAAGAGAGGAGCATACGAAATGACAAAGTATATTTTTGTAACAGGAGGAGTTGTTTCCTCACTTGGAAAAGGGATCACGGCTGCATCGTTAGGCCGCCTTCTGAAAAATAGAGGGATGGATGTCACCATTCAAAAATTCGATCCATATATCAACGTAGACCCAGGGACGATGAGTCCATATCAGCACGGTGAGGTCTTCGTCACAGATGACGGTGCTGAAACAGACCTTGACTTAGGTCACTACGAGCGCTTCATTGATATTAACTTAAATAAGTACAGCAACGTCACAACGGGTAAAATCTACTCTACTGTTCTGAAGAAAGAGCGCCGAGGCGACTATTTAGGCGGAACCGTACAGGTTATTCCTCATATTACAAATGAAATCAAAGATCGCGTGTACCGTGCCGGAAAAGAAACAGGTGCAGATGTGGTCATTACAGAAATCGGCGGAACAGTAGGAGACATCGAATCCCTTCCTTTCCTTGAAGCGATTCGTCAAATGAAGAGTGACATTGGCCGTGAAAACGTGATGTACATTCATTGTACCCTTGTTCCTTACATCCGAGCAGCAGGTGAACTGAAAACAAAACCAACACAGCATAGTGTAAAAGAACTCCGCAGCCTTGGTATCCAGCCAAACGTTATTGTGGTCAGAACTGAAATGCCAATGACCCAAGACATGAAGGACAAAATTGCGTTATTCTGTGATATTGATACAAAAGCTGTTATCGAATGTCAGGATGCAGACACGCTGTACTCTATTCCGCTTGATTTACAAAAACAAGGACTAGACAAGCTTGTATGTGAACATATGAAACTTGACTGCCAAGATGCAGACATGACGGAGTGGACAGCGCTAGTCGATAAAGTACAAAATCTCTCAAAACAAGTCACAATTGGTCTAGTAGGAAAATATGTTGAACTGCAAGATGCATACATTTCTGTCGTTGAATCACTTCGCCATGCTGGTTATGCATTTGATGCAGACGTTCAAATCAAATGGATCAATGCAGAAGAAGTGACAGCAGAAAATATGGCTGATTTCGCGCAAGATGTAGACGGCATCATCGTTCCTGGAGGCTTCGGAGACCGCGGAGTGGAAGGGAAAATCATTGCTACACAATATGCCCGTGAAAACAAAGTGCCATTCTTCGGAATCTGCTTAGGAATGCAAGTTGCGTCGATCGAATATGCGAGAAACGTACTAGGCCTTGAGGGAGCTCATTCAGCGGAAATTGATCCTGAAACAGCATTCCCAATCATTGACCTTCTCCCAGAACAGAAGGATGTAGATGATCTAGGCGGAACACTTCGTCTTGGTCTGTATCCATGTAAATTAAATGAAGACTCAAAAGCATTTGCTGCATACAATGACGAAGTGGTCTACGAACGCCACCGTCATCGCTATGAGTTTAATAATGAATTCAGACAGCAAATGGAAGCCGCAGGCTTTGTCTTCTCTGGTACAAGCCCAGACGGACGTCTTGTTGAAATTATCGAGCTGAAGGATCATCCTTGGTTCCTTGCTTCTCAGTTCCACCCAGAATTCGTCTCAAGACCGACAAGACCACAGCCATTATTTAGAGATTTCGTTGGTGCTTCACTGCAAGCATCTGAATCAAAATAAATCAAAAACTGCCGAGAATATGATCTTCTCGGCAGTTTTTTTATTCATATTCCTCAACGATTTCTTTCACAGTAAACGATAGAGCGTGGTAGACGTATAAGCATGTCATTAAAGCAGGATAACCGAACCTTGTTCCGTCATCAGCGGGCACAAGCGGTTTCTTGAGCTGAAAATCAATGTGGACATCACAATGCTCTTCAATCATGGACGGCTCCTTTTGTGCTGGACCGACACCAACAATGGGCGTACCTTGAGCGTGCAGCTCTTTTACAAGAGATTGAATCTCCTCGTCTTCTGGGTCTGAATAAAATAGCAGCACCCTGTCACTTGGATGAAGCAAGCTGCGCTCCGTTTGATCAAGCGGCAGTACTTTCGCACCTGGAAATGGCTCCTTGCTTTCAGTTGCCTCTAGGGCTACAGCAGCCAGTTCATTCTTTCCGTGAAAATAAACAGCATGTCCACTGACAACGGCTTGTGCAAGAAGGCGTGCACCATCCTCGATCGCTTCAGCCTGCTTTTCTCCAATACGTGAAAAAATACCTGATAACTGGGTCGTGAAAATTTTTAACAAGACTGATTTCCTCCTTCGGTCAGATCATTTTATAATAGAATATAAAGAGAATATTAGGAAAAATGCTCAGAAAATGTCGTAAAGTAAACTATTATAAATAAAGGAAATGTGAAAATCAAACAGAATTATTTAACAACAGCTCTTTTTATGGCGAAAAATGAAAGCAATGGGGTGTAACAGATGAATGAGAAAATTTTAATTGTCGATGATCAATACGGTATTAGAATATTATTGAATGAAGTGTTTCATAAAGAAGGCTATCAAACCTTCCAAGCAGCCAATGGACTTCAGGCGTTAGATATTGTGAAAAATCATAGACCAAACCTTGTCCTGCTTGATATGAAGATTCCCGGAATGGATGGTATTGAAATTTTAAAACGCATGAAATTAATTGATGAAGACATCCGTGTCATCATTATGACAGCCTATGGCGAATTAGACATGATCCAAGAATCAAAAGAACTCGGTGCATTGACTCACTTTGCGAAACCATTTGATATTGATGAAATCCGAGATGCTGTCAAAGAATACTTGCCGCTCGAAACAAATGGTTAGATGGAAATGATTGAATCGAGTCATTCTGTTGCCGATTTGTCGAATAATTGGTATCCTAGATAAGAAGAAGAAAGCGATCTGACTTTGAAAGTTTACATATGGCGAGAAATTCTGGTCATGCTAGGGTGGAGAGCTTTTTTTAGTAAGCAAATTAGCTACATAGGGAGGATTTTTCATCATGCCTTTAGTTTCAATGACAGAAATGTTGAAAGACGCAAAGGAAAAAGGTTACGCTGTTGGACAGTTTAACTTAAATAATTTAGAATTCACGCAAGCGATTTTACAAGCTGCTGAAGAAGAGAAATCTCCAGTTATCTTAGGAGTATCTGAAGGGGCAGGACGCTACATGGGCGGCTTCAAAACAGTTGTCGCAATGGTTAAAGCGTTAATCGAAGAATATAATGTAACAGTTCCTGTTGCGATTCATTTAGATCACGGTTCAAGCTTTGAATCTTGTGCAAAAGCAATCCATGCAGGATTTACTTCTGTCATGATCGACGCTTCTCACCACCCATTCGATGAGAACGTAGCAACAACTGCGAAAGTAGTTGAGCTTGCACATTTCCATGGTGTATCTGTAGAAGCTGAGCTTGGGACTGTTGGCGGACAAGAAGACGACGTCATCGCTGAGGGCGTTATTTATGCTGATCCAAAAGAATGCCAAGAGCTTGTAGAACGCACTGGCATTGACTGCCTTGCACCTGCACTAGGTTCAGTTCATGGTCCATACAAAGGTGAACCAAACCTTGGTTTCGCTGAAATGGAAGAAATTGGTAAAATGACAGGCCTTCCACTTGTTCTTCATGGCGGAACAGGTATCCCAACTGCTGACATCAAGCGTTCAATTTCACTTGGTACAGCAAAAATAAATGTAAACACTGAAAACCAAATTGCTTCTGCGAAAGCAGTACGCGAAACACTTGCTGCAAAAACAGAAGAGTATGATCCACGTAAATATCTTGGACCAGCTCGTGACGCAATTAAAGCGACTGTTATCGGCAAAATGCGCGAATTTGGTTCTTCTAACCAAGCATAATTTGATGAGAACCGAAAGCCGCCTGAGTCACAGGCGGTTTTCTCCATATCTTGAGAAAGCGCAATCAAAATTTACATTTCAGACAATTTATTGATAGGAGAGTGGCACGGTTATGTTATTTTTCGTAGATACAGCGAATATCGCAGACATCAAAGAGGCGCACGAGCTTGGCATTTTAGCAGGCGTCACAACAAACCCTAGTTTAGTAGCGAAAGAAAAGGACGTATCATTCCACGACCGTCTTCGCGAAATCACTGACGTCGTATCAGGTTCTGTCAGTGCAGAAGTGATTTCCCTTAAAGCAGAGGAAATGATTGAAGAAGGAAAAGAGCTTGCTGCCATCGCACCAAATATCACGGTCAAAGTACCGATGACAACAGATGGCCTTAAAGCTGTCAAAGCGTTAACAGACCTTGGTATTAAAACAAACGTCACTTTGATTTTTAGTGCAAACCAGGCATTGCTTGCAGCTAGAGCTGGTGCAACGTATGTCTCTCCATTCCTCGGCCGCTTAGATGACATTGGCCAAAATGGTCTCGATCTCATCAGCGAAGTGAAAACCATTTTTGATGTTCACGGATTAGATACACAAATCATTGCTGCATCCATTCGTCACCCGCAGCACGTGACAGAAGCTGCGCTTAGAGGTGCTCATATCGGCACAATGCCGCTGAAAGTCATCAAGCAGCTGACAAAACACCCGTTAACGGATGCAGGCATTGAGCAATTTTTAGCAGACTGGAATAAATAAGTGATTGTGGCAGGCGGGATTGTCTCCCGTTTGCCGCAGTTTTCCTTAAAAACGCTAAGAAATGTTTTGTGCAAAGAAGAGAACATCACAGCCTCGCAAAGCTTCGATTATTTTTCTTCCGACAAATTTCGTTTAACCTGTATTCTTTCTCTTGATATTGGCTAAATTTTGGACAAGACCTTTTAAAGCGCGACATCCACAAACAGTATAACTCCAACAGTGATCTTCTTTAAGAAGGGAGACAAATATGGAAAAGTTAAACATTGCCGGCGGTGACCCTTTGCGCGGGACCGTACATATTAGTGGTGCGAAAAATAGTGCAGTGGCACTGATTCCTGCCACGATTCTCGCTGATTCTCCAGTAACCATTGAGGGCCTTCCGCATATTTCAGATATTGACACATTACGAGATCTGTTAGAAGAGATTGGCGGAAAGGTTACGTTTGAAAAAGGTGAAATGATCGTCAATCCTTCTTCCATGATCAGTATGCCGCTTCCTAATGGAAAGGTGAAGAAACTGCGTGCATCCTATTATTTAATGGGAGCCATGCTCGGCAGGTTCAAGCAGGCTGTCATCGGACTGCCAGGAGGATGTCACTTAGGACCTAGGCCGATCGATCAGCATATCAAAGGCTTTGAAGCACTTGGTGCCGAGGTGACAAACGAGCAGGGTGCGATTTATTTGCGCGCTGAAAAATTAGTCGGAGCTCGTATTTACCTTGATGTTGTCAGTGTAGGTGCGACCATCAATATCATGCTGGCAGCCGTACTGGCTGAAGGAAAAACGGTGATTGAAAATGCCGCAAAAGAACCCGAAATTATTGATGTAGCGACACTGCTTGCAAGCATGGGAGCCAAAATCAAAGGTGCGGGTACTGATGTGATTCGAATCGAAGGTGTAGAATCTCTTCATGGCTGTAAGCATTCCATCATCCCTGACCGCATAGAAGCAGGCACATTTTTAATTGCTGGTGCTGCGATGGGAGATGAAGTTGTTCTTGATAATGTGATCCCAACTCATTTAGAATCAATTACGGCGAAACTTAGAGAAATGGGGTTCACCATTGAAACGAGCAACGATCAGATGCTGATCGTTGGCAGAAACGAAGGACTCAAGCCTGTCGATATCAAAACCCTTGTGTATCCGGGCTTTCCGACTGACCTTCAGCAGCCGATGACGGCGCTCTTAACAAAGGCGAAAGGCACGAGTGTGGTCACAGATACGATCTACTCAGCCCGCTTTAAACACATTGACGAATTGCGTCGAATGGGTGCAAACATGAAGGTCGAAGGTAGATCTGCCATTATAACTGGGCAAACGCAGCTTCAAGGAGCAAAGGTCAAAGCAAGTGACCTTCGTGCAGGTGCTTGTCTCGTCGTTGCAGGGTTAATGGCAGACGGTGTGACCGAAATCACAGGGCTTGAACATATAGACAGAGGATATAGTTTGCTTGAGAAGAAGCTTGAAGGCTTGGGTGCAACCATCTGGCGTGAAAAGCTGAATGACCAAGAAATAGAAGAACTTCAAAATTCGTAAGGCTTTGACTGTGAGAGGAGATTTGGACAAAAATGGAAAGAAGTTTATCGATGGAACTAGTACGGGTGACAGAAGCAGCCGCATTAAAATCTGCCCGTTGGATGGGAAGAGGATTAAAAGACGAAGCAGATGATGCTGCAACAAGTGCAATGCGTGATGTATTTGATACCATTCCGATGAAAGGAACAGTGGTCATTGGCGAGGGAGAAATGGACGAAGCACCAATGCTTTATATTGGGGAAAAGCTTGGGAACGGATACGGACCCCGCGTGGATGTTGCTGTTGATCCGTTAGAAGGAACAAATATTGTGGCAAGCGGCGGCTGGAATGCCTTAGCTGTTATTGCGGTTGCAGATCATGGCAACCTGCTGAATGCACCTGATATGTACATGGATAAGATCGCAGTAGGTCCAGAAGCGGTAGGCTGCATCGACATCGAAGCGCCTGTCATTGATAATCTTCGCGCTGTGGCAAAAGCAAAAAACAAAGATATTGAAGATGTCGTTGCAACGATTTTAAACAGAGATCGACATGAGAAAATTATTGCTGAACTGAGAGAAGCAGGAGCAAGAATTAAACTGATCGATGATGGTGACGTTGCAGGAGCTATTAATACAGCATTTGATCACACAGGTGTTGATATTCTATTTGGTTCAGGCGGAGCGCCAGAAGGTGTCCTTTCTGCTGTTGCGTTAAAGGCACTTGGTGGTGAAATCCACGGAAAGCTTCTTCCTCAAAGTGAAGAAGAACTAAGACGCTGTGAGAAAATGGGGCTGGATGTTGGCAAAGTCCTAAGAATGGAAGACCTTGTAAAAGGTGATGATGCCATTTTTGCAGCGACTGGTGTAACAGACGGCGAGCTATTAAAAGGTGTTCAATTCAAAGGCTCTGTTGGAACAACACATAGTGTTGTTATGCGTGCGAAATCGGGTACAGTTCGTTTCGTAGACGGCAGACACAGCTTAAAGAAAAAACCGAATCTTGTCATTCGTCCGTAATCTGAAAGCGGGTATTCATTACCCGCTTTTCATATAGGTGTCAAATGTATATCATTTTCTTTTTAAAGTTGAATATTCTCTGCAAATGAGGTAAAACTAAAGAGTGCTGCGAAATTTTCTGCGAATTTACTTCTTTTAAGCTTCAACAAGTTTAAAACTGCCGCATCATGACGATATACTCATTATCCTTCTCTATGTTGACAAAGCTCAATTTCACATTGTTCCTATCTTTTAAGATAAAACGAGTGGGAGCGTTACCATGAGAGCGAGGTCATTCCAACAAAAACGGAATTAAAAGCTAATCAAATACATTGGTCATGCATTTGTAATGAAATACATTGACTAGAAAAGTGTGGTGTCCATATTGAAAGATGTTTCGATTTCATCTTTGGAAAATATGAAATTAAAAGAGCTGTATGAGTTAGCAAAAAAATACAAAATCTCTTATTACAGCAAACTAACAAAAAAAGAATTAATTTTTGCCATCTTAAAGGCGAACGCTGAGCAAGAGGATCTCTTATTTATGGAAGGGGTTCTTGAAATTATTCAGTCTGAGGGATTTGGTTTCTTAAGACCAATTAACTACTCTCCAAGTTCTGAAGACATTTATATTTCAGCTTCACAAATCAGACGCTTTGATTTACGAAACGGAGATAAGGTGTCTGGAAAGGTACGACCTCCAAAAGAGAATGAACGCTACTATGGCCTCCTTCATGTAGAAGCGGTAAATGGGGACGACCCAGAATCAGCTAAGGAACGTGTTCACTTTCCTGCACTCACGCCGCTATTCCCTGATCGTCAAATGATTCTTGAAACACAGCCTAATCACCTGTCTACTAGAATTATGGATATGATGGCGCCAGTTGGATTTGGGCAGCGTGGTTTAATTGTTGCACCGCCTAAGGCTGGGAAAACCATTTTGCTCAAAGAAATTGCCAACAGCATTTCTGAAAATCACCCAGAGTCAGAGCTGATTGTCCTTTTGATTGACGAACGCCCGGAGGAAGTAACAGATATCGAACGTTCTGTTGCAGGGGATGTTGTTAGTTCAACCTTTGACGAAGTACCGGAAAACCACATTAAAGTAGCAGAGCTTGTATTAGAGCGTGCCATGCGTCTTGTTGAACATAAGAAAGATGTCATCATCTTAATGGACAGCATCACAAGGCTTGCTCGTGCATACAACCTTGTCATCCCGCCAAGCGGCCGAACGCTTTCCGGCGGTATTGATCCAGCGGCTTTCCACCGTCCAAAACGCTTCTTTGGTGCTGCGCGTAACATTGAAGAAGGAGGAAGCTTGACGATTTTAGCCACTGCGCTTGTGGATACGGGATCACGTATGGATGATGTGATTTATGAGGAGTTTAAGGGAACGGGGAACATGGAGCTTCATTTGGACCGATCTCTTGCAGAAAGAAGAATTTTCCCAGCGATCGACATTCGTCGTTCTGGTACGAGAAAAGAAGAACTGCTTGTACCAAAAGAGCATCTTGACCGTCTATGGGCGATGAGAAAATCAATGTCAGATACACCTGACTTTGCTGAGAAGTTCATGCGCAAAATGAGAAAAACAAAGACAAACCAAGAATTTTTCGATATTTTAACGCAAGAATGGAAACAAGCGAACATGTCTGCATCAAGAAGATAGCTTGTTGAAAAAATAAATTTGCAATCATAGACTCACACTGTTATAATTTCATCATGTGCGTTTCAGAATTTATTCTGAGATATTAACTCTGTTTCCGAATTGGATTCAGGGCGGAAGGAGATGACAGTAGATGAAAACAGGAATTCATCCTAACTACAAAAAAGCTACAGTCAAATGCGCTTGTGGAAATGAGTTTGAAACTGGATCAGTAAAAGAAGAGGTACGCATCGAGATTTGCTCTGAGTGCCATCCTTTCTATACAGGCCGTCAAAAATTCGCTTCTGCTGATGGACGTGTTGACCGCTTTAACAAAAAATACGGTCTTAAGTAATAATAGATACAATAAACAGGCAGGAATCCGTTCTTGCCTGTTTTTTTACGTGGATTGATGGAACTTTAAAACGGGGGAGAAGACCTTATGTATGTGATGAAACAAAGCGGTTGGCTTGAAGTCATCTGCGGAAGTATGTTTTCTGGAAAGTCGGAAGAATTGATTCGGAGAGCCAAAAGAGCCACCTTTGCCAAACAAGAAGTAAAAATATTCAAACCAGCGATTGATAACCGATATAGTACAAGCTCAGTTGTCTCACATAACGGTTCATCAGTCGATGGGATTGCAGTAGCCTCACCAAAAGACATAATAACGCACATATCAGAAAGAACCGATGTCATTGGCATTGATGAGGTGCAATTTTTTGATGAGACAATCATTGACATTGTCACTCAATTGGCTGATAAAGGTTACCGAGTCATTGTTGCAGGCCTTGATCAAGATTTCAGAGGAGAGCCATTTGGTGTTGTTCCGCATTTAATGGCATGTGCAGAGCTTGTAACAAAACTTCAAGCAGTTTGTTCGGTATGCGGCTCCCCAGCGAGTAGAACACAACGCTTGATCGACGGTAAACCCGCATCCTATGATGATCCCATTATTTTAGTAGGTGCGCAGGAATCATACGAAGCACGATGCAGACATCACCATGAAGTACCAAGACTTGACGTTGGTACAACACTTGACAATTAAAAAAATAGCAAATGCCGCTGTGTTTCGTTTTTCGAGATTTTGGCTGAACACCCATCATTTGTACTTAAATAAATTAAATAACGCTACGAAAAAATTATCTAATTTTCAACGCTTGCGTTTTAGCATAAGCAGGCATAAAATGACTAACTGTAGTGTAAAGCATTTTAACGAAAAGTTCGATTTCTTGTCATAATTTTTTTGATTAAGGATTTTTCTCCTTAATCGTTCTTTAAATTAATAGTTCACTTTATTTATATTTTAGAAAGAGGGTAGTTTTTGATGAACAACGTGAAGAAAACAAAAGAAGGGTACCTCGAAACCACTTTGACAGGTAAAGATGTATTATCGATTCCAACGTTGAACAAAGGCGTTGCTTTCTCTGAAGAAGAAAGACAAGAGCTTGGTCTAGAAGGCTTACTTCCTCCAACTGTTCTCACTTTAGAACAACAAGCGGAGAGAGCGTACAAGCAATTTCTGGCACAGCCAGATCGTCTTCGTCAAAACGTATACTTAAGTGATTTGCAAAACCGTAACGAAGTATTGTTCTATAAGCTTCTAACAGACAAGCTTCGTGAAATGCTTCCTGTTGTGTACACACCAACTGTTGGTGAAGCGATTCAAGAATACAGCCATGAATACAGAAGACCTCATGGTGTCTATCTTTCAATCGACAACATTGACGGCATTGAGAAAGCATTTGAAAACTTACATGCAACAGCAGGAGATATTGACCTTATCGTTGCAACTGACTCTGAGAGCATTCTTGGAATTGGTGACTGGGGTGTTGGTGGTATCAACATCGCAATCGGTAAATTAGCTGTTTACACGGCTGCAGCAGGTATTGATCCAAGCCGCGTGATTCCAGTCGTATTAGATGTTGGCACAAACAATGAAAAATTATTGAATGATCCATTATACATCGGAAACCATCACAAACGTGTACAAGGTGAAAAATACGAAGAATTCATTGATGCTTATGTAAAAGCAGCGCTTAAATTCTTCCCGAAAGCCTTACTTCACTGGGAAGACCTTGGAAACAAAAATGCGCGTAACATCATGAAAAAATACAATGATAACATCTTAACGTTCAATGATGATATTCAAGGTACTGGTGCCATTACTTTAGCGGGTGTTCTTGCAGCTGTCAAGAAAACTGGTACTCAATTGAAAGATCACCGTGTTGTCATTTTCGGAGCTGGATCAGCTGGTATCGGAATCGCAGATCAAGTTCGTGACGCAATGGTCCTTGAAGGTCTAACGGAAGAAGAAGCAAACAATGCATTCTGGACATTAGACTACAGAGGTTTGCTAACAGATCAATTTGAAGATGAAGTGCTTGATTTCCAAAAACCATACCTTCGTTCTTCTGCTGAAGTAGAAGGCTGGGCACGCGATGAAAAAGGACAAATCTCATTTGCTGAAACTGTTCGCCAAGCGAAGCCAACAATCCTTATCGGTACATCAGGTCAAGGCGGTGCATTCACTGAACAAATCATTAAAGAAATGGCAGCTCATACAGAGCGTCCAGTGATCATGCCAATGTCTAATCCAACACCACTTGCTGAAGCAGTGCCAGAGGATCTATTCAAATGGACAGACGGCCGTGCACTGATTGCGACAGGAAGCCCGTTCGAAAACGTTGAGTATAACGGAATCGAATATGAAATCGGACAATCAAACAATGCGTTCGTTTTCCCTGGACTTGGTCTTGGTTCGATCGTAACAGAATCAAAAATCATCACAAAAGCCATGTTCGTCGCTTCTGCGAATGCAATTGCTGAAATGGTTGATCATGAGAAACCAGGTGCTGGTCTACTGCCAAGCATTGATAAATTGCAAGAAGTGTCAATCCATGTGGCTGTTGAAGTAGCGAAAGCAGCTATTGAAGATGGTGTCGCAAGAAAAACGCCTGACAACATCGAACAAGCTGTGAAAGATGCAATGTGGATTCCTGAATATAAAAAAATTGTAAGAGCATAATAAAAAGTGTAACGCGGCATTGTTTCGAGTAATCTAAGCAATGCCGCAATAAATAAAATAAGAGACATGTAAAAGATTCAAGGAGGAATAGTAAGATGGACTTTTTAAATATTTTGATCCTCCTAGCACCGATTTTTTTCGTTATCGCGCTGGGTTGGTTCGCAGGGAACTTCGGCAGCTATGACGCTAAATCTGCAAAAGGTGTAAGTACACTTGTTACAAAGTATGCTTTGCCAGCGCACTTTATCGCCAGCATTCTGTCAACACCAAAAGATAAATTCTATAGTCAAATTCCATTTTTCATTGCATTGATTTTCGGAATCGTTGGTTTTTATATCATTATCCTTTTAGTTACGAAATTTGCTTTTAAATATGATTTAACAGATTCATCTGTTTTCTCGTTAAACTCAGCACAACCGACCTTTGCATTTATGGGGATTCCGGTCTTGGGCAGTTTATTTGGGGCTCAAGAAGTTGCAATTCCGATTGCTATTACCGGAATAGTTGTAAATGCATTGCTTGATCCAATTGCCATTATTGTGTCAACTGTCGGTGAAAAAACAAAAGGAAAAGCCAAAGACGGCGAAAGTTTCCTAAAAATGACAACAAAAGCGATTTTGCACGGTTTATCAGAGCCGCTTGCACTTGCACCGCTAGCAAGTATCATTCTTGTACTTTTAGGATTTAAACTTCCTGAAATCGGACATGAAATGTTAGAGGAAATCGGAAGTGTGACATCAGGGGTTGCACTATTCGCAGTCGGTGTCACTGTAGGTATTCGAAAAATTAAACTGAGCTTACCAGCATTTAGTATTGCACTATTAAAAGTAGCTGTACAACCGCTTCTTATGTATCTTATCGCCATTCTTATGGGCCTTTCGGCGGATGAAATTACAAAAGCTGTATTGCTTGTTGCCTTCCCAGGTTCAGCTGTTGCAGCGATGATCGCCACACGATTTGAGAAACAAGAGGCAGAAACTGCATCCGCATTTGTGATCAGTGCCATCATGTCACTCATTACATTACCGATCATTATTGCGCTTACCGTATAATATAGTAGAAGGCTGCCTCTTGAGGCAGCCTTTCTTAGCGAAATGAATGAAACAGAGGGAAGAGCACACGCTTTTTTTTGATGTCAGGGTGCGTGATTTCCTTTTTTTCTTCTATTTGAGAGGGTTGTTTTAATCTTTCGGTAAGAAGCTCAAGTTTAGTGGTCAGATCTTCAATTTCTCTCCGGTGCTGGAGCAGCTGGTATGATACACCTTCATCCGCTTTTTTAGCCAGTTTCCGTTCGAGTTCTTGCAGTCGTTTTTCTACATCAGTGCTGCGCAATTGCTGCTGAATGAGCTGATTCACTTGCTTTTCTAATGCTTCAATCCGCTTTGTGGAGGCATCTGATTCTACAGCAGGTGATAACTGTTGAACGGTTTCTGTGTGGATTGGCAGTCGAATGTCTTGAAGAATCACACCCTCACTCATTTGGTGTTTGACTTCTTTGAGCAGCTGTACAATATCTTCATGAAATTCATAATGTCCAAGTTCATTCCGGGCGACAGGGATGTTGAGCTGTTTGACCCAACGCTGAATCGTTTTTGAAGAAACGCCAATTTCTTTTGCAACCTCATTTGTATTCAAACCAAATGCCCTCCCTTTTTTCAATTATAAGTACCATTCTCTTCAAGGAGGAACTGTTCCTTCACGTTAGACAAAACAAGTAACCAATCGCCAAAGATCGTGTTTTCTAGCGAAAAATTGCAGAAAATCAATTGTTTTGGAAATTTTTTTGACTGTCATACCCCGCTATACTATAATTAGACTGTTACGCACAAAACAGAGGTGAAGACCATGTTAGACCGTTTAAAATCAATTGAAGAACGCTATGAAAAGCTAAATGAATATTTAAGTGACCCTGAAGTGGTGAATGACCCTAAGAAGCTTCGTGAATATTCGAAGGAACAATCTGATATTCAAGAAACTGTTGAGGTATATAGACAATATCGTGCGGCATACGACCAGTTGAGCGAAGCGAAAGCAATGCTGGAAGAGAAGCTGGATGCCGAGATGCGCGACATGGTCAAAGAAGAAATTTCAGAGCTCACAGAGGAAACGGAACGTTTAGAAGACGAGCTGAAAATCTTGCTGATCCCGAAAGATCCAAATGACAACAAAAACGTTATTGTGGAGGTTCGTGGTGCAGCGGGAGGAGAAGAGGCCGCGCTTTTTGCTGGAAATCTTTACCGTATGTACAGCCGTTATGCTGAAATGCAAGGCTGGAAAACGGAAGTGATGGAAGCGAGCGTGACTGGAACTGGCGGTTATAAAGAGATTATCTTTATGATCAGCGGGAAAGGCGCATACTCCAAACTAAAGTTTGAAAACGGCGCACACCGCGTGCAGCGTGTTCCGGAAACAGAATCAGGCGGACGGATTCATACATCAACAGCGACAGTTGCTGTCTTGCCTGAGGCTGAAGAAGTTGAAATTGATATCCATGAAAAAGACATCCGTGTAGATACTTTCACATCAAGCGGACCTGGCGGACAAAGTGTCAATACGACCATGTCTGCTGTTCGATTAACTCACCTTCCAACAGGTGTGGTTGTATCCTGTCAGGATGAGAAGTCGCAAATCAAAAACAAAGAAAAAGCCATGAAAGTGTTACGTGCGAGAATTTATGATAAATTCCAGCGTGAAGCACAGGCTGAATATGATCAAACGCGTAAATCTGCTGTTGGAACAGGGGATCGTTCAGAGCGTATCCGTACGTACAATTTCCCGCAAAACCGTGTAACGGACCACCGCATCGGATTGACGATTCAAAAGCTTGATCAAATTTTAGAAGGAAAACTTGACGAGGTCATAGATGCATTAATTATGGAAGACCAAGCAAGAAAGCTTCAAAATGCAAAATAATCAGCGAACCATCTTTGAAGCCCTTAAATGGGCTTCTTCTTTGTTAACGGAAGCCGGTAGAGACCAAAACGCAGCAGAGCTCCTTTTGATGCATGTAATGGGCCTAAGCAGAAGTGAACTTCTTGCACGTTTTCATGATCTGCTGCCAGAGGAGCAAGATCGGTTGTTCAGCGAGTTTGTCACGCAGCATAAGAAAGGCGTGCCTGTTCAGCATCTAACGGGTATTGAATTCTTTTACGGCCGTCCCTTCGAGGTGAACAAACATGTTCTCATTCCTCGTCCTGAAACGGAAGAGGTCGTTTTGGCGGCGCTGAATCTGGTGAGTGACGTCTTCCCGCACGATCAGCCGCTCAAAGCAGTGGACGTTGGCACAGGAAGCGGGGCAATTGCGATTACGCTGGCTCTTGAAAAAGAAACATTATCTGTCACAGCAACGGATATTTCTCATGAAGCACTTGCCGTAGCAAAGCGGAATCAACAAGCGCTTGGTGCAGACGTTGATTTTTTACAAGGAGATTTACTTGAACCAGTCATGGATCAAGGCATCAAAGTGGATCTGTTTATTTCCAATCCACCTTATATTGCAGCAGAAGAAATGGACAGTTTGTCAGAGGTGGTTACAAAGCATGAGCCAGTGAATGCGCTGACAGATGGACGTGATGGTCTGTGGTTTTACAAGCGTCTCATTCGTGATCTTCACTGTGTACTTCATGAGCAGGCGGTCGTTGTCTTTGAAATTGGACATACGCAAGGGCAAGATGTAAAAGCACATCTCTTGCAGTCATTTCCCGCGGCAGATGTCCGCATCGTCAAGGACATAAACGGGAAAGACCGAGCTGTTTGCGCACACATTCAAAACGGAAAGTCCGGCTGAAAAAAGTCGGACTATTTTATTATGTAAAGATGAAACTTATGGTAAAAGAGAAACGTATATATAGAAGAATGAACATTCTGATCATGATTTTTTTACATAAATTTGTTTTGAAGGAGCGAATGGTGTGAACAGAAGGTATGCGATGGTGTTGGTCATCGTCAGTGTACTATTGATTGTGAGTGCTTGTGGTAAACCGAGCTTTAAAAAAGAAGCAGCAGCATTTGGAGAAAGCTATAAAAAAGCACAATACACAGTGAATCGAACAGATGACCTAACTGACATGAAGGAGAAGCTGAAGTTTTATTTAACTGAGCATGAATATCAAGAATATACACAAGACAGCATGTTCCCGAGCGTGTTAGAAGCAGCAAAGGATCAAGATTGTCAAATTAAGCTGAAGAAAATTACGTTTACGCCTTCAGATGAAAGCGATGACAGAATTGAATTTGACTATGAAATGATGATTCAATTTATTGATCAAAAAGGAAAGGTTAAAAAAGAAATCAAGAAAAAAGGAGCAATGACTGTCATCAAAACAGAATCAGGGTTAAAAATCAGCCGAGATTGGGATGGGAGACTGTACCCTTCCGATTACCAATCCTCACTTCAAAGCCGTTCTTAATGAGACGGCTTTTTTGATTTGACTTATAATCTATTAAAAAAATCATTTTGTCTGTTTATGAGATGGGTTTCCTGGACACAATGTTTGTAGCGAAGAGAAAAAGTGGGGGGAACACATCATGTTTAAAAGTAAAATGATGATTTGTCTTTATATGTTTCTATTATTATGCGGTGCTTTTGCAAACCTTGGAAGGGAGGAGACAGCGGCTGCTTCTGCAAATCAGCCTGTTGTAATACCAGACGAAGCGATCCGTTTACGCATTTTAGCAAATAGTGATCGTTCAGCGGATCAGGATGTGAAAAGAAGCATTCGTGACGAGGTCAATGCCAATATGACAGAGTGGGTTAAAGACCTCACATCCATTGAAGAAGCAAGACGTGTAATTCGGACCAAGCTGCCAGAAATCAATCGTATTGCCAAAGCGAAATTGAAGGAACAGCACATTGATCAATCCGTCTCAGTCAGCTTTCAAAAAGCCTCATTTCCAACAAAGCTATATGGGAATTTCGTCTATCCTGCAGGGGAATATGAAGCCATTTTAATTACACTTGGAGAAGGGGATGGAGCCAATTGGTGGTGTGTGTTATTCCCGCCGCTCTGCTTTATCGATTTTTCAAATGGAGAAGCCATCGCATCGCCAGAGGGGGATGAGGATAACCAAGTGACAGCGCAGCAAACAGATGAGTCTGTTAATGAAGTGGTGAAAGAAGAGAAAGAAGAGTCCGGTGAAGTGAAATTCTTTTTATTCGAATGGGTCTCTAGTCTTTTCTCCTAAAAAAGGTATAAATCTGTTTTTGCCTCATAGAGTTGAAGTAAGAGATCAAAAAGAGGTGAAAGCATGTATTATCAATTAAGAATAGCCACAGAAGAAGATGCCCCAGCGATCAATGCTTTTCTTGAAAAGGGACAAGCGAAAGGCGGCGTCACGCTTGCAGAGCGTACGACATTTGTTGTCATGGAAGATGCGGACGGTCAGCTGGCGGGGTGTTTAGGTCTTGAACAGCTTAGTGAACAAGAGGGCTTGCTGCGGTCCCTTGTCATATCAGATAAACTAGGTCAGGGACACATCGTGTCTTTGTTCCAAAGTGTTCAAACGCTCGGAGGAAAAATAGGTGTGGATACTTTTTATGTCGTCGCAAACCACTCCTCCTCACATGACTTTTTGGCATTGATGGGCTTCACGCCATTAGAGGACATTCCAGAAAGCATGTGGGTATCTGCACATGCAAAAGAGATATTGGCGAAAGAACAAGCTGTGGTTCTTCATAAAAAAGGAAGTTAATCACAACATACTGGACTTATACACATACTTATCCACTGTTAAACAAGCGTTATCCACAAATTGTGGACAACGCTTGTTTTATTGATCATCATCTTTTATACTTTCAAAAGGATAATTGAGATATATCAACAGTTTTATCTTTTTTAAAAGGAGTTTGTATGATGTTAAATACAAAAAGGTGGTCTGTGGATTTAGAAAAGAGTTTATCCACATACTATCCACAAATTGAACAGGCAGCTGTGTTATTGCAGCAAAACGAAGTGGTCGCTTTTCCGACTGAGACTGTTTACGGACTAGGGGCAAATGCGAAAGAGACAGAAGCTGTCATGAAAATATATGAAGCGAAAGGGCGTCCAAGTGATAATCCATTGATTGTCCACATTGCGGAGGTTCAGCAGCTTCACGAATTTGCGCAAATAGAAAGTGAAAAAGCAAAGGCGCTGATGGAAGCCTTTTGGCCGGGCGCTTTAACCATTGTTCTTCCATGTAAGCCGGGTGCTTTATCAAAGCAGGTCACAGCAGGTTTATCCACGGTCGGTGTGAGAATGCCTGACCATCCGATTGCGCTTGAGCTCATCCGAGCAGCTGGTCTGCCGATTGCCGCACCAAGTGCCAACCGTTCAGGGAAACCTTCACCGACACAAGCTGACCATGTAGCGAGTGATCTCGATGGAAGAATCGCTGGAATTGTCGATGGCGGTTCAACTGGAATTGGCGTTGAGTCAACGGTTGTATCCTGTGTCGACGAGATTCCAGTGATCTTAAGGCCTGGCGGGATTACAAAAGAAGCTTTAGAAGAGGTAGTTGGAACGGTCAGTATCGACCCGGGGCTGACAAAAAAGGACGAAGCGCCTGTATCGCCAGGAATGAAATACACACACTATGCACCTGAAGCTCAAATGTATCTTTTTTCTGGAAGTGATGAAGAGATGCAGCATCACATTCAAACATACCAGGCAGAAGGTCTAAAAGTGGGCGTGCTGACAACAGAAGAAAAGAAATCGTTGTTTGCGGCAGATGTTGTTTTCAGCTGTGGATGGAGAGGGAAACCTGAAACGATTGCGGCAAACTTATATCGTGTACTGAGACAATTTGATGAGACAGATGTAGATGTCATTATTTCAGAAGCCTTTTCAGAGCAGGGAGTGGGTTCAGCGATCATGAACCGTCTGCAAAAAGCGGCAGGAGGGCGTACCCTCTCTTCATTCAAATAGTTCTAACCCTTCTTGGACAAACATAGGTTAAAGGAGAATGCGTGTCCAAGGGGGATTTACATGTACGAACTAGCTGGCGAATTGCTGACGCTCAGCATCATGGCTTTTGCACTGGGAATGGATGCTTTTTCGGTTGGACTTGGCATGGGGATGGTTCAGCTGAGGTTCCGCCAGATCATTTATATTGGACTTGTCATTGGGATATTTCATATGTTTATGCCGCTTTTTGGTATGCTGACAGGTCAGCTCCTATCAGGCTGGCTCGGTCTCCTTGCCACCTATATCGGCGGGGCGCTGCTTTTGGTGCTCGGGCTGCAAATGATCGTTGCGTCTATTCGCAAAGAGGATAAACCATTTATCGCACCTGTTGGGGCTGGTCTCGTTCTTTTTGCAACAAGTGTCAGCTTAGACAGTTTTTCCGTTGGTTTAAGTCTCGGAATTTACGGTTCTCACGTGTGGATGACCATTTTATTGTTTGGTATTTTTAGTATGATCCTCACATGGCTTGGATTATTACTCGGTAAACAGGTTCGATCATGGGTTGGATCATATAGCGGGGCGCTTGGCGGAATCATTTTACTAGCCTTTGGTATCAAATTATTATTTCCGCTCTAGTCAGTCTCCTTACATAACATGTAGAATGAAATGCTATATAATAGAAGAAAAGGAGGGCGAAAGATGAAAATCTTATTTGTTTGTACGGGAAATACATGCAGAAGTCCGATGGCTCAAGCCCTTTTTGCTTCAATTGCACATGATAAAGGTTTAGAGGTCACTGTTAAATCAGCGGGCATTTTTGCCTCAGATGCTGGGAAGGCTTCTCCTCAAGCGGTCGAAGCATTATTTGAGAAAAGCATTCCACTGAATCACTCTTCTTCAAAACTGACAGAGGATCTTCTGCGAGAAGCAGATTACGTCTTCACCATGACCATGCAGCATAAACAGTTGATTGTGGAGCAATATGCGCATGCAAAAGACAAGATCTTCACTCTAAAGGAATTTGCGACAGGAACAGAAGGCGATGTATCCGATCCGTTTGGAGGAAGTCTGTCTGTTTATCAGGAAACACGTGATGAACTTGAAGCATTGCTCTATCAACTGGCTGAGAGATTGAAAAAAGATCAGACATGCTCATAATGGACAACCTGTAAAACCGTTGCGTCAACGGTTTTTCTGCTTTTGTTTGCAAATGACTAGGCAGAGGTTAAAATATAACTATAAATAAAGAATAAATGTAAGGCATGACAGATCAACTCACCCTTAGGAGGAATTGCCCGATGAAAGTAGCCATTGCATCCGATCACGGCGGAACGAATATTCGTGAAGAAATCAAACAACTGATGGATGAATTGAAGATTGAATACATTGATATGGGTTGTGAATGTGGATCAGGTTCTGTAGACTACCCAGATTATGCTTTTCCTGTAGCTAACATGGTGGCAAACGGAGAAGTCGACCGCGGCATTTTAATTTGCGGGACAGGCATCGGTATGAGCATCTCAGCAAACAAAGTGAAAGGAATTCGCTGTGCGCTGGTGCATGATACATTTAGTGCGAAAGCGACTAGAGAACATAATGATACAAACGTCCTTGCGATGGGAGAGCGAGTCATTGGCCCTGGATTAGCACGTGAGATTGCGCACATTTGGCTGACAACAGAATTTACGGCAGGACGACATGCTGTACGGATTGGTAAGATCGCTGATTACGAAGAAAAGCACCTATAAGGAGCGCTTAACATGAACATTGGTCAAGATTGGCTTGAAATGTTAAAAGAGTTTCATCAAATGGTCGAACTGCGTGCTGGGCAAATCTTAGTGATCGGCTGCAGTACATCAGAAGTGGCTGGTGAGCATATTGGGACAGCAGGAAGTGAGCAAATAGCTGCGTCTATCTATCAAGAATTGGATCAGCTAAGACGAGAGACTGGCATTGAGCTCGCTTTCCAGTGCTGTGAGCATCTGAATCGTGCTCTTGTTGTGGAAGAAGAAGTGGCTTTCCGGCTTAACCTAGAGATTGTAGCGGCAGTACCTGTCCGAAAGGCGGGTGGTTCGATGGCGGCTCATGCGTATCAGCACATGGAACATCCTGTGTTAGTTGAATCCATCAAGGCGCATGCTGGAATCGATATCGGTGATACATTAATTGGGATGCATCTAAAGAGAGTCGCTGTACCTGTTCGCCTCAGTCGTCATCAATTAGGACATGCACATGTGACTTTTGCGAAAACGCGTCCGAAGCTGATTGGCGGAGAACGAGCGGTTTATACAAGATCATAGCTTAGACATATTTCTAATATAATGTTGAATGATGAAGACGCTTCACCGCTTGAATATTCGGTTTTTCGTAAAAAAAGAAGTCGATTTCCCAAAAAAACTTTTACATTTCACTCAAAAACCGTGTACAATGAGATGGTGAAAACATCGAATGGAAATAGATTGGAGAGGATTTCGCTGATGAAACATTTACCTGAGCAAGACGCACAAGTATTCAAGGCAATTCAACTAGAGCGGAAACGCCAGCAGGACAAAATCGAATTAATTGCATCAGAAAACTTTGTAAGCGAAGCAGTCATGGAAGCACAGGGCTCTGTATTAACAAACAAATATGCAGAGGGCTACCCTGGTAAACGCTACTATGGCGGCTGTGAACATGTAGACGTTGTAGAAGATATCGCACGTGACCGCGCAAAAGAAATTTTTGGCGCTGAGTATGTGAACGTACAGCCTCACTCAGGTGCTCAAGCGAATATGGCCGTATACTTTACCATTCTTGAGCATGGCGATACAGTGCTAGGCATGAACTTATCACATGGCGGGCATTTAACGCATGGAAGCCCTGTCAACTTTAGTGGTGTACAGTACAACTTTGTAGAATATGGTGTCGATAAAGAAACGCAGCATATCGACTACCAAGATGTACTTGAAAAAGCACGTGAACATAAGCCAAAGCTAATTGTAGCGGGTGCAAGTGCATACCCACGTCAAATTGATTTCAAAAAGTTCCGTGAGATTGCGGATGAAGTCGGTGCTTACTTTATGGTCGACATGGCTCACATTGCGGGTCTTGTTGCAGTAGGTCTTCATCCAAATCCAGTTCCTTATGCAGATTTTGTGACAACGACAACTCACAAAACATTGCGTGGACCTCGCGGCGGAATGATCCTATGCCGTGAAGAGTTTGGTAAAAAGATCGACAAATCGATCTTCCCTGGTATTCAAGGTGGACCACTGATGCATGTCATCTCTGCAAAAGCTGTTTCTTTCGGTGAAGTATTGAACGGAGATTTCAAAACTTATGCACAAAACGTTATTGATAATGCAAAGCAGCTAGCTGAAACTCTGTTATCTGAAAATATTCAGCTTGTATCTGGTGGAACGGATAACCATCTTGTTCTCATCGACTTGCGTTCTCTTGGCATCACAGGAAAAATTGCAGAAAATGTTCTTGATGAAATCGGTATTACAGTGAACAAAAATGCGATTCCTTATGATCCAGAAAAACCTTTTGTCACAAGTGGTGTACGTGTTGGTACAGCAGCAGTGACAAGCCGCGGTTTCGATCAAGAGGCGATGAAAGAAGTCGGTTCCATTATTGCGCTTGCTCTAAAACATCATGAAGATGAAGCGAAATTAGAAGAAGCGAAAAAGCGTGTATCTGATCTAACTGCCCGCTTCCCTCTATATAACGAATTAGATTATTAAAAAGCAGACCCATTTGCCTATTATTGGCATGTGGGTTTTTTTTTGTAGGATTTGCGAATCATATTGAAAGATGACGTCTTTTTATGTAGAATTGTAGGAAGTGTGCAAAGTTCACCGGAAGATGACAGAAAAGGAGTTGTAGCAAGCAATGGCAAAGGTTTATGTATTTGATCACCCGCTTATTCAGCACAAACTTACATATATTCGTGACGTTCATACAGGAACAAAAGAATTTAGAGAGCTAGTGGATGAAGTCGCAACATTAATGGCATTTGAAATCACAAGAGACTTACCGCTTGAAGAGGTGGATGTAGAAACACCTGTACAAGTAGCGAAATCAAACGTGATCTCTGGGAAGAAACTCGGTGTTGTGCCAATTTTAAGAGCAGGTCTTGGAATGGTGGACGGGATTTTGAAACTCATTCCAGCTGCTAAAGTGGGACATGTCGGTTTATACCGTGATCCGAAAACATTAAAGCCTGTTGAATATTATGTGAAGCTTCCATCTGATGTGGAAGAGCGTGAATTTATCGTAGTAGATCCAATGCTTGCAACTGGCGGTTCAGCAGTCGAAGCATTGAACAGCTTGAAAAAACGCGGGGCGAAAAACATTCGCTTCATGTGTCTGATTGCTGCCCCTGAAGGTGTAGAAGAAATGCAAAAGCATCATCCTGACGTTGATATCTACATTGCAGCATTAGATGAGAAATTGAACGAAAAAGGCTACATTATCCCAGGTCTTGGTGATGCTGGTGACCGCATGTATGGAACGAAATAACATGTTTTAATAAAAGCCCACATGCAAACGTGCATGTGGGCTTTTTGAAATATATGACAAACGGTTGATATCGTTCTTAGAAAAATCAATGTATACTGAACATTAGCTGTTTTTTTGAATGAATGTCACGTGTCTCCTAAAGTTTGATGAAATTGTGAACATTTTGTGTGCTCTATCACTATAGAAAAGTTTTTTAACTTTCAACGGATTGACACATCATAGACGCTATTGTATGCTAAACGAGGGTATTATGGTAAGGTTTTCATAGCCTATAGCACTCTACTAATCCTCATTGTGAACCCTTTAATTATCAGGGTTTGTATCAGCGAATGAAGCAGCATCCCATAGATCTTTAGATTTCAAGTCTGATTGTGCAATTAGACCGATGGGTGATTGATTTTTTTCGAACAGGACTGCTTATCATAAGCGTCTTCTACGCAGTTTTCATCACCATTTATCACCTTTTTTACAATATTTTTCATCGGGAGTCAGATGAATGAACGATCCAAACGCGATTTTCCGCAGACAGAGTAAATATATGTTCTATCTATTGGCAATTTTTGTGTTTGGCTATGCCATGCCTGGTTTTAAACCACTGTTTCTTGGTTTCATTATCGGCACAATTTTTGCTTTCTTTAATTTATTCCTACTTATACGGAGAATGCACGCTTTTGATCGAGCGGTTAAAAAAGGAAAATCCATTCGTTCAATGGGAAGTACAGCCAGGTGGGCCAACGCAATTCTCGCAGTAGCGATTGCTTGGCGTTACCCTAATGAAGTTCATCTGGCAGGTGTTGTTATAGGATTAATGACAATATATCCTGTCATTATGATAGATTCCTTCATTCAACTTAAACGTTCTACTATGGAAGAGAGGTGAATACTCTTTGGGTCACAGTTCAAAAACTACAGAATTTTTAGGGTTAACGTTCAACTTATCCAATGTTCTCATGATTACGATTGCTAGTATCATCGTTCTTCTCATAGCGGTGCTGACTACTCGTGTTCTGTCTATTCGTCCGACAAAGGCGCAGAACTTCATGGAATGGATTGTTGATTTTGTTCGAAATATCATAGGTAGTTCGATGGACATGAAAACAGGAGCCCCATTTCTAGCGCTTGGCGTTACATTACTCATGTACATATTTGTTTCAAACATGCTTGGACTGCCATTCTCGATTACGGTCGATCACAACTTGTGGTGGAAATCACCAACAGCAGACCCTGCAATCACAATGACACTAGCGATTATGGTCATGGGATTGACACATTACTACGGTGTCAAGGCAAAAGGAGTCAAGGAATATACGAAAGACTACTTTAGACCAATTCCGCTTTTAGTACCATTGAAACTTATTGAAGAATTTGCAAACACGCTAACACTTGGTTTGCGTCTTTATGGAAACATTTTTGCTGGAGAGATTCTTCTTGGTTTGCTTGCAGGACTTGCGACCAATTTCTACACGCAAAACATTGCGCTTGGTATCGTTGGTACATTAGGTGCCATCGTGCCGATGATTGTATGGCAGGCATTCAGTTTGTTTGTCGGAACAATCCAAGCATTTATCTTCACCATGCTGACAATGGTGTACATTTCCCATAAAGTCAGCGATGAACACTAAAAAATTGAGAGTCCAAAAAGGACGTTATTTTAAAGGAGGAGCTTTTTAATGAATTTAATAGCAGCAGCAATTGCAATCGGTTTGGGAGCACTAGGAGCAGGTATTGGTAACGGTCTAATCGTATCTAAAACAGTTGAAGGAATCGCTCGTCAGCCAGAAGCTGGTAGAGAACTAAGAACACTTATGTTCATCGGGGTCGCTTTAGTTGAGGCACTTCCAATTATCGCTGTCGTTATCGCATTCTTGGCATTCTTTGGTTAATATGTGAGAAGCGTTCTAATATGAATTTTAATGGCGAAGATCAGATTAGTTCGAAACTTCGCCATTCCTTTATGTTTTGTTTCTTAACATATTATTTAAAGAAGGGAGTTGCCGTACTAAATGTCTCAGTTACCAGTGGTTTTAGGAGCAGGTGGCTTAAGTTTCAACGCCGGGGATATGTTATTCCAGCTTATCGCTATGCTCATCCTGCTTGCACTTTTAAAGAAATTTGCGCTTAAACCTTTATTAGGTATTATGAAGCAGCGTGAAGATTATATAGGAAATGAAATTTCAAGTGCTGAACAAAAGCACGTTCAAGCTGAAAAGCTTCTTGAAGAACAACGTGTCTTATTGAAAGAAGCACGCGAAGAATCACATACACTCATCGAAAATGCGAAAAAGATTGGTGAGAAACAAAAAGAAGAGATCATTCAAGCAGCACGTCAAGAGTCAGAGCGCTTGAAAGAGTCTGCTAGAACTGAAATCGTGAAAGAAAAAGAACAAGCTGTGGCTGCACTGCGCGAGCAGGTTGCATCACTATCTGTACTCATTGCATCTAAAGTGATTGAAAGAGAACTTGATGAGCAAGCACAAGAGAAATTGATTCAAGAGTATCTTAAAGAGGCAGGCGAAAGCCGATGAGCGTGACTATTGTCTCTAAGCGTTACGCTTCTGCTCTTTTTGACATCGTTCTTGCTTCTTCGGCAGTAGACGAAACTGAAAAAGAGCTGAATGAGATCAAAAAAGTTCTAAAGGCTGACCAAGAATTGAATGACTTTCTTGTTCATCCAAAGATTACGGCAGATAAAAAGAAACATTTGATTGCAGAAGCTTTCAAAGGTGTTTCGACACATGTATTGCACACAATGTATTTATTGATTGACCGCGGACGCACGAATATTTTCTCTGAAATGACGTCTGAGTTTGTGAAACTTGCAAACCGCACGAAACAAATAGACGATGCGGTCGTGTATTCAGTGAAACCGCTGAGCGGCGCTGAAATTCAATCTTTATCTGAAGTATTTGCCAAAAAAGCCGGAGTCACATCACTGCGTGTTGAAAATGTGATTGACAAGGATCTAATAGGCGGAGTGAAAATCCGTATCGGAAACCGCATTTATGACGGCAGTGTCAGCGGAAAGCTTTCCCGCATTGAACGTCAGCTTGCAGGCGAAAATCGTTAGAAGGGGTGAAACCTTAGTGAGTATCAAAGCTGAAGAGATTAGCGCGCTGATAAAGCAGCAAATCCAAAACTATCAATCTGAAATTGAAGTAAAAGATGTCGGTACAGTCATTCAAGTAGGGGACGGTATCGCGCGTGTACATGGCCTTGACAACATTATGGCAGGAGAGCTGGTTGAGTTCTCTAATGGTGTAATGGGTATGGCTCAAAACCTTGAGGAGTCTAACGTAGGTATCGTGATTTTAGGACCTTACAAAGATATCCGTGAAGGTGACGATGTAAAACGTACAGGTCGTATCATGGAGGTTCCAGTAGGTGAAGAATTAATCGGACGTATTGTGAACCCACTTGGTCAGCCTGTTGATGGACTAGGTCCAATCTTAACGAGCAAAACTCGTCCAATCGAAAGTGAAGCACCAGGCGTTATGGATCGTAAATCTGTACATGAGCCGCTTCAAACAGGGATTAAAGCAATTGATGCCTTGATTCCAATCGGACGCGGACAGCGTGAATTGATCATTGGTGACCGTCAAACAGGTAAAACATCTGTTGCAATTGATACGATCCTAAACCAAAAAGATCAAGACATGATCTGTATTTATGTAGCGATCGGACAAAAAGAATCAACGGTTCGTGGTGTTGTTGAAACACTTCGTAAGCATGGTGCGCTTGATTACACAATCGTAGTCACAGCTTCTGCATCACAGCCAGCCCCGCTTCTTTACCTTGCTCCTTATGCAGGTGTAACGATGGGTGAGGAATTCATGTATAACGGCAAGCACGTACTTGTTGTATATGATGACCTTTCTAAACAAGCGGCAGCTTACCGTGAGCTTTCATTATTGCTTCGCCGTCCTCCAGGTCGTGAGGCATTCCCTGGTGATGTTTTCTATCTTCACTCTCGTTTATTAGAGCGTGCAGCGAAGCTTAGTGACGAAAAGGGTGGCGGTTCTATCACAGCATTGCCTTTCGTAGAAACGCAAGCTGGCGATATCTCTGCATATATCCCAACAAACGTTATTTCAATCACAGATGGACAGATTTTCTTACAATCTGATCTCTTCTTCTCAGGCGTACGTCCAGCAGTAAACGCAGGATTGTCTGTATCTCGTGTAGGTGGTTCTGCACAAATCAAAGCGATGAAAAAGGTAGCAGGTACACTTCGTCTGGATCTTGCTTCTTATCGTGAGCTTGAAGCATTCGCTCAGTTTGGATCTGATCTAGACCAAGCGACTCAAGCAAAATTAAACCGTGGTGCTAGAACAGTTGAAGTCTTAAAACAAGACTTGAACAAACCGCTTAAAGTTGAAAAACAAGTAGCGATTCTTTATGCACTTACAAGAGGATACTTAGACGATGTCGCGATTGCTGATGTCAAACGTTTTGAAGCTGAGTTATTCATGTACATTGAAGAAAACCATAAAGACTTGTTTGACACCATCTCTCAAACAGGAAACATGCCTGCTGATGAAGAGTGGAATACAGCAATCGAAGGCTTTAAACGTACGTTTGCACCAAGCAACTAATTAGTAATCTTTCCGAGAGAAAAAGATTCTCTTTTTCTCTCTTTTCACGTAAATGAACACGGATTCCTGAAAAAAGGTGGTGAAATCTTTGGCCTCATTACGCGATATAAAGTCAAGGATCACGTCAACGAAAAAATCGAGTCAGATCACAAAAGCGATGCAAATGGTATCAGCTGCGAAACTGAATCGTGCTGAAAACAATGCGAAGTCTTTTGTTCCTTACATGGAGAAAATCCAGGAAGTGGTTGCTGCAATCGCAACTGGAACAAGTGCTAAGCACCCAATGCTTCTTTCAAGACCTGTCAAGAAAACAGGGTATCTCGTCATTACATCTGATCGGGGGCTTGCAGGACCTTTTAACAGCTCGATTTTGCGTGCCGCTTACCAAACCATTCAATCTCGTCATCAATCCGCTGATGAATATGCGGTGATTGTGATTGGTAAAATCGGACGCGACTTCTTCAAAAAGCGCGGTATTCCAGTTATTTCTGAAGTAACAGGGCTTGGAGACGAAGTAGCGTTTGCTGATATTAAAGAATTAGCAAGCAGTACAGTTCAAATGTTCTCTGATGAAGCGTTTGACGAACTTTACATGTTCTACAACCACTTTGTCAGTGCCATTTCACAAGAAGTAACAGAGAAGAAATTATTGCCGCTAACGGACCTTTCGGCCGCAGCGACACCAAATAAACGTTCCGCATCTTATGAGTTTGAGCCTTCTGAAGAAGAAATTCTTGAAGTTCTCCTTCCTCAATATGCAGAGAGTTTGATTTTCGGTGCGCTTCTTGACAGCAAAGCAAGTGAACATGCTGCAAGGATGACAGCAATGAAGAGTGCAACAGACAACGCAAAAGAATTGATCGACAACCTGACACTCTCTTATAACCGTGCTCGTCAAGCAGCGATTACACAAGAGATTACAGAAATTGTCGGCGGAGCAGCTGCCTTAGAATAGAAATAATTGTCAGGAGGGAATGCAATGAAAACAGGACGCATCAGTCAGATCATGGGACCAGTCGTAGACGTTCATTTTGAAGACGGTCACTTGCCTGAGATTTATAATGCGATCAGAGTTTCGCATAAAGCGGAAAGCGAAAGTGAAGTTACTATCGACTTAACTTTAGAAGTAGCACTACATTTAGGTGATAATACAGTCAGAACCATCGCAATGGCATCAACAGACGGTGTGAAGCGCGGTATGGAAGCTGTAGACCTTGGAAAACCAATTTCAGTACCAGTTGGTAACGTAACACTTGGACGTGTATTCAACGTACTGGGAGATAACATTGACTTAGATGAGCCACTTGGTGTGGAAGCTCAAAGAGATCCAATCCACAGACAAGCGCCTTCTTTTGATCAACTTTCTACAGAAGTTGAAATTCTTGAAACGGGTATTAAAGTTGTTGACCTTCTTGCTCCTTACATCAAGGGTGGAAAGATCGGTCTATTCGGTGGAGCCGGTGTAGGTAAAACCGTTCTGATTCAAGAATTGATCAACAACATCGCACAAGAACACGGCGGTATTTCTGTATTCGCTGGTGTTGGAGAGCGTACACGTGAAGGAAACGACCTTTACTACGAAATGAAAGATTCTGGCGTTATCGAAAAAACAGCCATGGTCTTCGGCCAAATGAACGAGCCGCCAGGTGCGCGTATGCGTGTTGCCCTAACTGGTTTGACAATGGCAGAGCATTTCCGTGATGAACTAGGTCAAGACGTATTGTTCTTCATCGATAACATCTATCGTTTTACCCAAGCAGGTTCTGAAGTATCAGCCCTTCTTGGACGTATGCCTTCAGCGGTAGGTTATCAGCCGACACTTGCAACAGAAATGGGTCAGCTGCAAGAGCGTATCACGTCTACAAACGTAGGATCGGTTACATCGATTCAAGCGATCTATGTACCTGCGGATGACTATACGGATCCAGCTCCAGCAACAACGTTCGCTCACCTTGATGCAACGACAAACCTTGAGCGTAAGCTGACTGAAATGGGTATTTACCCAGCGGTTGATCCTCTTGCTTCAACATCTCGTGCACTTGCACCTGAGATCGTTGGCGAAGAGCATTATGCCATTGCGCGTGAAGTGCAGCAAACATTGCAGCGTTATAAAGAACTACAAGATATCATTGCCATTTTAGGTATGGATGAATTATCTGAGGACGATAAGCTTGTGGTACACAGAGCACGTCGTGTTCAATTCTTCCTATCTCAAAACTTCCACGTAGCAGAGCAGTTCACTGGCCAAAAGGGTTCTTATGTGCCATTGAAAGAAACTGTTAAAGGCTTCAAGGAAATCTTATCTGGTAAATACGATCACCTTCCAGAAGATGCATTCCGCTTAGTTGGACGCATTGAAGAAGTGGTTGAAAAAGCCAAAGAGATGGGTGTAGAGGCCTAATCTGGTCCTTAGGAGGGTAAAAGCATGAAGACCGTTCAAGTCAATATCGTTACTCCCGACGGCCCAGTGTATGAAGCGGATGTGGAAATGGTCAGTGTCAGAGCAGAAAGCGGTGAGCTTGGTATTTTAGCTGGCCACGTTCCAATGGTTGCTCCGCTAAAAATCGGTGCAGTTCGCTTAAAACATAGTGGATCAACTGAATTGGTTGCAGTAAGTGGCGGATTTGTTGAAGTTCGCCCTGAACAAGTAACCATTCTTGCTCAGGCCGCTGAAACATCAGATAAAGTTGATGTCGATCGTGCTAAATCAGCGAAACAGCGTGCTGAAGAGCATTTGAACCACCCGAATGAAAGTGATGTACGCCGGGCGGAACTCGCATTAAAACGGGCGTTAAACCGTTTAAATGTAGCAGGGAAATAAAACAGAAAATCCTTCTTATCATTGTGATAAGAAGGATTTTTTTAGAATGACATGAGAGATTGGTACATCGACACATACGGGTGAGAATCCTGTTTTTCAAGATATAAGTGCTCGCAAAACTGCGTACTATGCCACGTTTTATTGTGCCGGCGCAAACCAAGCGTATATTGATGCGGAGAGTCCATATAAGGCCGTACTACCCAGTCAGCATCTGAATGATGACGGAGGACAACCTCTCCCATATACACACTCATCATCGCTTCTAATGCATCTATTGGCATTTTCCACTCAGCAAACAGCTGCTTGGTAAATGCATCAAAGTATAGTGATTCTAACTGATACAGGCTTTCCTCAGAATAATCCAAAGAAATGTTATGAAAATGACACAATTGCGCTAATTCTTCTAGCTGTGTCTGTCTATAATCAAAGTAGAAAGCAATGGCCTCCCATTCATGATCAAATGAGGGAACCAGTTCTCCGTACAAATCAACAAAGTCAGGAAAAGAATCTTTCAATGTGTTCAGCTCCTTCCACACGCAGTATATCATCTCCCTGGCACCAGGATAAGAGGGGATTCACTCTAAATATAGCTCTTTTTTCCAAATGATTCATCTTTCCGATTTTCGAGGATATAATGAAAGGGAGTTTTCCTTTACAGAAATAAATAAAAGGAGGATTCAACTGTATGGAAGACGTAGGACAACAAGCCATCGTGAGTATTGTGATCCACCTGTTTTTTATTGCGGTAACATGGTGGGCATTGCTTGCCGTAAATATTGATCCACTGATTAAAAAAGGGAAAATCGTTCAGGCAAGATTGCTGATGATGCTCATTACCATTGCCATCGCATCTGCAGTCAGCAATTTCTTCCTTGATTACTTAAATTTCTCTAGACAAATTCCTTATATGTTCTAACATAAAAGGTTTGGTCACTGCCTTATGCGGGAACGTAAAAAGAAGCGTCAAAAGTATGGTCTTTGATGACTTTTCCACGTATGCATAGACCTCCTTGCGGCAACACTTGTAGCAAGGGGGAATGACAAGTGAGAAAGTATGTAAAAGGTTGGCCATTATTTGCGTTTATTCTTTTTTTTGTTCTGATGATTCAAGGTGTTCGTGCGGAAGAATCTTCTCCGCTCGCCCAAATAGCAGAAGGTCTGAAAAACCAGCAAATTGAAGTAGATGGATGGTCCCTTCACGCCAAAACAAATGTAGACATTTCATCCGAACAATTTTCAAAAAAAGTGCAACGTTTGAAAGACGAACTACGACAGTATGAGTGGACCGAAAAAGAAGAGAAACATGTCACCAAAGTCACAGGAATTTACAAAGATGAAAAAAATGATACTTTATCGAAAATTTTACTCGTGAAGACCGACACAAAATCCAATCAAAAGTCGTATTTATTATATGAGCAAAAAGGTGCTCGCCCACTGAATACCTGGGAGCATACATATGATCAGTTCGTACGTCATGCAAAAAGCATATTACAAGAGAAATTTGTAATTTTTACTTGTCTCGATGGTCATGTAAATGGTATGATGGATGTTGTTTTGCAAAAAAAAGCTGAAACGTTAGCAAATGAATTTCAAGCAAAACCAGTTGAGTATCTCGTTGAGTCTAATTTTGTGTCGCTTTCCGCTTACACAGATAAGTGGGAACAGTTCATTATGACTTCAAATGATAAAATGAATGTTCAAATTGCCATCAGAAGTTCGGAAATGAACGAAAATCATACGATTACGGTTGGCACACCAATCGTAACGACTGAATATTAATATAGAGAATTTGGGACGCGGAGGGGAAGACCTTGGAAAAAATCATCGTCCGCGGCGGTCAAAAGTTAAACGGCACAGTTAAAGTAGAAGGCGCAAAAAATGCCGTTTTACCAGTTATCGCTGCATCTTTGTTAGCAAGTACAGAAAAAAGCGTAATTTGTGATGTACCTACGCTCTCCGATGTATATACAATCAATGAAGTGTTACGTCATTTAGGAGCAGAAGTACATTTTGAAAATAACGAAGTATCAGTGGATGCATCTCATGCACTAGAAACTGAGGCTCCGTTTGAGTATGTCCGTAAAATGCGAGCGTCTGTGCTCGTCATGGGACCACTTTTAGCAAGAACAGGTCATGCAAGAGTTGCATTACCTGGAGGCTGTGCGATTGGTTCAAGACCAATTGACCAGCATTTAAAAGGCTTTGAAGCAATGGGAGCTAAAATTCAAGTAGGAAATGGTTTCATCGAGGCTGAAGTAAAAGGCCGTTTAAAAGGTGCGAAAATCTATTTGGATTTCCCAAGTGTCGGTGCAACTGAAAACATCATCATGGCAGCAGCATTAGCTGAAGGAACAACGATTTTAGAAAACGTAGCAAAAGAACCTGAAATTGTTGATTTGGCAAACTACATCAATGCCATGGGCGGTAAGGTTCGCGGAGCTGGTACTGGTACAATCAAAATCGAAGGTGTGGAAACACTTCACGGTGCAAAACACAACATCATCCCTGACAGAATTGAAGCAGGTACTTTCATGGTGGCAGCAGCTATTACAGAAGGAAATGTTCTTGTAAAGGGCGCAGTGCCAGAGCACATGACATCACTTGTAGCAAAAATGGAAGAAATGGGTATTCAGATCATTGAAGAAGAAGAAGGTTTAAGAGTCATTGGACCATCTGAGCTCAAGCCAATCGATCTAAAAACAATGCCACATCCTGGTTTCCCAACGGATATGCAATCTCAGATGATGGCGCTATTGCTTCGTGCGAACGGAACAAGCATGATTACAGAAACGGTGTTTGAAAACCGCTTTATGCATGCTGAAGAATTCCGCCGCATGAATGGCGATATTAAAATTGAGGGTCGCTCTGTGATTATCAACGGGCCGGTTCAACTTCAAGGTGCTGAAGTATCAGCGACTGATTTAAGAGCAGGAGCAGCACTTGTACTTGCTGGATTAGTAGCAGAAGGTCATACACGTGTCACTGAGTTGAAGCATATCGATCGTGGTTATGTGAACTTCCACCAGAAGCTTGCAGCAATCGGTGCAGATATTGAAAGAGTAAACGATGAAACAGCAGATGTGACACAAGAACAAGTTGTATCAGATCTGAACGCGTAATCATAAAGAAATCAGTGTGTCCATGGGGCATGCTGATTTTTTTTAGAATCATAGAATGCTTTATTTTTAAAGCTTATCATTAGTGTATCCAACCATCTTAAATTTTATTCATAAAGACGAACAGTAAAATCAGTTGATAAACAGCCTCATATCTTCATCAAAAGACTTGTCCACTGAATGAAAGAAGCTGTCATATTAGCTTGTCCCCGCCCATAGGATAAAAGAGATTCAATGACAAATGGGGGCAGCCAAATATGAAACCAATGATATGGACAATCGCAGGAATATGCATCATTATTTTAATGATTCCAACTTTACTTGTGTTGCCGACGTTTCAAGGGAAACCGGAGGTAAGCCAGCATGTATCAGCGGAGCCATCAGTTAAAAAAGAAGTGAAGGGTACAGTCAAATTGAAGCAATCACCCGTCGCTATCCCCGTCTATCGTTCAGCTCATCAGCAGGTAGAAAACATCCCCTTAGAAGAGTATGTGATCGGTGTCGTAGCGTCTGAAATGCCAGCTGATTTTGAAATGGAAGCACTCAAGGCACAGGCACTCGCTGCAAGAACGTATATCGTCAGACAAATGATCATCGATAAGACTGTCAAATCACCAAAGGGCTCTCTTGTAGATGACACCCAAATGTTCCAAGTTTATAAAAACAAGCAGGAACTCAAGAAAATTTGGGGGAAAGCGTACAATTGGAAGTTAAAAAAAGTCACAGAAGCTGTCGCCAGCACACAAGGAAAAGTGCTGACTTATGATGAGAAACCAATTGATGCCTCATTCTTTTCAACAAGTAACGGAAAAACGGAAAATGCCGAAGCTTATTGGAAAAACGAAATCCCATATTTGAAAAGTGTCTCAAGTAAATGGGACGAAAAATCGCCAAAATTTCAAAATAAGAAAACCATCACAGTTAGTGAATTTCAGCAAAAATTAGGTGTGACGCTCACTCAGCAGGCTCAGGTAGGACAGATAGTAGAACGGACGCCAGGAAATCAAGTAGCGAAAGCCGTAATAAACGGTAAAACATTGACAGGCAGAGACATTCGAGAGTCACTAGGACTTCATTCAGCGGACTTTACATGGGAACGACAGGGCCAGCAAATTATCATTACGACAAAAGGGTATGGCCATGGGGTTGGAATGAGTCAGTATGGTGCGCACTATATGGCACAGTCAGGCAAAAAAGTAGAGGCTATCGTGAAACATTATTATAAAGGGATTCAAATTGAATCAGCTGAACGTTTTCTCAACACGTATATGGCTAAAAAATAAAGCAAAGTTGCCTCAGAAATGGGGCATCTTTTTTTGTGTTCCAAGAGGTTTGAACAGAATGTGTCAATTTGCGACTTAAGACGCACCTCAGGAAATCTTAAACATTTACGTCCCGACAAGAACCGATGGCCGATACAAAGCCCCTCGAAAGAAGGAGAAAACAAAAGAAAAAATGATGTGTTAGGTGAATATATCTAGACAACTGACAGATTTTTAGTGATTTTGATGAAAGAGAAAAAGGGACCGAGTCCTATACCATTCCAAGACAGAATATTTTACGATTAAGATGTTTCAATTAAATACATAAGGAGGAAGGAAAAATGATGTTGAAAAAAGTATTTACACTCGTAACCTTAGCTGTATTGACATTATCTATGTCAATCTCTTCACCAGTATTTGCAAAAGCATCTACAGTCAAAAAACATAACAAAGATGTAAGAGTTACTATCTTACTTGATGCAAGTGGAAGCATGGCAAGAAAAGTAGAGGGAGAACGCAAATTTGACCTCGCAAAACAAGAGGTATTTAAATTTGCTCAGTCACTTCCAAAAGACGCTAAAATTCGTATGAGCTTGTTTGGCTCTGAAGGTAACAACAAAAATTCAGGTAAAGCTCAATCATGTGAAGTCATTAGAGGCGTTTATGGCGTACAGCCTTACGAAAAAGAAAGCTTTGAAAACTCTTTAAACGGACTTGGACCAAATGGCTGGACACCGATTGCTCGTGCTCTTGAAAATGCAAAGCAAACGGATGAACAGCTTAATGGTGGAACAAAACATATTGTGTACCTAATCACTGATGGTGAAGAAACTTGTGGCGGAGATCCAGTAAAAGTAGCAAAAGAATTGCATAACTCAAAAGGATCGACTGTTGTTAATGTGATCGGATTAGACTTTAACGATGGCTATGAAGGTCAATTGAAGCAAGTAGCCAAAGCGGGTAAAGGCCAATACTACCAAGCAAGCACTGGTAAAGAAATGGGTTCTATCTTGTCGGCAGAATCATTAAAACTACACGAATAACTTGCTGAACAAAAGGGAAACGATTGATGTATGCTATCGTTTCTCTTTTTCTGTACAAATGTAAAAAGGGAGGTTTTTATGAATGAAACGAAATATTGTATTAACCATTTTGGCTAGTCTTGTCCTGCTTCTTTCTTCACCAGCTCATGCTGTGACAAAACAGGAGCCTGCTCATGTGGTGATATTACTTGATTTAAGCGGCAGCATGGCACAATCAGTTGAAGGCGAAAAGAAAATCGATATCGCCAAACGTTCTATTCAAAGCTTCGCAAGTATTTTATCAGAAGATACACAAGTCCTGCTACGTGTGTTTGGTCATGAAGGAACCAATAAAAATGCAGGAAAAGCAGTTTCTTGTGGAAGCTCTGAAGCCGTTTACGGATTTGGATCATATGAGCCATCAACATTTCAGCAAGCACTGAATGTGTATAAGCCGACCGGCTGGACACCACTTGCAAAAGCATTAACAGATACGAAACAAGATTTTGAAGATCACCAGGCTGAAGGAAAAAATATTGTCTATGTCGTCAGTGATGGTAAAGAAACTTGTGGAGGAAGCCCTTCACAAGCAGCAAAGGAATTACATGAAGACGGAATTGACACCATCGTCAATATCATCGGCTTTGACGTGAATGAAAAAGAAGCAAAAAGTCTAAAGTCTGTTGCCAAAGCGGGTGGTGGACAATATCAACCGGCTGCGAATGCCGAAGAATTGAATCACATTCTACAAAATGAAGCGAGCGCTTTTGGTCAGTAGGATGTGAATGGGAGCTGGGGATTGTTTTCCCCAGCTGTTTTTTAGTTGAAGATCAATTCAAAGTGGTTTCTAATTCATCAATTCGTTTCTCCACGTAGTGCTGATCTTTTCTTGCATGAAAAGTTTCGGCTTTTTCTAATATTGCCGCCGTATTATACTCGGGAATCTGTGAGTAGCTCTCATACACACCCTTTGGAATTAAAACGTTCCCTTCAGGCCAATAAACAGCGATATTGCCACGTTTCAAATCCCCGAATTGAGCCACTCCTTGATAGGACCCATATTGATTAAACAAGACAACTGGATCACCTTCTTGGACATAAAGTTCTTTTGCATCTTCGTTATTCATCAAGATAGAATGACGCTTCCCACCATTAAAGGCATCCTTTTCACTATAGATCATGGAGTTGAATTGCTTTCCTCTTCTTGTCGTGATATTAAAATGTCCCTCGGTTTTTCGGTATTGAGGCAGCTGGGCAGGAAGAAGATGTCCTTTGCCGTCTGGTGTTGGACACTCCCCGTCTTCACATAGCCATGCGCCACCCCATTGAAAAACGTCTCCTTTATGACGCAAATGCTGGATGCCGTCATAGTTTCGATTTGCGACCGCAATCTCACGGCGAATGTCTTCAGCTGTTTCGAAATGAATCAGCTCAGCATCTTCTGGCCGGACTCTTTTTGCAAGATCAATATAAATGTCCCATTCTGCTCTGGCTTCCTCAATACGAGGTCCTTCAATTTCTGGACTGAAATATACCATGCGTTCCGTACTAGTTGATGTACCGCCGCCTGGCTGTTCATATCTTGTCATAGCAGGCAGAACAATTACCGTCTCTTCTGCCTCTACAAGTGTAGAGGTATTCAAAATGATATCTTGATGGACACGGAGTTCAAGCTCAGATAAAGCTTTTTCGATCGCATCTGGATTTGGCATCGTTTCTAAAAAGTTTCCGCCGCTCGTAAACAGCATTTTGAGTTTTTGCGGATGTTCTTTTGGGAGAGCCATTTTCTCAAAGGATTGCCCAATGGTGTCACCATGCCATTTCGGAATGTCAAACCCCCAAATTTTTTCGATTCTTTCAATATTCTCTTCATCAAAATCACTGCCCGGCAAAACGAATGGATCAGCACCCATTTCACCAGAACCTTGAACGCCGCTATGCCCCCGAATTGGCATGACACCACAATGTTTCCTGCCAATAAATCCACGTAACATAGCAAGGTTGGCGACCTGTGATATATTATCAGTTGCAAAGCGGTGCTGGGTAAGACCCATACTCCAAATAAAAACGCCTGAATTGGCATTGGCAAGGAGGTTCGCAAATTCCTTCATTCTTTCTTTTGATAAGCCTGATGATGCTTCTAGGTCCCCCCACTTCAACTGTGCGACATGCTGCTTTAAATCCTGTATGCCGGTAGTATGGGCTTGAATAAATTCATGATCAAGAGCGGAATGGGGAGCATGCTGCTCCATGTCAAACCAATGTTTGATGACGCCGTTCATAAACGCAATATCGCCGCCTATATTGACTTGATAGAAATCATCCGCGATTTTTGTGCCGAATAGAGCACTTTCTGGAATAGAGGGAACCCAGTACTTTTCCATGGCAGGCTCTTTGTACGGATTGATGACAATAATTTTGGTTCCTTTCTTTTTCGCCGCATACATATATTTAGTGGAAACGGGCTGATTGTTTGCTGCGACAGATCCCCAAAAAATTAAGACATCCGTTCCGATCCAATCGTTGTAATTACAGCTGGAGGCTCCTATACCAAGGGATCGTTTAAGAGCGGTTTTGCTCGGTGAATGACATATGCGAGACGCATTATCAATATGATTTGTCCCGATAAAGCGAGCTGCCTTCGCAGCGGTATAATAGACTTCATTTGTAATTCCTCTAGCCGTTAAATAGAAAGCGAGCTGCCGTTTATCAATTGATTTGATTTTAGCTGCGATTTGATCTAATGCATCATCCCAGGAAATACGCGTAAAGGCATTGTCACCTTTTTTTCGAATCAGTGGATAAGGAATACGGCCAAGTTTGCGAAGAGAGGTGCTGTCCATTTGTTTGAGCTGTTGAATATCTTCGAACCATTTTGGATCAATAGCTGGCATTGTATTAAGACGAAGTACATTTAGTCTTGTGGTGCATATATGAGGTCCTGCGAGCGTTTGGTCATATAACCCTGAAACACCCAGGGCACAGCCATCACACACGCCCTGCGTTAAAATACGATATGCATAGGGGAGATTATCCTTGTTTTCCCATGCCACTTTCATCGTATCTCGAATGTGTTTCGGTTTTACTTTTCCAAGCCCCATAGGCGCAAAAGAGGCCCATAGCTTTGGTGAGGGTTTTTTATTAAGCTTAATAGGCCCCTTATGTTTTGTTCTCCCCATGATATCATCACCCTCCTATTACTTTATAAAGCGTTTTCATATCTAAAAATTACCTTTAGATTGTGATTCTGTCAAATTCAAATTAAGGTCGGGCTGAGACAGAAGAAGTAGCAGTAAGGTTTGTTTCTCTAAGCTGTTGAATATCTTTCCGTATGAGAAGAGATATGATAAAAGCAATGAAAAATAAGCCAGAGAACACCATCAGACTTTGCGTGTAGTTACCTGTTATATCTCGAATAAAGGATGAAAATAAAGGTCCAGCTAAACCAGCAGCGGCCCAGGCAGTCAGAATATAACCGTGTATGGCACCAAGTTGTTTCGTGCCAAATAAATCCCCAATATAGGCTGGAATTGAAGCAAACCCTCCTCCATAGCACGTATAAATGATCGCCATCACGATTGAAAAGACGAACGGTTCTTTTAAATAGGGGAGTAAAGGAAAGGCAATGAGCTGGATACTAAAGAAGATTGTATACGTATTCGGCCTTCCGATATAATCTGAGAAGGATGCCCAGCCAATCCGCCCTAAACCATTAAAAGCACCTAAAATACCAACAAGGGTAGCTGCAGCACCTGCAGTGAATCCAACACTTTCTTGAGCAAGAGGCGATGCAACTGAAATAATGGCAATTCCGCATGTGATATTAATAAAGAGCATGAGCCACAAATAATAAAAACGTCTTGTTTTGATCGCTTCATTTGCTGTAAGCTGTGATAAATCCTGAGGGATTTTTCTTTGATTTGTTTTTAACACGTCAAACTGTTTGACGTCTTCAGATGTTGGTGGTGATAAATAAAGAGATGAGATCACCATGATCATAAAATAGGAAATTCCAAGAATGTAAAAGGTATTTGCGATGTCCACTTTTTCAATGAGATATTGGATAATTGGGCTGCAAATAAGAGAAGCAAATCCAAAACCCATAATAGCTAAGCCGGTTGCAAGTCCTCTTCGGTCCGGAAACCATTTCACTAAAGTTGATACAGGTGCAATGTAACCTACCCCTAATCCTATCCCAGCGAGTACACCATAAAATAAATAGAGGAGAGGGAGTGAGGACATGTGGACAGCGAACCCTGATCCTGTCATTCCGATACCGAAGAAAATGGCTGAGAAAAGCCCCGATGCTCTTGGACCATACCTTTCAACGAAATGCCCCATGAAAGCAGCAGATAATCCTAAAAATAAAATAGCAATACTGAAGGTCAAGCTTATTTCTGTCAATGACCACTGAAAAGCTTGATGTAAAGGATTCGTAAAAACACTCCAAGCATAAACAGACCCAATAGATAAATGAATTCCTACAGCACTTGTTGCAATGAGCCAGCGATTTTTCGATTTGTTCATTTTGTTCCCCCCATATAAAGCAATCAAAAAGTTTGATAAGATAGGAATATGTTACAATTTTATGACTTTTTAAAATAATATCATAATTTGATTGGATCATATAACTAAATTTGTGCTGAAAGGAAGATCATACAATGAATCCTTCTGTTAAAAAGAAACGAGTCATACACCAATACAGTGAAGGCCAATTTACTTGCAAAACAGATGAAGTTGTAGAAGAATTCCCTTTAACTGTGATCGTGAATGGAGAGGAATTTGTGACACTTGTTTGTTCACCAGATCATTTGAAAGAATTGGTTATCGGTTTTTTAGCTTCAGAAGGAGTCATTCGATTTGAAAATGAGATTAAAAGGTTTACAATAGATGAAAGTATGGGCTTTGCATATGTTGATTTAGTTCACCCAAGCGGATTTCAGTCATCAGATTTTACAAAGCGAGTGATTGGTTCTTGTTGTGGGAAAGGGAGACACTTTTATTTTCTCCAAGATGTGAAAACAGCAAAAACAGCCATTGATCGAATCAACATTTCTGCTGAAACCTGTATGCATCTAATGAAGTGTTTACAAGAAGAAAGCCAATTATTTCAACATACTGGTGGTGTGCATAATGCTGGACTGTGTGACACAGAGAAGCTATTCATCACTAGAACTGATATAGGAAGACATAATGCTTTAGATAAAATCTATGGTTACTGTTTACTTCATCGAATTCCACTTAGAGATAAAATCCTTGTGTTTAGCGGCCGGATATCGTCAGAAGTTTTATTGAAGGCAGCCAAACTAGGAGTGTCGATCGTCATCTCAAAATCAGCACCTACTGAGCTGGCGCTTAATATGGCAGAAGAATTAAATATCACGACAGTTGGATTCGTCAGAGGAAAATCTTTTAATATCTACACTCACCATCAGCGTATTACAGAATAGGAGGCAAAGTATGGACAGTATATTGGATAAGAGACATCGACCATTGCGCGATTTAAGAATATCAGTAACAGATCGCTGTAACTTTAGATGTACGTACTGTATGCCTGCTGAAATTTTTGGACCAGATTATCCTTTTTTGAATAAAGAAGAACTGCTTAGTTTCGAAGAAATTGAACAGCTTGCTACCCTTTTTGCAAAGGACTTAGGTGTGGTGAAAATACGCATCACGGGTGGTGAACCTTTAATGCGAAAAGATTTGCCTATCTTAATAGAAAAGCTCTCAAAAATTCCAGGAATCGAAGACATTGCTATGACAACCAATGGAACGCTTTTACCTTTATATGCTGATAAGTTAAAGAAAGCAGGTCTTCAGAGAGTCACCATTAGTTTGGATTCATTAAATCCTGACCGTTTTATGCAAATGAACGGAAGGAATATTTCTATCCAAAAAGTGTTTGATGGGATTGAGGCTGCAAAAAAAGCTGGACTTGCTATTAAGATCAATATGGTTGTTCAAAAAGGTGTGAATGATCAGGATGTTTTACCAATGGCAGCTTACTTTAAAAAAGAAGGACATGTTCTCAGATTTATCGAGTTTATGGATGTTGGAAATACGAACAAATGGAATCTAGAGCATGTCATGACAAAGAAAGAGATCATTGGTCTAATTGATTCAACATTTCCTATCAAACCAGAACCTCCTCAATATCCAGGTGAAGTAGCCAACCGATTCTTTTATAAAGATGGTTCAGGAGAGATAGGCATTATTTCTTCTGTTTCAGATGCTTTTTGTGGAACATGTAACAGAGCGAGGCTTTCTGCTCGCGGTGAATTGTTTACATGTCTTTTTGCCTCGTCGGGTTTTGATCTGAAACGGGTGATTCGCTCGGCTAAAGATAATGAAGATATAAAGAATATATTGAAGGAACTATGGTCGAATAGACATGATCAATATTCAGCCGAGAGAGAACAGAAGAAAGATCAGAAAAAAGTTGAAATGTCATACATCGGTGGGTAGTGACAACAAAGTATCATGATCATGTATTTTTGAAAAGAAGAGAAAAAGTCATAATCATTGTTGACAATCTTTTTTTGAAATAGGTCTATTCATCTTATGAATCCAGTCATTATAAAAAACCAGCAGAAACTCTGCTGGTTTTTAAAATGTTATTTTGTAGCTCAAAAAGGTTTAGATATGCCTGGAAAATAGAATTTTAAACATTTTTTGCTACTTTACTTTTATGAGAGCTGTGATAAGATCAACTCAATCTTTACCAGCTCGATTTTTTTACTCCTGGGATGTGGCCCTTATAGGCAAGCTCACGAAAAGCAATTCTAGACATTTTAAATTTTCGTAAGTAACCTCTAGGGCGGCCGGTTAATTCACAGCGGTTTTTTAAGCGGGTAGGGGAAGAGTCTCTAGGTAATTTCCGTAAAGCTTCATAGTCACCTTTTTCTTTTAACTCTTTTCTTAATTCTGCATATTTCAATACAAGCTGCTGCCGCTTTTTTTCTTTAGCAATCTTAGATTTCTTTGCCACTTAAAACCCTCCTTTTTTAATGTTGGATTTTCCATTGAAAGGGGTCTTCAAATGTAGTCCAATCTTGATCAAATTCTTCAGGTGTGAGTAAGCATTGATCTAGTGTGCGAATGATATCTGCTTTAGGCAAATCTACGCCGATAAACACAAGTTTTGTATGCCGATCACCAAATTCTGCGTCCCACTCGTCAAGAAGCTCTGGTTCTTGCTTTAATATCCGTGCCTTATCTTGCTCAGGCAAGGCAGCAATCCAGTATGCAATTGGTTCAATCGCAACAGATTTTCCGGCCTGTGAAATTAAAATGGTTAAATCATGATGTGTGGCAAGCCATGTAAATCCTTTAGCGCGAACTATTTGCTCCGGCATCTGATCTAACCAATTATTTAACCTGCCGGTATGAAAGGGGAGTCTTCTTTCATAAACAAAGGATGAGATTTGGTATTCTTCTGTTTCCGGCGTATGCTGAGAATGCCCGGCGTTGATTTCTTTGATCCAGCCAGCAGAAGCACTGGATTTTTCAAAGTCGAATAAACCAGTATTTAAAATGTCACTTGGCTTTACTTGCCCTTTTGAGGTTCTGATGATAGATGCTTCTGGTTGAAGTGTGGTCAGCACGCGCTCAAGTCGATCTAATTCTGAGTTTGATACTAGATCACACTTATTTATAATCAGCACGTCACAAAATTCAATTTGATCAATAAGTAAATCGGAAATTTCTCGTTCGTCATCATCGGAAACGGCTTGTTTACGGTCTAATAAACTTTCTCCTGACTGGAAGTCGGTCCAGAAACGGTTCGCATCTACAACAGTGACCATCGTGTCTAACCGGCAAAAGCGTGTCAAATCTATTCCCATTTCTTCATCAATATAAGAGAAAGTTTGCGCGACTGGAATTGGTTCACTAATACCTGTTGACTCAATGACAATATAATCAATATGACCAGTTTTACACAGGCGTTCTACTTCGATTAACAAATCTTCTCTTAATGTGCAGCAAATACAACCATTAGACAATTCAACTAGTTTCTCATCTGATCGAGAGAGCTCACCGCCTTGTTTGACTAGTTCTGCATCAATATTAATTTCGCTCATGTCATTGACAATTACAGCTACTTTTAACCCTTTACGATTTTGTAGGACATGATTTAATATTGTTGTTTTTCCTGCTCCTAAAAAACCGCTTAATACTGTAACAGGTATTCGCTTATTCATTTCTTTCTGTCCTTTTGACAATACTCATTTTGATCTCCGCCTCACTTAAAAAGTAATGATTACGATTTAATGCCTAAAAAATTCATTTTGTTTCTCTATGAAGGGTATATTTCTTTAGCCGAGGAGAATATTTTTTTAACTCCAGTCGGTCCGGGTTCGTTCTTTTATTCTTTGTTGTGATATAGTTTCTGTCACCCGTTTCAGTACAGGCTAAGGTAATTTTTACGCGCATCAGTAATAGGATCCTCCTTTAATTCGTAATGGTTACGATTTGTATTTTAAAATGATCAAGGCGGAATGTCAAGCTTAGTAGGATGAATAATGCCAAATGATCAAACAAAAGGGGTATCGAATGTTCATTGATACCCCTCTCCATTAATAAAAGTCACCAAGCTCTTGTTCGTATTCACCTTCGTATTGCTGGACGTCACTAGGAATTTCTTGAAGAAAGGCTAGGCCACCTAATATCAGCATCAAGATAATGGCGATGAATGAGAGAATGACTGTGACAATACTTGATATGGCAAATAGCGTCTGCATTTTCATCATCTTAGCATATTGTTCTAATAACTCTTCATAAGAAGTATCAGGAGCTTGAATTAATTGTTCAGCTGCGTTTACAGATTTTTGTACATGGATTCCCATCATAATGAGGAAGACGCCAAGGGCAGCAGGAAGAACAAGCCAAAAACCAATAAGAATAGCTAGGCCGCCTGAAATATAGAGAAATATACTACCAACTTTTCCCCACTTTGTGATCGAATGAAGAGATTGAATGATTTTCTCAGTTTGTTGCAATGGTGTTCACTCCTTTATGTATTCACTCTTTATCATACTTGAGCAAGTAGTACTTTAGGAAGAGTGAATGTAGAGCAATTAAAAAATATTTCTATCTTCACTTTACTATTTATGGATAAATAAATTATCTTCAAATAAGAAAAAAGTAACATTTACTATAAATTTTAACGACAGTTTATGTCATAAATAAGATTAGTAGTTAAAAATAATTAGTAAATTTATCAAAATATGTTGTTAGTTGTCTTTTAATTGGTTATTATTGTGTTGTATTACCTTAAAAATTGGAAGGTGGAATTCATATGTTAGATCGTTTCTTAAACAAAATGACCAATGTTCAACCTGCAGCTTCAAGATGTATTTTACAAAAATTAGTCACTTCATGTAAATCAGCGCCAACTTGTTTCCTTCAAGGTGTTGGAACTTTCCGTTACTACGTGGATCGTGATACAGGTGAGATATGTACTAGCCAAGAACGCGTTAGATGTGGCTGCTAAATTCAAGGATTTTATTTAATAGGATGTGAACGCATGAGCATATCTTCAATTTCATTTTTAACAAATGCTGTGCAGACGTCAAACAGTCGTCAAGCGGGTCAAACATCAAATTCTTTTTTAAACCAAGCTGCGAAAATTGTTCAAGGCGACCATTCTCCAGAAGAGAGAAAGGCATTATTTCAACAACTGACTCTAGTTCAGCAAGGAAAAGATTTAGAGCTTCATGTGTCTAAATTAAAGGAACTAGAGAAAGAGGTTCAAAAAGAATCGTCTTCTTCGTCTGTTACTGTGAATCAGCATGGTGACCAAGTAGACATTTCAAATGAGGCTCGCAGTGAGTTTGAACAAGCTGAGGAACAAGCGACAGCTTCAAGTGGAGCGAGTGAAATCGCAGCAAGGGAAAAGGATCAGGATGTTCAGGCAGATCCACACCAATAAAAAAACGAGGCGTGTGTTTGTTGTCTTCACATGCCTCATTTATGTTTATTTTGCAGAAATCCTTGAATAAAGACCATCCGGAAAAGGGGCTGCATATGAGATTGTTTCATCTTCTTCTACCAAGATGTAATATGGAAACTCTTCAATATGAAAGGCGCCTATCATTTGTTCGTCCACTGAGATAATTTGCATGTTGGTTTGGTTATCACGATATAATTCTTGATCCTCTTCTTGCCCATTCTTTAGCAAAATACTAAAAGAAATGTCTAATTGACGCTGCCTTTTCGTTTCTAGGAATTGTTCCAGTGATGGGATGCAGTGCGGACATGCTGTGTCAGTGAATATAAGCAGCTGTTGCTTGTGATTGGTTTGCAGCAAATCATTCATTTGAATAGGTGATGGTTTTTCAATTAGCGGATGAACAAGTTTTTGTCCGACATGCTGGATCGGTAAGATGATTAATTCCATCTGGTGTTTTAAATAGATGATGATTCCGATCGTCAATAAAAGACTGCAAAGAATAAGAGTGAGCTGTAAAAGTAAGATTGAATTCATCGTTATCGTCCTCTCAGAATGAAGTTACGCAGAGCTATCATAATATAAATATCAAAAATATGTCAATTATACTAAATGGTGTAAGGTGGAGCGTTTGATGAGTACAGTGAACCATTGTTTATATGCAATCTCCTATACTTGGAAAAGAAGTCGATCATATCTGCTGTTAACTCTATTGATCCAAGTGATCGTTGGTTTTATGCCTTTGGCTAGTGTCTGGATTATTCAAACATTGATTAATGAAATTATTTTATTCATGACTTCTTCAGGAGACATTCAAAAGGTCTTAAGGTTATTTGGGTTGCAAATGGTCATTGTGGTTTTAGGATATGGGCTTCAATTCATTCTTCAACTTAGTCAGCAAAAAGCGACAAATATGATTGGTTTGCATTTGAAGGGTGAATTGCTTCAAAAGGCAATCAGGCTGCCATATATTACATTTGAACATCCGTCTTTTTATAATGAAAGTCAACGTGTGATGAACAGTCATCAGCATGTTCTGAGTATGGTTAGAAGTATTTTTACAATCATGAGCGCATTGATTACTGTTGTATCACTTCTCATTTATATGATCGGTATCCATTGGGGTTTGGCGGTCATTCTGATCTTATTTACCCTGCCTGTCTTGTGGATTGAGCTCTTCTTTGGAGGCGCGCGGTATCAATTAAACCGTATGTTAACGGCCAATGATCGAAGAGAAATGTATGTGTCCGACCTTGTTGCACAGCGAGATTCATTGAAGGAAATCCGTTTATATGGAATAGGACATTATCTTCTTCAAAAATGGAAAGGTCATTATGTAAAAAGTGCTGATGAAAAATATAAATTACTAAAACGTCAGGTTCGCTGGGAGATGGCAGGCGGATTGCTTATGACATTTGCCTATGTGTGTTGCGGTCTTTTTATTGTCTTTCTTATCTTTCAAAAGAAATTAGCAGCGGGTACGTTTGTCGCTGTGCTCCAAGCTGTGCAAAATATTCAAAGTGGTTTTCAAGACTTAACGAGGGAATGTTCTAGTTTATATGAAACGAGTCTCTATATTGATGAAATGAGAACTTTTCAAAAGAGAGAAGAAGAAATTGATGAACAGACAGAGAAAGGGGCATCGCTTCGGAGGATTGAGTGTATTCGGTCCATTACGCTAGAAAACCTCTCTTTTACCTATCCGAATATGAAAACGCCTGCTATTGAGCATATACATTTTCATATCAATAAAGGTGAACGCATTGCATTGGTGGGGGATAACGGATCAGGTAAGACGACCTTGATTAAATGTTTGACCGGTTTATATGATCCAGACAAGCCGAATATGCAAAAGGTCAATGGTGAGTCTATTTCGACCATTTATAAAAAATCATATCATGCGAGAATGGCTGTCCTTTTTCAAGATTTTATGAAGTACGAATTCACTGTGAAAGAAAACATTGGATTTGGCGGTATCGACGAAATAGATGAGGAAGAGCGCATGGTGACAGCTGCGCGGCAAGCAGGCATAGAGAAAAGAATTCATCAAATGGAAGAAACATACGATGCGCAGCTTGGCCGGTTTTTTGAAGAAGGTCATGAACTGTCTGGTGGACAATGGCAAAAGCTTGCGATGGCGAGAACCTTCTTTAGAGAAAGTGATTTTATCATTTTAGATGAACCGACTTCTGCTCTTGATCCGCTATCGGAGATTTCACTCATTCGAAAGCTATTCGATCATACGCAGGATCAAGGGGTCTTGTTTATCACACACCGTATGGGAGCGGCCCGCTTAGCAGACCGCATTATCGTGATGAAAGATGGTGCTTTCGTTGAAGAGGGGAACCATGAAGAGCTGATGGCGCTAGGTGGAGAGTACAAAAGGCTTTATGAGGCACAATCTCAACTATTTCAACAAAAGGAGATGGCGTAAGGTGAGTGTCTTTTATTTTATAGGTGTCTATTTCTTAGGAATCATCTTTGCAGGTGCATGGCTTGATAAAGTGAGAAAACAAACGGCGCATATGCAACAGATGAATGCTTATCGGCTGCTGCCTTCTGCGCTCACGGCGCCAATGTTTTATTTGTTTTTGACTATTGAATTGGCTTGTACTGGTCTATTGTTCGTATGGAACATGTCTCTTGTACCTGCGATTGGTCTTACAGCACTTTTATTTACCTATACTGGAGCGGTCACTTTCAATTTATTGAGAGGACATCGTAACATTTCATGCGGCTGTGGAGGTTTACTTGAAAATGACCGTCTTCACTGGGGAATTGTGATTCGTAATGTGTCGATGCTGGCTCTTGTGATTGGCTTGTTTTATGTGCATTCCTATGTAGAAACAATTCCATGGCAATTTCACATTATTTGTTTTCTGATTGCAGTGGCTGTCTGTTTCATTATAGCGGTGGGAAAAGACATCATGATGTTCAAAAGAAAGTGGAATCAATTTGAATCATTTATAGAAGGAGACCAAGTGAAATGACAGATATTCTACTGATTATTGTGTTATTCATTGTCATTGCTCAGCTGGCTGTGGTGTTTTTGCTTGCCCGCTTTATCGGAAAATTTATGAATAAAATCAAAACCCTTGATGGGATTGAATTAAAGGAAGCGGATGTTGGTGATGCGGCGCCGTTATTTCGAAGCTATACACATTTAGGGGATAAGGTCATTTTAAAGGAATATTTGCAGAGCGGAAGAGCCGTGATGCTGTTATTTGTGAACTCTACTTGTATGACATGCAAAAGCATTTTGTCTGATATGAAGCAGCACATCTCTAGCGACGATACTCAATTCATTTTGATCAATGGAGATGAACAAGGAGATGATGCGTCGCTTCTTCAATTGCTGCCTGATCAAGCTGTGTATGTGCGCTCTTCGCAAATCATGGAGCTGTATGGGGTAACTGTTGTTCCGCAAGCGATTCTGATGGATGAACATGGGATCATCCTGCAAAGAAAATCTCTTCAAAATGCGAAACAGTTTGAACAGCTGTTACATGCTTCATAAAAAAGCGTCTCTTTGTTGGAGAGACGCTCGTTTTATAATTCTTTTCCTAGAATATCTAAATCGTACCTGCTGCCGTCCATTTCTGCGATACGTGGCAGGTGACCCCATGTCTCAAAGCCGTGCTTTTTAAATAATCGAATGCTGGCTTCGTTGTGCCCGAAAATAAAGGCAAGTAACGTTCGAATGCCTAATGAAGGTGCCAACTCAATGGCCTCTTGTAAGAAAAGTGACCCTAAGCCTTTCCCTCGATCGTCTTGGTTTAAGTAAATACTCATTTCAACGGTCCCGTTGTATGCAGGTCTTCCGTAAAACGTTTCAAAGCTGAGCCAGCCGTAGATATGTCCATCCTCATCTGTTTTCACATAGAGAGGTCTTTTCTCTGAATGATTCAAAAACCATTGCCGGCGGTCTTCAACTGAAACTGGTTCTGTGTCGGCGGTTACTTCTCTTGAAGCAATGGTTGAATTGTAAATATCAACGATCGCTTTGAGATCATCTTCTGTTGCTATGCGGTTGAAAGTTTTCACAATAAAGTCCCCCATCTTTTTTTCATTCATCATACATATTATTGGTGCGATTGCGCAAAATAAAAAGAAAAATGATTTCGTGTGTATATATTTTTTGAAAAGTGTTCAGAATGTTGCTGAGGTGATGAAAAATGAGAGAGGAAGAAAAGAAACGTACTTCCAAAATCACAAAAGTTCAGCAATTTTTCCGTAAGCGCTGGGTATTCCCTGCTATTTACTTGGTCAGCGCAGCGGTCGTGTTAACAGCCGTTCTTTGGTACCAAGCTGTATCAAAAGATGTGAAAGACCAACTATCTGATGGAAATCAAACAGGGCAAGAACAGCGTGATGATGCCGTTGAAGTTGGAAAGCCAATTGAAAATGTTGCAATGCCGGTCCAGAATTCTGATAATGTTTCTGTCGTGAAAAAGTTCTATGAAGCAGATGCTGATCAAAAAGAAAAAGAAGCAGCACTTGTAAACTATAATAACACCTATACCTTGAGCAAAGGTATTGATCTTGCAGATAAAGATGGCAAAGTGTTTGATGTCACAGCTGCTCTTAGTGGAACAGTGGTTCAAGCGAAAAAAGATCCAGTTCTCGGTCACGTCGTTGAAATTGAACATGAAGATGGATTATCGACTGTTTATCAATCGTTGTCACAAGTGAGTGTCAAAGAAGGCGATGAAGTTAAGCAGAATGATGTCATCGGTGCTTCTGGTAAAAATCTTTATGGTGCTGAAAGCGGCAACCATGTGCATTTTGAAATTCGTATGGAAGGTTTAGCGCTTAATCCACTTAGCTTCATTGACAAGCCTGTTTCGACTATTGAAAAGGCCGCGCAAGAAGTGACGGAAGAAGCAAAAGAACCTGCTCAGCCAAAAGCTGATGAAAAAACAAAGGAACCTGCTGCTGAAGATAAGACCAAAGAGCCTGCTGGAGAAAAATCTGAAGAAAAGTCTGATGAGAAGGGGAAATCCTCTGATCAAGAAAAGTCTTCTGATTCCTCTAAAGACAGCAGTCAATCTGAAGAAACAAAACAATCTTAAAGCCTTGCAACCTCTGTGTATGAATTATGCAGAGGTTTTTTTCTGTCTTAAAAAAATCCCCCGCACTTGGCGGGGGATGGTTTATAGGGCGGCAGGCCCTTCTTCACCTGTCCGAATGTTGATTGTATTTTCTATCTCATATATAAAAATTTTCCCATCCCCTGGTTCGCCTGTACGAAGTACCTTTTGAGCTGTTTCAACGACCAGTTCGACAGGTACTTTGCTTAGGACGATTTCAATCTTTAATCGTTCGTACACATTGCTTTCCTTTTTGACGCCGCGGTATAGCTCTGTATGTCCCTTTTGTAGGCCGCAGCCGTGCACATTCGAAAAGGTAATTGAGGTGACACCAATCTTTCCAAGCTCCACCTTTAATGTTTCAAAATTGGCTGGACGTGTGACAATCTCCACTTTATACATTTTGCTCATCGAGACACCCCTTTTTCTTTAATCTTGATAGGCTTTTTCACCGTGCATGGTTAAATCAAGGCCCACTGATTCTTCTTCTTCGGTTGCACGAATCTTGAAGAAGAGATTGACCACTTTGATGATCACGTATGTCACAACGGCTACAAAGGCGTAGGTGGCAACAATAGCGACTACTTGCTTCCAAAGTAAGCTGGCATCTCCGTAAAATAAGCCATTGGCTCCGCCGTCATTGACAGAGGTTGTTGCGAAAAGTCCAGTTGCAATACCTCCCCAAGTCCCGCCAATTCCGTGAAGCCCGAATGCATCCAGTGCATCATCATAGCCAAATTTGGCTTTGAGTGAGAAGACTCCCCAGAAACACACGATCCCGCCGATGATTCCGATGATAATAGAAGTAAATGGGGTGACAAAACCTGCGGCAGGTGTAATCGCGACAAGACCTGCGATGGCTCCAGAAATCGCGCCGAGCATAGTAGGCTTTTTGTTGATCATCCACTCTACTAACAGCCAGCCGATGATTCCTGCAGCAGCAGCTGTATTGGTGTTAATAAAGGCATACATCGCGACACTGTCTAATGTAAGGGCACTTCCAACGTTAAAGCCAAACCATCCAAACCAAATGACAGCTCCGCCAAGAAGGGTGTAGATCAAATTATGAGGAGAAGAGTTTGCTGCTTCTTTACGCTTCCCGAGCACAATCGCCACGACTAGACCCGCAACACCAGATGAAATGTGAACCACGTTTCCTCCAGCAAAGTCAAGTGCACCCATTTCGCCAATCCAACCGCCGCCCCATACCCAGTGTGCGACTGGCGCGTATACAAATGTGACCCAAAGGAGTGTAAACACGACGACCGCTGAGTAGCGAATTCGTTCAGCAAAGGCACCTGAGATGATGGCTGTTGTTAAGACGGCAAAGGTCATTTGGAACATCATGAACAATGAATGTGGAATGGTCTCACTGTAGGAACCAGGTTCAAAGCCAACGCCTTTTAGTCCAATCCAGTCTAAGCCTCCGATCCATGCATTGCCTGGCGCAAAAGCCAAGGAATAGCCAAACATGATCCATACGATGGAGACGATTGCTAGTGAAGTTAAGCTGTGCATGGTTGTACTTAAGACGTTTTTACTTCTCACGAGTCCTCCGTAGAATAAGGCTAAACCCGGTGTCATTAACCACACGAGTAGTGCGCAGAAGAACATAAATACTGTATCAGCCATTTGCATGCTGCATTCCCCCTGAATCATTCAGAATTAATTGATTTCTTAATTCTTCATTATAGAGAGAAAAGTCATATATAACATAACCGTGTGAGTTAATCTTACATGGTTTTTGGTTATATTCAATATAAATGGATGAAAAGTTCGTAAAAAAAGAGAAAAAACGTGCATTGAGCACGAAAAATAAAGGGCGTTTGACCTATAAAATGGAGCTGAGAAACAGCTTGGTTCGTTCCTCTTGAGGAGAATCGAACAATTCTGATGGGGTGCCTTCTTCGACGATGCGGCCTTCGTGCATATAGACGACACGATCGGCGACTTCTTTCGCAAAGCCCATTTCATGTGTGACAATGACCATCGTCATGCCTTCTTTTGCGAGACTTTTCATTGTTTGCAGTACCTCGCCTACAAGCTCTGGATCGAGGGCCGACGTAGGTTCGTCAAATAACATGACATCTGGCTTCATGGCGAGAGCTCTTGCAATGGCCACACGCTGCTTTTGACCACCTGATAATTTAGAAGGATATACGTTGGCCTTATCCGCAAGTCCGACCTTTTCCAACAGGACGTTGGCTTCTGATACAGCTTGAGCCTTTTTTGTTTTTCTCACCATGACAGGCGCTTCGATGATGTTTTCAAGCACAGTTTTATGCGGGAAGAGATTAAAATGCTGAAACACCATGCCTATTTTTTGCCTCATCTCGTTTAATTGATCTCGTTTTGGATGTACTGGATTCCCATCAATGATGATCTGGCCATCATTTTTTATTTCTAAAAAGTTCATACAGCGGAGCAGGGTGCTTTTTCCAGAGCCACTGGCACCAATTAAGACGACTACATCATTTTCATAAACGGTGAGATCGATATCCTTTAAAACATGCAGCTCTCCGAAGTATTTATTGAGTTTTTCAACACGAATGAGTTCCTTTGATTCTGTCATGCTTCTCCTCCTAATGGTCACTGACCGATAGTTTCTTCTCAAAGGTTTGGACAGCGAATGTTAACAGCAGGACAAGAACTAAGTAATAGACGGCTACAACAAGTAAATAGGTCATATTGTCAAAGCTGTTGGAGCCTTGGGTCGTGGCGACGTTAAATAGTTCATTGACGCTAATAAAGGCGGCGAGTGATGAATCTTTTAAGCCGATAATGAACTGGTTGCCAAGAGGGGGGAGTGCGCGCCGCATTGCTTGCGGGAGAATGATGCGTCTCATTGTTAGGAAACGTCCCATGCCAAGAGAGCGTCCTGCCTCTTTTTGCCCCTGATCGATCGATTGGATGGCGCCTCTGAATATTTCTGCTATATATGCTCCATTATGAAAGGCGAGCGCAATGGAAGCAGCCCAGAAGTCGGGGATATTTAATTCGGTCAGTCCAAAATATAGGATGAAAATTTGAACAATCAGTGGTGTTCCGCGTACAAGGAAGATATAGGCGTTGGCGATATAACCGAAGACAGCCACGCGTGATATTTTCAATAAAGCAAAGAAGAGTCCGATGAACATGCCGATGAAGATGCTGATCACAGTGAGCTGTAAGGTGAGCAGCATTCCTTCTAAAAAAATACCTCTAGAATCAATCAGCGTCTGAAAAAAATGTGATAGAGTAGGCAAAACAATCATCTCCATTTGAAGAAAGTGCGCCTAAGAAAGGCGCACAATCGTGGTTTTAATTTTGTTTGACCGTGATGTCTTCGTCAAAGTATTTCTCGCTAATTTGTCTTAATGTTCCGTCTTTTTTTAGTGCGTCAATCGCATCGTTGATCTCTTCTATGAGCTGTTTATTTTCTTTTGATACAGCGATTGCCTGCTCACTTAGTCCGAGTCTTTCCTGCGCTTCGATTTTTAATTTTTTCTTCATGGCTTCCGCACCTGTGGCGAAATCCGTCACGACTGCATCGTGTTTTCCGTTGGCCAGTGCTTCTAAAGCGACTACATCACTGTCGTAATATTTTGGTTCCTGCCCGTTATGTTCCTTTGCAATATCAGCGTAGGACGAGCCTTTTGATACAGCGATTTCTTTGTCTTTTAAGTCATCAGCATGTTGAATGTCTGCTCCAGGTCTTGTGAAAATTTGCGGACCAGAGTAGTAATAGGGCTTAGATAAAAGGACGTGTTTTTTTCGTTCCTCATTGATGGTATGACTTGCAACTGCCGCATCAAATTTTCCTGCTTTCACACCTTCGACGATGCCTGCGAATTTATATTTTTTCTGTATAGGCTCGAGGCCTAGTTTGTCACTAATCGCATTGCCTACATCGATATCAAAGCCTGACATCTGATTTCCATCCATATAACTGAACGGGTGAAATTCACCTGATGCTGCAAATATAAATTTTCCATCCTCCAAAATTGGCGACCCTTTCGCTGTAGAATTACGTTTATCTCCGTTCCCATTTGTTTCATTTGAACCACACGAAGACAGAAGTAATACTGCAACCGAGAAAAGGGCTGGGACCCAAAACCGTCTTTTTTTAATAATAAGCTTCTCCTCCTTTTCAGCCGTTCTCCATATAAGGAGAAAGTAGGCTTTTAAATATGTGTAGCATCTTACCATTTGTTCCTCATATTCTCAATTTTATATGTGTTTTTCCAACACTCGCCCTTTTTAAAATGTATGTCTTGCTTTTCTGAGAGAGAACTTGAATTGATTAGGGTAAAAAAGGGAAATCAATCTCATAATAACGGAAGGATTGGCAAAAAACATGCCAGATCACAAAAAGGGGGTCGGTGTATGAACAAGTGGAGAGACAGCCGAAAGGTTTTTTTAACTGCTATTGCCTTTGGAACGATGTTAAATCCACTGAATTCCTCGATGATTTCTTTGGCCTTGCATCAAATTCAGCATGAATTCGGTTTGTCATTTACGACTGTATCTTGGCTTATTTCGTCTTTTTATTTAGCCAGTGCGGTGACGCAGCCGGTGAGCGGCCGGATTGGGGATCATGTGATGAGCCGGAGAACATTATTTTTATTCGGGCTAGGTCTTGTGGCGGTCTCAGCCATCTGTGCGCCGTTTGCCCCAACGTTTGCAGTGCTGATTGTGATCCGGCTGCTGCAGGCGATTGGGAGCAGTGCCATTTATCCTTCTGGTGTCGGACTCATTCGGGATCATATTAAGGAAAAGCAGGCTTCGGCGTTAGCGGTATTGTCCATTTTTGCTTCGGCGATGACGGCACTTGGACCGACTCTTGGCGGCTTTTTGATGACAATCGGCGGCTGGCCGGCTATCTTTTTAGTGAACCTGCCTTTTATTTTGATCAGCTTCTTTCTTGGACTAACTTTGTTTCCAAAGGAGCAGAAAAAGAGAAAGCTTCGTATAGGTGAAACGGTACGGAAGCTCGATTTGCCAGGGATGCTTCTTTTTACAGTTTGTATTGTCCTTCTGCTTTCGTTTTTATTATCACTAGGTGATGGGATTCAATATGTACAGGGGATTCTTTGTCTCGTGAGTGCAGGCGCTTTTATCTGGTGGGAGTATCAGGTGGATGAACCGTTTATTCAAATTCGAATGTTCAGACAGGAGCAGCGGCTGTCACTTGTGTATGTGCAATTTATCATTTTAAATATATTTTTCTATTGTCTTTTCTTTGGTTTGCCGAGCTATTTCCAGGATGAATTAGGCTGGCGTGTGGAAATGACGGGTCTTTTTATGCTGTGCATGTCTGGGGTGAGCATCATTGTGTCGCCGCTGACAGGAAAGTGGGTGGACCGCGGGGATGAACGCCATCCGGTATTAGCCAGTGCGGTATTGATGCTGGCTGGAGCATCTGCGATGACCTTCTTTTTTATTCCGGCACCATTATGGGGAAAAGGGGTGGTTCTAGCGCTGCTTGGACTGAGTTACGGGATTGGGAATGTTGCGCTGCAAGCGGCGATGCTCAAGGCAAGTCCTCAGCATATGATTGGCACGTCCTCCGGGCTTTTTCAAACATGCCGTTACCTTGGTTCCATTCTGTCGTCTGCTGTCCTCGGTATGCTGTTTGGGGATGAAATTGCTGGTCCTCATTTTGAGCAGTTAGGCTGGACGTTGATCATGATTTCCCTTACCGGCATCGGTGTCAGTCTTTATTTTTCGAACAAGGTCAGAGGAGGACAGCCAATAAAAAAAGCGGCGCGATAAGTGGAAGAAGATTCTTCATCACGTTATCGCAAGCCGCTTAAGAGTTAGACAGGTCAGAGCCCTGATCCTTTTGCTTCCTTCTGAATATTTTCCCTACAATTGTCTCATAGAAAGTGACAATGCGGTCAATTGGAGAGTCAAAGAACTTCCATAATTTATTCATGATAAAGACAACCACGATCGATACGACTAAGCTGCCTAAGACATCTAATGGATAATGGTGACCGACCCAAATGCGGGAGAATCCTGTGAGTAATCCAAAGACGAGCAAGATGTTGCCAAGCTTTTTATTACGAGATCTAATGGCAAGTGAAAGAGCCAGTGCACCTGTTGTATGGTCACTTGGGAAGGAAGCGTCTGCTGAGTGCGGAATGAGTGTGTCGACTTTATGCGCCACAAACGGCCGCTCTTCATAATGAAACAGTGTAATCGCAAAATTGACGATGAGTGCCGCGATGCCCGTTACACCGGAAAAGAAGACATGCTTCTTAAATTTGTGATTACCTAAAAACCAGCAAATCAATAAGACAAGGGCATACACAAGAATGGCCTTTTTCGTAATGAAAATCATGGCTTGATCTAAAAACTCAGAATGATGAGCCATCCCGTGTATGACTTTAAACAATTCGTAATTCAAAACATCACCTATACCTTCGCTTAATGCCAACTATTTTTCAAATAATCGTCTATTTGAAATATCCTATATTTTAGCATGTTTCCGATGAAGTTTAAAATAGTATCCTATTCTGATAGGGAGACCTTCTGTGCTTTTGCTTCTTGTGGCTTTCGTTCGCTCCAATAAAAAACAATCATACTTAGCAAGACAACAATACCTGCAATGAGATATACATTTGAAAAGTCTGTGAAGCTGACAAGAAGACCAAATACAAATGAGCCAGCAGCAATACCCGTATCATATAGGGTAAAGAAAGTAGCCGTCGCGTAGCCTGTACGGTGAGCTGGTGAGTGCTGAATGGCAAGTGTTTGTAAACATGGCACTAGAGATCCATATCCAAGACCAATGACAGCACCTGATAGAAGAAGCATTGTCGCTGAATGTGTAGCTGTCAGCATCCATAAACCAATCGCAAAAAGAGCAATGGAAGGATAGATCACAATGTGAGGTCCTACTCGGTCAAAAAGTCTGCCTGTAAATGGACGTGATCCAAGCATCGCTGCCGCAAACACAATAAAGAAATAACTGCTTGCACCCATCAAGTGAAGGGAATTGGCATAGACTGAAATAAATGAAATGATCGGCGAATAACAGAAGGAAATAATGATGCCGACTGCCGCTGTTTTTAATGCGCCTTTTTCAAACAGGTGAGAAAAAGTAAATCGGAAGACGACGCTTCCCCCGTTTTCAGGCTCCGGCTGTCTAATCAGCATCGTAAAAGCAGCCCCGATGGTAACGATAATGGAAAAGAGAAGGAATAAAGAATGGAATCCTACTTTTCCTACTTGATTCAGTGCGATAAATGGACCGATGACAACAGCAAGGTTCATCGACATGACAAAGTAGCCGAGTCCTTCCCCGCGTTTATGTTTCGGGATCATATCCGCCGCAATGGCACTGGCTACTGTCGTCAAAATGCTAAAAAAGATTCCCTGCATGAAACGCAGCATGAGAAGCGTATGGAATTGATCAATCGGAATGTATAAATAAGTGAGTAAGGCAAATGCCGTTGATGAGAAAATCGCCATCCGTTTTTTGCCGAATTTCTCAATAATGGCTTCAGAAAACGGTCTTGTCACAATAGCAGACAATAAGAAGACCGTCACAAGGAGGCCGCCCTGTGATTCTGTTCCATTTAGTTCATCCATTGTGTAAATGGGCAGCAATGTCAAAAGGGCATAAAAAGAGGTGAACGTAAATAAATTCACCAGGACAATCATGATAAAGTCTCTCGTCCAAATGCGTTCGTTCATGATGTATGTCACTTCCTATTCAGTTGATAATTTGTGTAAAAGTGTATGGAGGAGTTGTTTTTCTTCGTAGGTGAAATCTGATAGACATTCTTCTTCAAATTGTTCCATCGTGCGTTTGATTTCTTCAAATCGGGCCTTAGCATCATCTGTCATCACGATCAGATTTTCACGTTTATCTTTTCCTTGTACACGTTTCACCCAGCCATTTGCTTCTAGACGGGTGACGGTTCGGGTAATGGTTGGGGCTTCGACGTTCAAATATGTCCAAATGTCTTTTTGGGTTTTCGGGCCGAATGTATCCAAACAAAAAAGTACAGTCCATTGGGACATGTACAAGTCATAAGCAGCAAGCGCTTCGTTCGCCTTTTTAGACATCAGTCGTGCGCCTTGATGTATTTGATGTAAACACTCTCTATTTAACGTATCCATATGCTCACCTTTATTAAATATTTAGCTAGGTAAATAAAATCACCTTTTCTATTTTACGTGCTTGACCCATCCTTGTAAAGTAAAAATTTTCGCCACTCGAAATGATTGCATTTTCTGATAAATCCCTTGTCCCATCTTCATTTTTAGCATATTCCCTATGCAATGCTAATACACTGTTACAAACCTGACAAAGAGAGTGTTTGAGGTGAGGGATCGTGTTTGGCATTTACTACCTAATGGATGAGAAATTAAGACGAACAAGCGCTGCTGAAAATGGATAATATTTATACGGATCTCATTTCACACTTCTCACATCCATTTTAGGGAGGTCGAGTGGTGTGCACGATTACATCAAAGAGCGAACAATCAAGATAGGAAAGTATATCGTGGAGACAAAGAAAACCGTTCGTGTAATTGCGAAAGAATTTGGAGTCTCTAAAAGTACTGTACACAAGGATCTAACAGAAAGACTGCCAGAAATTAATCCAGATCTGGCTAATGAAGTGAAGGAGATACTGGATTATCATAAATCAATCCGCCACTTGCGAGGAGGAGAAGCCACTAAATTAAAGTATAAAAAAGAAGAAATTTTAGAAGGCGAGCCTGTGAAACAGTAAGCTTAGTTCTTTGTTCATAAACATGACATATATATCTTCCTCTTATCGGTAGTTTCTAACCACAAATTTTGTAAAGACTTTTGTAAAGAAATATCTTTTTTTCTGCAAATTATGATAGAATATATAATTAGGGCAGAATGTGGTATTTGCTATGGAAACAGATTTTCAAGGAGGATATATATAGATGTTTGCTAGGGATATTGGAATTGATCTTGGTACTGCCAATGTACTGATTCATGTCAAAGGAAAAGGAATTGTGTTAAATGAACCATCTGTTGTAGCTCTTGACAAAAACAGCGGGAAAGTTTTGGCTGTTGGAGAAGAGGCTAGACGTATGGTTGGACGTACGCCTGGGAATATTGTTGCGATTCGTCCATTAAAAGATGGCGTAATCGCTGATTTTGAAGTAACTGAAGCGATGCTCAAGCATTTTATTAACTCATTAAATGTGAAAGGGCTGTTCTCTAAGCCGCGTATGCTCATCTGCTGCCCGACAAACATTACATCTGTTGAGCAGAAGGCGATCAAAGAAGCTGCTGAAAAAAGCGGTGGTAAGCATGTATTTCTTGAAGAAGAGCCAAAAGTAGCAGCTATCGGTGCTGGTATGGATATTTTTCAGCCGAGTGGAAACATGGTCGTAGATATTGGAGGCGGAACGACAGATATCGCTGTCATCTCAATGGGTGACATTGTAACCGCCTCTTCTATTAAAATGGCTGGAGACAAATTTGATCTGGAAATTCTCAACTACATTAAAAAAGAGTACAAGCTGTTGATCGGTGAGCGCACGGCTGAGGATATTAAGATCCAAGTTGCAACGGTATTCCCAGACGCACGTCACGAAGAGATTTCAATTCGTGGACGAGACATGGTGACAGGATTACCAAGAACGATTACCGTCACAAGCAAAGAAGTAGAAGAAGCATTGCGTGAATCTGTATCTGCGATTGTTCAGGCTGCGAAGCAAGTTCTTGAGAGAACACCGCCTGAATTATCAGCTGATATTATTGATCGCGGCGTCATTATTACAGGTGGCGGAGCTCTTCTAAACGGGCTTGATCAATTGCTTGCAGAAGAGCTGAAAGTACCAGTTTTCGTTGCCGAGAATCCAATGGATTGTGTAGCTGTTGGTACTGGCGTCATGCTTGATAATATGGACAAGCTGCCAAAGCGTAAACTCAGCTAATGATGTCCCTCATTCTTTTTCGAAAGAATGGGGGATTTTTATTAAAGAACCCTGCAAATATGCCGATATATTTCATAGAAGATTGTGTTTAGGTCATGTGAAAGAATTTTAATGAGGTGAGCACGTGTTAAAAGGACTATACACCGCAACATCTGCCATGATCGCTCAAGAGCGGCGGACAGAAATGCTTTCAAATAATATCGCAAATGCGAATACGCCAGGTTATAAAGCGGATGAGGGGACCATGCGGGCATTTCCGGAAATGCTGCTAAGCCGAATGGAATCAGGACGTTTCCAAACATCCTCAGGCAAAGGTTTTAGTGTTCCGCAGCAAACGCCGATTGGCGGCATTAATACGGGGACATATATGCAGGAACTGATCCCTCAATTTACACAGGGAACTTTAAAAACAACAGATCAAACAACGGATGTCGCACTAGTCGAAAATAATGTGCCGATCAACCCGGAGACCAATCAGAAATCAGCGCTCTTTTATGCGGTTAATACACCAGAAGGCGTTCGTTATACGAAAAGCAGCTCCATTACATTGAATGCACAAAATCAGTTGACCATTGGTGGCCGTGCCCTTCTTTCCGTGACAGGTCAGCCGATTACGGTTCAGAGTGAGAATTTCAAAGTGAATGCAGATGGAACTGTGAGTGAAAATGGACAAAATCTCGGACAAATCGATGTACGTGTTGCGATGGATACAAGGAACTTAGCGAGAGAAGGAAATGATTTATACCGTACAGCTGATAACCAGCCACTGCCAAGTGCAGTCAATAATGGTCAAATGTCATATACGTTAAGTCAAGGTGTATCGGAGCTGTCGAACGTGGATGTGACGAAATCATATACAGAAATGACAACTGCCTATCGAGCATTTGAAACAAACCAAAAAGTGGTTCAGGCGTATGATAAAAGCTTAGAAAAAGCAGTAAATGAAATTGGCAGAGTGTACTAATCAAGGAATGAAAAAGAAAGGAGGATTCTCATGCTTAGAACGATGATCAATGCAGCTGTATCGATGAACGAAGTGCAAAAGCAGCTTGATATGATCAGCAATAACATTGCGAACAGTGAAACAACAGGGTACCGCGCGAAAAATACCCGCTTCTCAGAGCTGATCAGACAACAGTTCAATCAGGTAGATGAAAAAAATGAGCAGGTGGCAAACAGTCGTCTGACACCTGATGGGCTAAGGCTTGGAACGGGTACTATGGTCAATGCGTCCATTAACTCGATGCAAGGTTCTATTAAAGAAACAGGACGTGATCTTGATGTTGCATTTGGAGCGCCATCTCAGTATATGCAGGTCAACGCCGGCGGTAATATCCGTTATACAAGAGATGGTTCTCTTTACTTACAGCCAGGCAATAATCGTAACCAAGTGCAGCTTGTCACTAGCGAAGGCTATCCGATTCTTGATGAAAACGGAAATGAAATCGTCTTAAATGCGAATTTCCGTGATATTTCAATTGATAAAAATGGACGTCTTACGGCTATTTCAAGAGATAATCAACCGAATCAGCAGGTGAATCTAGGTGTTGTACAAGTCAATAACTCTTCAGCACTCGTCTCTGAAGGAGATAATTTGTTCTCAGTTGACGGTACTTATCAAGGCGCATTAACGGCACTAAATGGAGCAAACCGCCAAGCGATTCAGCTTCAGCAAGGTGCACTTGAAACGTCGAATGTGGACATGTCTAAAGAATTAACAGATCTCATGACAACACAGCGCTCCTATCAGATGAACTCAAGAACGATTACAATGGGTGATCAGATGCTGGGATTAGTGAATACAATTCGATAATGAGCAGGCTGACATCAGCCTCTCATGATAAAAAAGGCGGCTCGCTCAAAGTCGCCCTTTTTTTTATAAAAATCTGAGACATCGGCAAGCAGATCCTCAAGATCAATCCAAGCTTCTTTTCGTTCAAGACATGTGACGAGCCTTGCGATCTGCTCATCTGCCTTTGGCGTTTGGCTGTAGAGAAGAAATAAGATTTGGAACTTGATTCTTAAAATATCAAACTGAGAAGCAACGGCCTCTTTTAATCCTTTTTGAATATACTTCATTCCTTCATCGGTTAAATTTTCTTTATAACAGGAACGCACCGTTTCGTAGAGGCACGATACATAGGAGTGTGCTGCCTTCCGGTATGCTGGGAGACGAAGTGCTTTTTTAAAGTATTCCAGCGCTTTCTTGTGACGATTTTGTCTCGACTGAATAAAGCCAGCGTCATAATAAACGATACCGAGCAATTCTTGATCATCAATGATGTTCACGTATTCGATGATCTCAATAAAAATAGCTTCTGCTTCCTCATATTTTTTTTGATCGCTATAATTAAGGCCGAGCACAATTTTACAACGATAGAGGCTATGATCATCCCCATGCTTTGCAAAGATATCCATGGCCTTTTGAATATGACGAATTGATAACAACGAATAGCGGTTGTTATAATAAACACCACTTGTACGGAAATGGAACTCTGCTTCCTCCAGCTCATCGTTAAGGAATGACAGGCGTTCTTCCGCCTTTTCGAGATAGTAGATCGCATCATTTTGATCGCTGTTTAAAGCTTCGTAGAGCCCTAGAAAGAAGTAAAAGTAATAGGCCAGTTCTTCGTTCATATCATCTTTGTGCTGCATTAGTTCATGTTTGATTTTTTCTAGGTCCTCTGTCTGATTCATCCAGAGCTGATGGCGAAAAAGCATCAGCTGATAATGTAAATAGAGTTCCTGTTTTTTTGATATTTTACGTTTATGCTTTAATAGAGTTGTTTTGATTTCTTCAGCCTTCGAAAAATGTCGATGCTTCAGCATTGTATACCACGAATGGAGAAGTTTTTTAATGGATTTATCACTCATAAAATTCATTTTTACCCTCTTATTCAATCAATGATGTAATATATATTACCATATTTGTGAAAAAACAATGAGTGTAGTGTGGATTATATTTGATGACAATAGGTAATGATATATTCTATTTTTTACCATATATGCAGAGCGGACGTTGAAAAATACGAGCATTCATAATATACTTCTATAGGAATCAAATGAAGATCATCGATATAGAAAAAAGGAGAGATCAAGATATGCTTGATGCTCAGCAAATTCAAGACATTATTCCACACCGTTATCCATTCTTATTGGTCGACCGTATTTTAGAGGTTGAGGGAGAGAAAAGAGCGGTTGGGATTAAAAATGTCACAGTGAACGAAGAATTTTTTAATGGTCATTTCCCAGGATACCCAGTCATGCCGGGTGTGCTTATTGTAGAAGCACTTGCACAGGTGTTCGGGGTGATTATGTTAGGTAAAGAAGAAAACAAAGGAAAAATTGGTTTGTTTGCAGGAATTGACGGCTGCCGTTTCAAAAGACAGGTGAAGCCTGGCGATCAGCTTCGTTTAGAGGTAGAAGTGACGCGTCTCCGAGGTCCGGTTGCAAAAGGAAAAGCAGTAGCTACAGTAGATGGCGAAGTTGCATGTGAAGCAGAACTAACATTTTCTATCGGTCCTAAAGTATCATGATTTGCCTGGCGGTTCATCAAGGATGAATCGCTTTTTATATGGAAACGCCCAGCCTGAACGGATCAGGACTTGCATTTTTGACAAAAAAACGTCATATTAGACAAAAAAAGATGAAGGTGATAAAAGATGCTGAAAGAATTTAGAGAATTTGCAGTCAAGGGAAATGTCATTGACTTGGCTGTAGGTGTCATCATTGGGGGGGCATTTGGCAAAATTGTCACTTCTCTTGTGAATGATTTGATCATGCCGCTCGTCGGTATTATTATTGGGGGACATGATTTTAGCAGTCTATCTATTAAGATTGGATCTGCTCAAATTTTATATGGGAGCTTCATTCAAACAGTGATTGATTTCTTGATTATCTCGTTTTCCATTTTTATCTTTATTCGTTATTTGAATAAATTAAAACGGAAAAAGGTAGAGGAAGAAGAGGTTGTAGAAACGCCGGGTCAAACGGAAGTTTTACTAACTGAAATTAGAGATCTATTGAAAAATCAAAGCCAATCGAAAGATGTGCAATAGAAAAAGAGCGGCTAATCCCGCTCTTTTTTATGTGTTTTGTTTAAATGCATCCAGCAGTTTTTCTCCGGAAAGCCCCTCTTTGACGAGGTCTTTTAGTACTTCTTCGGTTTCTGTTCTGTAACGGTTTGTAATCATTTTACCATCGAGCAGCACAGAAATGTTTTCTTCTAAAGCAACAATGTTTTTGACTTGGACAGATAGATGAACAGGGCGGTTGTTTTCTTTTGTGATCGTCACAAGAATCTTCACTTCAGTGTGCTGCTGAAAAAGCACCTCAAACACCTGTCTATGTTTCTTTGGAATGAGTGCCTCGATCATCCAGTGATTTTCACCATCTTCTTTATTAATGATTAAACCGTCACGAAGGGGAATGCTGGACATTTTATCTTGCTTTGGATCAAGTTCGATTTTTAAATCAATCAGCCTAAAGGTTTTCATATTTATCACCTCACAAGCGTTCATTATTCGTAAGTATTATTATAGCATACAACATCTGTATAAATGAAACCGCTGCCTGCTTAGAACGAGCTGTATATGAGTGAAAGGAGATGTTTTATGGAGTCCTATCAATTGCGAAACATACATATTGGCGAGGAGAAGGCAAAGAGCACAATGCGCGTTTATTCGTGGGGAGACATTCTTTCATTTTGTGATGTGTACATGGAAGAAGGCGAGTCACTCACGTTTCAATACGTCACCGAGGATCAAATGGACTGCTTTGAATTTCAATTGTCGATTCATGACGGGCAGCTTTGTTTTTATTGGTTTGCGTGGGACGGTTCTGATTATATTCACATGCCTTCTAGTAATTGGATTCATTCAGACGTTTTTTATCAATTTATGAAAAATAAGTTTTTCATCAAACAAAACAAGATGATGTTTTATACTCAAGCAGTAAAAAACAGAAATTAAAGAGGAAATAGAGAATTTGAGAGATCATTTTGTCATTTTCATGTTTTGTCACATACGACCTTTCTCAGTAGACTAAGGGCAGTTGAAAGGAAAGGAGGTACGGTCTGAAACAAAAGGTAACGTCTAGCATCTGACAGCCCCCCTCTAGCTAAAGCTGATAGACGCTGCCTTGTGCATAAGAACACTGCGTAATAGAACCATAGCTTCTTTGTATAGGTCATGTGTCCCCTGTAAATCCCCTTGTGTGTATCCGGTCATGTAGCGTGGCCGGGTACCCTTTTATTCACTGATAAACCGATCACCTCTTGCAAATAGTGGATACTCATTTCATAATGATGATGGATTTTATCAGCGGTATGATAGCCGAAAATGGAGACAAAAAGGAGAGAACGATGACAAACATTCAATTGATCGCAACGGATTTAGACGGAACTTTATTGAACAGTGAACACAAAGTGAGTCGGGAAAATGAGCAGGCATTAAAGGAAGCAGCGGCGAATGGAATGGAAGTTGTCGTTTCAACAGGAAGAGCGTATTTTGATGTGAGGTCTATTTTTGATCAGCTTGGTATGAATACATGGGTGATTAGTGCCAATGGAGCTGTGATTCATGATCCGGCTGGACAAGTGTACCATTCAGCTGTTTTACACGAAGAAAAGGCCAAACATATATTGTCATGGCTTGAAGAACGTGACTATTATTATGAAGTTTTTACAAACGAAGCCATTTTCACACCGAATCGCGGCAGAGAGCTTCTTGCGATTGAAATGGACCGCTTAAAAAGTGCTAATCCAAAAACGGATCGAAATATTTTAAAACAAGCGGCAGAAGTTCAATACAGTCAGTCAGGTTTTTCTTATATTGATACATATAAAGAATTGTTCCGTGAGGATCGAAAGCTTTCATTCTACAATATCTTAGGTTTCTCTTTCTTTGAAGACAGATTGAAGGCAGGATGGGATATGTTTGGTGATGATTCAGATGTCACAATGGTTAGTTCAGCCGATCATAACTTTGAAATTGGTTCAAAGGAAGCATCTAAAGGGCAGGCATTAACAAGGCTGGCAGAAAGACTTGGTATTCCTTTAAGCCAGACAGCGGCTGTAGGAGACAGTTTAAATGACGAATCGATGCTTCTAGCAGCTGGTGTTGGGGTTGCGATGGGCAATGCGAGACAGGATATGAAGGAAATCGCTGATCATGTCACGTTAACAAATGATGAACATGGTGTGGCGCATATGATTCGACACCTTTTGAAATAGATGAATCGGATGACGTTGTATAAATCACATAGGATAAAGCGCATTCTACAAAAGAGGAATTCAGAACTACTTCTATTTACACCTGATGTGGAACATCATATAATTTAATTATGAACATAACCCGCTTGTAAGAAATTAAGGAGAGTAAACGAATGGCGCTGGAATCTTATAAGTCCGAAAATCTGCATTTAATCAAGGAAGCCTTAGATTATACTCAGGTTGGCCTGACGGTGACGGACCCGTCTTTACCTGATAATCCTTTAATATATGTGAACAAGGGCTTTTTAGATATGACAGGCTATCAAGAACCCGAGGTATTGGGGAAGAATTGTCGTTTCCTTCAAGGAAATGAAACCGAGCAAATCGCTCTCAATCAAATTAGAACAGCTATTGAGAACAAAGAGGCTGTCACTGTTCAGCTGAAAAATTATAAAAAATCTGGACAGATGTTTTGGAATGAGTTAAGTGTGGCTCCTCTTTGGATTGACGAAAATGAAGGAAAACGTCTTTATTTCGTTGGTCTGCAAAAAGATGTCACGAAAGAGAAGGAACAGCAGGAGCTTCTTGAGCAATCGATTGATGAAGTGCTGAATATTTCTGTTCCAATTGTTCCTGTGAAAGATGGTATTTCTGTGTTACCGATCATTGGTACGTTAACAGCGCCAAGATTTCATAAAATTATCTCAACAGTCTCCACCTATATCTCTCAATCCAAGGACGATTATTTTATTGTCGATCTGTCTGGTTTATTAGAAGTGGATTCATTTGTGGCAGATGCAATTTTTAAGCTGAACGATTTAATTTTAATGACTGGTACTGAACTCATTGTGACAGGAATTAAACCGAATCTTGCGATGAAAATGGGAGAAATGAGAGAGGACTTCCGTGAATTGAATACGTATATGAACGTGAAATCTGCATTGAAAAAGCTGCACATTTAACCTATGTTCATATGAAATGAAAAAAGAGGACTTTTCATCATGTTTGAGAAAAGTCCTCTTTTTGCTGGGATTAAGATGATTGAGCGGCCGCACTTAATGTGAATAAATCTTCTAGTTCGTTCGTCGATAGCTCAGTAATCCAACTTTCACTTTGGATAATTTGATCATTTAACGTTTGTTTTGTTTCGAGCATTTGATCGATTTTTTCCTCAATCGTGCCCGTTGTGATCATCTTATGGACGTGAACAAATCGTTTTTGTCCGATCCGATAAGCACGGTCTGTCGCTTGGTTTTCCACAGCAGGATTCCACCATCTGTCGTAGTGAATGACATGGTTTGCGGCAGTTAGGTTAAGTCCTGTTCCTCCTGCTTTTAAAGAGAGAATTAAGATGTTGAATTCTTTCTTCTGGAAGCGATCCACCATTTTATCCCGCTCCTGTTTTGACAGGCTGCCATTTAAAAATTGAACTGGTTCTCCAAACATCTTTTCCGCCAGCTGCTTGATCATGTTCCCCATTCCAATATACTGCGTAAAGATGAGGCAGCTTTCTCCTTGCTCATGTATTGCTTTTAACAGCTCTGCGAGTTTATCCATTTTTAATGAACGTTTCAGCAGTTTCACATCTGTTCCACTCTCTTTTAAATAGAGAGCCGGGTGATCGCAAATCTGTTTGAGTCTGCCAAGCATACTTAAAATAATGGCTTTCCGCTGCATTCCTGTTAACGAAGCCATGTGTTCGAATGTATCCTTCACGAGCTGTTCATATAAAGAAGCCTGCTCAGCGGATAGCGGAATGAATTCTTTTTCTTCGAGTTTCTCAGGCAGGTTCAGGGCGACCTCTTCATCTTGCTTTGTTCTTCTTAATAGGAAGGGCTTTATCAGCTGCTGCAGCTGTTCAATTCTTTTTTCATCGCGGTCTTTTTCAATCGGCAGGACGAACTTCTTATGAAAGCTCGTCAGGCTGCCGAGATATCCTTTGTTGACGAAGTCGAAAATGGACCAAAGCTCTGTCAAACGGTTTTCCATAGGTGTCCCGCTAAGGGCAATATGATGCTGCCCTTTGAGCTGTCTGATCGCTCTCGATTGTTTCGTATGGGCGTTTTTGATGTTTTGGGCTTCGTCTAAACAAATCGTATCCCACTTTGCTGACGTTAATTCATCACGATCAGAATGTGAGAGTCCATAAGACGTCAGGACAATATCTGTTGACTCGTATGCCTTTGTAAAGTGTTCCCCTTGAGGGCGCGATGGCCCGTAATGCAGAGCGACATTCAAATGTGGTGCGAAGGTTTCAAGCTCTCGCTGCCAGTTTCCTAAAACAGAGGTCGGCGCAATGATGAGAGATGGAGCGGCATTTTGCTTCTGCTCTTTCAGATATGTGAAATACGCAATCATTTGAATCGTTTTTCCAAGGCCCATATCATCTGCTAAACAAGCCCCGAATCCATGAGATCTTAAAAATAACAGCCAGTTGACACCATGCTGCTGATACGGCCTTAGTGTGCCTTTGAAGGACTCACTCATTTCGTAGGAAGGCAGCTCATGCGTATCATTTAACTGATGGACAAGCCCTCTTAATTGAGACGAAAGTTCAAATTGAATATGTGCAAATGCTGAGCTGTCTAGCAGTTCTGGTATCGATTCAGAGGATGCTTCTTGATCTGCCAGCTCGCGTGACAAAATATCAGACATGTGCAGCCCTTCATTTTCGGCGCGCTCCATCCATTTTTTCATTTGCTGGATGAAGGTTGGATCGATTTTGATCCATTGCCCTCGAATGTTGACAAGGCGCCGTTTACTTTGGACAAGCTCGTTGAACTCATCTTCTGTCAGCTCGATGCCGTTTGTAGCAAAGCGCCAATTAAAGTCCATCAAGGCATCCATTCCGACATGCGACTCGCCTCGCGGGGTAGAGGAAATCCTTGCTTTTAGCATCATGGTGCTTTCTTTGACGATTTGCCACCACGATGGGAGCAGGATCTCAATGCCCATATTCACAAGTGTTTCACTTGCTTCAGACAGGAAGAGCCATGCTTCATCTTCTGACATGAGCGTGGTGCCAGATGTGAAAGAGAGCCAAGGTACAATTTGACTGAATCGCTCCAGCTCTCTTGAGATTTTATCTTGATACGGATGCCAAGACCTTTTCAATGAACGGATACCCTCAAAAAAGTGAAGGTCGCTGTTTTTCTTATCTCGCAAAAACAATTCGATTTTCCAATCATCTCCGTCGAAATCCGGTTCATTTAAGCGCAAGCCGACAGTGAAAGGCGTCTCGTCATCAATCCAGCCAATCGTCTCCAAGAAATCCTGCTCATCTAAAAAATGTCCTTGGAAGGATGAGAGCGCAGGCGATTGTGCTGTCATGCGGTTCCATTTGTGCTGCAAGGCATCATCATATTGAATGTAATCTTGTACGGCAAAGGAGAACCAATCAGCCGTATAGCCATCTAATAGTCCTTCTTTGTCTTTAAACCGAAGCACACCTTCTGTCCACGCCTCGTAATCGGGAACGAAATCTTCGTCCTCGATGAATTCGTAAATGGTGGAGGCTGTCTTCATCAGTGGTTCCGTTTCATCCGTTAATGTCACATGACTAAAGGTATTAAATGAATTTTTTCCTAGCAATTCAACGGTCATCCAAGGGCTTAACAGGAAGGCAGGTGTGCCAATAAAGCTCACATCTTCTAAAAATGTTCCGTAAAAAGACGATTCGTGCCATTGGAAAAGCTGCCTCTTCATTTCATTAAGTGGAACAGGGTGTCCGTCCTCTGCTTGCGCTGAAATGGTGAAAGAGAAATCTTCTGTTTGTTCTGCATGAATGACAATTTGTTTATGGCGTGTCATCAATTAATTTTCCTTTCTTCATTTCCTCTTGGAACGCACGCAGCCGTTTCGTTGAATCCTGCAGCTGCTTTACATATCTTTCCCAAATTGCGGTTTTTTTCGTTTTATGATAAAGCGTGCGCAGTTTTTTTAGCATTTTCACAGATTCTCGATAAGCACTTCGATTCTTTTGATCGAGAAGCAGTGAGATTTCACGGTGGTACGATGGAATGAGCGCTTCAGGCTCCTCTTTTGCAATTTGTTTGATCAGATCCTTCTCCAGTTCACTGATGGAGAAACCAACAAGGCTGTGAATCTCAATCCATTCTGCATAACGCTGCTGTGCATATAATAGCTGACTATATTCAGTAAACGCATAGGGCATGCAGATTTGGAGGTAGCGTTCATATAAATGATGATCCTTCGTCTGCTTAAAGTATGCGTCTAAATAAAAGAAGAAATCACTGACGGCTCCTCGCAGTTCTCTATAGGAAAGGTCGAGCTGGCAATATTCCTCTAAAATATAGGTAATCTCATGATACCAGAGCTTGAGCCGCTTCCAGTCCTTGCGGTTTGTGAGATCCTTCAGCCAATTGAGCACATTTGGCAGCATATCTGCATTGAGCAGCTGTAATTGCTGAAAGAGGCTTTCGTCTTCTTTCTGTAAATAATCCATGTGCATCAGCCCGATGGTACGTTCAACCGTTTGTTCTTGCTGCTGAGCGTTCTTCAGTAATTCTGTTTCTTTTTTAACCCATTTCCCTCTATTTAATATGGTGCCCCAAATCTCCATAAAGACCGCTACTCGTTCATGCTGGAAAGGTCCGTTTATTTGAAGAAGTGCCCGAACGGCAGTTGGTGTGTTTTCAAGAAACGGATCGAGGGAAAAGGAAAGAGCGTATGTCTTCAAGTGATCCACTGAATCGAAAATGGTGTTCATGAGCTGTTCTACATATGGATTCATGGAATAAAAGTCCTTCTCGGCATCAAGCCGGCCGAGGTCGATCAATTCATGAATCCTTAACCACACATCGATTGAGGTATGAATCGCATACAAACTCTTGAATTCAGGTGAATGAGGTGCGTGTTTTTTTAGGATTGATAAATAGCCGTAATACAAATGCTGCGGTGTTTGCTGGTGCTTTGGTGTCCGTTTCAGCCAGAGGTTAAATTCCTCTTGGAAAAAATTCATCCAGCTTTGGAGTGATTGTTCGTCTGGGCGCTTCACTTGGAAGTGCTGGCGAATCAATTCTTTGCTGCGTTGTAATTCATCCTTTTCTGACCAATTTTCTGTAAATCCGGTCACACTCTCTACTTGAGCGTATAGCGAAAAGAAGACAGCGAGAATGTGTTTACAAAGTCCATCTGCCGGACATGAGCAGCTGCTTCTCACAGGAAACAGCACATGAAGGTGGACTCTTGCTGCCACGACATCATGTACATAAGCTGACCATTCCGTATCAGATTCTTGCTTGAGACGATATACACTGTCCTGTCTATAAGTAATCAATGCTTTTTTGATGAGTTGTTTGTTTTCATCTGTTGCAGGAAGAAGTTCTTTGATCTGTTCGGCTGTTTGTTTGATTTCTTCTTCGTTGATGTTGTGCTGAAGCATTTGATCCGCTCCTAACCAAGTAAAAGATTCCAATTCTTTTATTATAGCTCAATGGTGATTTATAAAAAAGTTTTTCATGAAAATGGTCATAAATTTCAAAAGCTGTCGAATGATGTATTAGAGTATTGCATAAACCAACCATACAGCATATAATAATGAAATTAGTGGAATCGAAAGGATACAGACATGGACAATAAGGGTTTAAATCAAGAAGAGTTTTTAAAAATTTTGATGTACGCTCATGATATTGGTGAGAATTCAAATGATGTCACCACAAAAGAAATGCTTGAAAATCTGATTGCTCATATTCGAAATGGTCTTGTTTCATAAAAGTGACCCCCTGCTAGTGATGGCAGGGGGTTTTTGTATGCTTTTATGAATGGAACGAAAGCTCTCGGCATACGATGTCATTACAAGCATAAGGCGTATGGGGAGCTGATGGTGTCATGAATATTGCAATTGCAGGCTGTGGATATGTGGGGCTGGTCACAGGTGTGTGTTTAGCGGAGGCAGGGCACAATGTGGCGTGTATTGATATTGACCGGAAAAAGGTCATGCAGCTGAAACAAGGACATCCACCAATGTATGAGCCAGGATTAAAAGAACTGCTGAAACGCAATCTTGAGCAAGGACGAATTCAATTTTACATAAATGGAGCGGCAGCCTACCCGCGGGCTGATGTGTTAATGATTGCGGTCGGCACCCCGCAGCAGGCAGACGGCCAAGCTGATTTACAGTATGTGTTTCAGGCTGCAAAGGAGATGGGCACAAAAGCGAAATCAGGTGCGATTCTTGTGGTGAAAAGTACGGTGCCTGTCGGAACGGGTGATCAAATCGAACAGATGATACATCAAGAATTAGGACGGAATGAGCCGTTATCTATTGCATCTAACCCAGAATTTTTACGGGAAGGCTCTGCCATTTCAGATACTTTGAGGGCAGATCGGCTTGTCATTGGGGCTGAAACAAAAGCCGTATTAGACCAGCTAGAGGAGATGTATGCTGATTTCCACCTGCCAGTGGTCAAAACAGACCGAAAAAGTGCCGAAATGATCAAGTATGCATCAAATGCTTTTCTTGCGACTAAAATCAGCTTTATGAATGAGATTGCTTCCATTTGTGAAAAAACAGGTGCTGATGTTGAATGGGTTGCGCGGGGAATGGGGCTCGATCAGCGGATCGGTTCTTCGTTTCTCAAGGCGGGAATTGGCTACGGAGGTTCTTGTTTTCCAAAAGATACAAATGCACTTGTCCAAATCGCAGGACATGTGTCCCACGATTTTGAACTGCTAAAGGCTGTGATTAAAGTAAACAATGAGCAGCGAGCCGGTTTTATCCAAAGTATTCAGGAGAGACTGGGGGCAAATCTTGAAGGGAAGCGAATTGCACTTCTTGGCCTTGCCTTTAAACCGAATACAGACGATATGAGGGAGGCGCCGTCGGTTCCGATTGCTCATGCACTCCATCAATTAGGTGCGGAGCTTGTAGCTTATGATCCTGTTGCCGCACGCCATGCCCCTCGTGAACTGCCGGATCAAGTCTTGTTTGCTCAAACGATTGAAGAAGCGATAAAGGATGTCCATGCAGTTTGTATATTAACAGAGTGGACGGAGATTCAGACGTTTCCGCTCACGTCCTACAAGGAATGGATGAGACAGCCGCTTATTTTTGATGGGCGAAACTGTCACACGCTTGAAGCGGCAGAACAAGCAGGGGTCGAGTATCATTCGATTGGGCGCAGACCAATTTCTCCAATTTATATGTAAAAGAAAACCGATAACAGGTCATGTTATCGGTTTTTTTAATGCGGCAGAATGAATCCGCCATATAAAAAGGCAGCCACAATGAGAAAGGCGGGGTGCATTTTGAATTTGGTCATAAAGAAAAAGGAGATCGCGGCAATGGCGAATGATTGCGTCCAGCCGATGGCTTTCACTGCATCTCCGCCGATTTCCCATGTTAATAAAAGCATCATCATCGCAATGACGGGCTGTACGGATAAGGTCATGCCTTTTACGACAGGGGATTGGCGAAAGCGGTCAATCAGCTTGAGCAATAAAATCAATCCAATGGCTGATGGCAGTACAGTTGCAAGCAATGCCACGATAAAGCCCGGCCAGCCCATGACGTCATAGCCGACATATGCCGCGATCTTCGTAGCAATTGGTCCTGGCAGTGCATTGGCTAATGCAAGCATATTGGAGAACCCTTCGTTCGTCATCCAATGAAAATGATTGACGATTTCTTCATAATTGAGCGGGATGGATGCAGGTCCTCCGCCATATCCTAATAGATTGGACAAGAAGAATGCCCAGAATAAAAAGAGAATCAGCATCATGAAGACACTCCTTTCTCTTTATTTGTTCGATTCCAGCGTTGTTTCAGTTTGAAATGAAAGGCGCCATAGAATAAAAAGATGATGACAATGATTCCTGGATGAATGGACAGCACCTGCAGTCCGATAAAGGCAAGAAGGAATAGAGCGATACCGAAGATCGTTCCGAAGCCTTTCAGCGTTTTTTGTCCAAACTCATATGCCATGATGCCTAGCAGAACGGCAATAACTGGTGTTACGGCGCCAATCATATTTTGAATGATTTGTGAGGAGCTTAAGACGCTGACAAGTGTGACGAGTGCCACCATGGCGAGACATGTTGGTAAAATATGAGCAGCTGTTGCGACAATTGCGCCGGATACGCCCTTCAATTGATAGCCGAGATATGCCGACATTTTGGTTGCGATCGGACCTGGTAATGCATTGGCAATGGCGAGTGTTTCTCCAAACTCGTCATCATTGATCCAGTGATATTTCACCACCGCCTCATGGCGAATGAGCGGTATGACGGAAGGACCTCCGCCAAAACCGAGAATACCGGTTCGCACCATAGCGATGATGAGTTCGATATATGATTGCAAGTGCTTCAACTCCTGTCTACAATTTCATGCCCATTCGGCTTTTGTATCGTTTAATGAGCATTTGGCAGTCCACACTCACGACGCCTTCTAGCGGGTATAGCTTTTTTGTCAGGAATGCCTCCATTTCCTGTTCATTTTGAAAAATGCCATGCATATGCAGCTTGCTTGGCCCTGTCATGTGATAAAGGCTTGTGACAGCTGTTTCCTGCTCAAGCTGAAGGGCTACTGCTTCTAAAAATTTCGGTTCCACTTCTACATTAAAGAAGACAGAGACGTGAATGCCGATCTTAGCAGGGTTAATCACAGTGGTGAATCGTTCAATGACGCCTGTTTCAATCAGCTGCTGAATGCGGGCTTGCACAGCTACACGTGAAAGACCGACTTGTTTCCCGAGATCTGTATAGGACATACGCCCGTCCTCGTGTAATAGAGATAAAATTTGTTTATCCCTTTCATCTAATGTTAGGTTCGGAATGCTATAGTCGTTTGACACCGTATAACCACCTTTCTTCTGTTGGTATTTTATCATATTTCATTACGAATAGAATGAATGAATTTCAATTTACTAGCGAAATGAAATATCATGGAGTGATAAATAATCTTTTTGCATAAAAAGACACCCCGGAATCAACGGGGTGTCTTCATTTTATTGATCTGGGCTGCTTTCCGCACTGGCAATTTGTTGTGCAAGGTCAGCTCGATCAATGTCTGCTTGGAAGAATTCCTGCGTATTTGGCAAGTGTAAATTCATATGACGTTTTTGAGAAATGCGGATGGTCACTTGATCAACGGTGTAATCAAATACGTGTCCGCCGACACTCCGATCGTCATCAATGAAATGAAGATGATATCCACTCACCGCAATACCATGTGCGTATTGCGGTGTACGGAAACCAGCGATCGTTCCTTGAATATCCTCGAAATCGAAGATGGGCTGTGACTTGACTGCTTCCACCATCGGAACGTAAGGTTTTTTCTGTTTTTCGACCGTACGTGTTTGAACCTTTTTGAATGATCCATCAATGCGGATCGCATAAAAAACATTCTTACTAGGTAAAATGCGGTCAATTTCTTCTTCTAGCTCTTTGGACGTCATGGCTGCATCAATTCGATGAACGATATCTGTTTCAAAGAATGCTAGAGAGCAGAATGGTGAATAGTCTTGATCGGTAACCGGTGTCGCTGTTCCATCCGAGCGCAGTCGATAAAATGCGCCGTCAAAGCCGATCAGCTCTCCATCTAATTGATTGAATGTACCAATGCCGAAATCACCGTGCTTGGGAATATGTGCAAGGGAGAAATCTCCATCATATACGGCTTCCAGCAAAGAGGTCATCGTCGATACTTGATAAACCTCTTGCTGTTTGTCATGTTGTCTTGTGTCGTTCTGTTGATTCATTGGGTGCATCATACCCATATCCGCTCACTCCTTTGATGTAATGTATGGACATCTTATCTGACGTTCAATGTGTGTTTTTCACGAAAGACTTCTGGCCATTTTTGACTGGCGAGGTCTGGGTTGTCTTGATAGTCAATCGGAATATCAATAATAACGGGTCCTTCTATGTTTATACCCTTTTGAAGGACAGTTGAAAGCTCTTCAGGTGAGTTAACCCGTAATCCAGTCGCTCCAAAGCTTTCCGCATATTTCACTAAGTCGATCTGTCCGAATTCAACGCAGGATGTGCGGTCATATTTCATTTCCTGCTGAAACGCCACCATGTCGTATGTGCTGTCATTCCAAACAAGGTGAACGAGATTTGTTTTCATGCGGACGGCTGTTTCAAGCTCCATTGCAGAGAAGAGAAAACCGCCATCACCTGAGACCGAAATGATCTTTTCATCTGGATTTAGTATGGAAGCCGCAATTGCCCATGGTAAGGCGACGCCTAATGTTTGCATTCCGTTGCTCACCAGGAATGTGTTCGGCTCATAGACGCGGAAGTGACGCGACATCCAAATCGCGTGAGATCCGATATCACACGTGACCTTCGTGTCATCAGGAATTAGGCGTCTTAATGTATGAATGACATTCAGCGGGTGAGATAGATGACTGTCTCTTTCTGGTGCTTTTTCAATGTCGCTTAACAGCTCCTGTAATTCAGTGACTAAATCAATTTGTTCTTTGCATAGAGAAAGTGGAACACTGTCATGGGCTAGATGTTTAACGGTTTTAGCTATATTGCCTACAAGCTCAAGCGCTGGCTCATAAAAATGATCAATATCTGCCTGCATGTCATCCACATGGATGATCTGGCGCTGCTGCGGCTGAATATTCCAATGCTTCGGATCATATTCGATTGGATCAAAGCCGATGGTCAAAAGGACATCTGCTTGTTCAATGAGTAGATCCCCCGGCTGATTCCGGAATAAGCCGATTCTGCCTACATATTGAGACTCAAGCTCTCTTGAGAGAACGCCGGCTCCTTGGTACGTTTCGACAAATGGAATCCCAAGTGTTTTCAATAATGTTCTAGTGGCGTTTGCAGCAGCTGGACGACTTGCTTTCATTCCCACAATCGCAACAGGTAAGTGTGCATTTTGAATTTTGGCGATGGCCGAACTGATGAGAGCATCCGGTGCAGGACCTAGTTCTGGAGAAGGGTGAGCAGACACTGGTGTTTGTGTGGTGTGTTCTGTCACGACATCTTGTGGAAAGCTGATAAATGCTGCTCCAGCCTGCCCCTTTTGTGCCGCGCGAAAAGCATTTGTTAAGGCTTCAGGTATATTATGAACGTCTTGTACTTCAACACTGTATTTTGTGACTGGTTTGAATAATGCCGCATTGTCGAGTGATTGATGTGTTCGTTTCAGCCGATCCGCACGAATGACGTTTCCAGCGATTGCGACAACAGGGTCACCTTCTGTATTGGCTGTTAATAGACCTGTTGCTAAATTAGATGCGCCAGGACCTGATGTGACGAGACAAACACCTGGTTTGCCGGTTAAGCGGCCGACAGCGGCTGCCATAAAGGCTGCATTTTGTTCGTGTCTGCATAGGACAAGTTCTGGACCTCTGTCTTTTAATACATCAAATACGGCATCAATTTTTGCACCTGGAATCGCAAAAACATGGGTCACACCTTGAGCAATCAGCGTATCGACAATCAATTCTGCTCCTCGTCTTGTTAGGGGTTGTGCTTGAGAATTCATTTACCCCGCACTCCTTTCGGCAAGTAAAATTTTTTATGAAAATATATTTTCATGATATGATTTACTATACATTTCAAAAAGAAAATTTTCCAATATATGTTTAACGTGGTTTTAATATGTTTCACGAATAAGTGTGCGAGGAGTGAAAGGATGGAACTGAGACATTTGCAGTATTTTGTCACAGTAGCGGAGGAGCTGCATTTTGGCAGAGCAGCCGCACGGTTGAATATGACACAGCCTCCACTTAGTCAGCAAATTAAGCAGTTTGAAGAAGAATTGGGGTTTCCTTTGTTTCACCGGTCGAAGCGAGTGGTGGAGTTAACAGCTGCTGGAAAGGTCTTTTTACATGAGGTGCGTGGTGTGCTGCATCAGCTTGATAAAGCCGTTGATCATGCCCGGCATACAGCAAGAGGAGAGCTGGGGAAAATCATCATAGGGTTTGTTGGAACAGCGACGTATGATATTCTGCCGCCAGTTGTACGCGAATTCAGAGAGCTGTATCCCTCTGTCAGTATTGAGCTGAAGCAGCTTTCTGTTCCGCAGCAGCTAGGGGCGCTTTTAAATGGGGAGATTGATATCGGTTTTTTACATCCTACATCTCCGCATGAAGAACTTGTCAGCCGTTTGATGAAGCAAAGTGAATGTATTTTTGCGATTCCGAAAAATCATCCGCTGGCGAAAAAAGAGGCGGTCACGATCGAAGATATCCGTCATGAACCGATCATTTCTTTATCAAAGGAATCATGGCCGTCCCTTTATCAACACTTTGTCCTGCTATGTGAAAAGTACGGATTTTCTCCGAATATTGTGCAGGAAGCAGCGGAATATCAAATGGTTATTGGCCTTGTCACAGCTGGTATCGGTATTGCGGTCATTCCAAAATCAGCCCGGCGTTTATTTAATCTAGATGTTGTGTATCGGTCCATTGAAGGTGAACAGCTTCTGGCGGAATGGACGATTTCCTATAGACGAGAGAATCATAATCCTGCTTTATTTCATCTTGTCCACCATATCCTGCATCGCACCGAGCCGGAATCAGAGGCATAGAAAAAGGGGTATGGTATGATATGATGTCTTACACTAAAAGGAGGCGTGTCTGAATTGATTACGTTGCAAATGGATCAGCTGTCACGAAAAGAAGCATATAAATTATTATCTGGCTCTATTGTTCCAAGACCGATTGCGTTTATGACAAGTCTGTCTAAAGACGATGTCGTCAATGCCGCACCATTTAGTTTCTTTAATGTCATCAGCGGACATCCGCCGCTCATCGCAGTTTCCATCGGACGGCGTCAAGGAGAGATGAAAGATACAGCAAAACATATCATCGACAGGGAAGAATTTGTTGTCCATGTGAGTGATGAAGCGATGATTGAAGATATTAATGAAACAGCTGCTACTTTGCCAGAGGAAGAGAGTGAGCTGAATCGCACCGGTCTTCATCAAGTGAAGAGCAGTGTGGTCTCAGTGCCGGGAATCAAGGAAGCGCGCATTCGCTTTGAATGTCAGCTGGAAAAACATCTGACCTTTCAAAATGATGAAGGGGAGATCACGGTCGATCATATCATTGGCCGGGTTGTGTGTGCGCATTTAGATGAGGATGTGTATGATGCAGAAAAAGGATATGTTTCGACTCATGAACTAAAGCCAGTCGCCCGTTTAGCGGGAAATGATTATGCCTATTTAGGGACGTCATTTGTGCTGAAAAGACCAGAATAATAGGAAAAACCCCCGAGAGCTATCGGGGGTTTTGTGTTTATTTTTTCTGTTCTAGTTTCAGTGGAGCTGCGATGTTCTTTTCTACTTTTTTCCCTTTTAGGACGTCGTTTGCAGCGCCGACTGCCAGTTTTCCGATCAGCTCTGGCTGCTGGGCGACTGTGGCAGATAGTTTTCCTGCTTTGATCGAGTTGAGTGCATCTTCGTTTCCATCAAAGCCAACGACGAGAATGTCTTTTCCAGAGCTTTGGATCGCCTCTAATGCGCCAAGTGCCATTTCATCATTGTGGGCAAAAATGGCTTTGATGTCAGGGTTTCCTTGAAGGAGGTTTTCCATGACATTCAGTCCTTTTGTCCGGTCGAAGTCAGCCGCTTGTTTTGCTGTCACTTTTAGATCTTTATCCGCTATTTGATGGAATCCTTTTCCGCGCTCACGTGTAGCCGAAGCGCCTGGTACACCTTCTAATTCAGCGACTTTTGCTCCTTTACCGACCTTGTCGATGATAAAGTTAGCTGCCATTTCGCCGCCTTTGACGTTATCTGAGGCAACAAGTGCTTCTACTTTTCCGCTTTCAGCTGAGCGGTCTAATGTGATGACAGGAATATCAGAAGCATTTGCTGATTCAACAGCAGTCGATATAGCAGACGAATCTGCTGGGTTGATGAGTAATGCGTCGACCCCTTGCTGAATTAAATCTTCTACGTCACTGGTTTGTTTAGCTGAATCATTTTGTGCATCTGCAATGACCACTTCGATGCCGAGCTTTTTCGCTTCTTTCGTCACACCGTTTTTGAGAGAAACGAAAAATGGATTATTTAAGGTCGAGATCGAGAGCCCGATTTTGATGTCTTTTTTCTTTCCATCTTTTGTTGATTTGGCCCACTCTGGCGGTTCTAGCGAGCAGGCAGAAAGCATGAATAATGAGAGAGTCAGAATGAGAATGAGATATTTTTTCATAGCAGCTGCCTCCTTAAGCAGATTTCTTTCTGTCTAGTAGGACTGCAATCAAGATGACAATCCCTTTCACAACAGATTGATAGAATGATGATACACCAAGTAAGTTCATACCATTGTTCAAGACACCGATGATGAGCACCCCGATCAGTGTGCCGACAATTCGCCCTCTTCCGCCAGACAGGCTTGTCCCGCCAAGTACAACAGCAGCAATCGCATCAAGCTCATAGGATGTGCCAGCTGTTGGCTGAGCTGAGTTTAGGCGAGAGGTCAAAATGGCACCCGCTAAAGCAGACATGAAACCTGCCAATGAATAGATCATAATTTTTACGCGCGGTACTTTGATTCCTGAAATGAACGCAGCTTTTTCATTTCCGCCGATGGCATACGTTCTTCTGCCGAAAGGTGTTTTATGAAGCAGCACCCAAAGTACGATAAAGGTGAGAAGCATCGTGATTGCTGGAACAGGAATGCCTAAGAAATACCCGCGGCCGAATAACTGAAAGGCATAGTTAGAACCGAGTCCTGTAATCGGGTTTCCGTCTGTATAAACAAGTGTTAACCCTCTAAAAATCGTCATCGTGGCAAGTGTTGCGATAAAAGGAGCCATTTTTCCTTTTGTGATTAAAAGACCGTTGACCATCCCAAGAATAGCGCCGATGATACTGCCAACGATAATAGCTAAAATCGGGTCCATACCAGACACGATAAATCCGGCAGTCAGCGCACTAGAAAGTGCTAAAATGGCACCGACAGACAAATCAATTCCTCCGGTTAAAATAACAAACGTCATTCCAAAGGCAATGAGGGCATTAATGGAGATTTGTCTCAGTAAGTTTAAGATGTTTAATGGCTCTAAAAAGGCTGGGTTTAAAATAGAAACAATGGCGACAAGGATGATGAGTCCTAAGAATGGCCCAAGCTTTTGCATGATGTTGTCAAATCGTCCATTTGAAGTAAGTGGTTTCATGTTACTTCCCTCCTGTAGCTAGTGTCATAATTCGTTCTTGTGTTGCGTCTGCTTTATTTAATTCTCCGCTGATGGTTCCTTCATGAATGACAAGCACTCGATCGCTCATCCCTAGAATTTCTGGGAGCTCAGAGGAGACCATTAAAATGGCAACACCTCGATCAGTCAGTTCATTCATTAACTGGTAGATTTCTCGTTTCGCTCCGACATCGACACCTCTTGTCGGTTCATCTAAAATTAAGACCTTCGGCTGGATGCCGATCCATTTGGCGATGACGACTTTTTGCTGATTTCCACCAGAGAGATTTCGAGCAGAGATTTCAGAGGAAGCCGTTTTAATCGTCAGTCTTTTGATGAGCAGGTCGACAAAATCCTGTTCGTTTTTCTTATCAATCAGTCCTTTTGGAGAGAAGCTTTCTAAGTTTGGCAGACCAATGTTTTCTCGGATGGATGCATCAAGCATGAGTCCTTCATCTTTGCGATCCTCTGTGATAAAGCCGATGCCGAGCTTGACGGCATCACTTGGTTTTTTAATGACAGCCTTTTTCCCATGGACCCAGATTTCACCTTGATCAAGAGGATCAAGACCAAACAGCGACCGCATCATTTCGGTTCTGCCAGCGCCCATTAAGCCTGCAACACCGACGATTTCTCCAGCTTTGACTGAGAAACTGATATCATGAAATTGTCCTTTTCTTGTCGCTTGCTTCACCTCAAGGACAATATCTCCTAGAGAAGGCGATCTCTCAGGGTATCGATCTGTTAATTCGCGGCCGACCATTTTTTTGACGACCTCATGGAAATTCGTTTCAGGTATGGCTTTCGTATCGACTGTTTTCCCATCGCGCATGATGGTAATCCGGTCACAGATCGCAAAGATTTCCTCCATACGGTGAGAAATATAGACAATGGATACGCCTTCTTTTTTGAGAGATTCAATGACCTGAAAGAGCTTTTCAATCTCACGGTCTGTTAAAGCTGCTGTTGGCTCATCCATGATGATCACCTTCGCATCAGTCATTAATGCCTTTGCAATCTCAATCATCTGTTTTTGTCCAACAGAGCAGCTGCCTGCCTCTTGATCAAGCGAGAGGTTCACAGACAATCGGTCCAGCTGGCTTTGGGCAAGAACCTTCATTTTCTTTGTGTCTAGCAATCCAAACTTCGTATAGATTTCTTTCCCGATGAATAGGTTTTCCAAGACGGTCATATCCGGCCATATGTTGAGCTCCTGATGAATAAAGGCGATGCCGTGTTGTTCCGCTTCCTTTGGATTTTTGAAAGCGGTTTCTTTTCCATCGATATGAATCGTTCCTTGATCTAATGAATAAAGACCTGTGAGCAGGTTCATTAAAGTTGATTTTCCTGCGCCATTTTCGCCCATGAGCGCGTGGACCTCACCTGTGACGAGGTCAAAGGAGACCCCGGAAAGAACGTTGTTTTTTCCAAAGGCCTTATGGATGTTATGCATCTCAATGTTCATATCTGGCTCCTCCTTTTAAAAGATGACACCGGCATGAAGAATGCAGTTTGCGTATGGGGTGGCTTCACCCGTGCGAATGACTGCTTTTGCCTGTTTGGTCATGTTTTTGAACGTCTCGTGGTCTACATCATGTAATGGCTGTGAGAACGCTCTCTTTAGAAATAGATGATCTCGCTCATTGGCTTCTTTGATTTCACTAGCCACAGTAATGTGTTCAACCGCCATTTCCTGAAGAAGGAGGGAGGTGACCTCCTGAAAGGACGGTGTGCCGATTGATAACGCCAGGTCGATTTTGACTGGACCTTCTGGAATAGGAAGACCGCAGTCTGCGATGACGATTGTATCTGTATGACCAAGGTCAGCAAGTACCTTGGCGATATGACTGTTTAAGATGCCGTTTTTTTTCATTTCTTTTTCTCCAGTTCTTCTCTTGTTGGCATGCCGCCTTGTGCACCGAACTTTGTGACAGACATTGATGCTGCAAGGTTGGCATAGGCAAGTGCGTCATAGAGAGATTTGCCCTCTGTTAAGGCTACAGCCAAGGCTCCGTTAAAGGTATCGCCTGCTCCTGTTGTATCAACTGCTTCAACAGGAAAGCCTGGAACTAGCACTTCTTTCAATCCGTCAAAAAATCGAACCCCATTTTTCCCTTCTGTGATGAGTAATTTGTTAGGGTATTGACGCAAGGCATCTTCAATTGGGAGTCCATCAAACATGAGAACAGCTTCGTGCTCATTCGGTGTAATATACGCAGCCTGGTCTAAAACCTGCTGCGATACTTTGCGGGCAGGTGCAGGGTTTAAAATCACAGGGATTTCTTTGTCGCTGCAAATGGCGCATACAGCTTCGACTGTTTCGTCAGGTATTTCCTGCTGAATGAGAACTATCCCAATATCATCTATTGTAGAAAGTGCCTCTCTAACATAGTCAGGAGTGACCTCGTCATTTGCCCCTTTGACCACGACAATGCTGTTATCACCTTCTGCTAAAATGATATGAGCGGTGCCGCTTTCCATTTCGGTAACCGGTTTCATATATGAGGTGCGGACCCCTTGGTCTTGTAGATTGCTGACAATATCCTGACCATAAGCGTCATCACCGACCCGGCCGACCAAGTATACATCTGCACCGAGTCTGGCACTTGCGACTGCTTGATTGGCGCCTTTTCCGCCTGGGACGGTTTTAAATGATTCGCCTAAAACTGTTTCACCGGCATTTGGCCGTTTATCCGATGTGACGACTAAATCCATAGAACAGCTTCCTACTACGACAATATGACTCATTGTGAATCCACCTTTCTTGTGGTCTCTCGTTCAATAAAAGAGACGGGCATTTGGATAACTGGTTGATCTATAGGTTGTTTCTGAATCGCTTTGATTAACAGCTGTGCCGCTTCTTTCCCCATCTCATAGGCAGGCTGCCTAATCGTAGATAAGGAAGGGAAGAGCAGCTCGCTTTGCGGAATATCATCAAACCCAATGATTTGAACATCATCTGGAATGGCTTTTCCGATCCGAAGCGCTTCGTGTATGACCGCTGTTGCGACGATGTCATTGCTGGCAATGATGCCATCTGTTTCAGGGTACAGCTGGAAAAGAGCCTTGGCGCTCTTGCGGGCTTCTTGAAAGGAAAATGAAGCATTAGACATCACATGAAAGTCGACTCCTTTTTCCGTCAGTACATCGAGTGCGCCCTTGAATCGCTGCCTCGCTGTTTGAAGGTGGGCAGGTCCTTTTAGCAGTGTGATCTGCCGGCTGCCGCGTCTGATTAATTCCATTGCGGCCATTTTCCCGCCAGCTGCAGCATCTGCAAACACAGAAGGTGCATGCGGAACGGTTCGATCTAAGAACACAACCGGTAATTCTTCATCATTGTATATATCTGATTCAGGTTCGTTTGTGACAGCGATGACACCGACCACTTGATTTTGTTTAAAGGTTTGTAAATAGGCCATTTCCTTCTCTCGATCTTCATCACTGTTTCCGAATAGTAACCGAAAACCATGCGCATGAATTTCGTCCTCAACGCCTCTAGCGAGCTGAGGGAAGAAGGGATTCGTAATATCAGGTAAAATCAAACCGATTAAGCGTGATTCTCTTTTGAAAAGGGATCTAGCCACTTCATTGGGAAAGTAGTTCAGCTCCTGCATCGCTTGTGTCACGCGGGTTTTCGTATCTGTATGGACATATCCAGTATCGTTAAGCACGCGTGAAACAGTGGCAACAGACACTTGTGCAGCTTTTGCAACATCTTTAATTGTAGCCAATGGAGTGCCTCCCTTCGTGAATGTGTAACCGTTTACACAGATAGATTATCATGAAAGCATTAAAATGACAATCTTAAAAAAATAAAAAAATAAAAGAAAGATGCTATCTTCCTTTTATTAACTAGTAATCCCTGTTTCTGTAATGTTCACTTTGATTTTTGGGATGATTTTTACATTTGGATAATCAGTTTTCCAATTCATTTTTACATACTCATCGTAATGTTTGACTCGATATTTTCTTCCAAGACTTAACACGTCAGAGTTTGATTGCTGTAAGACAGAGATAACTTTTTCTGCTTCCTTTGTGAAAATAGCTGATAATCGTTTGTTTAGTTCATCGATCTTTTTCGTACTATCTAAATTGTCTTTCGGATATTCAACGACAGCTGTGTTGAATTCGAAATCGAGACCAATTGTCACGTTTCGATGATCAGAATTAAGAATACGAATATCTCGTTTTGAGTCGGTGACCTGGATGGTAATGTAGTTATTTCCCTTCAACTCCATATCATTTCTGATCTTTTTAGTGAAATTTGCATATTTCCCGATTTTATTATTCATGAGATTGAGAAGCATGGCATCTTGACCATATAGCTCGCCTGTTTTTTTCTCATTATCGAATAAAGCCACACCTGCTACTTTGATTAGTTGTTTAGACTGATCAAATACAATTAAAGGCAGGGTAAAATCTTCGCCAGTCTGGAGCATCTTTGATCGTATGCTTTGAATATTTCCAGCAGTTACCTGTGAACCTCTTGATGCAGTTGTAATGAGATTGTTTAAATAGTCACTGACAATGAGCTGTTCTTTTAGTAGTTTGTTGATCACATCAATAGTTGAACCGCCTTTCACAACGGCTAAATTGGCAAGCAAAGGACTTTTCGGATCGCGATAGAACATGTCTAAGTAGGGGAGAAGTTGATTTTGAGAGAATTCATCACCGATCAGTAAAATCCTCATTTTTGACATATCAATCTTTTGGTCAACCATTCGGCCGAAGTCTGTTCCCGCTTTTCGTAAAGTGGGAGCATTGGTTGTCAGTACAGTGGTTGAATAAGTACCTGAACTTCCTTGCTGCATACTTTGAGACTGTTGTACTTTTCGGTAGGTAATCGATACTTTTGCGTTATCATCTTCCCCTTGATCAATGGCGGAAGTAAGGACAAGGGAGATGTTTTTTAATAGGTTTTGATCCCAGCAGCCAGGCATCATGGTGAGAGACACGCACATGAGGAGAGTCAGGACATATTTATGACGCATGTGATTTCACCTTCTTTTTACGTTGTTTGATAAAGATAATGATCGCCATGAATGCTGGAAGTGTGTAAATGAACGAATACTGAGCAATCGTTGTAAAATCATTGAAACGCTGAATGCGAAAGTTATCGACTGCCAAAAAACAGCTAGACGCATATATCAGAATGGCGAAACAATAAACATATTTTTTGTGATCCTTTTTCTTCAGTAAACTGGAAATGCCATTTGCACAAAAGTACAGATAGTTACTCAATGTGGCAAGAATTATAAACACCCAGAAGCTAAGAAAAATTAAATCTGTCCGCTCAATGATACCGAAGGAAATGGTTTTTAATAAGTAAAGAACAGGGTTGGGAATCACATCAAGCTCAATTGGACTAAAAAACATAAAACAAATCAATGTAATAAATAGGTAGTAAAGCGTCGTGCATATATTTGAAATGGTCATGATTTTATACCGTTCCTTAATAGTGCCTTTCATAAAGGGAGAAAGAATAAGGATCATCTCAAATCCATTCATCGATAGGACGACGTCCTTCAGCCCAAGCTGAAACTGAGAAATGTCTGTTTGAAAAAAAGGCATCAGATAATCGATATTGGTCCCTTTTAATGAATAGAACATCAGCAAGGAAAGCAAAAGGAGAAGGGGAGTTAAGATAAAGTTAAACCTGACAATAGCTGTAATTTGCTCCTTCGCAATATAAACAATGGAAGTAATGAGTAATAGATTGATGACCCAGTTTGGCGTCAGCGGCAGAACCCACATACCAATAATTCTGGTGAAAATGGATAAAACGACAATACAGACGGAGGCAAAATACAGTATATACAGTGCAATCAATAATTTCCCAATCCATTGACCAAATACATCAATTAATGCTTGGAAGAATGATGTTTCTGGATATTTATGAATGATGTAAATGAAAATGGTATTGATGATTTGGATAAAAAAACAGGCGACAATGATCGCCATCCAGCCATCGTGTCCCATGTCTTTCATCAAAAAGTGGGGGAGCGATAAAATACCGACACCAATTTGAGATTGAATGAGAAAAAAGACAGCTTGAGGTGGAGATATTTTATTTTTCATTTTTCTTTTTCCATCCTCTCAAATGTTCAATTTGCTTTTTCTTTTGCGGATTTAAATAAACAGGGCGATTTTTGTACATCCACATTGGGAGGCGAATTACAGTATCTTTTAAATCCTGCCAGTTAAATGGAGCAACAGGTGATAAGTATGGTACCCCTAGTGATTCAAGGCGGCATAAATTCATGAGAATGATGGATAATCCAAATGAAATGCCAATAAAACCAAACATTGATGCCATGAACATGAGCGGGAAACGCAGCATCCTAATCGTGGCCGTCATTTCAAATGACGGAAGTACAAATGAAGCGACAGCGGTCACAGCGACTACAATGACAAGAACATTTGAGATGAGTCCTGCTTGTACAACAGCATCCCCAATGACCAAACCACCTACGATACCAATGGTTTGACCAATTGGTCTAGGCAGACGCACCCCTGCCTCACGAATGAGTTCAATGGTAATTTCCATCAGCATCGCTTCAATCAATGGAGGAAAGGGAATTCCAATAATAGAGTTCTTCATCGTAATAGCTAGTTCATCTGGGACAACCTCATAATGAAACCCAATAACAGCAATATAAAAAGATGGCAATATGACTGCGATGATACAGGCAAGATATCGAAGCATACGGATAAACGTTGCTGGTATCCAGCGGCTATTATAATCATCTGGTGATTGAAAGAAGCTAAAGAAGGTGACAGGAAGAATGATGGCCATCGGACTGCCATCCATCATCACCACAATTCGCCCTTCAAGGATTGCAGATCTCACCTTATCAGGGCGCTCTGTATCAATAAGCTGCGGGAAAATAGAAAATGAATCATCCTCAATCGCCTCAACAATAGAGCCAGGACTTAGCAGCGTGTCTACTTTAATAGAAGAAATCCGTTTGTTTACCTCTTCTACCTTTTCTTGATTAGCGATATCAGATATATAAACAGTCGCAAGCTTTGTTTCTGATTTTGTACCGATCTTATGATACTGAATGGCGAGCTTTCGATCATTTAAATGCGAACGCAGTAAGTAGATGTTGGTATCAAGACTTTCAACAAATCCGTCATGTGCTCCAGCAATAATACTTTCAGATGAAGGTTCAGAAATAGAGCGCAGCGGCGGCTGACCGACAGAAAACAATTTGATCTGTGAGGAATTTTCATCAAGAAACGCAATGCTTCCAGCAATAATACTGTCAGTGATCAGCGTCAAGTCACCTGTTTCGAGTGTGCTGAGAGATTTCGTATATTCCTGCTTTCCAGGAGGACCTAACAAGTTGCCGATAATGAAATCATTTAGTTTGCCTTCATCTACTCTTGTTTTAATAAAAAACAGGACAGATTTCGTTTCATTCACCATTAACTCTCGGTATTCAAAATCCCCGCTTTGCTGAAATGTCTTTTTCAGAATCCGGATTTTTTCCTCGAAGCTGCCTGATAAAAAATGCAAGCGTGTTTGCTCATTGGAGTTTGGCATCTTTAGCCTCCTCTCACAGTTTTTTTAACCATAGTGTAAGCGGAGAAGCTGATTTTATTCGTCATCTTTGGGGAAAGCATGACATGAATTGACAACTTTCAACTAAAATCATATTAAAAATGTTAAGAAATGATGAATCTTGATAAAAACAAATGAATAATGTTTCATTGTTTAGGTCATAAGGAGCGAATATCGTAAAAAGCAGGTATTTCGAAATGATCAATAGTTTACATCTTATCCCAATTTTTTGTGACTCATAAATAAGCATATGACTTGATTTTTTTAGAGGTGACCTTTGTCATAGGTCAACGCGTAGCATTCTGACCGATGAGAATGACTTTCTAACCTGTTCCTTCAAAAATCGAAAACATTCCAAAACACACACTATTCATTTAAAGCGCTGATATGACTGATGTTATAGAGTTTAAAGGGCTATAAAACATTGATTCAAAATACATCTTAATAATTGTCAAAAAATTTAGGGAGAAAAGGACAAAAGATTTTCCGATGCTTGATGGTAACGCTTTCTCTTGATTGAAGCCGAAATTCATACCGATTTTTGTCCGCCTTTTGGCCTTTTCATTTAAAGAAGAGCTAGGCAAATCCGCCTTCTGATTAGAGGAATTTGGCATACGAGGAAGTGAAAGATTATGTTACATAATACCGATTGTGATTTTATGCTGAACCTATATACTGTTGATTGAATTTACATATCACACTCATAAAAAAAGGAGATGTAGATAAGCGATGTGGTTAATCGTTATAGCCTGTGTCATCATGTTAGGGATTGGCTTTATTGAAAAGAAGCGTCACCAGAAAAATATCGATGCCTTGCCGGTGCGCGTCAATATTAATGGTATTCGCGGAAAGTCTACCGTTACAAGATTGACAACCGGTATCTTAATGGAGGCAGGTTATAAAACTGTCGGCAAAACAACGGGAACAGATGCAAGAATGATTTATTGGGATACGCCAGAGGAGAAACCGATTAAAAGGAAACCGCAAGGACCGAATATCGGTGAGCAGAAGGAAGTTATGAGAGAAACCGTTGAAAGAGGAGCAAATGCCATCGTCAGTGAATGTATGGCAGTAAATCCAGATTACCAAATTATCTTTCAGGAAGAGCTGCTTCAAGCGAATATTGGCGTGATCGTAAACGTTCTTGAAGATCATATGGACGTAATGGGGCCGACACTTGATGAAATAGCAGAAGCCTTTACAGCGACAATTCCTTACAATGGACACTTGGTTATTACGGATAGTGAATATACGGAATTCTTTAAAGAGATTGCGAAAAAACGCAACACAGAAGTCATTGTTGCAGATAATTCCAAGATTTCTGATGAGTATTTACGGAAATTTGAGTACATGGTCTTCCCAGATAATGCCTCACTTGCACTTGGTGTTGCACAGGCATTAGGAATTGATGAAGATACGGCATTCAGAGGAATGTTAAATGCGCCACCTGATCCAGGAGCGATGAGAATTCTTCCATTAATGGACGCGAAAACACCTGGACACTTTGTAAATGGTTTTGCGGCAAATGACGCATCATCTACATTGAACATTTGGAAGCGTGTGAAAGAGATTGGATATCCAACAGATGAACCGATTATTATCATGAACTGCCGTGCGGATCGTGTAGATAGAACGATCCAGTTTGCGGAGGATGTACTTCCTTATATTGAAGCAAGTGATCTTGTCTTGATTGGTGAAACAACAGATCCAATTGTGAAGGCATATGAGGATGGGAAAATTCCGGCTGACCACTTACACAACCTTGAATATCAATCTACAGAAGAAATTATGAATATGCTTGAGAAAAAGCTTCATAATCGAGTGGTTTATGGAGTCGGCAATATTCATGGTGCCGCTGAACCGTTAATCGAAAAAATTCAAGAATACAAAATTAAGCAGCTTGTCAGCTAGGAGGAAATATAGAAAATGTTCGGATCAGATCTTTATATCTCGTTAATTTTAGGTGTTCTACTTAGTTTAATCTTTGCAGAAAAAACAGGAATCGTACCAGCTGGACTTGTTGTCCCAGGTTATCTGGCGCTTGTATTTAACCAGCCAGTCTTTATTTTAGTCGTCTTATCTGTCAGCTTGCTTACGTATGTCATCGTTCGCTTTGGTCTATCGAAATTTATGATTTTATACGGACGCAGAAAGTTTGCTGCGATGCTGATTACAGGGATCGCCTTAAAGCTTGTATTTGATTTCTTCTATCCAGTGGTTCCATTTGAAATAGCAGAATTCCGCGGAATCGGTATTATCGTTCCTGGATTGATTGCAAATACGATTCAAAAGCAAGGTCTTACGATTACCCTTGGAAGCACGTTACTTCTAAGTGGTGCAACATTTGCCATCATGTATGTTTACTATCTATTTTAAGATAAGGTGTGTCCAATGATGAATAAAAAATTGAGCTTTCAGGAAAAGCTGCTGAAAATCACAAAGAACCAAAAGAAAAAGACGAATAAACACGTACTGATTGCTTTACCGATTGTCATTGCTTGTACATTTCTATTTACGTTTATCGGGAAAGCACAAGTGCCAACTGTACAAAAGAATCCAGAAAACATCCTGACCGCTTCGTTTGTCGGTGACATTATGTTTGGAAGAAACGTAGAGAAAGTAACAGACCGTTATGGAAAACAGCATCTCTTTCGTTACGCCAAGCCATATTTTGATGTGTCAGATTATGTGACTGGTAACTTTGAGCATCCAGTCGCATCAGATAAAGAACAAGCGGCACAAAAGAATATTCATTTGAAAACAGACGAAGATTCTGTCAAAGCATTGAAGGATTTGAATTTCTCTGTATTAAACTTTGCGAATAACCATGCGGCAGACTATGGTGAAAAAGGGCTGAACAACACGATTGATGCCTTTGAACATGCTGGCATGGATTATACAGGCGCAGGCCGTAACCTTCAGGATGCGAAGCAGAACATTTCGTACAAAGAAGTAAATGGTGTCAAAATCGCTACACTTGGTTTTACTGATGTGTATGGGAAAGATTTTAAAGCAACGAATCGCCAGGCGGGTATCTTGCCAGCCGATCCATCTATCTTTATTCCGATGATCTCGCAGGCTGCTGAAAAGGCAGATATCGTCGTTGTTCATGCTCACTGGGGACAGGAGTACAACAATGAGGTAAACGATAGACAAAGAGAATTGGCAAGAGCGATGTCAAAAGCTGGTGCTGATATCATTATCGGTGCTCATCCGCACGTTCTTGAGCCAATGGAAGTCTATAACGGTACGGCGATCTTCTATAGCTTAGGGAACTTTATTTTTGACCAAGGCTGGTCAAGAACACGTGATTCTGCACTTGTTCAGTATCATCTGAATGAAGATGGAAAAGCGACATTTGAAGTTGTCCCAATGTACATCAAGGAAGCAACACCTGCTCCGGTTAAAGCAGGATCTTTTGAATCAAAATCCATTATCCGTATGCTGACAAATGGTACGAATGCGGATTGGAAAGAAAAAGACGGACACATTTTCTTTGAAGTAGATCACGCTGATAAAGTTAAACACTTAAAAGAAAACGGAGGGAAAGAGAAGAAATGAAATTCCTAAAAGCAAGCTGGCCGTTTGTTGCGTTAATTTTAGTCTTTGTCTTTATGTCTGCTTTTAAATTTAGTGACAGCCTCACAGATCATGAAAAACAAAAGATCTCGGTTGAAATGCAGAAAATCGAACAGCAAAAGCAGTCAAAAACGGAAGCAAGTAAATAATTTTAAAGAGCATAGAGGGCGCGCATTGCGTGCTCTTTTTTGTCGAAAAAAGGTGTAAAATGAAAGGTGTCATGCCGAAACTATAGAAGAAAGGAGGGGAAAGATCATGAAATGGAAAGAAATATTGATTGGTGGGTGTGCGCTCGTAGGGCTGATGTTCATGTCTCAATCAGAAGTATCTGCTCAAACAGCGTCTCCTTTGGAGCAAGCGGAAAAGCTGATCGGAACACCTTATCATAAAGGAGGAACCGATCCAAAAACGGGCTTTGACGCATCTGGATTGATTCAATATGTGTACAAGACATCAGGAGCATTTGATTTGCCGCGGAAGGTGATCGACCAGTATCAGATTGGGGAAAAGGTATCATGGGACAAAGCGCAGCCCGGTGACCTTGTATATTTCCGCAGCATTGAAGAAACAAAGGATATCCCGACACATGTGGCGTTGTACGCTGGTAACGATCAGATCATCCACATCACGCTCAGTCAAGGTGTGGTGAAAACAGATGTCAGCAAAAGCAAATACTGGACAGACCGATTTTATGCAGTCAAACGACTGCCCGGTACACCGGAAATCTCTGATGACCGTCTTGTGAAAGATGCGATGAAATATTTAGGTATTCCTTATGTATTTGGTGCAGCAGACCCTAAGGTTGGCTTTGATTGTTCAGGCTTTTTACAATATTTATTTGAAAAATCACTAGGGATTTATTTACCTCGAAGTGCTGAACAGCAGTGGATAGTTGGAGAAAAAGTGGCATTAGCGGATATACGTCCAGGGGATTTTGTCTTTTTTAGCAACACATATAAGCGAGGTATTTCTCATGTAGGGATGTATATTGGGGGCGATCGTTTTATTCATGCGAGCCGTTCGGAAAGTGTCACGATTTCTTATTTGTCTGAATCGTATTGGCGCGAGAAATGGACAGGTGCGAAACGATTAACGGACCTGAAATTATCAAAAGAAGATCCGGTTGTATCAAAAGCGGCAACGTATATTGGGGAAGTCCCTTATGTCAAAGGCGGGACGAATCCAGAAGAGGGATTTGACACAGCAGGGTTCACACAATACGTGTATCGAGAAGTGCTTGGTATTGATCTGCCTCGCTATGCGTCAGGTCAAGTCAAGACAGGTACGCCTGTGAAACGTTCGGAGCTGAAGCCAGGAGATCTCGTTTTCTTTAGTGGAACGTCATTGGTGCCGGCGATTTATGCAGGGTCAAATCAAGTCATTCATGTGACCGTCTCAAATGGTGTCGTGCTTACGAATATGAAAACAAGTACGTACTGGAAGGATAAGTATGAGACGGCTGTTAGAATCAAAAAATAAAGAAAAAGCCCGATCCACGCTCGTATCGGACTTCTAGACTTCTCTCTAGGCGCTGATCAGACTAGCGTCTTTTTTTCGTGGAATTGATTTTGTAAAAGCAGATCAATAAAGTAAGCAACACCGTCTTCATGATTGCCTTTTGTGATGTAGGTGCTCTTTTCTTTAATAACATCTACGGCATTTCCCATTGCAATGCGGTGGCTTGCTTCCTCAAACATGGATAGATCGTTGGGGCTGTCGCCAATCGCATAAATATGTGAGCGGTCTACGCCATAATGAGCTGCGAGCTTTTTGAGAGCATGTCCTTTCCCAGACTCTTTTGGCAGTACCTCAATGATATGTTTTCCAGAAGAGGTCAATGAAAGCTCAGGCATTTCCGCTAGAAGATTTCGTGCTTCCTGTAGTTTGTTCATATCAAATGAGAAGCAGAGTAATTTATAGGTCGCTTCATTCGACTCAAAAATCTGGCGAATATCATCTACTGGTTTGATGCCAAATTGTTTGAATTGAGTCATCGCTCCTTCCCATAAATCAGCTACATCCTCATTTGGGTTCGCACTTTTGATGACATCAAATTCTGCTTTCAGCTTCTCTTTTCCATCAAAAGGAGAGAGGAGCGCATCGTCCGTATAGACCTCAAAGTAAATGTTTCGTTCTACTAATGCCTTAGCCGCTTGTTTTCCTGCTTCTTGGTCAAGTGTGATACGGCTGAAAAGTTCGTATCCTTCGGTATGAACGGTTCCGCCGTTTGCTGCAATAATGGGGATGTCCAAATCGCCAAGCAGTTCCTTTACATCAAAAGTCGCCCGCCCTGTACAGATGGTGACAATATATCCCGCTTCCTTCGCACGAATCAATGCCTCCCGGTTTTGAACAGATATTTCACTTTTTGTATTTAAAAGTGTACCGTCTAAATCAATCGCAATCATTTTTTTCATCGCTGTCAAATCCTCCTTCATGCATGCAATAGCCTTTTTAAAGTATGTACGATTTCCTTCATTCTCATGAGCAATGGGATGCTTGTTCCTCTCTATCAAGGCTAAACAAAAATGATCGAATGATCAAGGGAATAAGCCAAAGGGTTAAAATCTACATCATCGTCTACACGCTGAAAAGAAGACAAAGAGCTAAAATAAAAACCATTTTAGCCCTTTGTCAACAAACAGAAAGCGCCCCCTTAGGGACGCTTTCTGTTTATGATAATTCAAGCTGTTTCTTCAATTCAGTCTTCACTTCGTTTAGCTGGTTTTGATCCAATTGGTAATAATAAACCCCGTTTGGCTGGTAATCAGAGCCTTTTAGCTGAATGGTATCAACCGATTTCAATGACGTCAGAAGCGGGAACAGCCCGACTAGCTCTTTCATTGAAAGATTGGTTGAGACATTCTCACCAAGTGTATCAATGATATTGTCATATGACGGAATAGACGTTAACGATTTTGATTTATCAAAAATGGCTTTTAATACTTCCATTTGACGCTGTCCGCGCATTAAATCACTATCTGCCTTTCTTGTTCTCACATATGCGAGAGCTTGATCACCGTCTAGTGTATGAGTTCCTGTTTGAAGCTGTACCTTGCCCTTTGTATCTTTTAGAACCTGTTTGACCACATATTCATCCTTGACGTTAATAGAGACTCCGTTTAGTTCATTGACGATCTCTTTAAATGCTTTGAAATTACTTTGGATCACAAAATCAACCGGAATATCTAGTAAATCTTCGACTGTACTCAAGGTTAAATCTGCACCGCCAAATGCGTGTGCATGTGTAATTTTGTCATAGCCATGCCCTGGAATATTCACATATGAGTCCCTTGGAATGCTTAATAATTTCACGGTTTTATTTGTACGATTGACTGTTGCTAAGACCATTGCGTCGCTTCGTGCCTGTTTCACTGTTTCGCCCGGTCTGCTGTCAATGCCAAGCAGCAAGACAGAAAAGCTGTCTTTCCCAGGATCGAATGCTTCAATCCTTTTGACAGATTGAGCGCCGCGATCTAAAGATACTTGCGCTTTTTTGGCAGCGCTTGTCACTTTATAGTAGGCATAGCCTGTGACAGAAGCGGTTGTCAGTAAAAGAATACCGACTATAAATAGAGTGACTTTCACCCATGGCTTTAAACGCTTTTTTCCTTTGCGTTTGCTTCTTGATTGATCCATATATTTTAAACCCTCGCTATGATTTTTATAGTAAAGATGTCCTTCTTTTTGCTTACAAACTAAAACAAATATACCTTAAAACGGGATATAGTGCGACATTTTTTTCACTAACGCTTAATTGACGTTTTCTTATCTTAAAAAGTTTCAATGATACGCAAATGAAATATATTTGTCATAAAACATCGAAATGTTTGAAATGACAGGAAGTGAGGAAAATGATTTTCCAAAGAGAAACATCCAGTACATACAGAACAAAAGAGGGGTTATGAACATGAAAAATCGGAATGGATGGCTTTATTTCTTCGGCGCACTTGGCGGCGCCTTATATGGCTATGATACAGGTGTCATTTCTGGCGCCATCTTATTTATGAAAGAGGATTTAGGGTTAAACGCGTTTACAGAGGGACTTGTTGTCAGCTCGATTTTAATCGGGGCGATGCTCGGTTCCTCTCTTTCTGGAAAGCTGACAGACCAATTCGGGCGGAAAAAAGCCATCATCGCCGCAGCGATTTTGTTTATTATCGGCGGATTTGGTACAGCCCTTGCTCCGAATACGGAAGTGATGGTCTTATTCCGAATTGTACTAGGGCTTGCTGTCGGTTGCTCGACAACGATTGTTCCCTTATATTTATCTGAACTTGCTCCAAAGGAATCTCGAGGTGCACTGTCCTCATTAAACCAGCTCATGATCACATTTGGTATTCTTCTCGCCTATATTGTGAACTACGCTTTAGCGGATGCAGAGGCATGGCGCCTGATGCTTGGAATTGCGGTCGTGCCTTCTGTGCTTTTATTATGTGGGATTTTGTTTATGCCGGAAAGTCCCCGCTGGCTGTTTGTCCATGGACAGGCAGACCGTGCGAAAGAGATATTATCTAAACTCAGAAAGAGTAAGCAAGAAGTTGAAGAAGAAATTTCAGATATTCAACAGGCAGAAAGTGAAGAAAAAGGCGGTTTTAAGGAATTATTTGAGCCATGGGTACGCCCAGCATTAATTGCTGGTGTCGGTCTTGCCTTTCTGCAGCAGTTTATCGGAACCAATACAATTATTTACTATGCACCAAAAACATTCACAAGCGTTGGCTTTGGTAATTCAGCGGCAATTTTAGGAACCGTCGGAATTGGGGCAGTGAATGTCGTCATGACGTTTGTGGCGATTAAAATCATTGACCGTGTAGGGCGTAAAGCGCTGCTCTTATTTGGAAATGCTGGCATGGTCCTAAGTTTAATTGTCCTGTCAGTGGTCAATCGATTTTTCGAGGGGTCAACAGCTGCAGGATGGACAACCATTATTTGTTTAGGACTCTTCATCGTCATCTTTGCTGTCAGCTGGGGTCCAGTCGTTTGGGTGATGCTTCCGGAGCTGTTCCCGGTACATGTAAGAGGAATCGGTACAGGCGTCTCTACTTTCCTCCTTCATACAGGGAATTTAATCATCTCGCTTACATTCCCAGCTCTATTAAGCGCGATGGGTATCAGTAATCTTTTTCTCATTTACGCGGTCATCGGCGTAGGCGCCTTCTTGTTTGTGAAATATATGGTGACTGAAACGAAAGGGAAAAGTCTTGAAGAAATTGAAGAAGATTTAAAAAAGAGGAACCGTGCCGTCACAGGTGAGGAAGGAAAAACGGTGTGAACAACGACCAGCTGCCCGCATGCAGCTGGTTTTTCTTTGTTAAACAAACGTTTAATCAAGAAAGGACAATCTCTCATCTTCTGAACGTGCTGCATATGACATACATATGGAACAGGCGAGCGAAAGGTGGAAATGAGATGAAAGGGAAAACGAGCATTGTCATGCTGACGTACAATGAACTGCATTTAACGAAAAAATGTATCGACAGCATCAAGCACCATACCCGAAGTGACCAATATGAACTCATCATCGTTGATAATGCGTCAACCGACGGTACGAAGGAATATGTGAGAGAACTGAAAGATGTGATTTTCATTGAAAACACAGAGAATCAAGGCTTTGCAAAGGGATGTAATCAAGGAGCGAAAAAAGCGACAGGAGATAGCATTCTCTTTTTAAATAACGACACGATCGTAACGGAAAACTGGCTTTCTCCATTAAAAGAGGCGTTATTTGCATCAGAACGTATTGGGATGGTAGGACCAGTCTCCAATTATGTGAGCGGTCCTCAAATGGTCGAGCCATCGTATACAGATGTGAAGGAGCTCTCAGTATTTGCGAAGAATTATACGGCTGCGAAAAAAGGTCAGAGAACTTATGTACATCGACTTGTGGGGTTTTGTCTGCTTGTGAAAAGAGAGCTCATTGAAGAGGTGGGGTTATTTGATGAGCGGTTCGTGTATGGATCTTTTGAGGATGACGATCTTTGTTTGAGATCCTTGCTAAAGGGATATCAGCTGCAAATCGTCCACGATTCATTTGTGCATCATCACGGTCATGCAACCTTTCGTGCGAATCAAGAAACGAACATCTCTACACTGTTTGCTGAGAACAGGCTTCGGTTTTTAGATAAATGGGGCATTGATCTCAATCTGATGACCCCCCATCCGTACTTTGCGGCTTTGCTGCCTGAAGACGCTGTATGTGTGCTTGATGTGGGATGCGGTGCAGGGGCCACAGGGCTTGAACTAATGAATCGGCAGTCTGTTGAAATGTACGGGGTAGAGAAAGATCCATTAAAAGCAGCCATTGCAAAGGCATATTATGAAGAAGTCATCGAGGCAAAAGCAGATGAATACCCGTGGTTAGAGAAAAAAGCTTTTTTTGATGCGATTATTTTTTCTGATGTTTTAGAGCATGTGTCAGATCCTTGGCACATCATTGAACAAGCGCACGCATCTTTAAAACCGGGCGGTGTGGTCATTTGCTGCCTGCCAAACATGATGCATGCGGAGGTGCTTCTCCCGTTAATGACAGGGGATTTTACGTATCAAGATGCAGGGATTTTAGACCGAGGCCACCTGAGGTTCTTCACACTAAACACGATGCGTGCACTTTTCCCAGACTATTTGTTTGAACGGGTGATCGAGCAGCGGATCAATGTTCAGATTGATCAAAACGTCCAATTGTTTTTTGACGAGGTGGCGAGAGTAGGAGCGTCACTTGGCTTTCAAACAAAAGCGTTGTCTGATCAAGTGACTCTATATCAGCTTTTAATTGTCGTGCGTAAAAAAGGCGGCTCCCCTTCGGGATAACCGCCTTTTGCATTACCATTTGAAGCTTTTTGTTGCGCCTTCTGCCCCAAAGTTTAAAATGCTGACTTTGACATCATATTCGATATCCGCTTCTTGAAAGAGCGTATCCCACTCGTTTCGATGCTTTTCCCAATAGTCAGGGTATTTAATACGGAAATGCTTGCTTAAAAAGATAGGATCAACGCCTACTTCATTTTGCATATGACTCACTGCTTTTTGAATGTGTCCTTTAATTTTCTTAGAGAAAATCTGCTCAAATCGTTTGATGTACTGCTCATCGTATGAATTTTCAGGAGGGTATTGATCCTCTGATAATTTTCCATTTGTTTGTATGCAAATTTTAAAGGAAATTTTCCCATTGTTCAGATAGGGTTCAACCTTGGTTTTTGATTTCTTAATTTCATACGTGATCGGAAAGTCTTTGTAGGTGGCAGGTACAACACCGCCTGATATCCGGTCCATCACCCAGTTTAAAGATTGGACATCCTTCGAAGGGATGAAGCCAATCAGTTTTCGTGTTTTTCCATCTATAATTCCTGCCCCATCATAAATAAGTTCACCGTTTATCGCATCTACACTTTGTACAAGGAAGCTAATGCCCATCTGAAAGTAATCGGACGCCCGGCCAATACGTGTTGGCAGCAAAATTTTCCCATTAAAGCTTCGGTTTTTAGATGTTTCAAAGATATTCTCAACCGGAACCTTTTGCTGAGATTTCAATTTTTGGTTGATCACTTTTGACGCATCATTTCGTGACACGAGAAGATAGCTGCTTCGCCTAACCTCATCATCTCGTATAAAGTGATTGAGCGTTCCTTGAATATCGTGATGCTCTGCTTGATTTTTGCCGAACAAGAAGATTTTCAGATGATCACTATAGATCGGCGGGTCCTTTAAGGCGACATTACTGACAGCCTCCAGCACATTTTTCCCTTTTGAGACGACATTCACATAGCCAGGAGAATCGGCTTCTTGTGTTCCGCCTGTTTTCGGTACAAGGTTTTGGTAGGTCAGCTTAACTCCATTCTCATCTTCCTCATCAATACCAACACCGCGTACAAACGATAGTTTTTCAATATCCTTTAAATCCCAGCACCCTGATGATAAAAGGATAAGACAGCAGGATAAAAAGATGAACAATACACGCCTTCCTCTCATGCAGAACGACCTCCCCATTTTTTACGTATCATCAGCAGAACAGCTGTAATAAAAGGAATGGCTAAAACCGCGAACAATGCGTAGCCGAGTAAAGTAGAGTAGTAAAAAACTTCATTGATATTTCTCGGAAATAAAGAGAGGGCAGAGGTAATCAAAAACAGCAGCCAAAGCAGTCTCGTTACATTGGTCGTCTTAAAGACTGTGTGGCACCCTTTAATGGCAAATTGGAAAAAGCCAAGCATACAAATGAACTGCTGGCAAGTCCAGATCGTCAGTAAAAAAATATCAAACCGTTCAATGAAGACCCCTTCAAGTTCTAGTGCTTGAATGAGGGAGACAGTGGGCCAGGTGAGGGATTTCGTTTCTCCAACGGTCATGGAACCAATCACAATAAAGAGCGTGAGAGAATAGATAAGTGAGGTAATTCCGACCCCGATCGCAGCGGCCCATTTCGCCTTCGACCATTTGTCTTTATAAATGAGTGGTACAACAAACAAAATGACCTCAAAGCCTGTAAATTGAATAAATGTTTGAGAGAACAAATTACTGAAATCTTTAAACCCGTTCGCCATCACCGGGCGTAAGTAATCAAAATCGAATATTTTCAAACTAAACAGCATGAGCCCAATATAAATGATCATCGTCATCGGATATATGTATGTCACCATTTTCACTATTGGAAAGATACCACTTTTCAAATGATAGATCGCCACAAGAAGAAAAATCATCACAATCACTGCCATAGGAGTCGATTCCAGCAGGAAAAATTGGACCACTTCCCCGAGGACACGCGCTTCAAAGCCGACAATGCCTAGTAAATAAGCGATCAGCATTAAATTAAAGATCGTGCCAAAGAATGCACCGGCTCCTTTTTTATTTGACTCAAAAATGGTGTCCGGCGCATTTTTTTCAGCAATCCATCCTAACAAAAAAGCAACGAAAGCAAAGATGACTCCCTGTATTAATACAATGATCCAGCCATCAGGGAACCCTGAATTGGCAGAACTGCGTGGAATGGTTAAAATTCCAGCGCCTATCATTGTAGAGCTGCACAGAATGGTGACTTGTAACAATGATAGCTTCTCAGCTCTGTACATCGTTTAATCTCCTTGTCTTTTGAGATTTTTTATTTTTGCTGTTTTCGGTCTCGATTTAAATAGCCCAATTGGTAAACGTACGTACGTATCCTTTAAATCTGAAAACGGTGAAGATAAAACAGGTGTGAAATAGTCAAAACCAAAGGTCTTTAATTGCATCAGGTGACAAAGCACAAATAAATAACACATGATCAAGCCGTATAACCCAAGCATCGCTGAACTGAAAATGGCCATAAAACGCAAGATGCGCAGCGGGAAACTAAAGTCATACGAAGGGGCAGTGAAATCGGCCAATGCGGTCAGCGACACGATAATCACCATTAACGCACTGACGATATTGGCTTGGACAGCCGCCTGACCAATGATGACGCCGCCAATGAGCCCAATCGTCTGCCCGATGGCTCTAGGAAGCCGAAGTCCAGCTTCTCGCAGCAGCTCAATCGTAAAAGACATAAGAATCGCCTCGACAACAGGAGGAAACGGAACATTCTGCCTGCTGCCTGCAATGGTGAGTGCCATTCGTGTTGGTAATAAACCGGGGTGATATGAGACAAGAGCGATGTAGAGCCCTGGTAAAAAAATCGTTAACAGTACGGCAAAATAACGGAGTAGGCGCAAAAGAGTCGCACTTGTCCATCTTTGGTAATAATCCTCCGGTGATTGCATCAAGGCTGTAAGTGTCATAGGCATGATGAGGGCAAAAGGTGTGCCGTCGAGCAAAATGGAGACTTTGCCTTCAAGCACGGATGCGATCACCCTGTCTGGACGTTCTGTATTTTGAATCTGCGGAAAAATGGAGATATGGCTGTCCTCAATCAGCTGTTCAATATAGCCGGTTTCAGGGATGTCATCCATTTTGATTTCGGTCATGCGTGATAAAATATCTTCTACTAATTTGGGATCAACAATATCACGAACGTACACAAGGGCAGCAGACTTTTTATTGCGAGTACCTACATTTATCTTTTGAATGACAAGGTTAGGGTCGTTTGCCCGCTCACGGATTAAAGCTGTGTTTTTTTCAAGATTTTCAATAAAACCGATCCGCGGCCCTCTTACAAGGACTTCCGATTGCGGCTCTTCTACTTCTCTAAATTGAAAAAGGTTCGTTTGGAGCGCAAGTGCTTGCGTTGCTCCATTTACAAATAAAATAGCCCTGCCGTTATATAACTGCTCGATGGCAAGGTTCATATCTTCCAGCACGTCATTTTGAATGCCAAAGAACGTTTTAGACAGGGACGGAAGCGTAGTAGAATCAACCTCGGTGATGTCCAGTTCCTTTTGCATGGGTGAAATGATTTGCTTGGAAAGCATCTCAAATTCTGTGAGTCCTTCAACGTACATGAGACATGCAGAGATAGCAGAAGGGCCAAATGAAAATGAGTGGAACACGATATCATCACTTTTCCCGGCAAAGCTTTTGACACGCTTGATGACGGACGCTATATCTTGTTCAATACGACTTTTCATAATACCTCACCCTCATGTCATGTTTTTTATAGAGTGACTCGATAGGAGGAGAATTATGCAAATAGAAAAAAGAGAATCCCTGCAAATAGGAATTCTCTCGTGTGTTTATCTGGCAAGCCAGCCGCCATCAACAGCTAAAATATGACCGTTCATATAATCAGAGGCTGGTGAGCTAAGGAAAACAGCAGCGCCGGCTAGATCCTCGGGCTTACCCCAGCGCCCGGCGGGGATTCGTTTGAGTATCTCTTCATTTCGATTTCCATCGTCTCGAATGGCTTGCGTGTTATTGGTCGCAATGTAACCAGGAGCGATCGCATTCACTTGTATATGCTGGTTCGCCCATTCGTTTGCAAAGGCCTTCGTCAGCCCTGCGACTGCGTGTTTACTTGCTGTATAAGCGGGGACAAAGACGCCGCCTTGAAACGAAAGAAGGGAGGCGATATTGACGATTTTCCCTTGCCTGTTTTTCAGCATCTGCTGTCCAACCCTTTGGGTGAGGAAAAAGAGACTATTGATATTCACATCCATGACCGTATGCCAATCTTCCTCTGAATAATGAGCGGCCTGCTCTCTTTTAATGGTGCCAGCATTATTGATTAAAATATCGATCGTATGCTTTTGTAACATGGCATCGACAGCCTGCTTTGCCGTTTGAGGGTCGGAAAAGTCAACCTGAACCGCATGAAATGAGTGGCCCGCCTGTTCGACTAGCGCTTTCGTTTCCTCAAGCGGTGTGTGGTGGTATGTGCCGATAATATCTGCGCCTGATCTGGCAAGCGCCACAGCAATGCCCTGCCCAATGCCGGTTCCAGGACCTGTCACAAGGGCTGTTTTGCCTTCAAGAGAAAAGAGGGACGCTACATAGGATGCTGACGTCATCACATTACCTCAGCTGGTCCATTGGGACAAAGTCCATATCTTTGAACGTATAGTTCTCGCCTGCCATCGCCCAAATAAATGAATAATTCGCTGTACCTGATCCTGAATGAATGGACCAGGCAGGAGAAATGACCGCTTCCTCATTGGCGACAACGAGATGTCTTGTTTCAGATGGCTCTCCCATAAAATGAAAGACACGAGCATCCTCTTCGATATCAAGATATAAGTACACTTCCATACGCCGATCATGAATATGAGCGGGCATCGTGTTCCATGTGTTATTTGTTTCCAGCTGAGTGATTCCCATCATGAGCTGACAGCTTTGGATACCGTTTGCGTGGATGACTTGATACAGGTTTCGTACGTTTGAAGCAGACGCTTCCCCTAAGTGATTTGGTGTTAATTCAGCGATGGCTGCTTTTTGTGTAGGGTACGCTTGATGAGCCGTGGCTGATACAAGATAGAACTTGGCCTCTTCGCCTGATGAACTAGCAAACTGTACATCTTCGTGTCCAAGCCCAATATATAAGAAATCTTTATGCTCCAGCACAAAGGCCTCACCATCGACAGTAACCGTTCCTTGTCCGCCGACATTCACAATGCCGATCTCTCGTCTTTCAAGGAAATATTCCGTACGTAAAAAGTCTCCGGCATCTAATTTGAGCGGCTCTGCTGCCGGCATGACTCCGCCAATCACCACGCGATCCTCATGCGAATAGTAGAGCTTTAATTCACCACTGACGAATAGCGTAGGAATATGAAAATGACGACGAAGTTCCTCTGTTGTAAAACGTTTGACCTGCTCAGGGTGTACAGCATAACGATTTTCCATTTGAGATAAGCCTCCCTTTCCATCTGAAACAAAATATTGATGTTTTATTTGGTATCGGTTTCAAGGAAAATTCTAGAGGAAAAAGAGAACGCCGTCAACCGTTATTTTGAAATCGTTTTCTTTTTATTTATTTAGATGATTTTTTGCCCTCTTCATGCAAAAAAATCTTCTGGAATACAAGAAATTATGATATGCTCTTTTTAAGTTATTTGAAATCGGTTTCGAAACAAATGAGAAGATATCGATTGTGGGAGTTTTTTGAATGAAAGAGAAAAAGCAAACGAAAGTCACCATCAACGAAGTGGCCGCTTATGCAGGTGTTTCAAAATCAACTGTATCTAGATATATCAATGGCAGAACAAATGAAATTTCTGCTGATAAGGTAAAAAAAATCAAGAAAGCCATTGAGGAACTCCATTATCGTCCGAGTCAGCTCGCTCAAGGATTAAAAGTAAGAAAAAGCAAGGTCATTGGGTTTATTGTAGCCGACATTACGAATCCATTCTCTGTAGCGACACTTCGCGGTGTCGAAGAAATTTGTGATGAATATGGATACAGCATCATGGTGTGCAACACAGATAACCGTCCAGAAAAAGAACGAGAAATGCTCCTCAAGCTGAATGCGCATTATATTGAAGGGCTCATCATCAATACGACAGGCCAGAACAATGACATTCTGCAGGATTTTAAGAAAAACGGTGTACCGATTGTCCTTGTTGACCGGAAGTTACCTGAACTAAAAGTCGACACAGTGACAACGAATAACCGTGATATCACGATCCGGCTACTTCAACAAATGTATGAGAAAGGCTATGAGCACATCGGCTTCTTTACTGAGCCGGTCGATGGAATCAGTCCTCGTGAAGAACGAAAAGAAGCATATGAACAGACAGCTATGAGTAAACATAAGCCGTCCATTATTGCAGAAATTGATTTGAAGAAAAAGGAGCAATTGCGAGAAGAGCTTGTCCGTTTTGTACAACTAAACCAACAGAAAAAAGCGATTTTAGCAGCCAATGGATTACTCATGCTGAAGCTGATAAGTGAACTTGTAGAGCTTGGGATAAAGATTCCAGAGGAGATAGGCATTGCAGGGTTTGATGATACAGAATGGTATAAGCTGATTGGGCCTGGAATTACAACGGTTGCCCAGCCATCTCATGAAATGGGGAAAGCCGCAATGCAAAAAATCAAGACACGGCTTGAAGGGGATGAAAGTGCGCCCCAAACCATTCAGCTTGATGGAGAAATCATCGTAAGAAAATCTTTATAAACGATAGAAGAGAAGAGTATACATACGTGCATGCTCTCTCTTTTTCAGCTGATTTGAAACCGGTACCAAGAGAGGGGAGAAATGAGTGAAAGCATTGGATGCGGTCACATTTGGGGAATCAATGGCGATGTTTTACGCAAAAGAAGCCGGAGAGCTTCATCAAGTGCAGACATTTCAAAAGGCGCTTGCTGGTGCCGAAAGTAACGTGGCAGTCGGTTTGGCAAGGCTTGGCTTTGATGTGGGATGGATGAGCAAAGTCGGAGCAGATTCACTTGGCACATTTATTTTAGAAGAGCTTCAAAAAGAAGGGGTCGATACAAGTGCAGTGATCCGTTCAAATGATGGGTCTCAAACAGGGATTTTACTTAAATCAAAAGTGATGGATGGAGACCCTGACGTCACGTATTATCGTAAAGGCTCTGCTGCGAGCACAATGAGTCCAAGCGACTTTCCCGCCAGCTATTTCAAACAGGCAGGACACCTCCATATGACAGGCATTCCGCCTGCATTATCCAGTGAAATGAGAGCGTTTTCTTTTTGTGCTCTTCAAAAAATGAAAGATGCAGGCAAAACCATTTCATTTGATCCAAACCTTCGGCTGCAGCTATGGGAAGAGGAGGAAGATATGATCCATACGGTGAATCAAATGGCTTTTCAAGTGGATTGGTTTTTTCCGGGGCTTGCAGAAGGGCAAAGGCTCACAGGCTGTCACGAGCCGGAAGAGATTGCCGATGTTTATTTGCAAAAAGGCGTCAAGCTTGTGGTCATAAAGCTCGGTGCAGAAGGTGCCTTTTATAAAAGTGCAGCCAGCCAGGGGATTGTGAGTGGATTTTATGTGCCAGATGTCGTTGATACAGTCGGTGCCGGTGATGGATTTGCCGTGGGGGTCATCAGCGGCTTATTGGACGGTTTATCATATGAAAAATCTGTGACAAGAGGCAATGCTGTAGGAGCTCTTGCGGTGATGTCTCCTGGCGATAAAGACGGACTGCCTACTCGGGAAGAGCTTCAGGCTTTTATGAAAGAAGCCAAACGATATCACAGACGAGAATATATGAAGGGAGATGAAGGATATGGGCAAGTCAGCAAGTTTGAGCGTTAAAGAGCAGCTCGCGGCTTGTAAGCTGATCGCAGTGGTGAGAGCGGGGAGTGAAGCAGAAGGCATTGAGACCATTGAGCGTTTAAAGAAAAAAGGCGTTCGAGCCATTGAAGTGACGTATACCACGCCTAATGCTGAACACATCATCGCGTCCTTTCAGCATGAGCAAGATCTGATTGTAGGAGCAGGCACAATCACAACCCTTGAGCAGGCACAATCAGCCATTGACGCAGGCTCACAATTTATTGTCAGTCCAGGATATCTCCCTGTGATCGGAGAGCATCTCTCATTTCACGACACACTCTATGTACCAGGTGTCCTCACCCCAAGTGAAATCATGCAGGCAAAAGCAGATGGCTACTGCTTGCTCAAGCTTTTTCCAAGCGGTTCCTTCGGTTTATCCTATATGAAAAACTTACAAGGTCCGTTTCCAGAGATTGAATTTATTCCAACGGGCGGTATTCATCCAGCCGATGTGCCAAAATGGCTGAAAGCAGGTGCAGTGGCAGTAGGAGTCGGAAGTCAGCTTGAAAGCAGTACAGCAGAAGAGTTACAAGCGGTACTTTCTTCATAAATAGTTGATATCAAAAGAACAACTGGCGGATGGATGCCGGTTGTTTGTTCGTTTATCTGACATAACAGCAGGTGAATGCTGACTCTTCACGTACAATGATCGTGAAGGAGTGATAGACATGTACATTCAACAAGATACACTCACGGATGGACAAATAGAGCAGCTGATTACCGCTCATATAGAAGAAATGAAAGAGCATTCCCCGCCAGAAAGCATTCATGCCCTTCCGTTAGCTGATTTGAAAAAGCAAGATGTCACAGTGTGGAGTGTGCGGGAAGGAGAGGAGCTTCTTGGCTGCGGAGCGTTAAAGGAGCTGTCAAGTGATCACGGCGAAATCAAATCAATGAGGACCGCAGCTCTCCATATGCGAAAAGGTGTAGCAAGGTATATGCTGAACCATCTTCTCCAAGAGGCGAAAAGGCGCGGCTATTCACGTGTCAGCTTAGAGACAGGTGCGATGTCTTTCTTTGAGCCAGCAAGAAAACTATATGAGAGTGTTGGTTTTTATATTTGCCCGCCTTTCGATTCATATCAAGAAGATCCAAACAGTTTATTTATGACAAAGGAATTATAGAGGTCGAGAGAGTATGCTTATAAGCAGCTCTTTTTTTATGCGCAATATTTGAAAGGGGGAGGATGTGGTGAAAAGATTAAAGTGGATCGGGATGGGCGCCTTTCTCACTTTTTGTGTCGTATCTGTTATTTTTTTAACATTATTAGGTCAAGATTTATTTAAAATTGAAAGCGCTTCCGAAAAAGCGTCATCAACCTATCAATATCACTTTGTCCTTGTACCGGAGGAACTTGATAATGAATATTGGCAGCTGGTACAAAGGGGAGCTGCTGATGCGGCAGCCGTTCATCGCGTGTATCTAGAATATTTGGGTCCGAAGCAAGCAGATATAGACGATCATCTGAAAACCATTGATATGGCGATCGCAGGGCATGTCGATGGCATTATGACGCAGGGACTTGATGCGAAAAAATACAAACCGCTTTTTCAGAAGGCGAGGGAAAAAGGCATTGATGTTGTCACCGTCGATACGGATGCAGAGGGGAGCAAGCGTCAAGTGTATGTAGGCACGGACAATTATTATTCAGGCTTTATCGCAGGACAGGCACTCATCGCAGATACAAAAGGCGAACAGTATGTAGGAATTGTCACAGGCAGGCTTGATGCCGTTCATCAAAAGCAGCGTGTCAAAGGATTTCGAGATGCCGTCGCCGCTGAAAAACGTATTCATATTGCTGGAATAGAAGAATCAGCCATTACGAAGTCAGGGGCCTCCGGTGCCGCGTATAAACTATTAAACAATCATGCGAAGCTCACCGCATTTTACGGCACGAGTGCATTAGATGGTGCAGGCATCATTCAAGCAACAGCACAATATCGATCGTCCACAGATTTTTATGTGCTCGCATTTGACACATTGCCAGATACGATTCAGGCGCTCGATGATGGAAAGATTGATGCAGTGGTTGTTCAGCATCCTTATGAAATGGGCTATCAAGCAGTAAAATCGCTTGTACGTTTGCAGAAAGGTGAAAAAGAAGAACCACTCCAGTACACAGGAACGAGTGTGATTCGGCGCGAGGATCTGCCTCTGCAGCAAACAGACAGAAAGCAGGGTGTGCAGCCATGAGAAGGATTCGAAGTAAGCTGTTATTGGCATTTTTAATCCTTGTGCTCCTTGGCAACGTGGCCGCTTTTTTCGTCTATTGGAGCAGCTCGAACATCACATCAGAATATAGCAGAAGCTTTCGTTCCTTTCTCCTGCTCAATGATATATCGACAGAGGCAAAAACGATGTATGAAAAGGTCAATGCGTATGCGATTGAAAAGGATCGGCAGTTTGCCAAAGAATATCTGGCCTCAAAACAGAAAATGAAATCCTATGATCAGGCATTGCGAAAGGATGCGGGGCTTCATGCGGCGATTCCTTCTATTGAAAAATACCAATATATGATGCGGACGCTCATCAATGAAAGTGATGCGACCATGACACATGTAAAAGAAGGGAAAATCAAAGAATATGCAGCAAGTGTAAAGGAGGTGAGAACCGTCTCCTCCTACATACAAGAGCAAACGATGACCCTGCTTGATGATGAATTGTCTGAGTATCAAGTACTCTATCAATCTCTGCAAAAAAGACACCAAACCTATGCACTCTTTACCTTATGTTTGTTTACGCTGTCCATTGGGGTCGCATTATGGATGGCGTATATGATTGCTGGAGGGATATCAAGGCCGATCGTCCATCTGTCTCGAAGCGTAAAGGAAGTATCAGAAGGGAATTTTGATGGAGCGGACTTGCATGTCACCTCAAAGGATGAAATTTCTGTATTAAATGAGGCCTTTCAGCGAATGCGTCAAGAGATGAAAATGATGATTGAAGAGATGAAACAAAAGGCAGCCTTAGATCAAAAAATCAAAGACATGAAGCTGAAAACGCTGCAAAACCAAATGAATCCACATTTTTTATTTAACACATTAAACATCGTCTCACGCATGGCTTACTTAGAATCAGCGGATGCCACATCGAGGTTGATCCAATCCGTTTCCACGCTGATGCGGTATTCGCTGTCAGCTCTGAGTGCATCTGTTACGTTGGAGCAAGAAGTAAAAGTGGTCAAAGAATATTTTCATATACAAGAAACAAGATTTGCCGATCGTATTACATGCAAAACGACCATAGATGAATCATGTTTATCTGTACATATCCCAAGTCTCACCTTACAGCCGCTTGTCGAAAATGCCTTTATTCATGGCGTTGAACCAAAGGAGGAAGACGGGCTTGTCGAACTCTCGATCTATCAAGAAGGCGGCTATGTGATGATTCGGATTCGGGACAATGGGATGGGGATCAATGAACAAGAGATAAGGAGATTGCTATCAGAAAAAGAAGAGGAAAGTCCAAACACCTTAAGTAAAGGGCACTCGACAGGGATCGGTCTTCGAAATGTGATGTCAAGGCTGCATTTGTTTTACGGGGTAAAAGATGCCCTGCAAATTGACTCAAAGCCAAACGAAGGCACCACCATTCAATTGGCTATTCCGATGAAGGAGGGATCGGCATGCTGAACGTGCTGATTGTGGATGATGAAAAAATAGAACGACTAGCGATGCGGAAATTCATGACCGATTGGCTTCCAGAGTGTCATATATCAGGAGAAGCTGAAAATGGAAAGAAGGCGGTTGAATTCGTGCGAACTGAGCCCGTTCATCTTGTGCTCATGGATATTCAGATGCCTGGAATGGACGGATTGACAGCGATCAAGCAGATCAAAGCGAGCAGTCCTCATACAAAATTCATTATGCTGACAGCGTACGATACGTTCGATTATGCCAAGCAAGCGATGCAGGAAGGGGTGAAGCAATATCTCGTTAAACCGGCTGACAAAGATGAAACCATCGCCGCCATTCGAACGGTTGCGGCAGAGATTCAGCAGGAGGCGTCTCAGCGGCAGGCGGTGGCGGCCGGTCAGCAGTCAAAGTGGCTCGAAGCTCATGTCATAAATGGTCAGTCTTATACCTCCATGGAGTTTCAACAAATGTTTCACGAATATGAAGCAGGTCTTGTCATCGCTGTTCAGCGGACAATCGGGGATCAGCTGTTGATTGATTTACAGACATCTCCCCTTTTTCATACGGTACCGATTCAGGTGAGTGGTGAGCTGTTTACATGTCTCATTTATCGCCACCAAGCGCCTGGTCAGTTAAAGGCAGATGTGCTGCATGCGATTCGAACTGCCACAACAAACGATCAGCCTTCACCTGTCGTTGGCATGGGACACCCGGTCTCAAACCCGCTTTATCTTCAGAAAAGTGCAGCAGAGGCGAAGCTTTCCTATTATCAGCGGAAAAAGAGTCCCGGCGTTGTTCGTTATGGTTTTTACCAAACAGAAGAACAGTCCCATCCATTGATCCATCTGCCGGAGCTTGCAGACGATATGATGCAGGCACTGGAAGAAGGGAGAAGAGAGGATGCGCTGGCTTTATTCGATGCCTTTGAACTGGAGGGAGCGACCATTTCACAACTAAAAGAGCTGCTGATTTTATTTAAATCACGGCTCCGAGCAGACTGGCCAATATTAACGATCAGCACCGCAGCTGAATGCCGTGAGTGCTGTGAACATTTATTTGATGTGTATGAAGCGAGAACCCAGACCGTGAATGACATTGAGCGGGCAAAACGCTACATCAAAACGCATTTTTGTGAACAGATCACGCTTGAGCAGACTGCCGCCTATGTTGATTTAAGTCCAACCTATTTCACAAAGCGCTTTAAAGACGAGACAGGGCTGACATTTAAAGAGTATGTGACAACCTGCCGGCTGGATAAAATCAAAAAGCTTCTCAAAGACAGCTCGCTTAGTTTAAAAGAAATTACCTATCAGGCAGGATATACAGACCCCAATTACGTCAGCCGTGTGTTTAAGAAGATGGTCGGCTGTTCACCGAAGGAATATCGAAAACAAACCGTAAAAAAGTGAAGAATTTCATAAAAAAGTGAAGAAGTTTGCTGAAAAAAAGCGAGGATCTGCCATTATACTTATTTTGATAACGCTTACAAAATAGGGATGGGGGATCAATCATGAAGTTCAAATTAGGTTTTACGCTGTTAGCGCTCTGTATGCTTATCGTCACTGCCTGTAGTTCATCGACCAACTCAGATGCAAAAAAAGAGGGCGGAGCAGAGAAACTAGACATTTTCTCTTGGTGGACTGGAGCAGGTGAGGAGGACGGACTGAAAGCACTCATTCAATTGTTTGAAGAGAAAAATAAAGACATCCCAATTGAAAATGCAGCCGTCGCAGGTGGTGCTGGTACAAATGCAAAGGCTGTTCTGACTAGCCGGATGCAAGGGAATGACCCGCCAGCTACGTTCCAAGTACATGGCGGAGCGGAGCTGAATGAGAGCTGGGTCGCAGCAGGCAAAATGGAGCCGCTGGATGATCTATATGAAAAAGAAGGCTGGAAGGACAAATTTCCGGAATCACTCATCGACCTTGTCAGCAAAGATGGGAAAATCTATTCAGTACCAGTGAATATTCACCGAGGCAATGTGCTTTGGTATAACAAGAAGGTATTTGATGATGCAGGCTTAGAGCCGCCAACGACCTTTGATGAATTTTTCAAAACAGCAGATGCCTTAAAGAAAAAAGGCATTACACCGCTTGCACTTGGTGATAAAGAGCCTTGGGCAGCGACGCATTTGTTTGAGAGTGTGCTGCTCGGCGTTTTAGGCGCTGACGGATATCAAAAACTTTGGGCTGGCGACATGAAAATGGATGACGCAAAAGTGAAGGAAGCGGCAGACATCTTTGGACGTATGCTTGAATATGTCAATGATGACCACAGCTCACGTAACTGGCAGGATGCCTCGCAGCTCGTGGCAAAAGGAGAAGCAGCAATGAATGTCATGGGCGACTGGGCGAAGGGGTACTTTGTGAATGATCTCGATCTGAAGGTGAATGAAGACTTTGGATACGCGGCGACTCCTGGAACAGAGGGAAGCTTTATGGTGATCACCGATACATTCGGACTGCCAAAGGGCGTGAAACAGCCAGAAAACGTGAAGAAATTCTTATCTGTTTTAGGATCTGTCGAAGGACAGGATGCATTTAATCCGCTGAAGGGGTCGATACCGGCACGTGTAGATGCAGATGTCTCAAAATATGATGAATACGGAAAATCGGCGATGAAAGCATTTAAAGAATCAAAGCTGGCGCCGTCTCTCGCACATGGTTCAGCTGCTGAAGAAGGGTTTGTGACAAAAGCGAATCAAGCCGTAAATATCTTCGTCACGCAAAAAGACAGCAGCCAGTTTGTTTCATCTTTAAAAGATTCAATGAAATAAAGACGAGGAGGCGGCGGCTAAGCACCGCCTCTTTTTTGAAAAGGAGTGTAGCTTCATGCGCATGGACACATCGCCGATCACAAAAGCAGCAACACCTAAAGTCAAACGTGTTCGGAAAAAATGGAATGGGGATCAGCTGCTTGCGCTGCTATTTTTAGCCCCGTCGGCTGTTTTATTATTCATCTTTGTTTACGGCTTTATTGGCTGGACAGGGTATGTGTCATTATCAAACTGGACCTCGCTTGTTCCGAATTTCTCTTTTGCAGGTCTTCAAAACTATATCATGCTGTTTCAAGATTTCCGTTTTCAGTCAGATCTTCGAAATACGGTCTTTTTTACTCTATTCTTTATTGGAGCCGTCATTGCCTCTGGACTTGCACTTGCGATTTTACTAGATCAGAAGATCAAGGGTGAATCTCTATTTCGGAATTTATTTTTCTTTCCGATGGCCCTTTCCTTCGTTGTGACAGGGGTCGTCTGGCAATGGGTTTTAAACCCGTCCACTGGGGTGAATCTGTTTTTAAAAACGCTTGGTATCCAGCCTAAGTGGTACACGGATACGAACATTTTAGCCGGATTTGTCTGGGGGAAAATTGAGTTTGGTGTCCCTGCCGCAATGATTGCAGTCGTGATTGCAGCTGTTTGGCAGATGACTGGCTTCTCTCTAGCGATGTATTTGGCGGGTTTGAGAGGAATTCCAGAGGAAGTAAGAGAGGCTGCTAGAATGGATGGCGCAACTGAATGGCAGATTTACCGGAAGATTATTTTTCCTCTATTAAAACCGATTACTGCAAGTGTCATTATCATCATGGCTCATATTTCGTTAAAGATTTTCGATTTGATTTACTCGATGACAGGACCGGGTGCAAACTTTGTCACAGATGTTCCTGGCGTTTACATGTTTGAAATGACCTTTAGAGGAAACCATTATGCAGGCGGTGCCGCCATTGCGATTGTTATGCTGATCTCTGTTGCGGTCTTTATCGTGCCGTATCTCCTGTCGAGCCGGAAGGGGGCGTCATCATGACAGCTAGATGGTTTGTCCGTCCAGTCCTTTATGCTTTATTGATTTTGTGCAGTCTTTTTTTTCTGATGCCAGTCTATGTCATGCTCGTCACAAGCTTGAAGCCATTAGGTGAAGTGACCCTTGAGAAAATGTGGGCGCTGCCATCAACACTCGATTTTTCAAGCTATCAAATCGCATTTGAAAAGCTAGCGCCCAATTTAATGAATTCACTTTATCTTGTCATTCCGGCTACCTTATTGTCAGCTGTACTAGGAGCGATGAATGGCTATGTCCTATCAAAATGGCGTTTCAAAGGGTCAGAAGTGGTCTTTACGCTGATGCTGTTTGGGATGTTTATTCCATATCAAAGTATCCTCATACCACTCATTCAATTTTTGCGTGAAATCGGATTGTATAATTCGATTCCAGGTCTGGTGCTTGTCCATGTCGTATATGGACTCCCGATCACAACGCTCATGTTCCGAAACTTCTATGTGGGCATCCCTGATGAAATGATTGAATCGGCAAAAATGGATGGCGCAGGGTTTATCGGGATTTTCAGACATATGATTCTTCCGCTTTCGATCACAGGGTTTGTTGTGGTCGCCATTTGGCAGTTCACAAATGTGTGGAATGAGTTCTTATTTGCAGTCACGATGACCACTGCGGAGCATCAGCCGGTGATGGTCGCCTTGCAAAATCTATCAGGCAGTCAAATTGTGCAATGGAACGTCCAAATGGCAGGGGCGATATTGGCCGCACTGCCGACACTTTTGGTCTATATTCTGCTCGGAAAATACTTTGTCAAAGGGCTTCTCGCAGGCTCTGTCAAAGGATGAAATATTTTTGTGTTATCGTTTTCATTTGGTGTACTGAAAGGATTGACTTCTCTTTAGATAGCGTCATAATAAAAGTTGAGACTTGCTAGTTTTCATCAAGCTTGGCAAGGATTATCAAAGGGTAGCAAAGGGAGGAGTCATCCTGAATGAAGCAGTCACCAATTTTTTTACTGCCTGAATTGAAGGAGAGAATATGGGGAGGTACAGCCTTAAGGGATCAATTTGGCTATGATATTCCTTCTGATCAAACGGGAGAATGCTGGGCAATTTCTGCTCATCCAAACGGACCAAGTGTCGTGCAAGACGGTCCATATAAAGGGAAAACGCTGATCGAACTATGGGACAATCACAGAGAATTGTTCGGGGGAATAGAAGGCGATCGATTCCCGCTGTTAACCAAAATTTTAGATGCAAACCAAGACTTGTCCGTTCAAGTTCATCCGGATGATGATTATGCGGAAAGACATGAAAATGGCGAGCTTGGAAAAACAGAGTGCTGGTATATCATTGACTGCAAAGAAGGAGCAGAAATGATCTATGGGCACAATGCAAGAACAAGAACTGAGCTTGTGACCATGATGAACAGTGGAGATTGGGAAGGTCTTTTGCGTCGTGTGAAGATTAAGCCTGGTGATTTTTATTATGTGCCAAGCGGAACCATTCATGCGCTCTGCGAAGGAACGCTTGTCCTTGAAACGCAGCAAAGCTCAGATACAACCTATCGGGTATATGATTATGAACGAAAAGATCAGGATGGCAATGAACGTGAACTTCATTTTGTGCAAGCCATTGATGTCACAACGGTTCCTCATGTAGACGGTTATACAGATGAATCAGTTGAAACACGCCGTGGGCTGACCATTCGAACTTTTGTTGAAGCAGAGTATTTCTCTGTGTATAAATGGGAAATTGATCAAACAGTAGAGCTTTCGCAAGAATATCCGTTTTTGCTGTGCAGTGTAATTCATGGAGAAGGGTCTTTAACGCATGATGGACATACATATCCACTGCCTAAAGGAACTCATTTTATCCTGCCGGCTGAAACAGGGAGCTTCTCAATTGAAGGAACTTGTGAACTGATTGTGTCGCATATATAAAGGAAAAGAGGACTTCGAAGGGGTCCTCTATTTTTCTATTGCATAAATGACTTGAAAGAGTACTTGTTTTTGTCGATAAAGAGATTAGTAGACTATTATGCAAAGTTAAGAGAGGGACAGGGAACGTGAAAAAAACCATCAAGATTATGTTACTCGCAGCTGCCTTTGGTATGACAGTACAGACGGGCAAAGAAGCGCAAGCAGCCTCCTATGTCGATCAATCCATTTATACGATGAACACCTCAAAGGTATTTACAGCAGAATCAGAAGTGAAAAAAGCAGTGGAAACATTGAAGAAGGACAAAAAGTGGACAGCCACTTATCAAACCTCAGGAAACACGTCGACCTATCAGCTCACTGCCTCAGGATATGAGTCGCAAACAGCAGCGAGTGCAAGTGCAGCTGCATTAAAAAAAGAGACGGGCATGAGCGGTACGGTGTCTCCAGTAGGTGACCGCCTTCCTTTACAAAAGGTCGTATCTGACCCAGTCAATGATGAAGCTCAGGCAAAAAAGCTCTCGCTCGAGCTAACGAAAACATCAGGGCTCAATAGCACCTATGAAGTCATCAATCAAAGCAGACCTTCTTATCAGGTCATATCAGGAACCATTGATTCTGAAACGAAAGTCAAAAATATTCAAACCGAATTACAAAAGCAGGCCGGTGTCACCAGTACATACCAAACTGAAAACAAAGCTGGCACTGTGTATCAGCTGATTTCAGGCGGTATCGTTGGACAAAGTAAAGCGAATACCATCCTGCAAGGCTTTCAAAAGGAGTCTGGTTTAAAAGCAGTGCTTCAAACGGTGACAGCAGGCAAGCCATATTACATCGTCACATCAGCTGCACAAGCCAGCCAGTCAAAAGCACAGACGCTCCTTACCCAGCTGCAAAGAGAAGCAAAGATCAGCGGGAAGATTCAAAAGACAGGCGCTTTAAAAAATGTTTATCGCTTGGAATCAGGCTATTTCAAAGACAACAAACAAGCATCCTCAGCTGCGGCTCAGATCAAGAAACAAACCGGCGCTGCAGGGACTGTGCAGCGAGTGGGAAAAACAAAAAATTATATCGTGAAACTCAATCAACTGAACGATACAGCATACGGAAAAACGGTAGCCTTTTTCAAGAAAAAGAAATGGCGCTACACATCCAAAAAGATCTCTTCTACACAGCCATATCAAGTAGTGACTGGAAACCTATTAGGAGATGTTCAAGCGAAAAAAGCAGCGGCTTTCTTCCAAAAGAAAAAGGTATATACGACAACGAAAAAAACAGGTAAGGTATCTGACAGCACGTATCGACTTGTCGTCAATCAATCAGCAGACCAAGCGAAAATGAATAAAGGTGCCGCATATTTAAAAACGCAGAAGGTGACAAGCAGCATCACAACAGGTAAGGGACAAGCTGTCAGCAAAACGTATAGTCTCAAGACAACACCTGTATATGAGCAAAGTAAAGTCAAACAGGCTCAAGAGATTATCAAGAAAAATGGCGTTGCCAGCAGTACAAAAACGCTGACAGAAGCGGTTAAGCAATACCGGATCACGACAGAGCCGACGGTGAATCAGACAAAACTGAATCAAGCGTTAAGCTATTTAACGAAACAAAAAATGAAAGCAGCTGCACAAAAAACAGGTACAACTGATTATGGTCAATATCAGATTAAAACTGGTGTTATTTCCACAGCTGCATTGCGCGACCAAGGCCTGGCATTTTTCAAAAAACGGAATGAACCAGCTGCTTATAAAACAACAACGAAACCAACCTACAAAATCAACATTACGCAGCAATTCACAGGATTACCAACTGTAAATGCGGCGATTGCCTTTGTGAAAAGACAATATGGCTGGACAGCCACAGCCGTAAAAATCAAAAATGGCCCAATGGTCATGCAAACGAACTACAACCTCACTGTCAATGAGATGGTGAACAAGCAAATGAAGGTGTCACCGCAGACAGACGGTGCAGCCTATGTCTATGCAGCATATGTAGACCCGGCGACGTCAACTGTGAATACAGACGGCTTAAATGTTCGTTCTACACCTGATTCGAGCTCTGCGAGCAACATCGTGGCGCAGTTGAACAAAGGAACAAAAGTAAGACAGCTTGGGAAAGAAGGAAACTGGATCAAGATCAGCTTGGGCTGGAGAAATGCAAGTTCAGCAGAGGTGCAAAAATACGTAGACCCAGCCAATATTGCTGAGGGCACTCAATCTTATTTTCAATTTCTGAAACTCTCTGAAGCTGCGAATCTCAATCCGGCAGAAGTCAATTCCAAGATTCTAGCAGGTAAAGGGATTCTTGCAGGTAAAGGACAAGCCTTTATTACGGCAGCGAAAACGTATCATATCAACGAAATTTATCTCATTTCTCATGCGTTGCTTGAAACGGGTAACGGAAGTTCGATTTTAGCGAATGGTACGATGTTTAATGGGAAGAAAGTATATAACATGTATGGCATTGGCGCATACGACAGCAATCCGAATTACCTCGGTGCAAAGTATGCGTATGAACAGCAATGGTTCACGCCAGAGGCAGCGATTATTGGCGGGGCAAAATTCATTGGCAACAGCTATATTAATCACGCCACATACAAGCAAGATACGATTTATAAAATGCGCTGGTCTAGTGCAGCGACTCATCAATATGCAACAGATATTGGCTGGGCTTATAAGCAAGTCACTCGTATGTATAGCTTGTATAACTTACTTGATAACTATACGCTGTATTACGACATCCCGGTTTATAACAAATAAAAAAACGTCCGTGCTTCCTAATGAGAAGCCGGACGTTTTTTGTGTAAGAGCTGCTGTTCAATAAATGATAGGAGCTGCTGACTAGACTCGCCCTTTGAATATTGGTTCCATTCCTCAGCGAAGGTTTTGATTCGTTCTCTGTGATCTGATTCGTTTAGATGAAGCAGCTCCTTCAAGAGCATGTCTTGAGTGACGCAAGCCTTTCCAGGAATGATGTCCTCATACCGATCGACTAAGCCGCGTTTCGCTCGATAAGTGTCTAAGTCATAAGTGAAGAACAAAACAGGCTTTTCAAGCAGCGCATATTCAAACACAATCGACGAATAATCTGTCATCAGTACATCGCAAGTACAAAGCAATGGATAGAGCGGCTGATCGGACACATCAAATATCCATTCACCGTCTGTTTCCGCCTTTGCTAAATGTTTGACCGAAGGATGAAGCTTGACGAGCAGAATATAGTCTCCATTTAGCTCTGTTTGCAATTGCTCTTTTGAAAAAGGCAGGACAAGATCGTCCATTGCAAAGTCTCGATAGGTCGGTGCATAAAGCAGGAGCTTTTTCCCTTTAGGAAAATCATATGGCCTCAAGGAAGGCAGGCACTGATCATAGTACACATCCGTCATCGGTACACCTGTTGGTAAAAAACGTTCATCATTGACCCCAAACGAAGACTTAAAAATCTCGCGCATGTGATCTGAGCCTGTAACGATATAATCGAAAGACGCATAGACTCGTTTGAAGCGTTCGATATCACGTGGACTTCGTTCCGAATTTGATGCATCTTCAAGACCGAATTTTTTCAACGCCCCATTGGCATGCCATACTTGAATACATGTGGTAGAAGGGCGTTTTCTGAGTACACTTGTCATGAGAAAGTAATTATCTGTCACGACAACCTTGCTTTTAAACATCGTATAAATACATTGAATGAGATGGAGAGGATTTTTTTCATGAAAATAGCGAAATGACAGATGAGACCCGTCCTTTTCTATCGCAGAAGCATGCTTCGTATAGAGGACAGTAACCTTCATCGTCATGTTCGCCTGTTGTTGATAAGTATCAATGAGAGCAGCTGCATTCTCTTGAAATGAAACAAGCAGCGTCACCTGGTTTTCACGCGGTTTCACGCCGCTCATCAGCCATCCAATTAAAGAAACGAAAGCTGCATAGCATGAAATGATCATTGAGCGTATATTCATCATTGGTCAGTCTCTCACAGCTGCTTCGTCTGATCCTTTACTTGCTCAGGATAGTAACGTTTTTTCCCTTTGTTTTCTTTCAATACGGCAAAAGCGTATTTAGGAATGTTCAGCATTCGTTTCCATCTCCACGGATTCACAATCAGTCTGTACAGCCATTCTGTATTTGTCTTAATCATCCATCGTGGTGCACGCTTCACCGTTCCGCTAAATACATCAAAGCTTCCGCCTAAACCGATGCAAACAGCCTGCGGGAATAAATGACGGTATTCATAAATAAAGTTCTCCTGATTTGGATAACCTAAAGCAACGAACACCATATCTGCTTTCGAGCGGGCGATTTGCTTCGCTACGAAACGTTTATCGGCTTGATAGCCGTCACAGCTGCCCGCGATGACCACATTTGGATATTCCGTATCAATTCGCTGTTTAACAGCCTCAAGCACTTCTTTTTTCGCCCCATATAAAAAGATACTTTTAGACTGCTTGTTTGCTAGATCAAGCATAGACATGAAGACATCAAAGCCAGCAATTCTTGACTTCAGCGGACTTTGTGTCAAACGTGACATCAAGACGACGCCTACACCATCCGGCAGAACATAATCCGCAGAAGAGACGACTTGATGGTACGCATGATCCTTCATAACAGCATAGCCAATCTCTGGATTGACAGTCGCAATCATGGCGCCTCTTCTTTGAGAAATATGATGGTGATTCATATAGCTGATAAATTCATCTAGGTCGCCGTTTACATAAGAAAGGTTAGAGACCACTTCTGTTTGCATTGTTTAGACCTCCTTTTTCATCTTGTTATCTATGAACGTTCATTGTAAATTCATTCTTCGTCTACTCATCATTTTATCACAGATGCTCCATGAAATATTAACAATAACTTTACAAACCTTTAAATTTCATGACATTTTCATCAATTCATAAGGAGGATGCTGCGAGAAACATTGATTCTTCGGACTTTCCCTTCTGTGCCCAATAAATTGGAAATAGTTTGTCTTTACATTTTCTTAACCTTTCATAGGCATTGTGATATAATTAGGTTCCGAAGAGCGAAAAAATGATCGATGATTATAGGATTACGGATAAACATTACTGCATGAAAGCAGTCAAATAAGGAATGAAGAAAGGAGTTCATGTTTGCAATGAAGAAAGTTATTACTTACGGTACATTTGATTTATTACACTGGGGGCACATTAAGCTGCTCGAACGTGCAAAGCAGCTTGGAGATTACTTAGTGGTGGCCATTTCGACAGATGAGTTTAACTTACAAAAATCAAAAAAGGCTTATCATAGCTACGAGCATCGAAAGCTGATTCTTGAAACCATTCGTTACGTAGACGAAGTCATTCCAGAAAACAGCTGGGATCAAAAAGTCCGTGATGTGCAAGAGCACGATATTGATGTGTTTGTCATGGGAGATGACTGGGAAGGTAAATTCGATTTCTTAAAAGAGCATTGCGAAGTCGTGTACTTGAAGAGAACAGAAGGCATCTCGACAACACAAATTAAGGAAGAAATTGCTGGACTTTAATAGATCGAAAAAAAGTACTTCTTATCTTTTGGTGAGAAGTACTTTTTCATGTAAAATACAATGAGCAAGTTATCATTATTTTTAAGGAGAGCTTCCTTTGTTTCAAAATTGGATGAAGAAAAAAGTTGAACACACATTGGATCAACCTCAACAACATGAAACAATGACATCAGTTGACATGCCTGATATGGACTACTACTTTATCATGGGTGATGTACCAAAACAGGATGAGAGCTCAACGAAGTCTTTAAAAGCGAGATTAAAGCCATTGGCTGACAAACATAAACGTAATGCCATTTTAACTTTGAATTATGATGCAAATGTGAAAGAACATATTCATAGCATGGAGGAGACCTTTCTTCGCCAAGTTGACATCTTGAATGTATTTGAACACTATATTCTACCAGAAAGCGGAAGTAAAAGACGTTACTCGGAATTTATCATCGGTACATCATTTCATTCGATCAATGAAGCAGTGATGCCAGTAGATGAATCAATGATACAGGTGACGAGATATGAACTGCCTTCTTCCCCTATTTGTTATATTGATCAATATAATGAAGAGCAGCAATTAGTGAAGAGGGAAGAATACAATTGGCAGGGCGTTTTGTGCAGAGTACAAAGCTTTGTTCCTCATACAGGTGCTCTATACTTGGAGGAACTAATCAATGACGATGGCGGCATTTATATGGAGATCATCTACTCAGGAGATGCAAAAAAGAATCCAGTTCGGCATATTAATTGGTATAAAAAAACAGGAATTCAAACTTTTACAAAGAAAACGGATATAAAGCAACTATGGTTATCCAGTATTCAAACACAAAATGACCGTTTGAAACTAATGATCACAGAAGACCGGGATCAGGACCGCCACCTGTTTAAAATCGATCAGCCTGAAACAACGTATTACGCTGCATTTGTACATGACGCACATTATGAAGAAGATCCTCATCAACTCTATTCTCATTACGGAGAATTATTTAAACGAATAAGAAAACAGCAAGTGGATGCCGTCTTCTTTGGAGATACTAAGCATAAGGTAGATGTTGAGAAGGTATTGGGAGAACAAACCTATTTTTATCTTGTGCCTTCTGATGAAATGTCTCTTTGGAATACAGCACTTCATCATATGCTCGAAAATCGTGAGCGAAAAGATGAACTGAGAAGGATCGTGGACCGTACGAAATGGGTTTTGCGTGATCTAAGCTCTGAACATCATGTTCTTCATCTTCAGCTTGAGTTGAAGGACGAAATGAGCCATGCGGATCATGTGCAAATCGATTTCGCAGGATATGATCGAGGCAATGGAGCTGAAATCATATCTCAAACAATCGATGAAAACCATCAAGTCAGCTTTCCAATTGGTCATTTTCAAACAAAGAAAAACATTGAAACCAACCAAACAAAATACGTTGATTTTTACATTCGTTTTAAAACAGAAGAACTTCAGGAAGTTTTGCAGCGTCTAGAAGTAGAGGGAGAGCTGCTCACCAATAAACCATCGTCAATCGATGGGTGGTCGTATCAAACGAAACAAGGAAACTATTCTTGGAAAGTGAAATAACGTGACAACACAACGGTAAGATTTCTGAACAGAGGAGATTAACGATTAATGATTGAAGAGGGAATTCATAAGAAGAGTGTCGTTGAAGGGTTAAAAAATCATCATGAGAAACTAGAAATGCTTATTCGCATCGACGATGACATGCCATTAAAAGATAGAGAATTTTATTTGTTTATGAGGGAAAGGGTATCAAAACAAGAGCTTTTCCTTCCGCTTGTTCATCAAGAAGAGAATCTATTCAAGTTCGTATTGAGTGAATCATCGCTGCCGCTTGCATTAGAGCAGGGCCAGACATATAACCTGTATGTCTCAGACTATCTCAGCGCAAACAAAGAAGAGGATGAAGACGAGCTTGAGGACTCAGCCTATGATTCTGATACAGAAGAAGAGGAAGACGAATTAAAAGAAACGGATAACGCCGAAGTAGAAGAGAAGACGCCATACTATAAACGTCGTTTAAAAATGGAAATAGACAAGCCAGAGCTGACTTTTTTAGAAAATAAAGATGCGATGCTGTATGTCATCCCGTATCGTACGGATAAAGGGAATGCATCGTTTAAAATCAAGCGTGAGCTAAAGGTTGTGAAGTTCAATCATATCGAGCTCAACAAAGAATGTACGTTATCTTTAACTGGGTATACAGGCGTTCTCAGTGCAGAGCATCCTTATGAGATCAAAGAAGTAAAGCTTCTATTGAAGAGAAATGGTGAAGAACCAATTGAGCATCGCTTTCCGGTAAATATGACCCCAATAAAAGATGAAGTGGTCAAATACCGTGATGATCAACAAGTACCACAGCTTTATCAATTTCTAGCAGAAGTTCCTTTAAAGGAATTGACCTATTCGTTAAACAACCGCCTTGTATATCGCTTCTATCTTGAATTTATTTGTGATGTAGATGGAGTAGAGGAGACGTTAACGACCGCTTCTTTAGTGCTTGGAGATCGCTCGAACAAACTCAAAGGACTTGTTCAAATTCATAAACGAAACGATGTACCGATTCGATATGAGGTGTATCGAAAGAAAAAAAGACAAACGCTTGGCATTCGAATTAATGATTATACAATGAAAACACGAGCGAAGTACTACGTCAAAAGCAAGTGGAAGAAGTTCAAAAAGAAAATCGGCAAAATAAAAAAAGTCCGTAACCGCCTTGTAACAAGGACCTTCCAAACGACCTTTCAGCTGGCAAGTAAGCTGTCTGTGAAAAAGAAAACGGTTGTTTTTGAAAGCTTTAATGGAAAACAATTCAGCTGTAATCCGCGTGGGATCTATGAGTATATGAAAGAAAATCATCCTGAATATACGTTGATCTGGAGTGTGAAAAAAGGGCATGAAGCACCGTTCAAGGAAAAGGACATCTACTATATCAACCGTCTATCATTGAAATGGATTTTTGCGATGGCAAGAGCCGAGTATTGGGTCGTCAACAGCCGTTTGCCGCTATGGATTCCAAAACCAGAGCATACAACATACTTGCAGACATGGCACGGTACGCCGTTAAAACGACTTGCGATGGATATGGACGAGGTGCATATGCCTGGAACAAACACGAAGAAATACAAAAAGAATTTCACGAAAGAAGCATCGAATTGGGACTATCTCATTTCTCCAAATGCTTACTCGACTGAAATCTTTACACGTGCATTCCAATTTCAAAAGACCATGATTGAGTCAGGATATCCGAGAAATGACTTCCTTCATAATCAAAACAATGAAGAAACGATGAGAGCACTCAAACAAAAAATGAACTTGCCGCTTGATAAAAAATTGATCTTATACGCACCGACATGGAGAGACGATCAATTTTATAAAAAAGGGCAGTACAAATTTGATTTAGACCTTGATCTGCATGAGCTAAGAGCCGCTATCGGAGACGAATATATCATCATTTTGCGTATGCACTATCTAGTCGCTGAAAACTTTGATTTAGGACCATATAAAGGCTTTGCCTATGACTTCTCTCATTACGAAGACATTAGAGACCTGTATATGATATCTGATCTGCTCATCACTGACTACTCATCTGTGTTCTTTGATTATGCAAACCTTAAACGTCCGATGCTGTTCTATGTGCCAGACATCGAAACATATCGTGACAAGCTGAGAGGCTTCTACTTCGACTTTGAACAGGAAGCACCTGGACCTCTTGTGAAAGAAACAGCCAGCGTCATTGACTGGGTAAGAGAAACAGAACAGCCAACCTTTACACTACCGGCTTCATTCGCACCGTTTTATGAAAGATTCTGCTATCTAGAGAGCGGGGAGTCTTCGAAGCGTGTGGTGGAAGTGGTGTTTGATTAGCAATGCTTTGTATATTTTCTTATAGTTGAGAATTAAAAACACCTTTGGAAGGTATCAAGTTCAATACTTGACCATTATCCAAAGGTGTTTTTTTAAATACATGTAATTTTATTCTGTATATAAGGTATTAATCAGCTTTTGTACATACGTTTTTGTAGAAGAGCTCTAGTGCCTCGCTATTATACTTTTCATAATCAAAGGATTCTTGTTTCATACTATTCTGGATAAAATCAGACATACCATTAAACAGAGCAGTTTCATTATTCTCAACTAATAATCCGTATCCACCCTCTAAGACGGAATGTACTCCAGTTACATCGGTAGCTATGATTGGTTTTTTTAGAATCATTGCTTCCATGAGAACCAAACCTTGTCCTTCATATTCTGAAGATAATACAAAACAATCACATTCATCTAGCAAAGAGAATGGATTTTCGAGTTGCCCAACAAAAAACACACAGTGATCTAAATGTAATCTCTTTGTATGATCCTTTAATTCCCTTTTTAAAGGTCCTTCTCCCACAATATACAATACTGTATTTGGGTATTGTTTGTTTAATTGCGAAAAAGCAGAAATTAATTTTTTTTGCCCTTTTTCAGGAGATAATCTTCCTATAGTTATAAAGTTGATATACTCTTTATTTGGAAGTGGAATCCCAGATAGATTAAGACCGATGGATTCGGTTTTGTCGTTTTGATAAGTAATTAAATATCTTTCATTATTAAATTCTATAATATTTTTATTTTCTTTCATTTGAAGTACTTTGTTTGGCGATATAACATTATTTACAAAAACCATTTTTTCTAAAGCATTAGGAACATAAGGGCTTAAGTTCAAGTGATTTTCAATATTAGTCGATTCGGCGACAGAAACAATTCTATCGAAGAACTTGTACAGTGAGAAAATTACTTTTAGGTTACCACGATGTTTATATTTGTGGTTCACCTTTTTATTGTACTCTTTCATCATGTCAGCATGCAGGAAAATACTTTTGACTTTAAAATCTCCAAATGCGAAAAGAAGAGTCCAAAATTTATTATAACCTCCAAAGTCTATACCTACATCAAACTTCGCATTACCAATAATTCTCTTTAATTCTCTTTTGTATGAATTTACCGGAGTGTACTTTAACATTTTGTTATTATATATACCACGGCGGAAAATTATGTTCTGTTTATATGTCTCTATTAAGGTTCTATTAACAAAGCCTGGTCTATAAATAATATGGACATTAGGATGTAGCTTTTGTATGTTCACCCATTTATCTTTATGATAATTTGAGTTATCAATTACAACAACTTCATATTTATTGTAATCAATTTGGTCAAATAAATTAGTTGCTGAAACTGTAATACCGTTATTATAGAATCCTCCACAATAAAAAAGTAATTTTTGTTTATTGCTTTCAACCTTTATTAATTCATTTTGATTATTTTTTTTGAATACGATGTCAATGAATCGCTCTGTAGCTTTTCCATCATCATAAAAACAGTATTCATCTAAAAACTCCCTGTATTGATTCTCAAATTGTTTATTGAAGTTATTTAGACTGTTTAGTTGAGCTAAGTTGTTAATTAAATCAACTATATTTTCACTGATAGGTCCTGGAAGTGTTGTTATGTCTAAATAAAAACCTCTCTCTGATTCGTATTCTCTTAAGTCAGGCATATAGAAAAAAACAGGTCTTTTTAAAGGAAGGAAATCGAAAAAGATACTAGAATAATCTGTAATTAAAATATCTATGGCAGCTAAAAGTTCATTTGTATCAATCCAGTTTGGAACACAAAGATGTTCAAGTCCACTCTGTTTAAAGAATTTATAAGAAAAGTAATGAGATTTTAAAAGTACTAAGTAATCATCACCAAGCGCCTGCTGAATTTTCACAACTTCACTATGCAATGTATAGCAAGTATCCTCTTCAGCACCTATTGTTCCTCTCCATGTTGGAGCATAAAGTACAATTTTCTTATTAAAAGGTAAATCTAATCTTTCTTTCACACTTTCACTACTAGTGTTTAATGTTAAATCTACTCTAGGATATCCGATATTTGCTATTTTTCCGGTGAATATCCCAAATACATCATTTGATTTCAGTAACTTTTCATACGTAAAAGTATTCGGACTGATAAGGTAATCACAATGAAGAAAATTTCTTTGGATATTTTTATGGCCAGACATTGATCTTTTTTTAATGTCCTTCCCTAAAGTTTTTAAAGGGGTTCCGTGCCATGTATTGATATAAATTTGCTCTTCTCTTTTAATAAAATAAAAAGGAAATGACGTATCATTAACTAAATATTTAGATGTTGCTAAATATTTAAGATATTCGTTACTATCAACTTTAACAAAGGAAATATTAGGTGATTTCTGCTTTAATTCAGCAATCATTGGATCACTAAAATCATTAATGACCCAAACATGATGTAAATCTTTAAAGGCATTATCTTTCATTAAGCCTAGAAAGATTGCATAACAATTTCCAGATATACTTTTACCATGATAAGCTTCATATAGAATATAATTATCTCTAACAGGTTTTTTCTCTAAATAAGAGGTGTATTTACTTCTCATACGAAGTCGTGAATCTCTAGAAAACTCTATTAGTGGATTCAAAATAAATTTAATCTTTCTTGTAACGATTTTTTTGAAGTTCTTTATTCTCATTAATGTTAAGCCCCTTCATTTGGTATATATAATTTGAAAGAAAATGATATTTATTTTTTGGAGTTAAGTTGAAATGCAATTATCCTGATAATTATATTCTAATGGCAAATATAAAGCAATGATATAATAAGGTAATTAGTAACCTATAATAGCTGAAAATACCAGCATTTAATTTGATCGGTTTCCCCTACCATTTAATATACTCAATAGATTTGAAAAGTGAAATATTTCTCAACATCTGTTACAATTATGAACGGTGATTTTTTTAGAAGAGGCAATTCCAAAAACTTATATCTAAGGAAGATTAGAATGAATGCATTGTTTACGATATTAAGGGAGCAAATCAGCTCATTTCCGCTGATTATGCGCCTTGCTGTTTATGAAACAAAATCAAAATATCAGATGAATTATTTAGGTGTTTTATGGCAGTTTTTAAATCCATTAATGCAAATGCTGGCTTACTGGTTTGTTTTTGGTATGGGAATTCGCGGAGGACAGCCAATTGACATTGGGGGGATGGGAGTTCCATTTATCATCTGGATGCTTGCTGGATTAATCCCCTGGTTCTTCATTAGTCCGACGATACTTGATGGATCAAACAGTGTGTTTAAACGCATTAATATGGTATCGAAAATGAATTTTCCGATTAGTGCGCTGCCGTCTGTAGTGATTATGTCCAACTTGTTCAGCTACTTTGTGATGATGGGTGTCTATCTGATTGTGCTCATTTCCTATGGCATATATCCTGATGCGCACTGGCTGCAATATATATACTATCTTATTTGTATGATCGCGTTTATGTTTTCGTTTAGTTTGTTTAATTCCACGATTAGCGTACTCGTGAGAGACTATCAATTTCTTTTACAATCAGTGACACGATTGCTTTTCTTTTTGCTGCCGATTTTTTGGAATATCTCAGAGAAGCTCACTGGAGACAAAGCATGGATCGGGGATATATTAAGATTGAATCCTCTTTTCTACATTATTGATGGTTTTAGAAATAGCTTGTTAAAGGGAGAATGGTTCTTCCATGATGTGAAATATACGCTTTATTTTTGGCTGATCACGCTACTTCTTTTAACAGTCGGTTCATTGCTTCATATGAAATTTAGGGATAAATTTGTCGATTTTCTTTAAAAAGTAAGGAGATTATACGATGAAACTAAAGGTTTCGTTTCGAAACGTATCCAAGCAATACGTCCTATATAAAAAGCAGTCAGATAAGATTAAAGGACTGTTTTTACCTAATAAAAATGAAAAAGGTTTCTTTGCTGTTCGTGATGTGTCCTTTGATGTATATGAAGGTGAAACGATTGGCTTTGTAGGGATCAATGGATCTGGAAAATCAACGATGTCGAATCTTCTTGCGAAAATCATTCCACCGACAAGTGGTGAAATTGATATGGACGGCCAGCCTTCATTGATTGCCATTGCGGCAGGGCTGAACAACCAATTAAGCGGGAAAGACAACATTCGCCTCAAGTGCTTAATGATGGGGCTGACGAATAAAGAGATAGACGAACTTTATGAAAAAATCGTAGAGTTTGCAGATATTGGTGACTTTATTGATCAGCCTGTGAAGAGCTACTCAAGCGGAATGAAATCACGTCTTGGCTTCGCCATTTCAGCGCATATCGATCCAGATATCTTGATTATTGATGAAGCATTGTCTGTTGGAGACCAAACCTTCTATCAAAAATGTGTGGATCGAATTACAGAATTCAAGGAACAAGGGAAAACGATCTTTTTTGTTAGTCATTCCATTAGCCAAATCCAAAAAATCTGTGACCGGGTGGCTTGGATGCATTATGGGGAGCTTCGTATGTTTGATGATACGAAAAAGGTTGTGAAAGAGTATAAGGAGTTTGTTGACTGGTTTAATAAGCTCTCCAAAAAAGAGAAACAAAAATACCAATTGGAACATAAGGAAGGTAGAAAAGGTGTACAAAAGACGGAAAAGGTCACACGTTATAAAGAAAATGGGAAACGTCGTTCATTTTTCGGCCCCGCATTTCAAGTGACAATTTTAGCTGTCTTAACTATTCTGCTTGCCTTATCCATGTTTTCAGATCGCCCACTTCGTACACTGGCTACATTTGGTGCAATGTCATCAGATAAGACAGAAGCGCCTCAGACTAAGAACCCGCAGATGAAAGGGGCGCCTGATATGAAGAAGGTGGATCAACAGCTGATTGTCACGGCAGATCCACTCACGGTTTACAAAGATCAAGCCATGAAAAAAAAGGCGGATGTCACTTTGCCCTTTGGACAAGAAGTGCAGGCTGTGGCTGAAAATAAAAAAGCCGTTAAAATTAAAACAGCCTCAGAAACGTATTTTGTCAAACCTGCTGCGCTTCAAAATGCAGAGGAATTAAAGCCACTATCCATTGAACCAGGTCAGTTCAATTCCTATGTATCGCCCGCATCTGCAGGCTCGTATGAGTATTTACTTTCTTTCCTTGGAAAAGAAGAATCTGTGCTTAAGCAAAGAATGCAAACGCTGAGCTCGATCAAAAGTAATCAAGGCGGAATGATTGAACGATTGACCACAGAGAAAGCCGACTATGTCATTCAAAATGGTCAAGCGAATACGATGGTATTCCGTGAGATCATGTCAATCTCTCCTTCAACACTTGGGCTGACAGAACAGAACGTTTGGATGAATGAGAAACAAACGAAATTCGCAGTGAAGGGCGAAAACAACTTGTTTGTCATTGATAATGAACAGCATACACTGACGATTTCAGTGATCAAATAAAAAGCTGCCGATCCCGGCAGCTTTTTTTAATTCACTTCTTCTTTTTCGAGAAGCTGTTTCATAAATGGAATGAGTTTCTTTTTCAGATCCTCATCTTGAAGGGCGAACTCTAGAGTCGTCTCGATGAAGCCTTGCTTTTCACCGACATCGTATCGTTTTCCTTCGAAATCATAGGCGAATACGCGCTGAATGTCATTCAGCTTTTGGATGGCATCTGTCAGTTGAATTTCTCCGCCTGCACCAATTTCTTGCTGATCAAGGTACATAAAGATCTCTGGTGTGAAAATGTATCGCCCTAAGATGGCTAGATTTGATGGTGCTGTTCCCTGCGGCGGCTTTTCAACAAAGTTTTTCACTTGGTAGCGGCGTCCTTCTTGTGTAAGAGGATCAATGATCCCGTAGCGATGTGTATCGCTGTCTGCTACCTGCTGAACACCGATCACAGATGAAAGCGTTTTTTCGTATTCATCCATCAGCTGGCGAAGTCCAGGTGTTTCGGCTTGAACAATGTCATCACCTAATAAAACGGCGAAAGGTTCATCACCGATAAAGTTGCGTGCGCACCAAACGGCGTGTCCAAGTCCTTTAGGTTCCTTTTGACGTATGTAATGAATGTCAGCAATGTTAGAGGATTTTCTCACCTTTTCTAAAAGCTCGCTCTTCCCTTTTTCCTCCAGGTTGCGCTCTAGCTCTGGTGCAAAATCAAAATGATCCTCAATGGCTCTTTTCCCTTTTCCAGTGACGATAATAATGTCTTCAATTCCTGATTCAACAGCTTCTTCAATAATATATTGAATGGTTGGTTTATCAACGATTGGCAGCATTTCTTTAGGCATAGCTTTTGTTGCAGGGAGGAAACGTGTCCCAAGACCTGCAGCTGGGATAATGGCTTTACGTACTTTTTTCAATGAACTTTGCACCTTCCTTACATATTGAAAAAATGATTTGACTTCATTTTTCATCTTTCATAAAGTGTAACTTACAAATGATAGAAATGACAAATGATTTACGATAAATGTATGATGATCTGATACAACATCTATTGTAAAGAGTCCGTGTAAATCTTTATGTTGAAAAGGGTAAAGGCGATGTAAAGATTGAAAATTGAATGATTAGGATTCGTTTCTATTCTTTTGTATAATAAACATATGATAAATGAGAAGGAAAGAGGCATCGACTATTGAAAACATTACATGTAATGACTGTATTCGGGACGAGACCTGAAGCGATCAAAATGGCCCCCCTTGTCCTTGAACTAAAAAAACATCCGCAAATCAAATCCTCTGTCACTGTGACTGCTCAGCATAGGCAAATGCTTGATCAAGTGCTGAAAGCCTTTGACATTCAACCGGATCATGATTTAAATATTATGAAAGAACGCCAGACATTATCTGAAATCACATCAAATGCACTGTTAAAGCTAGATCAATTATTCCAAGAAGAAAAACCTGATATTGTCCTTGTCCATGGGGATACTACAACAACCTTTGCAGGAAGCTTGGCAGCATTTTATCACCAAATTTCAGTCGGTCACGTCGAAGCTGGATTGAGAACACACAATAAGTACTCGCCGTTCCCAGAGGAATTGAACCGTCAAATGACAGGCACTATTGCCGATATTCATTTTGCACCTACAGACGAAGCGAAGCAGAATCTTTTAATTGAAAATAAAAAAGAAGAGACCATATGTGTGACAGGGAATACAGCGATTGACGCCCTGCAAACAACGGTTACTGAGCAGTATCAGCACCCTATTTTAGAGAAAATAGGCACGGATAAAATGATCTTGTTAACGGCCCATCGCAGAGAGAATCTCGGACAGCCGATGAAAAACATGTTTAGAGCCATTAGACGTGTTGTAGAAGAGTTTGAAGATGTTCAGGTCGTTTATCCTGTTCATTTAAACCCTGCTGTACGTGATGCAGCTCAGACAGAATTTAGCGGTCTCGATCGGGTACACTTAATTGAACCGCTTGAAGTCGTTGATTTCCATAACTTTGCTGCCGCTTCACACTTTATCTTAACGGATTCTGGCGGTGTACAAGAGGAGGCGCCTTCTCTAGGGAAGCCAGTATTAGTGCTGCGTGATACAACAGAACGTCCAGAAGGCGTGAAAGCCGGCACGCTTAAGCTTGCAGGTACAGATGAAGAGACCATTTACAAAATGGCAAAAGAGCTGCTAGTAGATCAGAAAGAGTATGACAATATGTCGAAGGCGTCTAACCCTTATGGTGACGGACAAGCCTCGAGACGAATTGTCGAAGAGCTCCTCCATCGATTTGGATTAAGTGAAGAAAAACCTGCCCCATTCAAATCATAAAAAAAGAAGACTACAGTCATGTAGTCTCAGGCTGTCGAGAAAATCTCGACAGCTTTATCTTTTCCTTAAACTTTCCATCTCCTCATTTTATAATAGAGAAAAACCCACTTAAGGAAGGTGTTTTTCTCATGTTCCACACTAGAAATTCTTCTCAGCACGAAGCCGAATTTGTATTGCTAGATCAACTGGTCGAAGAGGATCACCTGCTTCGTAAAATTGATCAGTACATTGATTTTTCATTTATCGTAGATAAAGTAAAACCGTATTATAGTGAGAATAAAGGTCGCCCTTCTCTTGATCCACTTATTTTGTTCAAAATGATGTTTATCGGATACCTGTACGGTATCCGTTCTGAAAGACAACTTGAAAAAGAAATTTACTATAACATGGCGTATAGATGGTTTTTAGGTTTGAACATCAATGACCCCGTTCCTCATCACTCGACCATTAGCTGGAATCGTCGTACTCGATTTAAAGATACAACGATTTTTCAAGATATTTTTGATGAAATTGTGCTTCAAGCCATCAATCATGATATGGTAGGAGGCCGCGTTCTTTTTACTGATTCAACTCATCTTAAAGCCAATGCCAATAAACATAAATATACGAGAAAAACGATTGAACAAGATACCCAGAACTATATAAATGAATTAGAAGAAGCGATCCAAGAAGATCGGGTGGCACACGGAAAAAAGCCCTTAAAGGTAAAAGAGGAGGTGAAAACGAAAAAAGACATTCGTCAAAGTATGACTGACCCTGAGAGTGGCTATCTTTATCGTGAAAATAAACCGGAAGGCTTTTTCTACCTAGACCACCGTACAACGGATATGAAGTACAATATCATCACGGATGCCCATGTCACGCCCGGCAATATCCATGATTCTATTCCGTATCTTGATCGATTGGATCACCAAATCGCCCGATTTGGTTTTCAAGTAGAAGCTGTTGCCCTTGATTCTGGTTATTTGACAACCTCAATCTGTAAAGGTTTATCGGATCGCCATATTTTTGGTGTCATCGCACATAGACGCTTTCATCCAACAAGAGGATTATTTGAGAAGTGGAAATTTCAGTATGATTCTGAATCTGATCACTACATATGCCCAAATGGCGAGAAGCTATTATATACGACAACTGATCGAAAAGGTTATAGGTTCTACAAATCAGACCCTAAAAAATGCGTATCGTGTCCTTTCCTTGAGAGCTGTACAAGATCGAAAAATCATCAAAAAGTGATCTCAAGACATGTATGGGAGGAACACAAAGAAAAGATCAGACAAAATCGTCTGTCTGCCTCTGGAAAAGAGCTATATAAAAAAAGAAAAGAAAAAATAGAGCGAAGCTTTGCAGATTCAAAACAACTGCACGGGCTTCGCTACTGTCGGTTGAGGGGAAAACAAAACGTGAGTGAGCAAGTTCTCCTCACAGCTGCGTGCCAGAACATGAAGAAGATTGCCACACACCTAGCGAAGCTAGGCTAGGTGTGTGGGAGGCCTTTTTCATTAAATCCCATCCATCATAATTACGATGAAAATAAAAAAGATTGTAGAAAAACATGAGTTTCTCTACAATCTGAGAAGACTACAGTCATGTAGTCTTCTTTTTTACTGCTCCAAACTTTCCTTCAATTCCTTCTTCACTTTAGCCAAACTATTATCATCAAGCTGATAATAATAGATGTTATTGATGCGTGCTCCTGTTCCTTTCAGCTCGTGCTGCTCCACACGCTGTCTTGCATCACGGTAGTCATTCATCATCGTCCACATATCATCAAATGACATGTTGGTCTTCATATTGTTTTCCACGACTTTGAACATATCGCCGAACTTCGTAATAGATGAAATGTTTGCCCCTTTTGCAATGATGCCTTCAATGACTTGGCGCTGCCTTTGCTGACGTCCAAAGTCACCCTTTGGATCTTGCTTTCTCATTCTTGTGTAGGCAAGGGCTTGATCTCCATTTAGATTAATTTCTCCTGTACCAAATGAATGGCCGTCATAGCTGAAAGCAAATGTGCTGTTAACTGTAATGCCGCCAAGTGTATCGACAATATCCTTAAAGCTTTCCATATTGACTTTCACAAAGTAATCAACAGGTACATCAAGCAATTCCTCTACTGTATCTGCTGCCATTTGTGTGCCGCCGAATGCATAGGAGTGGTTGATTTTATCCATTGTGCCTTTTCCGACAATTTTTGTATACGTATCACGCGGGATACTCACCATCTCGGTCGTTTTGGTTTTTGGGTTAACGGTCATGTATATTAATGTATCCGCACGGCCTCGGTCATTTTTTCTTTCGTCAACACCCATGACTAAAATAGAAATCGGGTCTTTCTTATTTAAATCGACATCTTTGTCACGCTTATCTGACTTCTTTAAATTCTCCTGAATGCCTGCCACGGTTGATGCTGCTGTATTCCAAAGATGATATGCATATCCGCCAGTTGCTAATACGAATAAGCCAATAATCGATAAAACAATCCAAAGAACCTTTTTTTTCTTTCGTTTTCTTTCAGCTCTCATAATGTCCCTCACCTTTTCTATGATTCTTCCATGATTATAGGTTTACGAATCTTGATAAACAAGTTATTTTTTTACTCTGAACCTAGATATAGACGTTGTAACAAAAAAAAGGTTTCAAAAAACCTTAAATTTACCTTAAAATATTAAGTTATAAGACGATACAAAGACATGAGGTGAAAAAAATGAAGAAAATCGTCGTTTTACCGTTCTTAATACTACTACTTGGTATCGTGCTCACAGCATGTGGAACGGCTGAGCAGTCCTCGGGAGAAAACAAGACAAGCAGTTCAACTCCTCAGGTGCTGGAAGAAAAAGCTGAATTTATTGGAATGGCTGATGCACATACAGTCGAAGTGAAAAAAGTGAATACGACCTTAAGCTATGAATTTACGGATAATTTTAAAGATGTGTTAAATGAATTCAAACCAGGAGACACAGTAGAAATCTCTTACTTTATCAATGACAGTGGTCAAAAGGAAATTCAAAAGATTGAAAAACAGAAGTAAAAAAGATGGGCGGGATGAACAAAATTGAAGAAAACAGGCGTTACACTTATTGTTCTCATGACACTGACTCTACTAGTCGCACCCTTTCAGTCTGCCATGGCTAGCTCGACAATTTCAGTGAAATTGTCTAATTATATCGGAAATAAAAAAACGATGGATCTATCCACAGCTGGAGAATACAAGCTGTCAGGATCGAATGTGGCTGTCACGAAAAGATATGATGGCAAAAATCGATACGAAGTTGCTAATAGCATCGCGTCTGCCGGCTGGAAGAATCCATCAACTGTTGTCATTGTGAGCCGTGATGCATTTGATCACGCCATTTCTGTATCACCGTTAGCTTACAAACTAGGCGCACCCATTTTGTATACGAACATTGAAAGACTGACAAAAACAACTGAAAACCAGCTGAAGAAAATGAAGCCGGATAACATCCTGATCATCGGTAACACGAAAAGTATTTCCACAGCTGCTGAGAAATCTATTAAAAAGTATGGCAAAGTCAGACGTATTAGTGGAAAAGACAAGTTTGAAATCTCTCAAAAAATCGCTAAAGAAATGGGTAACTATAAGCAAGCTGTCGTTGTCGGCGGAAACTCATTTATGAATGGGATTGCGATTGCATCCTATGCATCGAGAAAGGGATATCCAATCCTGTTAACAAAAAAAGATTCCATTCCGTCTTACAAGCTGCCAAGTAAAGTCATCATCATCGGCAGTACGAAAAGTACGGGACAAAAAGTAGAGAATCAAATTAAAAAAACGTCACAGGTGACAAGAATCAGTGGTGCCAATCGCTATGAACTATCTGTGAATATTATTAAGAAATTAAATATCAATGCAGATAAAGTTTATTTGGCAAAAGCCTCTAGCTATATTTATGCTATGCCGCTGTCTCAATTGGCTGCAAAGTCTAACAGTACCGTTGTGTATGTGAAACCAGATTCTGTCACAGCGTCACTAAAAGCACTGCTGAAACAAAAGGGTACATATGCTTATCACCTTGCTGGTAGCACAAGTGCGATTAAAGATAGCTTGAAAAACTCATTAGCTAAACAAGTCTATCTGAAAAAAAATCAAAACTACCAATTGGATATTTCTAACGGAAAAATTTCATTAAAAGGCATAAAGACGTATAACACATTAAGAGTTGTTCCTGAGAAATATTCAACGAAAAATGTCCTTCAAATTGCAGGGAAGCCGTACTTAGGCAGCGTCAACTTTGCAATTGAATCAGGTTATATCAGGCCGACTCTCGAAAATATTCCATTTGAAGACTATCTAAAAGGCGTAGTACCAAATGAAATGCCTGCAAGCTGGCATGTTGAAGCGCTAAAAGCACAGGCAGTTGCCGCTAGAACGTATTCAGTGAAAAGTATTGGAAAAGTCGTACCTGATACAACTGCCTTCCAAGTATATGGAGGATATAACTGGTACACGAATTCGACAAAAGCTGTCGATGCCACAAAAGGGAAGGTACTGAAATACAACAATCAGCTCATTTCAGCAACCTATTATTCTAGTAATGGCGGTTATACAGAGGCAAGTGAAGAAGTGTGGGCAAATGCACTGCCGTACTTAGTGGCCAAAAAGGATACAAAAGATCCGGTCAATGCATGGACGCTAAAACTCTCTAAAAAACAACTAGGCACAACATTGACTGCTAGCACAGCAGCATCTCAGTGGTCTAAGACAAAAGAGACAAATGCAGCGGACCTTGCTGGTCTCAAATCATGGCTGCTCAAAAACAAAGAAACTGCTGCATCTGATATGAAGATTGCATCCATCTCAAGCCTGACATTCTCAGGAAAAACAAAAGGCCAGCGTGCGAAGACGGTATCGATCAAGCTGACATATCATCTGAAAAATAAAACAGGCACGTATGCAGTAAACAAAAGCACAACGGCAAGTATGAAGATGACCGAGTTTAGATCCGTCATGGGCGCAACAAAGGTGAAAAGCACATTTGCGTCTGTCAAAAACAATACAAATGACTTTACGATTTCAGGAAAAGGATATGGTCACGGCATTGGCATGAGCCAATACGGAGCCAAAGCTAGAGCAGAATCTGGAAACTCATATTCTTCCATACTTTCGTTCTACTATCCAGGTACAAAACTAACAAACTATTAAAGGGTTAAAGGAGGACATAGATGATGCGCTCAATCATGAAAACAGCCATCCTCAGCCTTATCGCCATTTTCGTTATTGTTCCGACAGCTTCAGCAGATAATTCCGTCTCACGAATTGATGGCGGGAGCAGATATGCTGTAGCAGCAAACGTAGCGAAAAAGGGATGGGGAACTGCAAGTACAGTCGTTTTAGTAGGGAAAACTGCGTATGCAGATGCAACAGCAGGGATTCCACTTGCACACCAAAAAAATGGACCAGTTCTTTATACAAACAGTAAGAGTCTTTCGGGTGATACGAAAAAAGCCCTAAAGGCTTTAAAAACAAAGACAGTTATCGTTTTAGGCAGTACATCAAGTGTGTCAAACAACGTAGTCAACGAAGTGAAGAAAATGGGCATCTCTACACAACGTATTTCAGGGAAAAATCGATATGAGCTATCTGCAAATATCGCGAAAAAAATGAAAAAGCCAGCAGGCGTCGTTGTCGTTGAAGGTTCCTTCTATGCTCATGGGATTGCAATTGCACCGGTAGCAGCACAAAAAGGATTCCCGATTCTCTACACAGATAAAAAGGGACTTCGTTCTGAAATCGCTTCTGTTGCAAAAGCAAGCAATGTCAAACAAACCATTGTAGTCGGCGGAGAAAATTACGTCACAAAAGCAGCTTATAATCAATTGAAATCTCCAACACGAATCAAAGGCTCCACTCGTTATGACGTTGCCGCTAATATTGTGAAAAAGTATAATATGAGCACGTATAATACCTATGTAGGAAGAGGATTTGGCTATGCCACTTCATCTTCTGCTGCAGGGATCGCAGCGAAGCAAAACAAAGCATTGCTTCTAACGAATGAAAAGACATTACCAAAAGTAACAAGAGCAACAATCAGCAGTAAAAAAATCACCAAATTTACTGTCGTAGGCAGTACAAATACGGTGACACCAACTGTTGTGAATCAATTAAAAAATCCTGTCGTCGGGAAAAAAGTATTCATTGATCCAGGTCATGGTGCACATGATTCAGGAGCTGTAGGCTACGGTTTATATGAAAAGAACTTGAATTTAGATGTAGCAAAACGTTTAAATACGAAATTAAACAACGCTGGTGCACTTGTTACCATGTCAAGAACATCAGACACATTTGACAGTCTTCAAACACGAGTGAGCAAAGGTGCGAATGCGAAAGCAGATATCTTCATTAGTGTCCATGCCAACTCAAATGATAACAGCAGTGCAAACGGAACAGAAACGTATTATGACAAAACCTATGCGTCTGCAAACAGCTTGAAGCTTGCGCAAAACATTCAGCCTAAAATGGTCAGTGCACTTGGTACAAGAGACCGTGGTGTGAAAACAGCTGGATTCTACGTGATTAAATATTCTAAAATGCCGAGTGTTCTTTTAGAAACTGGTTTTGTGTCCAGTCCAGTTGATTCAAACATCTTGAAATCTGCTACGTATAAAGATCGTTTAGCGTCAGGCATTTCAAGCGGTGTGTCAGGTTACTTTAGATAAGAAAATACAAACATGAGGGGTGCCTCAGATACTCCTCTTAGGCTGCTCGAGAACGTCTCTCGGCAGCCTTTTTTCAAAAGTCTATGAAGTGATCGGGTAATCAATAATGTGTCAAGTTAAAAATACATTTCATTTTTGGTTATCTTTGTTATAATTGAAACATAGAAGGTGAATGGTTTACGCATGAATCTTCAAGCGACAGCAAATCGACAAATCATGAAGAGGTGACGATCTTGAAAAAATTAATCACAATGCCGTTTCTAGTATTGCTTCTAGGTGTAGTACTTACAGCATGCGGCACAACAAATCAATCAAGCGACAACAATAAGGATGACAGCAAAAAGGAAACAACCGAAGCGGCTGATCAAAAGAAAGAAAATGCTTCAGAGGAAAAAACAGAAGATCAGTCATCTAATGAAAAAGCAGATGATCAAAGCAAAGAAACAGCTGCTCAAAAAGAAGAGCAAGCTGGTCAATCTGATGAAGCGGCAAAAGACAGCTCAAGTAAAGAAATCACAAAAGAAGAACCTGCTAAGGATCAATCAAAAGCTGATTCTAAAACAAAGAAAGAATCAACAACAAATAAGAAAAATGAAGTCACCAAAGAAGGCACATATGTCGGTTTGGCTGATGGACATACCATTGCTGTGAACATTGATGGCAAAGAAGTAGCTATTCAGTTCGGAAATGCGTTTTCTAAACAAGTGAACAGCTTAAAAGAAGAATCAAAAGTGAAAGTAACCTATACAAAAGATGCAAACGGAACCCTTCGATTAAAAACCATCGAATCCGTCAAAGCAAAATAAAGAAAAGACCCAAAGACCCGCAGAATTGCGGGTCTTTTTTACGTTGAAAAGGGCATAACTTTATATAAGTGCACATTCTTAACACAGTTTTACAAGACTTAACAGCGCATTTACATTTGCTTAATGTTGCTCTGATAAACTGACTTTCATAGAACATCTCTTTACACAACAACTACTTTAGATGGTGAGGTGCAGGTCAGTGAGTGCAGAGAAAGCGATGAATCTTTATAGAGAATATGAAGTGAGACGAAACCACTCTTTTGCCTTAACAGAACATATGGTTCGTTATTTATTTGCAAAACGTTTCATAGATTTAATGTTCTCGTTCATCGGATTGATGTTGAGTACGCCGATCATTTTGCTGTTTGCTCTCTTGATTAAGCTGGAAACACCGGGACCAGCCTTTTATATGCAGGAGAGGGTAGGGAAAGACGGTGTTTACTTTAAATTATGGAAGCTCAGATCGATGAGAACCGACGCTGAAAGCGGAGGAGCGAAATGGGCACAAAAAAATGACCCGCGTATCACCAAAGTGGGAGCCTTCATTCGTAAAACAAGAATCGATGAACTCCCGCAATTTATCAACGTGTTAAAAGGAGAAATGAGTATCGTAGGTCCGCGGCCGGAAAGACCGATGTTTACCGCAGAATTTAATCGGACGATTCCAGGTTTTACGAAAAGATTAGCAGTAAAGCCGGGACTGACAGGTCTTGCTCAAGTAAATGGAGGATATGAAATGAGTCCGAGTGAAAAATTAACACACGACTTACAGTATATTCAAAACTTGACATTTTCTCTCGACACGAAGATTATGGTAAAAACGTTAAAAGTCATCATGACGGGTGACGGAGCCAGATAAGTAAAGTAGGGAAGAGAAATGGCAAGTATGAAAAAACGCATACTAGGCGGGGCAAAATGGACAAGCTTGTCCGCATTCATCATTACGATTATCCAAATCGCACAGTTCGCTTTTTTAGGGAACGTGATGTCACTGAAGGAGTTTGGACTCGTTGGCATGATCACAACTGTCACAATATTTACGCAGATTTTACTTGATCTAGGGATTGGGGCAGCGATCATCCAAAAGGAACAAACAACAGAACGTCAATTATCTACATTATATTGGATCAATTTGCTCACTGGAATTGTCTTATTCTGTTTACTCATTCTAGTAAGCCCAATGATTGCCGCCTTTTATAACCGGCCAGAGCTGGAGGGTTTGCTCAAACTATTATCCATCATGTTTCTGATTGCACCAATTGGCCAGCAATACCAATACATGATGCAAAAGGACTTAGCCTTTAAAACATTAAGTACCATTGAAGCCATTGCAACCATGATATCGCTGTTTGTTTTACTCGTTCTGGCCTTTTTCATCAATCCGATTGTGGCCTATGTCATTTCTCAAGTGCTGCTGCAATCAGGAAAAGGGCTTATGTATGCCGCAGCTTATTGGAAGAAGTGGCGCCCAGCACCTGTTTTTGCATTAGGGGAAGTGAAAGAATTTTTCTCATTTGGTGCATTCCAGCTCGCATCCAGACTGGTCAATCGAGCAGGATCGAACATAGACATGATTTTAATCGGCCGGTTTCTTGGAGCGGAAGCATTAGGTATTTACAGCTTGGCGTATCAAATTGTAACGATCCCGGTGCTGAAGATTAACCCAATCGTGACGAGAGTGGCTTTCCCTGTTTTCGCAAAAAGTCAGCGTGATCACTCCATGCTGCGAGAGGGCTTCCTCAGTATGACGAATATGCTCGCATTGATTAGTTTTCCATTATTAATCGGTCTTGCTGCCGTATCAGATAGCTTTATAGAAGTAGTGTTTGGAGAGAAATGGCTCGTAGCCGTTCCGGTTCTTAACATTTTGTGCATTGTCGGCCTTCTGCGTGTGCTGATGAATCCAAACGGTTCAATACTTCTTGCCAAAGGGAGAGCGGACTTAGCCTTTTATTGGGATACGGGGATGCTCATCGTGTATGGATGCGCCTTATATGCAGGTGTCAGCACAGGAAGTCTGCTCACAGTAGCTTGGGTTTACTCAGGTGTCAGTCTGCTCAACTTTATTGTCGGCAGGTGGCTCATGGCGTATGTCATTCAGCTTGATATGAAGGTGTATTTAAAATCACTTGGAAAGCCTGCTGTCATGACGCTGTTGATGGCCGCCTGTGCGGTTTTCTTGCATCAAGGCATGAAGCTGACGTCAGCGGATATTTTACTTCAATTAGGATTGACGATTTGTGTCAGTGCTGCACTGTATGGCTTGCTGTTCATCAAAATGTATCCGCAGGTGGCAGGTAAATTATTGAGAAGAGGTCGTTCGTCATGAAGGTGCTATGGCTGACAAGTGTATATCCTAGTGAAAAACATCCAAGTGAAGGCGTATTCCATGAAACGCAAGTGCAGGAGCTGCTCAAACAAGGAATACAAGTGACTGTCATTTGTCCCAATCCAGTAAATTTACCGGTTTTGCGGATGCTGAAGGCGGCCTATCGGCAGAAAAAAGATATGCCCGAACAGGAAGTAAGAAACGGAGTGACAGTATACAGGCCGCCCTATACAGCGATCCCTGGACAGCTGAAATGGGCACAGCCGAGTAAACGAATAGCGGCTTCTGTTCTAGGCGCCATGCAGCGTTATCAGCTGTCACCAGATTTTATCCATGCGCACTTTGCGATGCCGTCTGGCGGAGCGGCGGCTGTGATTCAGAAAGAAACGCAAATTCCTTATCTTTTGACCTTACATGGCAGTGATGTGAACGTGTATCCAGGCTATAGCAAAGGGGCACATGCAGCCTTTGAAACGGCGGTGAAACAGGCATCTGCTGTTCTGACGGTGAGCGAGGAGCTTGCTAAAAAGACAAATGACATGACAAAGGTGGAAGCGCAATGTCTCCCGCTCGGTATTCCGCTTCAGTCATTTTCTAAAACGGAAGAAGATCAACAAGGCATCAGGAAAAAGTTAGGCTTACCCCTTCACGACAAGCTCGTTGTCTTCGTCGGGCGATTAGTCAAAGAGAAGGGCTTACTTGAATTAGCTGATGCTGTCAGCGGCATGGATGGTGTGAAAGCAGTCTTTGTTGGAAAAGGCCCCCTTGCAAAGGGGGTGGAAGAACGGGCTGGAGCATCCATTGTACTCCCAGGACAGGTGCCGAATGAGCAGGTGAAAGACTACTTAATGGCAGCTGATCTGTTTGCACTTCCTTCCTATAGTGAAGGAATGCCTACCGTCGTCCTAGAGGCGCTTGCTTTAAAAGTACCTGTCATTGCGACACGAGTCGGTGGTCTTCCATCTTTATTTTCTAGCTATCAACACCTGCTCGTTGATCCGCGTTCGACGAATCAGTTAAAAGAGGCCATTCACGCCTATCTTTATGAAAACAGATGGAATGAGCAAGTGAAGAACGATCTTCATCAAATCGTTCATACAGAATATTCATCAGCAAATAATGCGAAGCATCTCATACAGCAATATGAAAAGGTGCTTAATCAATCAATATCCATCGTTTAAACAAGATGAAATGTGCAAAGAATGATAGATAGATAAACAGCTTGGAACGGACAATATGCTTTTACTGAGAGGATGAAAAATGTTGAAGAAAATTGCTGTGATTGGAACAGGGTATGTCGGGTTAGTATCGGGTACTTGTTTTGCTGATATCGGAAATCGTGTCATCTGCTGTGACATCGATGAATCAAAAATCAACAGCTTAAAAAGTGGTGTCGTTCCCATTTATGAACCGGGTTTAAAGGAATTGATTGAAAAGAATACGGAGGAAGGAAGACTGTTTTTTACAACCAATATTCCTGCCGCTATCAGGGAATCAGAGATTATCTATATTGCTGTAGGGACACCGATGACAGCACAGGGGGAAGCAGATTTAACGTTCGTGAAAGCCGTCGCTCAAACAATTGGTGAACATCTAAATGGCTATAAAATCATCGTCAATAAAAGCACAGTGCCCGTTGGAACAGGCCGGCTCGTTCAAGCCATTGTCGAAAAAGCATCCCGCAGTAAATATCCTTTTGATGTCGTATCCAATCCAGAGTTCCTCAGAGAAGGCTCTGCAATCCAAGACACGATGAATATGGAGCGGGCAGTAATAGGCTCGACAAGCACCCATGCGTCAACCATCATCAAAAGATTGCATGATCCGTTTCAAACAGAGGTTGTGGAGACCAACTTAGAAAGTGCTGAAATGATTAAGTATGCTGCAAATGCCATGCTTGCCACAAAAATCTCATTCATCAATGACATTGCAAATATTTGCGAGCGGGTGGGCGCTGATGTTGAAAAAGTCAGCGAAGGAGTTGGATTAGACAGCCGCATCGGGCATAAATTTTTAAAAGCGGGCATTGGATTTGGGGGTTCTTGTTTCCCGAAAGACACGATGGCTCTTCTCAAAATTGCCGAAACAGCCGGCTACCGGTTCAAGCTGATCGAGTCCGTGATTGAAACGAACAATCACCAAAGAGCTCACCTTGTCAGCAAACTGATGAGTGTATTCGGTGATATTAGAGGAAAAACCATCTCTGTCTTAGGTCTCGCATTCAAGCCGAATACAAATGATATGCGTTCTGCGCCTGCATTAGACATTATCCCCATGCTGAGAGAGCTGGGTGCTTTTGTGAAGGCCTATGATCCGATTGCTTATGTAGAAGCAGAACGAGAGCTTGGCCCGCAGGCTGTCTTCAGTAATGACCTGTATGAAACAGTAAAAGATACGGATGCTTGTCTCATCCTAACAGAATGGGATGACGTACAGAAGATGGATAAAGATCAGATCAAGCAGCTGCTTCGTTCACCGATTGTAATTGATGGAAGGAATTTGTTTGATCCAGCAGAAATGAAAGAGAGAGGATTTATTTACCAGTCTATCGGCCGCCCAGGCGTATGGGAAGCAGAATTGGTATCAAAGGCACAATAACAGGGGGAGCTTGGATGAAGAAAGTATTGGTTACTGGGGGAAGCGGATTTATTGGATCACACACGGTAGAGGCTTTACTAGAAAAAGGCTACGAGCCCATCGTTCTTGATAACTTTTCAACTGGATCTCGGGAAAATATTGCCCATCTTTCCGTTCAATGCATTGAGGCAGATGTCACAAAATCAGAAACGGTTGATTTGATCAAACAAATGAGACCGGATTATATCATTCACCTTGCAGCACAGGTGAGTGTAGCCGTTTCCGTTCAGAATTTCGTTTATGACGAAGAAGTGAATATTAAAGGATCTCTGCATGTAATCAAAGCGGCTTCAGAGGCTGGTGTCAAGAAAGTGGTATTTGCCTCATCAGCAGCTGTCTATGGAGATCCAGTGTATCTGCCAGTAGACACCGCTCACCGGCTAAAGCCTGGTTCGCCTTATGGGTTATCGAAACTCACAGTAGAGCGATACTTAGAAATGGCAAAATCACTGTATGATGTGGACTATTGTATTCTTCGGTACAGCAATGTTTATGGTCCGCGACAAGACGCACTTGGCGAAGGCGGAGTTGTCTCTATTTTCTCTGATAAGTTTGCAAAAGATGAGGCTCCTTTCATTTTCGGAGACGGGGAACAAACAAGAGATTTCATTTATGTAGGTGATCTAGCAGCAGCGAATGTTGCGGCTTTAACAGCTCAATCAAACGTTTGTTTAAATATTTCATGTGGTGATTCGATCACTGTGAATGAGCTGTTTCAAACGATGAAGCGGGTGACGAGATCGCATCTTGAACCAATTTACAAGCCGCAGCGTGCAGGAGATATTGTGCATAGTACATTGGCAAATGAGGAAACGAAACAAGTCTTAGCATGGGAGCCTGTTGTGAGTTTACAGGAAGGTTTGGCTCGTACCATTTCCTACTATGAACAGGAAGTCAAGGCTTAATCCCTCAAATCGGATGGGTTGCTTAGGAGGAAAATGGGTATGAGTGTGAAACAAACAGCATGGCAAATCATGATTGGATGTATTTTGTTTGCAGCAGGGATCGGGCTTGTACAAATGGCAACCGCCCAGCCCGTCGGGTTAAAGAAGATGGTGGCTGTTCCGGTTATACTTTTGATCCTGTCGGCTGCTCTCGTGTTGATGAAGCTATACATGAATGGTGAGCAAATCTTCATGTCAGCCATCTATCTTTTGATTGCATTGACTTTTCTCAACAACGCTTTCTTTTCTATTAGTGCCGGATTCTTTAGTCTTTTTCTCTACCGTATTATGCTTATCGCCGTCTTTGCTTTATTCATATGGCGGATGAGAGATAAGGGGACGTACATATCGCAGTGGCAGCAGATTCGTGTCAAAGGAATTCTTGGTTTTTTCGCTGCATGGTTTCTTTACGGGCTCATCTCACTGCTTTGGGGTCATTCGGTCACAGACGGCCTGAAATATATGTCCCTGCTTGCAATGGGGATGGGGTTTGTCTTTCTTGTCGTCATGTTCATTCAGCGAATGGATCAAGTGGTGACCTTTTATAGCATTTGGCTGGTCATGACTGTGTTTGTGATGGGGATTGGGTTCTATAATCACTTTACATTGAACCATTTACCGAATACCTCATTGTATCTAGGACCAGCGTATAAACAGCACTATCCTACATCTGTCTTTTTTAATCAAAATGACTTTGCGACGTTTTTATCGATTAGTTTCTTTTTATATCTAGCGTGCATGCGTCAAATGAAAAACGGTTATATCAAAGCGTTTGGATTATTAGGGGCAATCGCCGCACTGTATCTTATATTGTTAACCGAATCCCGAGCCAGTCTGCTTGGCATATTTGCAGGAGTGGCGCTCTATGTGTGGCTGCTGCTGCCGCGATTTCTCAAAAAGTGGTCAATCATTGCAGCAGGCGGACTTGTTGTTATCTGTATCGCTGTCTTTTCAGCCAAGATTTATTCGGTCTTTTATGACTTGTTTCTCGCTTCTCAGGTCGCGCATTCTTTTAGTGAACCACTCCCGTCTAACATCGCGAGAGCGAATTTGATCAAAAATGCTTGGCACTTCTTTACGAATTCATACGGATTCGGGGTTGGAGCGGGGAATGTGTCTTACTACTTAGCTCACTTTTCGATCTTTGATACAGACCAGGTCGTAGAAGTGCACAATTGGCTGCTGGAATTGATGACGAACTTTGGGTTAGCGGTCATGCTGGGCTATATCTCAGTATACGCCTATCTCATGTTCACACTGTACAAACAATACCAATGGGCTGACACAAGATCTGCAAAAATGATCATTGAAGGGTTGTTTGCAGCCATGCTGAGCTTTCTCGTTTCAAGTATCAGTCCTAGCTCCGTCTCGAATTTATATTTCCACTGGGTATTTTTAGGACTGGTGATCGCAGCGGTGAATATGTTGAAAAACAAACAACGACTCAAGCTGTGGTAAACCGTGTGTGATGCTACGTGTGTATGGCTACACTAGTGAAAGAGCAAATACGTCAATGTTGGGAGAATGAACATGTCTGGTTTCATATCTAGGATAGGGAAGCGAATCAAAAAGTACATCGTATGGCTCATCCTGCTGCCTGTCATATTAGGCGCCTTTGGTTTCTTTTTTGCTAAAGGAACTACGCAGCAGTCCAGTTACACAGCTGCTGTTACCCTCACTCTTGGTAAATATGATGATGGGGTGTATAACAATATGGCAGAAGTGACATCTCTATTAAAAAGCGATGCATTTCTAAACGAAGCACTCAGTGATGTCAAAGAAGAAGAAAGGCAGGATGTGAAAACCCGTCTCATCCTTACCAATCAATCAGATACACAATTACAGCTGTCTTTCACAGATGCCGATAAGGATCGCGCTTTGGCTGTCGTGAAGCAGGTGTCGGAGACATTTCTTAAGCAAGACAAAGCATTATTTACAAAAAGGCAGCAGGTGATTGAAAGTAGATTAGCTGCTCTTGAAGACGAATCTGTCAGCAATGATTCCAAAGTCGATAAAGAACGATTCTTATATGAATTGGAGTCGACAAAGCTTGGAATGAAGCAGGCAAAGATTGTCGATCCTGCACAAGTACTTGATGAGGGCAATAAAGGCATGTCAGCCAAAAAACGTGCACTGCTTGGGCTTGTCATTGGCTTTAGCATCTCGCTCATGTTTGTGGTCTTACCCGAAGTGTTCAAAGAATCTTAATGATGAACTGGAGATGAGTCTTAGGTGAACAATCAACCGTTAGTATCCATCATTACACCGGCGTATAATGCGGAACGTTATTTAACGGATACAGTTCATTCCGTCCTTGCCCAAACCTATTCCAATTGGGAGCTGATCATTGCAGATGATTGTTCTACAGATGGAACGAGAAAGCTATTAGGGGATTTAAGTCAAGCGGACGACAGAATCAACGTCATTTATTTAGAGGAAAATGGGGGAGCCGCCATTGCTAGAAACGCAGCCATCAACCAGGCAAAAGGGCGCTTTATTGCTTTTTTAGACAGCGATGATAAGTGGAAAGAGACGAAGCTTGAAAAACAGGTAGACTTCATGCTGACAAATGATTATGCCTTTACATTTACGGCATATGACATCATTGCAGAAAATGGAGAACCGTTAGAAAAAACCGTCACTGCGCCAGCGAAATTAGATTATAATGAAGCCTTGAAAAATACCATTATCGGCTGTTTAACGGTCATGCTTGATCTTAAAAAGGTAGGACATGTGGAAATGCCGAACATTCGCACAAGGCAGGATTTAGCTACATGGCTGTCTATATTAAAAAGAGGATTTACAGCCTATGGTATGAGCGAACCGCTCAGTGAATATCGCATCGTTGGGAACTCCATCTCTAGTAACAAGTGGAAAGCAGCGAAAAAAACGTGGTTTGTCTACAGAGAAATTGAGCAGCTTCATTTTGTCAAAGCGTCCTGGTGTTTTATGCACTATGCGACAAATGCTGTGAAGAAGCGCTTATAAACAGAAGGGAAAAAAGGTGATAAAGGTGAAAGCAGACTCGATCATACATGTTGTCGTAGCGACGGGAGAATGGGGACAGGACGGACTGAGGTACAGACGGCATCGGCTGGCCGAATTTCTAGCATCTGATCCAGAAACAAAAGAGGTCATCTGGGTATGCCCGTCATCATCTCGTCATACAGCTCCCTTTCAGCCCATAACAGATCGAATGAAGCAATTGACCATTCCTGATGTGCTCAAGAGTAAATTATTTCGCTTTGGCCGATATCAAGACATGTTCTATATTCATAAATTGTCCCCTCTTCTTGAACATTTGCGGCAGGAGGAAAAGAAGGGGATTGCTGTTTGTTTATGGTATACGTTTCCGGGCTTTCCGCTCTTATCTTCCTTATTTGAATGGAAACACATTGTCTATGATTGCAGTGACCTGTGGGGAGAGCCGATAAGCGGCAAACACAACATTCTTTCTTATATGAGGCAGCGTGTCATTGTCAAAGCAGAAAATCGAATCATTAAATACGCACACAGCATTACATGCTCTTCTCAATATTTACACGATCAAATCAAAAAACGTCTTATGGGAGAACCGAAAGATGTGTTTACTGTGGAAAATGGCGTCGAGTACGATGTATTTGCGAAAAGCAATCTTCCGTGTAAAGAAGATGTGCTGGAAGGAAGAGAAGGAACCGTGCTTGGTTTTATCGGAGGAATCAAGCCAAAGCTCGATTTTGACATGATGGCTGAAGCTGCTCGCATGCGGCCTGATTGGACATTTTTATTTGTCGGTCCGGATGGAACGAATGGAGATCCATCTTTTCAGCATGCACTCAAACGGCCAAATGTGATTTGGACAGGAGCTGTTGCACCAGAAGAAGTACCTGCTTATATGAAGCTGATTGATGTAGGCATGATGCCATACAAACAATCCCCTTACAATCAAGCGGTGTTCCCTCTCAAGCTCTATGAATTTTTAGCAGCTGGAATACCGGTTGTCGGTTTAAATCTCCCATCAACGGAAAGGCTAAAAGAGAAGGATGTGTATGAATATTTAGAGGGCGATGATCCTGCGCTCTTCGTAGAAGCCTGCCTGAAAGTGATCAGCAAAAAAGACGACACGACCTATAGACATCTAAGACAAAGCCGTGCGAAGAAAAAAGATTGGCACGCGCTGTTCACAAACATGGTGGAACTAACGAATATTAAAGAAAACGCATAATTCATTCGGGATTGTGCGTTTTTATTTGTTTCTTCTTCACCGGGGGAGCTTGTGATCATCCTCTATTCAATTGTATAATGGAAAGAGCGGCCAATATACAAAATACAGATTTCAATTTAGAAGGAGACTGACCTATGGATTACGAACGCGCCTTATTAGCGTTTTTTGTCTCTCTGGCTACAGTTTTAATTGTGACACCAATCGTCAAAAAGTTTGCAATTAAGATTGGTGCAGTGGACCAGCCGAATAAACGAAAAGTTCATGATAAAGTAATGCCTCGAATGGGTGGTTTGGCAATTTTTATTGGGGTAGCGGCTGGAGCATTAGCAGGCGGGCTGTTTCTACATAATAAAATTACAGCAATTTCAGTTGGTGCCGTACTCATCGTCATTTTAGGTATATTTGATGATAAATATAATTTAAGTGCAAAATTTAAATTTCTCGTACAAGTTCTTGTTGCTTGTTTGATTGTGAGCACGGGCTTAAAAATGGACTTTTTCTCTGTTCCTTTTTTAACAGATCGAATTGAGTTAGGCTGGATGGCATATCCCCTCACCGTGCTATGGATTGTCGGCATCACAAATGCCATAAATTTAATTGACGGCCTTGATGGACTAGCTGCCGGTATTTCTGTCATCGGTTTATCAACGATTGCAGTGATGGCATTTTCTGCTGATAAGATTCTGATTCTTTCTTTATCTCTTGTCGTCATTGGCAGTACGATCGGCTTTCTCTTTTACAACTTTCATCCGGCGAAGATTTTTATGGGGGATACCGGTTCGCTATTTTTAGGGTATATGATCTCGGTGCTGTCACTTTTAGGGTTATACAAAAGTGTCACTTTGTTTAGTGTTGTTGTTCCTGTGATCATTCTAGGTGTTCCTATATTTGATACGACCTTTGCAATCATTAGACGCATATTAAACAAACAGCCGATTTCAGCGCCAGACAAATCTCATATTCATCATAGACTAATGGCCTTTGGCTTGTCCCATCGCATGGCGGTCATCGTCATTTACATGATTGGCTTAGTCTTTAGCTTAAGTGCGATTTTGCTGACAAGCGCGACCATTTGGTTATCGCTCATCATTATCTTTTTACTGGTAATGTTTATGCAAGTGATTGCGGAAGTCACGGGTTTGGTCAACGAAGAGTTCAAACCATTTACGAAATTCTATAAACGAATGGTCAAAAGACAATAAAAAACAGCCCGTTCCTAGGAACTGGGCTGTTTTTATTATTGTCCTGGTGTGCTGGTCGAAGGATTAGCTGTATCACTTGACCCTGTTTCACCAGAGGGTGGATTGGTTTGTGAATCTGTTTCAGTCGAAGATTCAGCAGGAAGCTTTAAATGCGTCCGTAATTCATTTTGTACGTTAGCTAGATTGGTTTGATCTGGCTCAAAGTAATACGTTCGATTTGGTCCTAAATAAAGATCTGACCCTTTAATAGAAAGTGTTTCTGTGTCGTTTCCTTTAAATCCGCTGTAGATTTGCTGAAGTGCAAGACCTTCTGTGATACGGAAGTTGGTCGTAATGTGATCACTTACTTCTTTAGCGATATTATCGACGTTCGCAATGTTATTTGCCTTCGACATTTGATCAATCATTGCGCGTAAAATTTGTTTCTGACGATCATTACGTCCGAAATCACCGCGTGGATCTTGTTTTCTCATCCGAGCGTAAGCAAGTGCTTCTTCCCCGTTTAAATGCATATTGCCTTTTTTGAAGTAAATCTTTTTCGATTTTTTCACATCACTTTTTTCATTGAAGTCAAATGGAACATCGATATCAATTCCGCCGACTTCATCAATGACATCCTTGAATCCGTCAAAATCAACGGTTGCATATTTATCAATCGGAATATGCAAGAATTGTTCGACAGTTTCAATCGTCTCGTCTTTTCCACCTTTAGCAAATGCTGCATTGATCTTTTCTTTATTTCCTGTCGTGTCACTTGCAAGCTGTACGCGTGTGTCACGAGGGATACTAACCATTTTCATCGTTTTGTCTTGAGGGTTAATCGTTGCGACAATGAGTGAATCTGAACGGCCATGATCACCATCTGTGGCATAATCCTCAATTCCGACAAATAGTACAGAGAAAGGTTTCTTCTTAATATCAATGACCGCATCACGAAGCTTCGATTTCTCTCCTCGGTCTAGCTCATCATATGTTTTGTCAGCAGCCTGAAGTGTATTGACTATTTTATATACTGCAAATCCGCCCATGCAGATGATAAGAAGCAAAAATAAGACCAGGATACGTTTGAAAATTTTCTTCTTCTTACTCTTTTTCTTTCGTACACGCACTCTTACTCGTTGTGCCATTCATCTGTCTCCTTTATCGGACCAATGTCCTTTTCTAAATAAATCAGTTCGCCTTCTTTTGTAACACTCTTTCCATTTGTCAGCTCAGTCATCCATTCAATGAACTGCTCTGTTTGTGTTTCTTCTACATACGTCTCAAAAATAACATCTTCTGCATAATGAATTTCTTTTAGCTGAAAAGATGAGGCTCTAAGCTCATTCTCTACCTTTCCAAGCCATGTATAATCTATTGTTGTGTGCATCGTACGCATTAAACAGCGTTCTACCATACCAACATGGTTGATGGCTTCTGATACAGATTTTCCGTAGGCACGAATCAATCCACCGGCGCCTAGCTTAATACCGCCGAAATAACGAGTGACCACTACGACTGTATCTTTCAGCTTCCGTTTTTTTAACACTTCAAGCATTGGCACACCTGCTGTACCGCTTGGTTCACCATCATCATTCGCTTTTTGAATCAGGTCATGTTCTCCAATGAGATAGGCAGAACAATTATGTGTGGCATTCCAATGTTGTTTTTTAATGGATTGTATAAATGCTTGTGCTTCTTCTTCTGAGACAGCACGCTGTATATGACAAATAAAACGTGATTTTTCAATGACGATCTCATGCTCGCCACGACTTTTTACTGTAAGATAGCGATTCAGCAAAAGACTTACCCTCCTGACAAGCAAATTGTAAGACTAGAGAAAATTTGCATTCGTTTTAGAATTTTACAGCGTATTTTGTTATGATGATAGGGGCGGAAAAAGGGTCGTCATAAAAACTTCATGATTTATACGCATTCTTTCATTATAATTCGACATAAAATGCAGATCAATGACATTTATAATAAAAAAAGATGACATCACTGTTACGGGAGGGAAAAGCCATGACAACACCTAAAATGGATCCGAAATTATTGGATTCAATCATCATGAAAATGCTAAGTACAGTTGATGGCAGCAAGGACGAAGTATTTAGGATAGGCGAACAGTCCCGTCAACAATATGAAAGCCTAGTAGAAGAGCTGAAGCAAATCAAGCAGCAAGTAAACGAAGTAATTGATTTTGGGGATAAACTCGAAGTCCATACGAGACATGCTAGAAATCGCTTATCTGAGGTCAGCAGAAACTTCAACAAATTTAGCGAAGAAGAAATACGGGAGGCCTACGAAAAAGCACATAATCTGCAAGTGGAACTCACCATGATCCAGCAACGCGAAAAGCAGCTGAGAGAAAGAAGAGACGATCTGGAAAGACGATTGTTAAGCCTGCAAGACGTCATTGAACGCTCTGAAACGCTTGTGAGTCAGATCACAGTTGTTCTCAACTATCTCAATCAGGACTTACGTCAAGTTGGCGTGTTACTTGAAGATGCTCAGGCAAAACAAGATTTTGGACTAAGAATTATTGAAGCCCAAGAAGAAGAACGCAAAAGGGTGTCCCGGGAAATTCATGACGGTCCGGCCCAGATGCTGGCAAACGTGATGATGCGTTCCGAATTAATTGAACGGATTTTCAGAGACCGTGGGACAGAAGAAGGCTTTAAAGAAATTAGAAGTCTCAGACAGAATGTGCGAAATGCTCTGTACGAAGTGAGAAGAATCATTTATGATTTAAGACCAATGGCTTTAGATGATTTGGGTCTCATTCCGACGCTAAGAAAATATTTAAACACAATCGAAGAGTATGATGGAAAAACCAAGATTACGTTCCAATGCCTAGGGGATACAGAAAGCGAAAGAATTGCTTCTCAATTTGAAGTGGCACTGTTTAGACTAGCCCAAGAAGCTGTCACAAATTCACTAAAGCATTCCGAAGCTGAAGAAATCTCTGTAAAAGTAGAAGTGACGAAAGACTTTGTCACGTTAATTATCAAAGACGATGGAAAAGGCTTTGATATGAAAGATGTGAAAACAAACAAAAACAAATCCTTCGGTTTACTTGGCATGAAAGAACGCGTAGACTTACTGGAAGGTAAAATGACCATAGACTCAAAAATAGGTCTAGGGACATTCATCATGATTCGCGTGCCATTAACATTGCAAAATAAAATTGTAAAATAGAGACAAAAGACATATTGACCATAAAGTTCAGGTGTAGAACAATAAACATGGGGAGGCGTAGCTTGTGACTAAAGTAAATATTGTAATTATTGATGATCACCAATTATTCCGTGAAGGTGTCAAACGGATTTTAGATTTTGAACCTACTTTTGAAGTAGTTGCAGAAGGAGACGACGGTGACGAAGCTGCACGTATCGTAGAACACTATCATCCGGATGTTGTCATTATGGACATTAATATGCCGAATGTAAATGGTGTAGAGGCTACAAAGCAGCTAGTTGAGCTTTATCCCGAATCAAAAGTCATTATTCTATCTATTCATGACGATGAAAACTATGTGACACATGCATTGAAAACAGGGGCAAGAGGCTACCTGTTAAAAGAAATGGATGCAGACACGCTCATTGAAGCAGTGAAAGTCGTAGCTGACGGAGGATCTTATTTACATCCGAAAGTTACTCATAACTTAGTAAATGAATTCCGACGCCTAGCGACTAGTGGCGTTTCAGCACATCCGCAGCACGAGGTATATCCTGAAATTCGCAGACCACTTCATATCTTAACGAGACGTGAGTGCGAAGTTCTTCAAATGTTAGCTGACGGAAAGAGCAATAGAGGAATTGGTGAGTCGCTCTTTATTAGTGAGAAAACAGTCAAAAACCACGTGAGTAACATTTTACAAAAAATGAATGTAAACGACCGTACACAAGCTGTTGTTGTAGCAATTAAAAACGGCTGGGTAGAAATGAGATAATGTTCCGGACAAGTACTCCTTTTTCGCCTGTTTTTGGTTCTCTCACATGTTAACTGGAGAGAAATGATAGGTAGATAAGGAGTCTTTTTCGGATATAACGGGCTTGCCTATTGATTAGGCAGGCTTTTTTGATTACTATTATAAATCTAATGAATAACAATGATCATTCTTTGAAAATAAAAAAGAGCAACTTAACGGATAAGGAAGGTATTTAAGAATGAAAATAGCCGTTGTAACAGACAGTACTGCTTATATACCACAAGAGCTGCGTGATAAACATCATATTCATATGATCCCTCTTAATGTCATTTTTGGCAACGAATCATACCGTGAAGAAATAGAAATGGATTGGAAGACATATTATGAAGAAGTCAAAAAGCATAAAGACCTTCCAACCACCTCTCAGCCTGCTTTCGGAGAGTTAATAGAATTATATGAAAAACTAAGTGAAACATACGATGCCGTGATTAGTATTCACCTTTCAAGCGGAATTAGTGGAACATATAATAGTGCAGCCTCAGCAAATGACCTAGTTGACGGGATTGATATTTATCCGTTTGATACAGAAACTAGCTGTATGGCGCAAGGTTTTTATGCGATAGAAGCTGCTGAAAAAATCCAAGGTGGTGCTTCTCTAGAAGAAGTGTTAGCCCATCTCAATTATCTGAAAGAGAATCAGAGAGCTTATTTTATGGTAGACGATTTAACTCATTTACAAAGAGGCGGCAGATTAAATGGTGCTCAGGCTTTTATTGGGAGCCTCTTAAAGGTAAAGCCTATACTGCATTTTGACAACAAGCTAATTGTCCCTTTTGAGAAGATTCGTACACGGAAAAAAGCCATTTCACGTATTTTTGAATTATTTGACGAAGATGCATCACGTGGTGTCCCGATGAGAGCAACACTGATACATGGTAATAGAGAAGAAGAAGCAGACGACTTAATTGCGCACTTATCAGAAAAGTATCCTCATGTTGAATTTTATAAAAGCTACTTTGGTGCCGTGATTGGCACTCATCTAGGCGAAGGCTCTATAGCTCTTGGCTGGGTGATTAGATAAATCTTAAAAAACCTCTTTTCTAATAGAAAAGGGGTTTTGTTTTTCTATTTTAGCTGTTGGACGAAAGGTCATGTCTTTGCGCATAATAGGCAAACATCAGTTGAAAGGTGTTTGGTGAAATTGAACATGGACAAAGCAATGGAACTAAGGCAGCAACTGCAGTCACGCCACCTGCTTACCGCTGAAACAAGATGCTCACAGTCCGATTTGGATTGGCTGGAGGAGAAAGGGTTCGTCATCCGAACACCTGCTATTGAGAGGAAAGCAAATGGTCTTACTTGCTGTAGATGTGGTGTATCAAAAAAGCGGTACTTTGCCCACACTCCGTGTGACATGTGTCAAAAAGATTGTGTGTACTGTAGATCATGCATCATGATGGGGAAAACAACGGAATGTGGCTTTCTTTATGAATGGACGGGTCCACAAATGGAAGAAACATGTCATACGGAATTAACATGGCAGGGAAACCTGTCTAAAGGACAAAAAAGAGCGTCCGAAAAATTGATCGAAGCGATAAAAAAAAAATCTGACCTACTCATCTGGGCAGTTTGCGGGGCAGGGAAAACAGAGGTGCTCTTTTACGGAATTAAATATGCCTTACATCAAGGAATGAGTGTCTGCATTGCGACACCTAGAACAGATGTTGTCCTTGAACTAGAGCCGCGGCTTAAAAAAGCATTTCAAGGAATGAAAATAGCTGTTCTTTATGGAGGAAGCCCTCAAAGGTTCCAAATAGCACCGCTAGTGATCGCCACAACTCATCAGTTGATGAGATACAAACATGCATTTGATGTGCTTATTATAGATGAAGTCGACGCCTTTCCTTATTCAATCGATGAACGTCTCCAATTTGCTGTTTTAAAGGCAATGAGAAAGAAAGGGGTTAGGGTTTATTTAAGTGCGACGCCCTCTAAGAAAATGAAAAGAGATGTATCTCGTGGACAACTAGAAGCCATAAAAATTCCTCTGCGCTTTCACAAACAACCGTTACCTGTCCCGTCCTTTCAATGGATTGGACATTGGAAGAAGAAATTAAAAAAGAACCAGCTCCCACCTAAAGTAATGAATTGGATGCAGAAACATATCACAAAGAAGAGAAGGATTTTACTTTTTGTTCCTTCTATTTCGACCATGAAGAAGGTAACGAAGGTTCTTAGAGAACACCGCTTAAATGTAGAAGGGGTGTCTGCTGATGATCCAGACAGGAAACAAAAGGTCCAGCACTTCAGAGATTATAAATACGATGTACTAGTTACAACCACCATTCTAGAAAGAGGCGTAACCATTCCAAATGTTCAAGTGGGGGTACTAGGTGCGGAATCTACTATCTTTACAGAGAGTGCACTTGTTCAGATTTCTGGTAGAGCAGGTAGACATCCCGATTTTTTTAAAGGAGATGTTATCTTTTTTCATTTTGGTTTAACGAGAAGTATGAAACAAGCAAAGAAGCATATCGTAAAAATGAATGATACAGCTGCAAAAGAGTTTTCTGAAAAATAATGTGGGTTCAACTAAATTTCATGGTACATTTATATTCACAATACACAAATGGCAGGAGAGACAAATATGCTACTCAATGCAAAAGAAATACTACTCAAGGAAATCCTCTATCAATATCTCAACCAATTAAACATGATTTGTCACTGTGAAAAGTGTATAGAAGATGTATTAGCGATTTCACTAAATCAAGTGAAGCCTCAGTATATAACAGATATCGATAAAATATCTTACAGTAAATCCGAGATGGTGGATAAACAGAAGAATACGGCCATGCTGGTCATTCTGACAGAAGCTGCTTCAAAGGTCACCACATTTCCAAGATGCGAAAATCGTCTGCCGATAAATAAGGATAACAATTGATCTGCCTAATTTGTGAGGGGCATTTTGTCGCTGCTTTTACATGGAAATCATTACTTCTATTAAATGATGATCATATATGTATAGCATGTAAGCATCACCTAGAAAAAATTCAACGCCCGATTTGTCCAGCTTGTGGGAGAGCACAGTCGAATGATCAATTATGTCAAGACTGTTCCAGGTGGAAAGAACGCCCTGATTCTACTACAGTACTTGTGAAAAATAGGTCTGTTTATGCTTACAACGATTTGATGAAAGATGTCCTTTCCCGCTTTAAATTTCGAGGTGATACAGCTTTAGCTGAGCTTTTTAAACAAGATGTCCAAGCAGTATTTAAGCGCTCCTTTTCAATTAAAGAACCTGTGCTGATCCCGATTCCTTTAAGTAAAGAAAGGCTAAAGGAAAGAGGGTTTAATCAGTCAGTCATACTTGCTTCCTTGATTGGTCAGCCGATCCTGCAGCCGCTTGTGAAAATACATCAAAGCAAGCAGTCTAAGAAAAAGAAAAATGAACGTTTAGATCAAAAAAGAATGTTTCAAATCAAGCAGACAGATGCGATCGTTCAAAGGGATGTTATCTTAATTGACGACATCTATACAACGGGGGCCACCATTTATGATGCGGCAAGAATTTTAAAAGAAGCAGGTGTCAAAAGTGTTTCCTCTTTTACGTTGATCCGTAGTTAAAATTCAGGATAATTAACCGATAATAAGAAGAGAAAATAACGTAAGGGGTTTTGGTTATGAATCAATTGGCAAACTGTCCACAATGTAATCAGCTGTTTTTAAAAACCACCATCCAAACGGTTTGTAACAAATGCTTCGAAGAAGAAGAACGTTCTTTTGATATCGTTTATAAATTCTTGCGAAAGCAAAGTAATAGACAATCAACCATTGCTGAAATAGTAGATGCAACAGAAGTTGATGAAGAATTAATCTTGAAATTTATCCGTTTGAAAAGACTTCAAATTAGTCAATTTCCGAATATCAACTATCCTTGTGAAAGATGTGGCCAACCGATTAGAAAAAACAAGCTGTGCAGCCAATGTGAACAGGATATTCATTCGCAAATGAGTCAAATGAATCAAGAAGAAGAGCGTAAAAGGGAGATTGAATCTAGGAAAAAAGACACCTATTATGCCATTAATCCTAAAAACGATTGATTCCCTAAACTAAGTTGCAGTTTGGTCGATAAAATGGATAGAATCAAGACAGACTGTAACGGAAAGCGAGAGGAATCCCGTGAAAATTAATCGATATGGAACACAACCAGTAAATCCTTACAAGAAAACATATGAGAAACAAACGTTGCAATCAAATCAAGCAAAATCAACTGATAAAGTCGAAATTTCTAAAAAGGCAATCGAAATGCAAAAGGTGCCGAATATCATGAAAGAACGCCAAGATAAAATAGACCAAATTAAAAAAAGCATTGAAGCCGGAACATATCAAGTAGATACAAAAGGCATTGCTGATAAAATGCTGAATTTTTATAAACAACAATAACAAAAGGGAGTAGCGTGAATGTCAGTTAAAATAATCATTGAAGAGCTGCATCGTCTCTATGGATTGCATGAACAGCTTTTGAAGCTGTCGAAGGATAAAACAGAAATGCTGAAAAGCAATGAGATTGATGCTCTTTCAGAGGTTCTGAATTTAGAGCAAAAATATATTCAAGCCATTTCTCAATTAGAAGAAAAACGAATTGAAGCCACAGTTCAATTTTTACAAAGTGATGAACCGCCAACCATCACCGCGTGTATCGAAAAGGCTGAAGGTTCGGATCAAGAAGAGCTCATTTCATTATATGACAAATTAAATGACATCATGGTGGAACTGAAAGATGTAAATGAACTGAACAAACAGCTCATTCAGCAGTCGCTTCAATTTATTTCACTGACATTCGATCTCGTTAACCCTAATAAAGAAAATATGAATTACGGACAAAATGGTCTTGAGAGTTCAAAGCCTAAACAGCAGAGGGCTTTGTTTGATTCAAAGGCGTAAACAAGGAGGATACCAATGGGTTCTACATTCATGGGTCTAGAAACGGCAAAAAGAGGAATCACAGCCCAGCGTGCAGGGCTTTATGTCACATCAAACAACGTGTCCAATGCAAATACAGATGGCTACTCAAGACAAAGAGTTACCTTTAAAGCAGATAATCCTTATCCAGTCATTTCTGTTTATGACGGCAAGAATTATGGCCAAATGGGGACAGGTGTTCAAGTTGGAACCGTGGAAAGAATTCGAGACAGCTTTTTAGATCTGCAATTCAGAGATCATAACAATAACTTGTCTTACTACTCAACAAAATCTGATGCCCTTTCGCAAATGGAGGGAGTTATGAATGATTTGACGGATGAAGGCTTAAACAGAGCTTTTGATAACCTTTGGAAATCATTACAGGTCCTATCCGAAACAAAAAATGCCGATACAGCGTCTGCGCGTACAGTTGTTAAAACAAGTGCACAGGCTTTAGTAGATCAATTCCGTCTACTTAATTCGTCTTTAACAACGATACAAAAGAATTTAAAAACAGAACTCGATTCAACAGCCAAAAATGTGAACACGATTTTATCTCAAATAGATGAAGTGAACAAACAAATTGCAGCAGTTGAACCAAACGGGTATCTTCCAAATGATCTATATGATACGCGTGATGCGTTGGTAGATCAATTATCCTCACTTGTTGATATTAAAGTGAGCTATAATCCATCTGGTGGGAATGCACTCAAAATTGCTGAAGGAACTGTCAACATCGAAATTATCGGTGCAAATGGACAATCTGCTGGAACGATTTTGAATGGCATTACGAGCGAAAAATCTGAACTGCAAATCTCCTATGATAACACAACGGGACTTGTTAACTCACTTCAATTCGGAACAACAACCATTGCAGCAGATCAGCTTCAAGTGAATGGTAAAGTAAAAGCACTTGTTGAGGCTTATGGCTACATGTCAAATGGTGCTGAAAAAGGCATGTATCCAGACATGCTTGCAGAGCTGGATGAAGTAGCACAAGTATTTATGGATACATTTAACGATGTGCATAAGCAGGGGTACACGTTAAATGGCACAAGTGGACAAGACTTCTTTGATATTGAGAATAACAATGAATTGAATAAAGGCTTAGCAGCTCGTATCAAAGTGAGTGATGTCATTTTAGCATCAACAGATAATATTGCAGCATCTCTCAATCAAACACAAGGTGACGGTTCGAATGCTACGAAATTAGCTGGTATTCAAGACTTAAAGGTACCAATCGGCGGCAATACAACGACGATCCAGGATTACTACCAAAATGTCATTGCTGAGATGGGGATCCAAGGGAAAAAGAACATGACGCTAGAAAGCAGTTCAGCCGCTCTTGTCAATTCAGCCAATGAACGTAGGATGTCGACGAGTGCTGTTTCCATTGATGAAGAAATGACGAATATGATCCAATTTCAGCATGCATATAATGCAGCTGCGAGAGTTGTGACATTACAGGATGAAATATTGGATAAAGTAATAAACGGCATGGGTGTCGTGGGAAGGTAGGTATAACTGATGCGAGTCACACAAGGTATGATTTCTCAAAACTCACTTCGTAATATTAGTAAAAGTTATGAAAAACTTTCTAAAATAAATGAGCAGGCACAAACAGGGAGACGTTTCACAAAAACGTCTGATGATCCCGTTGCAGCAGTAAAAAGCCTTCAATATAGCACAGCAATGTTTCGAAATGAACAATATCAAAAAAACTTAAATGAAGCACAGAACTGGATTGATACATCTGAAACAAGTGTCACTGAAATCATTGATATTATGTCAAATGTACGAGATAAAGTGCTTGATGCGGCTAATGGAACAAAGCAGCCAGAAGATTTAGCAGCTGTCGGAGTAGAAATTGGCCAGATGAAGAAACAAATCATTGACGCGATGAACACTCAGATGTTAGGTAAGTTCGTATTTAATGGAACAAATACAAATGTCAAACCAGTTGTTGAGAACGCAGATGGTACGTTTACGTTTAACTTTGAAAACTATACAGATGCAAATTCTGTTAAGTCGAACATTTCTGATGGTATCACTTTAAATGTGAACTCAAATCCAATTTCAGCGTTTGGTGGACAGTCTGCCAGCGGTCAAAATGTCATTGAAATGCTGACGGATTTAGAAAACTCATTGAAAAATGGAACGTTCGCAAATTCTGATGATGCGTTAGGAAGTATCGATCAGTTTAAAGAAGTGATGAGTGCTGAGCGCTCGGACCTAGGAGCCCGTTCAAATCGTGTTGACTTAGTAGGCAGTCGCTTGACTTCACAATTCGAAGTACTGAAAAATGCCAAATCAGATAATGAAGATGTAGAAAGTGAAAAAGCAATTATTGATCTTCTTCAACAAGAGGTTGTGAATAGAGCTGCTTTAGCAACGACGGCTAAAGTTATTCAGCCATCCCTTGTCGATTTCTTAAGATAATAAAAAGCATCCGTTGGGTGCTTTTTTGCATCATGGAGGTGTACCTATATGCAAATCCCTAGATTGTTAATGCAACAAACCTATGCAAAGCTGCAAATGTCGACAACTCCTTCTCGGCAAGAAGTAGAGCAGCCAAGAGCAGACCTTGAGATTCAGCAGCCCAGAGCCGTCATGAATATGACAAGGACACCGTCAAAATTAACAATAGATCAAACCGAAGCATTTGCCGATATGGATATCAAGTCGATTTTTAGACGATCTGAGGAATGGGCAGCTGAGGGGAAACGTGCTGTTGGAGAGGGAATGGGCCGAAGAGCGGAAGAAGGCAGTGAACTCATCAAGATCGAGAATGGTGGGAATGCAATTGCCGAGTTTGCCAAAATCAATGGCACCCCTCCAGCCAAACAATTCACCATTGGTGTGATCCCTTCATTCTTTAGTGTCAAAATTCACTATCAGCCATCTGAGCTTCAAATTGATGTGGAGCCTCAAAAAGCTATTATAGAGGCAACGCCTCATAAACCAATCGTTAACTACCAGCCAGGTAAGGTCAATATTGATATGTTACAATACCCAGATTTAAAAATAGAAGTTGACGAAACGGGCCAAAATGGTGATAAGGTATAGTTAAGAAAAATGAAAAAGGTCGTGAATTATGATCATTCAAACAAAATACCATGGTGAAATGACAATCAAAGAGGAGCAAATCATCAACTTCTCTAATGGAATACCAGGATTTCTAGATCAACAACAGTTTGTCATTTTACCTTTATCAGAAGAGTCTCCATTTTTAGTTCTTCAATCATTGAAAAACGCAGAGTTAGGCTTTATTGTCAGCAGTCCGTTTTTATTCTTCAATCAATATGAATTCGATCTAGACGAAACGGTCGTAGATATTCTAGAAGTAGAAGATGCCAATGATGTGGAAGTCATGGTGATCTTAACAATGGAATCTTCTATTGAAAAAACGACAGCCAATTTAAGAGCGCCTATTATTGTGAACCGGAAAAACATGAAAGCCAAGCAGGTGATTTTGCATGATTCAGCCTATCATACAAAACATTTGTTAGAGGTGGCATCCTCATGTTAGTTCTCTCGCGTAAATTAAACCAGTCGATTCAAATTGGCGATGATATTGAAGTCAAGATTATTTCAATCGAAGGCGATCAAGTGAAAATCGGGATTGAGGCTCCTAAGCACATTGATATTCATAGAAAAGAAGTGTACCTGTCTATTCAAGAAGAGAACAGTCGTGCTGCGAGTTTATCTGTAGATCTCCTCTCTCAATTATCCTCACAAAAAAAGTGAGGATTTTTTTATCTGATTCAGCTATCCTTCTCCACGTTTCTGTGTGGATGTTCACCATCTATATGAAACTTTAACAAATCGGTCCATCTATATTTAATTTGAAAATTCAAAGCCGATATAAAAGGTAGATTAAAGCACAGGAGCTGAATAACTATGTCTGTTGGTAAGGTGACATCGCTAGAGCCAATTATCGATGCATTTCAAACCCGTGTTTCTAATAACCAGAATGACAATGTAAACTCTAATTTACAAGCAAATGGCAAGGTCGTTTCAAAAGAAGAAATTGAAAAAACGCTTCAAGGAGCAAACAAGCTGATTGAACCCACTCAATTTCATCTGCAATTTGAATTACATGAAAAACTCAATGAATATTATGTCAAAGTCGTAGATAACCAAACAGAAGAAGTCATTAGAGAAATTCCTTCCAAGGAATGGCTTGATTTCTATGCGGCAATGACAGAAATTGTCGGTTTATTTGTAGATAAAAGAATGTAAGTGAAGGGAGAACATAAAAAATGGTCAATCGAATTACTGGATTTTCAAATGTGTTTGATATTGATGAAATCGTATCAAAGCTAATGAAAACTGAGCAAGCACCACTTGATAAAATGACACGCCAGAAACAAACACTTGAATGGCAAAGAGACAGCTATCGCGAGGTGAACTCGAAAGTCAAAGAATTAGATGATTTGATCAACAGTTTAAACTTAACGCGTCCAAGTACATATGGCGCAAAAAAGGTGACAAGCTCAAATGAATCTGCTGTCACAGCAACTGGCTCAACTAATGCTACTTCTGGCTCAATCAATGTCACCCAATTAGCGACAGCTTCCGTCTTCAAATCATCTGGTACATCTGGATTTACACCAACAAATGGCACGTTTACATTCGAAGTGACGACACCAGATTCGACAAAACCGAAAACGGTGACGATCAATACTTCTGATACCGATACAATTGATGACATCGTGAAAAAGCTGAACAACTCGCAATTAGGTGTGACGGCTTACAAAGGACAGATCTTTGACGGATCAAACTATGTCGATACGGTCGCTCTCACTTCACGGACAACGGGAGAAGGTGTCAGTATTAAAGCAGCTGATGGTAATTCAGCTTCATTCTTCACTCAATTAGGCTTCCAAGTGGATGGAGATAACAAATTAGTTGCGACCACTCAAGGGCAAAAAGCACAATACGAGATTAATGGTCTGAAAATGGAAAATAACAACAATACATTTGAGCAAGCTGGTATTACGTACGAGCTTAAAGGGACAACCGATAAGCCTGTCAGCTTAAACGTTTCAACAGATGTCGATACAATCTTTGATAAAATTAAACAATTTGTTGATAAATACAATGAACTTGTTGAGCAGGTCAATGGCAAAGTCAATGAAAAAAGAAATAGGGACTATCATCCTTTAACAGCTGAAGAGAAAAAAGCAATGTCTGACAAAGAAGTGGAGCTATGGGAAACGACAGCGAAGTCTGGCTTGCTGAGAAGTGATTCCATTTTACGAGGTGGTGCCTCTAAAATAAGAAGTGATTTTTATGCTGATATTACGACAAGTGATGGGAATAGAATTCACATGACACAAATCGGAATTACCACTTCAGATAAATATAAAGATGGCGGAAAGCTTGTCATTGATGAACCGAAACTAAGAAAAGCCATTGAAGAAGATCCGCAGAAGATCAGTCAAATATTTATGTCAGGTTCGCTAAATGTGGATTCAAAAGATAAAGATAAAGCGCAGCAGCAATATCAAGAACAAGGAATCATTCATCGTATCAAAAATTCCTTATCAGCCTTCACGAAGAGCATTCAAACTAAAGCTGGCAGCACAACAATGCAATTAAAGGAATACGGACTTGGTAAGGACCTTGATTCTTTAACAAAACGAATGGATACATTCCAAGATCGTTTAAAAATGGTTGAAACCCGCTACTACAAAAAGTTTAGCGCCATGGATAGCGCGATTCAAAAGCTAAACAACCAATCTGGCTATCTTTCTCAACTGCTTGGACAATAATTGGAGGTTTATAACATATGGCAATAAAGAACCCTTATGCCGCCTATCAGAAAAATTCTATTGAGACTGCAACACCTGCTGAGTTGACGCTTATGCTTTATGAAGGCTGCTTAAAGTTCATTAGACTAGCGAAGTATGCCATTCAAAAAGAGGATGCAGAAACGAGAAATGTGAACCTGAAAAAGGCTCAAAACATCATTCAAGAATTAAATGTCACCTTAAATCGTTCTTATGACGTATCAAAGAGTATGGCAAGTATGTATGATTACATTTATCGCAGACTGATTGAAGCCAATCTTCAAAATGACGAAGAGATGTTGAATGAAGTAGAGCAATACGTAACTGATTTTCGTGATGCATGGAAGGAAGTTATTCAAACCGATCGAAAAGGGCGCCATCACTCTATCGGGGGATCTCTATGAGTATTGTGGACCAGCTGCATGACCAAACATTAAAAATGGCAGCCGAAATAGCGGCAAATCCGCAAAGTGACACCTTGGTTGAAGACTTTGATGCCTTTTTGATTGAGAGAGACGAATTAATGAGAGATATTCAGCATGAGCTGACGGATCAAGAAAAAGAGAAAATCAAAGAAATCATCCAAACAGATCAACAGATGGCGAAGCAATTAACTGTGATCCAAAATGGGATAAGAGCAGATATTCAAGCCATTCAAAGAAAGAAAACAAAACAGCTGAATTATCAAAATCCATACCAGCCTATGACGAGTGACGGCGTATATTACGATAAACGGAAATAATTAGGTGAGACCTGTGGCGTATCGTTCAGATGACTATATTTTATTAACCACATATTATGAACTTCTATATACGATAGAAGAGAGTCTAAAATATTTAGATGAAATTGAGAAGGATTTTGCTAAAACTGAAGGGGATCGGATCTTTAATGATCTGATCCATGCCTTCTTTCATTTAGAGACAACGCATCCCCTTCTGCTTTCAATTATAGAAAATGAGCACTTTGCCAAAACGATTCGTTCGTTTGATCAAATTTTTTTAAGTTTTGATATACTAGCTTTCTATACATTCCCTTCAATACACTTCCAATCATTCCTTACATCATATTTTATACCTGAATATAGAAAGTGGATGGATGAAATACATGCCTGTATGAGGCCGTATGTCATTCATTAATTTTTGTTCAATTCAGACCATTCGGAGGAAATTATGAGACTAAAAAATCAATTTTTGTTTGGGCTTATTGTCATATGTGTATTGTTTGTCAGTATTTTAGGGGTCTCAAGCTTTATCTATTACAAAACAGATCAATCCTACAAGACGCTTCTCAGCAAAGAAGTGAAGCTTTATCAGACCTCACTGGAATTAGAGGTGCTTTTGCAAAAGCAGGAAGCGCAAATCAAAACCTATGTTGTCGTGCAAGATGCTGAAAATTTACAGAAAATTGAGCAAACATATGAAGAGATTAATAAGAAAACAACGGAAGCTTCAAAAATGAGCGCTGTCAAACAAGCAAAAAATCTATTAGATCAAATCTCAGAAAAAAATTATCTCTACTACACCTCAACGAACCGACTATTTAATTCATTGAATATGCAAAATCAAAAAGAATTCAACACCCGCCTCAGTCAAGAATTACAGCCTATCGAACAAGAAATACATACCTTTACAAAAGAATTTGCTCAAACCCAGTTGAAGCAACGTGACCAGAAAATCAATCAGCTCAATCAAGACAGTAACCAATTAGTGTTCACACTCATTCTAGTTAGTGCGGTCATTATTGTTGGCTTTTTGGTGATTGGGACAAGATTCGTTTATCGTATGACAAAGCCGATTGTTTCTGTCACAAATGCCGCGAGAAGGATGGCAGATGGTGATCTTACACTTGAAGAGATTGAAGTGACCTCTAAAAATGAGATTGGCCAACTTGGTACCGCTTTTAATCAAATGACGACTCATTTACGTCAGCTCATTTTACAGGTGCAAAATGGATCAAGACAATTAGCTGATTCTGCTGCTCAGTTTGAGGAAACCATTCATCAAACAATATCGGCAAGTGAGCAGACGTCTAGTTCGATTGAACAGGTCGGTGAAGCTTCACGTGAACAATCAGACGCGGTCGGAAAAGTAGCTTCTGCGATTCAAGAAGTCTCGACTGGTATGCAAAATGCAGCTGAACACACATCCGATGTTTCGGGTCACTCAATTTCAGTGACTGAAAAGGCTGAAGAGGGTGCAGCGCTTATTCAGCAATTCGTAAAACAAATGAACTCTATAAAAGCGTCTGTGAATGAACACCATTCCACAATGGCTCATGTACAAGGCCAGTTTACTGGCATTGAAGATTTGTTAGGTCATATCCATGCCATTGCTGACCAAACGAACTTGCTTGCTTTAAATGCTGCTATTGAAGCGGCAAGAGCTGGAGAACATGGAAGAGGCTTTGCGGTTGTAGCAGATGAAGTGAGGAAACTGGCGGAAGAATCTAGTCAGCTGACAGATCAAATTAGTCAATTACTCGCGAACGTGAACAAAGATACTAAAAAATCATCACATTCGATGACAAAGGTTGAGCAGGATGTAGCAGAAGGTGTGAAAGTATCGCAATTGTCTGAACAGAGCTTTCATGAAATTCTGGAATCTATTCGTGATATTTCAATGAAAGCAGAGGAACTTTCAGCCACTGCAGAGCAAATTTCAGCTAGTACAGAGGAAATATCTCAGACGGTTGGGGTCATTGAAGAAGGAGCCAAACGCAATTCAGAAGAGACGGAGTACATGTCTGCGGCTGTTGAAGAATCATTGGCGGCAAATGAAGAGATGAAAGCAGCGGCGGAAGATTTAAAAACCTTATCTCATTCGCTGAAAACATCCATTTCATCTTTCACGATTTAAACGTGAGCTGGTCTTTTTCAAGAATGAGCCGAATATATATTCATCACCTATCAAGCAACAGTTGAAGCACCGCAAAATTTTGACAAATTTCAATGAATATTCACATTTTTTTTACGTTTGAGCAGGAGAAAAGGAGGGAAAAGTAGAAATAGGTTTACATATCCTTAATTTTAAAGGAGGCGTTCTTTACATGAATTACAATGTCAGAGGAGAAAACATCGACGTAACACCTGCACTAAGAGATCATGTCGAGAAAAAAATTGGAAAGCTGGAGCGTTATTTTGAAACAGACGTAGATGCTTCAGTCAACGTGAACTTGAAGTTTTACAATGATCAAGAATCTAAAGTTGAGGTTACCATTCCAATGACTGATCTAGCACTTCGAGCTGAGGTGCATAATGAAGATATGTACAATGCAGTAGACCTAGCAGCCAGTAAATTAGAACGTCAAATTCGAAAGCACAAAACAAAAGTAAACCGTAAATTCCGCGAGCAAGGTGCCAAAAAACACTTATTTGCTGGAGGAAATGGGACGCCTGATGTAGCTGTTCAAGATGACGAAGAAATTGATGAAACAGAAATCGTCAGACAAAAACGATTCAATTTAAAACCGATGGATAGCGAAGAGGCCATTCTTCAAATGAACATGTTAGGTCATAGTTTCTTCGTCTTCACAAATGCTGAGACAAATTTGACCAATGTGGTCTATCGCCGAAATGATGGAAAATATGGACTCATTGAGCCAAACGCTTAATTTCATCTAAAAACAACCTAAAAAAAGTAAACCCGTTCCCTTCATAAGGGGCGGGTTTTTTGTGCGAAATCATTGCAAATTCTTTGGAAATGAAGGAAGGTATGGTATGATAAATGCAGGTAAATATGGACCTGTCAATCTTTTGGACATGCCGAAAAATTGCATGAAATAGAGGAGCGTTATTATATGCTTGGAATCTTAAACAAAGTGTTTGATCCTACGAAACGTACGATCAGCAAATATGAAAAAAAAGCAAATGAAATCGAAGCTCTCGCACAAGATTTCGAGAAATTATCTGACGAGGCTTTACGAAATAAAACGATTGAATTTAAAGAAAAACTTGAAAAAGGACAATCCGTGGATAACCTGTTGGTTGAAGCATTTGCAACGGTTCGCGAGGCATCACGCCGCGTGACAGGAATGTACCCGTTTAAGGTGCAGCTCATGGGGGGGATCGCGCTTCATGAAGGCAACATCTCTGAGATGAAAACAGGTGAAGGTAAAACGTTGACATCAACAATGCCTGTTTATTTAAATGCTCTTTCTGGAAAAGGCGTCCACATTGTGACAGTCAACGAATATTTGGCAAGCCGTGATGCAGAGGAAATGGGCAAGATTTTTGAATTTCTTGGCTTAACGGTTGGCTTAAACTTAAACAGCTTAGACAAAGATGAAAAAAGAGAAGCGTATGCCGCTGATATCACGTATTCAACAAACAATGAACTGGGCTTTGACTATTTACGAGATAACATGGTGCTTTACAAAGAGCAAATGGTTCAAAGACCGCTTCATTATGCCGTGATCGATGAGGTTGACTCCATCTTAATTGATGAAGCGAGAACACCTCTTATCATTTCTGGACAAGCTGCGAAATCTACAAAGCTTTACGTACAAGCCAATGCATTTGTTCGTACATTAAAAATAGAAGATGATTTCACATATGATATTAAAACAAAAAGTGTACAGCTGACAGAAAGCGGAATGACGAAGGCGGAAAAAGCATTCGGCATCGAGAACTTATTTGATGTTAAGCATGTTGCGCTGAACCATCACATCGCTCAGGCGCTGAAGGCACATGTTGCGATGCAAAAAGATGTGGATTATGTCGTTGAAGAAGGCCAAGTCGTTATTGTTGACTCTTTCACAGGACGTTTAATGAAAGGACGCCGTTATAGTGAAGGTCTGCATCAAGCTATTGAGGCAAAAGAAGGTCTCGAAGTGCAGAACGAAAGTATGACCCTTGCAACGATTACGTTCCAGAACTACTTCCGTATGTATGAAAAGCTATCTGGTATGACTGGTACAGCGAAAACGGAAGAAGAAGAATTCCGTAACATTTACAACATGCAGGTTGTGACAATTCCGACCAATCAACCAGTGGTTCGTGATGACAGACCTGATTTAATTTACCGCACAATGGAAGGTAAATTTAAAGCAGTGGCTGAGGATGTTGCGCAGCGCTATATGACAGGGCAGCCAGTTCTTGTCGGAACAGTAGCGGTTGAGACATCTGAGCTTATTTCTAAGCTGCTTAAAAATAAAGGGATTCCTCATCAAGTGTTAAATGCGAAAAACCATGAGCGTGAGGCACAAATTATTGAAGAGGCTGGTCAAAAAGGAGCCGTCACCATTGCGACAAACATGGCAGGTCGTGGTACGGACATCAAGCTTGGCGAAGGCGTCAAAGAGCTTGGCGGTCTAGCTGTAATTGGGACAGAGCGTCATGAATCACGACGTATTGATAACCAGCTTCGCGGACGTTCTGGTCGTCAAGGAGACCCAGGGATTACTCAATTCTATCTCTCCATGGAAGATGAATTGATGCGCCGATTTGGTGCAGAGCGCACGATGGCGATGCTTGACCGCTTTGGCATGGATGACTCTACACCTATCCAAAGTAAAATGGTGTCTAAAGCCGTTGAATCATCTCAAAAACGCGTCGAGGGGAACAACTTTGATTCCCGTAAACAGCTTCTGCAATATGACGATGTACTTCGTCAGCAGCGTGAAGTGATTTACAAACAACGCTTTGAAGTCATCGATTCTGATAACTTAAAATCGATTGTCATCAATATGATTCAATCTTCAATTGAGCGGGCTGTTGGTTCTTATACGCCGAAAGAAGAGCTTCCTGAAGAATGGAAACTAGATGGGCTTGTTGAATTAATCAACACGAACTATTTAGATGAAGGAGCTATTTCGGTCAAAGATATTTATGGCAAAGAAGCAGATGAAATCACCTCCTTCATCATGGATCGTATTAAAGAAAAATACGATGCAAAAGAAGAAACATATGGCGATGAACAAATGCGAGAATTTGAAAAAGTCATCGTTCTTCGTGCGGTGGATTCAAAGTGGATGGATCATATCGATGCAATGGATCAGCTGCGCCAAGGGATTCATTTACGCGCGTATGCACAAACGAATCCGCTTCGTGAGTATCAAATGGAAGGATTTGCGATGTTTGAGCATATGGTTGCTTCAATCGAAGATGATGTAGCCAAATATGTCTTAAAATCAGAAATCCAAAACAACCTAGAACGTGAAGAAGTCGTTCAAGGTCAAACAACAGCTCATCAGCCTCAAGAGGGTGATGAGGAGAAGACAGTGAAAAAGAAGCCGGTACGTAAAGTCGTAGACATTGGACGAAACTCACCATGTCACTGCGGTAGCGGCAAGAAATATAAAAATTGTCATGGGAAGACAGAATAAGTAATGGAAAGAGGTGAAAACCTCTTTCTATTCATGTCAGCCCCCATACATCTATGAGGTGAAGGATATGGAATTAGTAGAAATTAGACAAGAGCTTGAAAATATGGCTAGCAGGCTAGCTGATTTTAGGGGGTCTCTTTGACCTCGAAACAAAAGAAGCCAAAATTGCAGAACTCGAAGCGACAATGTCAGAAGCTGATTTTTGGAATGATCAGCAAAAGGCACAAGGCGTCATCAATGAAGCCAATGCACTAAAGGATAATGTGAATGCATACCATGAGCTCAGTGAATCTCATGAAGAGCTGCAAATGACACATGACCTATTAAAGGAAGATTATGACGAGGAGCTTCATGCAGAGCTTGAAAAAGAGCTGAAGAACTTAACCAAGCAGTTTAACGAGTTTGAGCTGCAGCTTCTCTTAAGTGAACCATATGATAAAAACAATGCCATTCTTGAGCTTCACCCTGGTGCAGGCGGTACTGAATCACAGGACTGGGGTTCTATGCTTCTGAGAATGTATACTCGCTGGGCAGAGCGCAGAGGCTTTAAGGTTGAAACGCTTGATTATCTTCCTGGTGATGAAGCAGGAATTAAATCTGTGACATTGCTCATCAAAGGGCATAACGCATACGGGTACTTAAAAGCAGAAAAAGGTGTCCATCGTTTGGTTCGTATTTCTCCTTTTGATTCATCTGGCCGCAGGCATACGTCCTTCGTTTCCTGTGATGTCATGCCAGAGTTCAATGAAGAAATTGATATTGATATTCGGACAGAAGATATCAAGGTAGATACGTATCGTGCAAGCGGCGCAGGTGGACAGCACGTCAATACGACTGACTCTGCCGTTCGTATCACACACATACCAACCAATGTTGTGGTCACATGCCAAACAGAAAGGTCACAAATCAAAAACAGAGAACGTGCGATGAAAATGCTGAAATCGAAACTTTATCAAAGACGGATCGAAGAACAGCAGGCTGAATTGGATGAAATTAGAGGAGAGCAGAAAGAAATTGGCTGGGGAAGCCAAATTCGCTCTTATGTATTCCATCCGTATTCTCTTGTGAAAGACCATCGAACCAATACGGAGATGGGAAATGTTCAAGCGGTCATGGATGGAGATTTAGATTCATTTATCGATGCTTACTTACGTTCGAAATTATCATAAAAACTCGGCTTCTTGCTGGGTTTTTTTAATTGTGAGAAAATATAATGAATATAAAGGAATACATACGCCATACTGACTCTATATCCTTTGTATGATGAAATTAGCAAATAAAGGGGGAAATATTTTGGGATTAACACCATTACAAGAGACGTGGGATTTAGATGCCTTTTTTAAAGGAGGCAGTTCTTCACCAGAATTTAAAACATACCTGCAACACATTCAGCAGCTATTAAATGAATTACGACAAAAGGTCGATGCCTTTTCAAAAGAAGATACACACATTGAAAGCAGGTTAACGTCTGTCTTTGACACGTATGAAACGACATATAAAAAACTGTCTCAAGCAGGTTCATTTGTTTCCTGTCTTCAATCTCAAAATACAAAGGATATGAAGGCTGGCAGTCTTCGAGGTACGATTGCCAAGCTGGAAGCTGATTTAGGTACCATTCTTGCGCTGTTTGATCAAGCGCTTGCTGCCATCTCTCCTAGCAAATGGGAAGATCTCATGAATTCAGAAGCCTTTTCAGATGTGCGCTACATATTAAATGAACGAAGAGAGCGCGTGAAGGATCAATTGCCTGTTGAACAAGAAACATTGATACAAAAATTAGCTGTAGATGGCTACCATGCGTGGGATGAGCTTTATTCTAGCTTGGTGAATAAGATTATGATTCCATTTGAACAAGATGGTGTAACGCAGATGATCTCTGTCGGCCAAGCGGAAAATGCGATGGATGATTCAGATCGTGAAGTCAGAAAGGCCGTATATCATAACTTAGAGCACGCATGGACGCAGGATGAACATCTATTTGCAAGCACCCTAAACCATCTGGCAGGTTTTCGTTTACAAGTATATGAAGCAAGAGGCTGGGATCATATTTTAAAAGAGCCGCTTGATATTTGCCGCATGAAACAAGAAACCCTTGATGCAATGTGGTCTGTGATTGATGAACATAAGCAGCCATTCATTGACTACTTACATCGAAAAGCTGACATGCTTGGAGTGGATAAGCTAAGCTGGTTTGATGTTGGGGCTCCTATTGGCAGTGAGACCAAGATCTATCCGTATCAAGAAGCAGCTGCTTTTATTGTGAAACATTTCGCTGGATTTGGAGAAGAGCTTGCTGCCTTTACAGAAAAAGCCTTTAATGAACGCTGGGTAGAAGCTGAAGATCGTCCAAACAAACGAGTAGGCGGATTTTGTACAAATTTCCCTGACAGCGGGGAGTCACGCATTTTTATGACCTTCTCAGGAAGTCCATCCAATGTGGCGACACTCGCGCATGAGCTTGGTCATTCGTTCCATCAGGAAGTGATGCAGGATGTTCGCATTCTTAATCGCAAATATGCGATGAATGTAGCTGAAACGGCGTCGACATTCGCAGAAATGATTGTGGCTGATGCTTCATTAAAAGAAGCGGCAAATGAAGAGGAGCGTCTCAGCTTGTTAGAGGATAAGCTGCAGCGGAGTGTAGCATTTTTCATGAATATTCAATCTCGTTTCTTATTTGAACAGCGTTTTTATGAAGAGCGTAAACAAGGAGAAGTGCCGGCGGATCGGTTGAATGAGCTGATGGTAGAAGCGCAGAAGGAAGCCTTCGGTGACTCTTTAGATGAATACCATCCACATTTCTGGGCGTCTAAGCTGCATTTCCATATCACAGGTGTACCGTTTTATAATTTCCCATACACATTTGGCTACATGTTCTCGCTAGGGATTTATTCAAAAGCCTTGCAGGCTGGTACTTCGTTTGAAGAGAAGTACATTGCATTACTAAAGGATACAGCTTCAATGACAGTAGAAGATTTGGCCTATAAGCACTTAGGCGTCGATCTTACCCAAAAAGACTTTTGGGAGGAAGCCATTGGTTTAGCTGTAGCAGACGCTGAAGAGTTTTTAGAAGCGACGAAAAAGTAAAAATGAAAAGCTCCTATTACGGGAGCTTTTTTGCTGGTTTTAGCCATTCAAGCATGGTCTGAATGATATCCTTTTGCTGCGTGAGGGCTGGAATGTCCGCAGGCTGATCACCTTTTTGTTTGCCGTACATGCCAAACTGAGCATGGTTCCCGCCTTTTATTTCATGGTAAACGGTTTGAGACGGCAGATTTGTTTTCGATTTCTTGATTTTCTCTTGTGTCGCAAGCCCATCCTTTTCACCTGATATAGAGAGTACGTTCAAGGACGATGATTTCAAGTTATCTGATGCTGGATAAGACGCAAGGAAAAAGAGACCGTCGAGCTTGCGCTGGTTTTTTTCTGCAAACATAGCGGCAGCTGTTCCGCCTAGTGAATGACCGCCAATATACCAGTGTTTGATCGTTTGATGAACTTTCATAATATCGTGTGCTTTGTTTGTATTAAAAATAGCAAACGAAAATGGCATGTCAGGGATAAAGACAGAATAACCTTTTTTCATCAGTTCATTCCCGATATTGGCGTACGAAAGTGGTTCTACCTTTGCCCCGGGATAGAGAATAATACCAGTATCGCTTTTTGCTGATGCAAATGTATACACATCGTTTTTATGTTCCACTTGCTCGATGTTCACTTGCTTTTTTAATGCGGCGGATGGTCCGTATGTAAAGCGGCTCCATGTATAGAAAGCACCAAAAGCCAAGATGATCAGTGCAAGTAATGTCATGCCTGTTATCTTCAGTATTTTCTTCATCGCATGTCCCTTCTTTCTCATGTACATATTAAATATACCATCATTTGCTCCTATGCCAAACGGCAAGTACGCTGATCCGTTTGTGTGATAAAGTATTAATCCATTAGCACTGCATTTGGCTGTTATTTACATTCGTTTTAGGAGGGCTTAAAATAGGTGTGCATTCAGAAGTAACGGAGGAAGAAAGACATGAAGCAGGGACATTCACAATTATGGATTGAAGCGAAAAATTACTTGTTCATTTTAATCGGATCAGCCATTGTGGCGATTGGATTTAATACGTTATTATTACCGAATCAGATTGCTGCAGGTGGAGTGAGCGGTATTAGTACGATTATGCAGTCATTCGGCTTTGAGGCGGCGTATGTGCAATGGGGACTCAATATTCCGCTGTTTATCGCTGGTTTTTATTTATTAGGCGGGACATTTGGCTTGAAAACGCTCGTTGGCTCTATTTTTTTACCTTCGATGGTGTTTGTCACAAGACATATTGCACCTGTGACACATGAAGCGCTCTTAGCAGCCATTTTTGGCGGAGTGGTGATTGGGATCGGAATAGGGCTCGTGTTCCTTGGAAATGGATCAACAGGTGGAACGGCGCTCGCTGCCAAAATCATCAATAAATATACAGGCCTCACGCTTGGCACCTGTTTAGCGATGATGGATGGCCTAATTGTCCTGGCTGCGATGACTGTTTTTGGGATTGAAGAGGGACTGTACGCTGTCATTGGTGTGTTTATTTCAAGTAAAACGATTGATGTTGTACAGGCCGGCTTCAGTCATTCGAAAATGGCGATGATCATTACAGGGCATGAGGATGAGGTCAGGCAGGCAGTATTTGATCAAATTGACCGTGGTGTCACAAAGATCTCAGCAGTCGGTGGATATACCGACCATGACCGTCCAATTCTGATGTGTGTCGTTGGGCAGTCACAATTCACAAAGTTGAAACAAGTGGTGAAAGCAATCGATGCATCAGCATTTGTCATCGTAATGGATGCAAAAGAGGTGCTTGGTGAGGGTTTTAAAAGGGCGTAAACAAGGATATAATAGCGTTGACCAAATGATTGTAAGGGAGGGAAATTGATGAAAAAAAGCGGATTAATGATGCTGTTTGCAGTGATGCTTCTTGTTCTTGCGGCTTGTGGAGGAAATTCAGGCAGCAGTGACAAAGAAGGCAGCAAAAGTGCTTCAACTGTGAGCAGTGGTGAGGAAATTTATCAGCAAAACTGTATTGGCTGTCATGGGAAAGACCTATCTGGTGGAGGCGGACCAAGCCTGAAAGAAGTAGGGAAGAAATATAATGAAAGCCAAATCGCAGATATTGCACAGAATGGTAAAGGCTCTATGCCAAGCGGAATGGTAGATGAGAAGCAAGCAAAAGAAGTGGCAAAATGGCTTGCAGAGAAAAAATAAAACCTTTGTCTAATCGACAAGGTTTTTTTGTTTTTATATGTAGAAAAAGATTTTTGAATAATATGAAAACGTATTATATTAAATTTTATTAAAAAAATAAGGGTAGAAAGACATGTTTATCGGTTTTAATTGTTCCTTTTACCTTTTAACTATAAGTTTTGAAATATAAATGTAATACCATTGCGTCGATTCATGACGTATAATTGGAGTTGTTGAAATTTAGACGATTCATTTTTTTCATCTTTTTGGATGAAAAGGACATAAATTGCTTGTACGTATCGAAGGGTATGTGCGTGACCATACATAACGTTTTTTGACGATAAGTGTCAAAACATCATGATAAGCTGTTAGTCAGCAATAAGAAAAGATTAGGTGATTACATGATTGAAATGAAGGAAGTCTACAAGATCTATCCTAACGGTGTAAAGGCGATCAATGGAATCAATGTCTCTATCCACCCAGGAGAGTTTGTGTATGTTGTTGGTCCCAGTGGTGCTGGTAAATCCACTTTCATCAAAATGATGTATCGTGAAGAGAAGCCAACCAAAGGGAAAATCTTAATTAATAGCAGAGATTTAGCCTCAATTAAGGAAAAAGAAATTCCTTACGTAAGAAGAGAAATTGGCGTAGTATTCCAAGATTTCAAACTACTTCCAACCCTCACGGTGTTTGAGAATGTGGCATTTGCTCTTGAAGTCATTGGGGAACAGCCTCATATCATTAAGAAAAAGGTGCTGGATGTACTTGATTTGGTACAGCTCAAGCACAAAGCACGACAATTTCCTGACCAGCTGTCTGGCGGTGAACAGCAGCGTGTATCTATCGCTCGCTCGATCGTGAATAGTCCTGAGGTTGTCATTGCAGATGAGCCGACAGGAAACCTTGATCCAGACACATCTTTGGAAATCATGAAGACACTCGAAGAGATTAATAACCGCGGAACAACAGTCGTCATGGCGACACACAACAAAGAAATTGTAAACAGCATGAAGAAACGTGTCATCGCAATCGAAGATGGAATGATTGTGCGTGACGAAGCAAGAGGGGAGTACGGCATTTATGATTAAAACTCTCTCGCGGCATTTACGTGAGAGCTTCCGTTCACTTGGAAGAAACACGTGGATGACATTTGCATCAATTAGTGCGGTCACTGTCACATTGATTTTAGTTGGGGTTTTTCTTGTGATTATGCTCAACTTGAATAACATGGCATCGAACGCTGAAAAAGAAGTAGAAGTAAAAGTGTTAATCGAATTAACGGCGAATCAAAAGCAGCAGGATGAATTAAAAGCAGAAATTGAGAAGATTCCTGAAATCAGTGATGTGAAGTACTCATCTAAAGATGACGAACTAAAAGCGCTGATTAAAAGCTTTGGTGAAAATGGACAATCCATGGGACTTGTTGATCAAGAAAACCCATTAAACGATGCGTTTATTGTGAAAACATCAGATCCACACGATACACCAAAAGTAGCGAAGAAATTAGAAAACTTAAAGGGTACGTATAAAGTAACCTATGGAAAAGAAGAAGTCAGCCGACTCTTTAATGTGGTCGGAGTGGCGCGAAATGTAGGTATTGCGCTCATTATTGGGCTTTTATTTACAGCCATGTTCTTGATCTCTAATACGATCAAAATTACGATTTTTGCTAGACGTAAAGAAATCGAGATTATGAAACTCGTAGGTGCAACGAACTGGTTTATCCGCTGGCCATTCTTTATTGAAGGATTACTGCTTGGTGTATTTGGTTCCATTATACCAATCGCTCTATTGCTTGGCACATATCAATATGCAGTGGGCTGGGTGGCACCGAGAGTACAAGGCTCATTTATTTCCATGCTTCCATATAACCCGTTTGTCTATCAAGTTTCACTGGTCCTTCTATTGATCGGTGCAATCATTGGTGTATGGGGAAGCTTGACGTCCATCCGTAAATTCTTAAAAGTATAAATCTATTTTTGATGGCAGCACTCGAGAATTTGATAGAAGGTGTGACCGGTTGAACCGATTCATCCGGTCGACTCTTTATGCAGGCAGTTGTCATAGGAGGGGAATATCGTTTTGAAAAGAAAGCTGATGATGGCTGGAATGGCAGCGTTTATTGGAACAACGTGGCTATACATTCCAGGGAACGAGAATCGTGCATTCGCATACGAAGACCTAGATCAAAAACGTCAACAAATCGAAGAGAAAACATCAAAGACTGAATCAACTTTGAAGAAAAAGAAATCAGAGCTGGCTAAGCTTGAAAAGAAAGAATCCAAGCTCAAAAAAGAAATTGAAAAGATTGACCACAAGGTAAGTGCTGCAACTGAAAAAGTCGCTGAAAAAGAAAAAGAAGTCAAACAAACGAAGCAAGAGATCAAGAAACTAAAAAAAGACATTCAAGTCATCAATGATCGAATTGAAAAAAGAAAAGCTATATTCAAAGATCGAATTCGTTCGATGCAAAAAAGCGGCGGTACGATCAACTATTTAGATGTGCTGCTGGGTGCTCGCAGCTTTAGTGATTTTGTCGGTCGTGTTGGAGCTGTCACAACCATTGTCGAAGCAGACAAAGACATGATTACAGAACATGAAAATGATTTAAAGCTGGTGGAGCAAAAAGAAGCAGAGCTAAATAATCAGCTAAATGGACTTGAAACATCTCTGAAAGAGCTAGAAGAGCTGAAAAAGGATTTGTCTAAACAGCAAAAAGAAAAAGAGAAAATCTTAGGGGATGTCACAGATAAAAAGAACCATGCCCATGATGAATTAGGCAAACTTGAAAATGAACAAGAAATTCTAGCGAACCAAAAAGCGGCTGTGAAGTCTGAGGAAGCACGCCGCCAAAAGGAAGAAGCGAAGAGAGCAGAACAAGCAGCTGCTGAAAAAAGTGCACCTGCACCTCAAAGCGGCGGCTCGGATCAAGTATCTGATACACCAGCAAGCAGCTCCGGCTTTATTAAACCAGCTGCTGGCCGATTCTCATCTGGCTTTGGCGGACGTTCAGGCGGACAGCACTACGGTTTAGATATTGCAGCAAAAGGCACAGTATCTGTCGTCGCAGCTGCAGCTGGAACAGTCACGAACTCAAGCTACTCATCGAGCTACGGGAATGTGATATTCATTACGCATAATATCAATGGACAGACCTATCAAACGGTATATGCCCACCTGTCTACAAGAAGTGTGTCCACAGGGCAGAGAGTCGAGCAAGGACAATTCCTTGGATATATGGGGAATACAGGCCAATCACATGGTCAGCATCTCCACTTTGAAATTCATAAAGGATTATGGAATGGCGCTAAATCAAATGCAGTCAATCCAGCGCAATATATCCGCTAATCAAAAAGCCGATAACATCATGTTATCGGCCTTTTTTATTCTAAATGAAATTAAAATAACAGCAGTAAACCGGCAATAATAGGTGTTAATAGTACAGCCGACTTCAATAAGAGCTTCGGTGCAAGGCGTGTGAATTTTGCGCCAATAAATGCCCCTAATACTGTTCCGATTAAAATTTGAATCAGCAAGATAAAATCAACATAGCCCTCTGTAATATATCCAATTCCACCACCAATGGAAATCGGAATAATGACAAGCATTGTCGTGCCAACTGCCTGTCGAATGGAAAGTCTCAGTAAAATCAAAAGTCCTACTTGAATAAATGGTGCAGACCCGATACCAAACATACCTGACAGCAATCCGGATACAAGTCCTAAAATAATACCCCTTATGAGCAGCTGACGTGAAGAAAGCGGCTGATGCTCAGTGTCTTCCTTAAGAACAAATAATTTGATCATCATAAACACAGCGGATAAAAAGAGCATTCCAGCTGTTAAATAGTGCAGACTTTCTTCTGGAATAAAAGGAGCAACCTTAGCTCCTGCAAAAGAAGCAACACAAGCCAAAGCTCCGACAATCAAACCAGATTTCAGCTGAATATTCCCTTCCCGGTAGTGGCTGTATGCACCTGATAACGTCGTAAATGCCATTGCGGCTAAAGACGTCCCGAGTGCGGTATGGATAGGGATATCAAAAATTAACGTAAGCAATGCGATGACAAAACCAGCCCCGCCTGCTCCTACAAATCCTAATAAAATTCCTAATAAAAGCATCGTCAATATAATATACATAGCGAAGACTCCTTCTCGATCATAACAAAATAAAAATTACACCTAATGAAATGATTAGTCAAGCCTTCGCGGGAGAATGTCTTTACATGAAATCCCTTCTTCTGGCATATAATAACTCAGGTCATCAGGAAGAGTTGAAGAAGGAGGCCAAATATGAAAAAACAAATCGCATCTATTATGGCAAGTGTCGTTCTATTAATAAGTGCAGGGGTGATGACGCATAAAGAAGGAACTCATGCAGAGTCACCGCAAGCAGCTGCTGCAATGGCTGGACAAGCTCAATCAAGTGATAAGGCGAAAGAGAATGGGATGGAGAAAATCGAGAAAGCCTATGACCTGATATCGAATGAATATGTAGAGGAAGTGGATCGCCAAAAGCTGCTTGAAGGCGCCATTCAAGGAATGCTTTCAACTTTAAATGATCCGTATTCAGTATACATGGACAAGCAAACCGCCAAGCAATTTTCTGATTCGCTTGATTCTTCTTTTGAGGGAATTGGGGCAGAAGTGGGAATGGATGAAGGAAAAATCATTATCGTCTCTGCCTTTAAAAAATCCCCTGCGGCAAAAGCAGGTCTAAAGCCGAAAGATGAAATCATCAGCATTGATGGTGAGCCGATGAAAGATAAAAGCTTAAACGATGCTGTACTGAAAATCAGAGGAAAAAAGGGAACATCTGTCGCTCTGAAAATCAGACGAAACGGGATTGAAAAAGAGTTAACATTCCATATCAAACGAGAAGAAATTCCGCTTGAAACCGTAACTTCTTCTGTGAAAGAGGTAAATGGTCATAAAACGGGCTATATCGCGATCTCTAGCTTTTCTGAAGATACTGCGAAGGATTTCACGTCAAGCCTGAAACAGCTCGAGAAAAAGGGCATAGAAGGTCTTGTGCTGGATGTGAGAGGGAACCCTGGCGGCTATCTGCAAAGTGTAGAAGACATTTTGAAGCATTTTATTACGAAGGATCAGCCTTATATTCAAATTGCAGAACGGAACGGCGACAGGAAACGATATTTTTCAAAACGGAAAGAACAGAAGCCTTACCCAGTTAATGTCTTAATCGATAAAGGCAGTGCATCCGCTTCTGAAATACTTGCTGGTGCTATGAAAGAAGCCGGAAAATATGAAGTCGTCGGTGATGTCTCCTTTGGGAAAGGCACTGTGCAGCAGGCGGTTCCAATGGGTGACGGCAGTAACATTAAATTAACGCTGTATAAATGGCTCACGCCAAAAGGGAATTGGATTCACAAAAAAGGTGTCGTACCGACAATTGCGATTCATCAGCCAGATTACTTTACCGTAGGCCCACTTCAACTGAAAGAACCGCTTCAGCTGGATATGAACAATGAAGAAGTGAGACAAGCACAGACGCTGTTAAAGGGATTGTCATTTGACCCCGGCAGAGTAGACGGCTACTTTGATGAAGAAACGAAAAAGGCGGTGCTAGCCTTCCAAAGCACATACAATCTCGATAAATCAGGTGTGATTGATCTGAAGACAGCAAAAATGATGAACAAAATGGTGGATGAAGTGAAATCCTATGAGAAAAATGATCTTCAACTGCAGACTGCACTAAAAGCACTATATCTTAAAAAATAAAGAGGCGAATAAATGCCTCTTTTTTTTGGTTCATAAGTGTCACGAACATGTAATAGTTTATTCTTAAAAATAAATTATATCGAGAAATATATTCATTTATTTTACAAAAAACATAACATTCCTTCGATTTTACCCGATAACATATTTATATAAGAGACTTTCTGTTGATTTAAACATGTCATGAAAATGAAACTTTTGAAAGTTGTATGTTACATAAATAATTCTTACAATATAAAGTAGCACTCATTTTAAATATTTTATTTTTTGCGGATATTCAGCTTGAGCATTAAGCTGTACCGAGGTTTGCGCTTTTCTTAAAAGAACTAGTAAATGGGGGTACACAATTGAAAAGGGCAAGTATTGTGAGAGAGAAAAAATATTACGAGTTGGTAGAGGAGCTTAAGAGTCGTACGAAAGATGTGACGTTTTCCGCTACAAAGGCATTAAGTCTGCTCATGCTGTTAAGCAGGTACTTGGTCAATTACACAACGGTAGAATCAGTCGACGAAATCGATGAAGACTGTGCTGAGATATACTTCAATTATTTAATGGATAATCATAAGAGACTTGGTATAAACTTAACCGACATCAAGAGGTCGATGCAGCTGCTCGGCGGCATACTAGATGTAGATGTCAATCACTACTTAAAAGATTTTTCACTGTCGAATGTCACACTTTGGATGAATCAGGAGAAATAAACCTGGTGTCAAGCATCGATTTATTTGATAGAATAAGAGAAAATGCTTGACTTGGGCGGTGAACGATAATGAGCTCGGAGTGGATGGGAGCTGGATTAAAAGCGGTCGGTCTGTTTTTAATCCACCCTCTTTTTTATTTCATGATATTAATCAGCCTGTTACATGGCTACATCCGCGTAAAGCGGGAGAGAAAAGCGTTTCAAACAAGAATAGAAGATGTATACGATGAACTTAAATTTACATATTCAAAGGGATGGATTCTAGGGATTTGCCTATCCATCATTTCAGTAGGCTTAGGGATTGCCCTCCCGCCTGGATTCATCGTGCTGATTGCAGCGATGACCATCGTTTGCTCTTTATTCTTTAAGGCGAGTGCGCTTTCGTCTGCATACACACTCGGTTTCAGTTTTATTGCGGCACTTGGACTGATGTTTTTCCAAGTGAGCCATTCTTGGCTGCCGCAGCTCTCAATGATGAATGCATCAGCCGTTGTTATTTTGCTAGGTCTTTTATTAATGACCGAGGGGATTCTAGCCTATCGAACGGCACATTTACGAACATCGCCTGCAATGGTGATGAGTGCGAGAGGACTTTTGATTGGCCAGCAGCGGGCAAACCGCCTGTGGCTTTTACCGCTTGTTTTGCTGATGCCGGCAGGTGAATTTACTTCTTCTCTGCCATGGTGGCCGGTGCTTCAAGTACACGATCAAAGCTTTTCATTTATTTTGATTCCATACATCATCGGTTTCGGGCAGCGGATTCAAGGATCACTGCCAATTGTGAGCATTCAAATTACGGCACGGCGTATTCTTATGCTTGGACTCGCTGTTGCTTTACTAGGTGCTGCAAGTATTTGGTTTGAGCCGATTGCATGGGGAGCTGTATTGATAGCGATTGTCGGAAGAGCTTTCCTCTCATGGAAACAGAGAGTCAATGACAATGCGGCTCCATTCTACTTCTCTAAGCGTAATCAAGGGCTGATGGTGCTGGGAATCATTCCGAATACACCTGCAGCTGATTTAAAGCTTGAGATCGGAGAAGTCATTACAAAGGTGAATGGAATTGAAGTCAAAACCGTTTCGGAATTTTACGAAGCCCTTCAAACCAATCGTGCTCTGACAAAGCTTGAGATCATTGGCTTGAATGGTCAGACAAGGTTTGAGAAACGCGCTTCTTACGAAGGGGAGCATCATCAGCTTGGCATCCTGTTTGTGAAGGATGATCCACAGCAAGAATCAACGGCGATTTCATCATAAAAAAAAGCTGCTAGAGATGGCAGCTTTTTTCTTTTGGGCGAGCTTCTTTTCCATAGGATTCGCCCCATTCACGCATAGCGAAGATGATGGGTTTTAAAGTATCTCCAAGAGAAGTGAGTGAATATTCGACACGAGGAGGGACCTCCTCATAGACTTTTCTGTGAACAACGCCGTCTTGTTCTAGCTCGCGCAATTGCAGCGTGAGAACACGCTGAGAAATCCTTGGCAGAAGCCGGCGTAATTCGTTGTATCGTTTTGGACCGCAAGTCAAATGATAAAGGATCACTCCTTTCCATTTTCCTCCTATTACACTCGTTGTGGTTGAAACGGGACAGCCATGATTGACAATACTGACTGGATTGGATGGTGCACTCATCTTTACACTCCTTTCTAAGACGAAATGGGTGATAAACGAACATGATTGTACCTAACGAACAAAAATGTGCGTACTTGAATCAATGGAAGCTTTTCTTTTACCATAGAGATATCACATCACACATTCGGGCTGTTTGTTTTATTATCATAACAATTTCTATATGGGAATGGAAAGAAATTGGATTGATGAAACTTCTCACCCTAATCGTTCACTAGAAAGGATGAATACCATGCGAGACAAAGAGCAATTAAAAAAAGAAATCATTGAGGCGTATGAATTCCGTCATGCGACAAAAGAGTTTGACCCGACGAAAAAGATTCCAGAAGATGACTTTGCGTTCATTTTAGAAACAGGAAGACTCTCCCCAAGCTCTGTCGGGTTTGAGCCTTGGAAATTTCTCGTCGTTCAAAATGAAGCATTTAGAGAGAAATTAAAAGAATATACATGGGGTGCGCAAAAGCAGCTTCCAACTGCCAGCCATTTTGTGATCATTTTGGCAAGAACAGACGCCCGGTATGATTCAGCATATGCAGAATACATCAACAAGGAAATCAAGGGAATGACAGACGAAACGTTTGAAATGGTAAAAGAACGCTACAAAGAATTCCAAGAGAATGATCTTCATTTGATGGAAAATGACCGTACGCTCTTCGATTGGGCTTCCAAACAAACATATATTGCCCTTGGAAATATGATGACAGCCGCGGCACAAATCGGCATTGATTCATGCCCTGTTGAGGGATTCAGCTACGATGAGATTCATCGTATTCTTAAGGAAGAAGAATTACTTGAAGGTGGTCAGTACGACATCTCTGTCATGGCAGCCTTTGGGTATCGAGTCATTGAGCCAAAGCGCGGCAAAACGCGTCGTCCGATGGATGAAGTAGCCGTTTGGATTCGTTAAAAGAAAATGTCTGAAAAAGGCTGTTGACAATTGCGTGGTTAGTCAGTATATTTAAAAAATAAAATCTTTGATAAATAGACAAATTGACTATAAAACGCTTTGACTTGAGAATAGTAAATGAATATCCGTTTTCTAAGAGAGCTGCGGGGTGGTGCAACGCAGTAAAACGAATCATTGAACTCGCTCAAGGAGCGGCAAGACTGAATGAATAGTAAGTCTTTACGTGTGACCTCCGTTATCGGGTTTCAAGTTGGATTCAGCTATGTCTGAATCAATAAGAGTGGTAACGCGGTTGCAAGGTCAGTCGTCTCTTCAAGGAGATGACTGGCCTTTTTATATGCTTTTATCTTATATTTGTCTGAAGATTCAAATTTAAAGGAGCTATAGAAAATGGAAAAGGAACATGTGCAGTTAAAACGAACAATGACGTCAAGGCATATCATGATGCTCGCACTTGGCGGTGCCATCGGTGCTGGTCTGTTTAAAGGAAGCAGTTCTGCCATTGATATCGCTGGTCCTGCTGTCATTTTGGCATATATGATTGGTGGTCTTATTTTATTATTTATTATGCAAGGACTTGCCGAAATGACGGTTGCACGACCTGGCGCTAGAACATTTCGTGATTTAATTGAACCTGTGTTAGGCAAATACCCCGCCTATTTCTTAGACTGGATCTATTGGAAAATGTGGGTGCTGAACATTGCAGCAGAAGCGATCGTGTCTGCAATCTTTATTCAGTACTGGTTCCCGCAAGTACCAATATGGACACTTGTGTTAATCATTTCACTTGTTGTGACATTGATCAATGTTTGTTCAGTCAAAATGTTTGCTGAGACAGAATACTGGTTAGCCTCTATAAAAATTGCTGTCATTCTTTTATTTATTATCATTGGGTTAACGATGCTGTTTGTCTCATTCGGACAGCATGCAGCACCGGGATTATCCAACTTAACCGACCACGGGGGATTTTTCCCGAATGGAACGGGCGGCTTAATTGCGGCAATGCTGGTGGTCGTGTATTCATATGGGGGAACTGAAATGATTGGGGTCACATTAGCAGAAACAAAAAACCCTGAAAAAGTCATCCCAAAGGCCATTCAAAGTACATTTGTACGAATCATCGGTTTTTATGTACTTCCGTTCTTCATCATCGTCAGCTTGATTCCTTGGAATCAAGTAAACAATGAGCAAGTGAGTCCATTCGTCACGGTGTTTGCAACGATTGGTGTGCCATATGCAAGTGATATCATGAACGGGATTATTTTACTAGCGATCTTGTCTTCTATGAACTCTGGTCTGTATGCTTCTTCAAGGGTACTATTTACACAGGCGATGGATGGCCGTGTATGGAAGGGTTTTTCTAAGCTGTCGAAACAGCAGGTGCCAGTCAGAGCGATTCTAGTATGTACATCTACTTTGTATGCAGCCGTATTAATCTCTCTTTTTGTAGGAAGTCAAACCTTTAATTATTTAATGGGATCTTTAAGCTACACAGTCTTATTCATCTGGTTTATTATTGCTGTCGGGCATCTAAAGTCTCGAAGCGTAACAGCACCAGGAGGATATCGCGTCAAGCTGTATCCTTTCACGACATGGTTTTCTGTCATTGCGATCATTGCCATTTTTATTGGCGTAGTATCAACAACTCCGATCGTCCAAACCTTGGTCACAATGGGTATCTATCTCATCATCACTCTTTCTTTCTTCATCAATAGAAAGCGGTTTGAAACAGTTGTTTAATTTAAAAGCGTGCAGGACTTTTGAAGAAGGTCTGGCACGCTTTTTTAATGTAGTTTTATTGTTTGAACTGAAGCAATCGACTCTCCTTTTGAAAGGAATTGATGCATAAAAGTAGATGATCAAAAAGGGGCTGAAAATAGCTGTTCGAATTTAGACGACTGATGCGTATATATGGATCAAGCGAATGACCCTACCTTTAAAATCGAATTTGTTATGTCGTAGGCAGGTCTTCATCGATCGGAGTATTTGGCAGCTGAATGATGGCTGTCGTACTGCATCCTGGCTCAGATTGAATATCGAACGTGCCATGATGTTTTTTCATGATTTGATAGACAATGGCTAGTCCAAGACCGGAGCCGCCATCTTTTCTCGTACGTGCCTTATTTACTCGGTAAAATCGCTCTGAAACATGTGGAAGGTCTTCTTTTGGAATGCCGTTGCCCTCATCTGTCACTCTCAATTCAGCCATATGCTGGTGAACTAGTAATTCAATCGAGATCGATTTTCCAGAGGGAGTGTAATGAATGGCATTGTCCAGTAAATTACGAACCACTTGTTGCAGCCGATCGCTATCGCCATACACAATACAATCCTCATCAAGTGTTCGTTTCAGATAAATGCCTTTTTGATTAGCGATAAATGCCATTTGATCAAGAACGTCATGAATCAGCTGTGCAAAGACAATTGGCTCCATCGTTAGTGGATAAGAATCACCTTCTAGCTGCGCAAGGTCTAAAAGATCGTGCACAAGCCGGCTTAAACGTGCGGCCTCATCCTGGATGATGTGCATTCCTTTTTTTTGATCAATGATCCCTTCTTCAATTCCTTCAGCATATCCTTTCATATAACTTAGCGGAGTCCGAAGTTCGTGAGAGACATTCGCAAGAAATTCCCTGCGGTGCTGCTCAACTTTTTCAAGGGTAGAAGACAGTTTGTTAAAGGAGCGGCTCAGCTGGTTTAACTCATCTCCGTTTTTGGTCACTGCCATACGTTTTGAAAAATCACCAGATTCCATTTCCATAGCAATTTCTTTCATTTGATTAATTGTCCGCACGACTTTATTGGAGCTTTTATATCCGATAAAAAAAATCAGGAGCAGGATCAATAAAATGGATATGCCAAGTGTCAATCTGATTTGGACAAAGGGTTCATACACATCCGATAAGGGCATGGATAGAAAAATTGTCCCCGATAGCTCATCTTTGCTTGAGAAAACAGGGATGGCGATGCCAAGAATATCTTGATGAAACTGTGAGTGTTCTCTAATCAGCACGACGGTTTCCCCTTGAAGGAGCTTTTGGCGTTCCTTGAACGTAATGAGATTATCATTTGTGTTCGTATCAAAAGGAAGACCACTTGAAAGCTCCATTGGGTCATCTGTAAAAATAATGTTCGCCTGACTTGAGTCGTTTGCCCATTTTATTCTATCGGTAAAATACGTATCTTTCCCGTGTTTATGATAGATTTGTGCCAGCTTTTTACCTTGTAAACTTAAGGAATCGATCTGTTTATCAATATATAAGTGCTGGTATAAGTAATAGGTAAGGGCAAGAGCTGAGGCAGCAACGATTCCGGTCACTACAAGGATTAAGAAGAGCACTTTCTTTTTAATCGATAAAGGCTTCATTCTTCCTCCTCAAACTTATAGCCGACACCCCAAACGGTTTTAATATGCCGTTCCGCTCCCTTTAATTTCAGTCGCAGCGTTTTGATATGTGTATCGACTGTTCGTAAAGAGCCGCTCGTGGAGTGTGATTCCCACAATTTTTGATAGAGCTGTTCTCGTGAAAACACTTGGCCTTGATTGAGTAAAAGAAACATGAGTAAATCGAATTCTCTTCTAGTTAAATTAATGGGCTCCTGATGGATATAGACTTGTCTGCCATCCTGATCAATCTCCATGTTGCCAATCTGTATTCGGCTGCGCTTTAGCGAAAGACCTCTAATTCGTCTCAAGGTTGTTTCAATTCTTGCTGCAAGCTCACGTAGACTGAAAGGCTTCATGATGTAGTCATCCGCACCAATTTCTAGACCTCTAATTCGATCCTCCTCATTACTTCTAGCTGTTAAGAATAAAATGGGGATTTGAGATGTTTGCCGAATACGCTGGCAGACTTCAAATCCATCCATATCAGGCATCATGATATCCAGTACAACAAGGTCAACGGGTTCCTTTTCAAGCTGGCGTAAGGCATCCATTCCATTATTAGCTGTGATGATGTGAAAGCCTTGTCTCTTTAAAAAGGATCCGATTAACTCAAGCATATCGAACTCATCGTCTACGATTAAAATATGCATTTGTTCTTTCATTTCTTTTCCTCCAACACGATAGCATAAGGTCCTGATGGGACATTCAGTCGATTTTTCATCATGAATGTATGTTTATCGATAATTGATACTGAATTGTCATCTAAGTTACTCACATATATTGATGTGGTATCAGCGGTGATATAATTCGGGTTTTGACCAGTTTCAACAGAAGCAAGCTGCTTATTTGTCTCTGTATCTACTTTGTACAGCGTATGATCTCCATGACAAAGTACATATAAAGTAGAAGAATTTTTCTCTGAAAAGAATGCAACGGGCATAACGCCTAGTTTCATTTCTCGCTGCTTTTTACCTGTTTTTGGGTCGTAAGAAAAAATGCTTTTATTTAAGGTACCTTGTTTACCGTGTCCACCGACCCAAATGGACTTTCCATCAAAATGAATACCAGAAGGCCGTTCAAGTACAGAGAACGTACGTATATGTTTTTGCTTCTCAATATCTATGACGGAGACAGTATGACTTTCTGCATTTAAAACAAATAAAGTACCTGAAGAAGAAAATGTCATAGAAGAAGGTAACTTTCCGGTCTTCACAGTTGCTTTTATTTTTTTACGCTGCGTATCAATAAAATAAACGACATTTTTCTGTGTATCCGCTGCAATTAAGGTGTGAGAAGCTGCATCATATGTAAGAGAAGTCAGCCCTTTATTCACATCCATATAATCTGTTGCTGTACCTTTTTTTAAATTAATTTCGATAAGCGATTCTCCTTCTTTACTTGTTGCAATGATGACGTCTTTGTTGATTTGGATAAGGTCAGTGAGCGGATGTTTTAAATCAACGGAAGAGATCATTTTATTCTTTTGTAAATCAACTATTGAAAAGGAAGCTTTTTTTAATTGAGAGATGACCGCGATCGATTGAGAGCTGCCAGGTGGATTAAATTGCTGGTCTTTGCCACAGCCTGACAGGAATAATATTAGAGCTGATAAACAGATCAAAACATATTTTGCACGTTCCATTCTTCCGCTCCTTTGCGTCCTATATTTTCAAAAAGCATACCACAAAAATTGTGAAAAAAAATCGAAGTTATCAGTACTGGAAGAGATGAAAAACAGCTTTTAGGTGGGTGAACGGGGACAATTTCGATCGAAAGTTCCTTTTTTGTCTAGTCATATGGCTTTTTTTCATCTTTAAAAAAGGATTTTCAATATTTGATTACTGTACCCGCTCTAGCTTACAGTGATACAAATGATGAAAACTCCCCCGCTCTAAATCAACATAGAGCGCAGGGAGTCATTAGGCGGAATGCCCCGATGATGGAGAGGTGGAACTTGTTTTGACGCGTTGAGATAAAAGGAAACCAAGGATTCCTGCGCCCATTAATACAATAAATAAAGATTGGAAACCACTCATGATACCAATCAATGTCGATGAAATGATACTGCCAAAGTATCGAAAGGTAGAGAAAATACCAGATGCCGAACCAGATAAGCTTTGATCAACAGCAGTTAAAGAAGCCATCTGCATACTGGTCATACCAATCCCTGATGAAATTCCACCTGCGATTAGTGTCACGATTAGCAGTGGTAAGGAGGGGTACTGACTCAATGTAATTAACATGATGCCTGATAAAGTGAGGCAGAGAAATGAAAAGCGAATCATTTTTTTCGCGCCTTTTTTCGGATGAAGTCTAGCCCCTAGCAAACCGCTAAGAGACATACAAAGCGAAAATACCGATAGAATCATACCGCCTTGTGTATGAGAAAGGGCAAGTTGTTGTTCCATAAACAGCGGCATAATAAGAAGGATGGCGTACATGACAAAATTACTTAGCATGATCGACAGATTCGCATTTGTAAATGAACTGTTTTTAAATAGGGACAAATCGATGATCGGATTCTTTACTTTCCGTACATGTTTAAAGAATAAAGGAATCACAATCAATGCTAAAATGCCATAAATTAAATATTCATTTAGTAACTGGCTTTTTGTGCATAGAATGATTGTGGCAATTCCGATGGTTAAATAAAATGAACCGATGATATCTACCCTTGCTTGTAGGCGTGTATGCTTTATGTTTGGAATGAGTAAAATACCGGTGACAAGTGTAAGAAACAGAAATGGGATATTCACTAAGAATATGGAATGCCAATCAAAACTCTGAATGAGAATCGATCCAATAAAAGGCCCAAGTGCAGCACCAATACCAGCACCAAATCCAAAGTAACCCATTGTTTTAGACAGTTTTTCGGGTGATACTGTTGCACGAATCAATGCAATGCTATTCGGTGTTAAAATAGCCCCGCCAGCTGCTTGAATGGATCGAAAGATGATGAGAAATGCTAGGTTAGGTGCTAAAGCACAGCCAATCGAGCCGATTAAAAAGAGTGTCACTCCGGTTAAATACATGCGGCGGTGTCCGTATATATCTCCTAACTTACCAGCGATAGGCTGAGTGACCGCCATGACAATAAGATAAATCGTGACAACCCAAGTAATGTTTGAAATGGATTGATCATAATAAGTTGATATGGATGATAGAGCGACTGCGATCATCGTTGAGTTGACCGGAACTAGTATAGCTCCAAGTAACAAAGAATAGATGATCAAGCTCTCTTTTTGTAACCTCAATGTGTATACCACCTTTTGTAAAAAAGAAGAATTCCACCCTTTAAACGGGAGAAATTCCTCTCATGAAAATGTGTGTGTATGTCTCAATAAAATCATCTTTTTGTGTTAAAACGAGTTGGAAGTCTTGCTCTAGCTGCTGAATAAAAAAACCGAAATACGTACTAATGAAAATGTCTGCATAAATGTCTTCTTTTCCTTTTAAGACATGATGCTGAGCACTCATCTTTTTGAAATATTGTATCAGCATTTCCCTTAGTTCTTGAGGATAAATTTTTTCATGACTGGTCAAATCTTTAAACATAGCTGGTTCTCGCATGCTGATATAAATAAATTCTTTTTTTGAAGTTAAATCTTCAAGGAAATAGGAACCGAGAAACTTTAAATCGGTGTATAAATCGCCTTTAAATTCTGCTTCTAAGGTTTTCGTCGGTGTCGATTTCATTTTCATAATGGCAGTAATGACGCCGCGTTTGTTTTTAAAGTTGCGGAAAATAGTCGCTTCACTGACATTCGCTTTTGTGGCTATTTCTTTGGTTGTGGTTTTTTGATAGCCCTTTTCAGTTAATAAATCCATTGTTGCGCGAATGATTCGTTGATTTGTAGATTTTAACAAGCATACTCACCTCAGGTTATGAATGTGTTTGCAACAAAGTAAGTATACCGATAAAACCTATGACCGCCAATATGACCCAAAACGATAAAGTTAGACACGTGAATGCTGTTTTAATATCTGAATGCGTCCATTGCTACCATCTACTGTCACAAGGTCACCGGATTGAAGTGTTTCAGTCGCTATTCGGGTACCTAGGACAGCTGGCATCATATACTCTCTAGCGATAATAGCTGAATGAGACAAAATGCCGCCAGCATCGGTTATGACTGCTTTTGCATCTCTAAATAAGCTCGTCCATAAAGGTGTGGTTGTTTTGCAAACTAAAATATCATCCTTTTGAAATTGTGAGAATTCCTCAGCACATGTAATGACTTTTACTCTTCCAGAAACAATACCGCTAGATGCGCCAATTCCATAGATCATATCGTTTGTGTTATTTTCATTTTCTCTTAATGAACCGAGCATTCTTTCCACTTGCTGCAATTCAGCTTCAGTGGGGGTGCCCATATAAGCTGGTGGTTGAATGGCTTCATTTTCTTTCATTTCAATTTTTCTTTGTGCGATGACCGTGTCGAATGTTGTAGACGTTGTGAGCGCTGTGTGTACCTCCTCATCGTAGAGATACCATAGATCTTCTTGATGGGGAATCGCTCCTTTTTGTACAAGAAGTTCACCAATTTTTAATAGATATACCCTGGCTTTAGCATCTAACATGGCATCAATGTAGAAGTGATGATCATCACGGATATTAGCGGCCTGTAGGGCAAATTGATAAAGTGTCTCAAATTTTGTTTTAAACGCTTCATCCTTCACTTGGCTCATAAAATGTTCATATGTCTCTTGTCTTTTGATGACGGCTTGTACAAATTCTTCATCAAAATCACATTGGGACTGAATGTTGTTTCTGATGATATCTAAAATAAACTCAGGGTTTTCCACCCATGTCTCTTCCGTAAGGTCATGACTTTTAACAGATCGCCAGCCATAGACTTGAAGAAATTCCTCTAATTCCAAAATGAAGTGTCTGCCTTTTTCCGAGTGATTGAGTGCATCAAGCAGCTCTGGGTCCTTTTCATTGTTCATAAATGCTTGATGAAGTTCAGGATCTTGAAGGACACTCTTTGCAAAATCAGAAAGCTTCTTGTCTGTTTCAAGAGATTTGTTCATCACGCCTATCAACATCTCATGCAGCAGGACCACTTGTGTTTGATCACCAGTATATGTCACAAGCATGTCTTCGATCATAGCCGATAGAATAACTTGTGGTATGACAATATCAAAATGATCATCGTAGGCTTGTATATAAAAAGCCTTTAATTCTTCGAAGCCGATGATGGCTTCTTCAATGGTCATAGGTTCCTTCATTTGGCGATCGAGTTTTTCGTAAAAGGGAAAGAAATTTTTCTCTAAAATCTCATACATACGTTCACTTAAATGCGGAAATAACTCAAATATGCGCTCATCAAAAACTGGAGGAGCTTCTGCACTCGCTTCAGGCAGTGACGGTGCTGAGTACAGGTGGCCTCTATAAAGCTTGATATTTTTAATATTCAGATCAGGTACTTGATATTTTTCACCATTTTTCTTCATTCCGCTTTTTAATGCTGGGATGATCAGACTTGAGAAGAGAGGACTTGTTGGGCCCGGCATATGATCGTCCATTGAGATCCAGAAATCCTGCAGCTCATCTGGCTGCATTTGAAAAGAAACACCTGCTGTTTCATCTGCTGCTTTTGGGAGAGCTGCGGTAATCGGCCTGGCTTGAAGTAAATAAAATGTGCCATTTGTTATTCCAAATTCGATATCGACTCCATGTCCATAAAGTGCTTCTACTTGTTTGGTGATTTGCGTCATTTCTTCTAATTGATCATCATTCAGGCAAAATTGCCCAGCCATTTCCTCCGTTACTGCTTGTTCTATGACACCCTCTTGATAAGGAACAATTTGCAGCTCTTTCGTTCCAAGTGATTTTTCAATAGAAAGTGTCTCTTTGTTTACAATAAATGTGTCTGGTGTCACAAGCCCAGAGACGATTGCTTCTCCTAGTCCGTAGCTTGCTGTCAGCATCATTTCATTTGTTTTTCCCGATACGGGATTCTCACTAAAGATGACTCCGGAGACGTCAGAATGGATCAATCCTTGCACGACAACAGCCATGAGCGGCATCTCTTCCCCGTTTTCATCCATCTCTTCCTTATATTCTGTCACTCTCGCTGCAAAATAAGAAGACCAGCATTCTTTGACAGCCTGTAGGAATTCTTCATTTGTTTTGATATTTAAATAGGTCTCGTACTGTCCTGCAAATGAGGCGCCTTCGAGATCTTCAGCAACAGAAGAGGATCGAACTGCAACTGAGGGATAAGTCTTCCGCAATGATTGAAAGGACGAAAGGAGTTCTGCTTCCATTTGAGAAGGAAACGATGCTTCTTTGATTTTGTGAGCAAGGTTTTGTTCAGTTGGATGCAGGTTGTGATATGAAAGAAAGCTGGAAAAGCTGTTGGTTTTGATAATAAATCCATCTGGGACTGGCAGTCCGTGATTGTTTAATTTAATTAAATTCAAGCCTTTTGCCCCTGCGAGTGCTGCGGATTCTTCAGCCGCATGAAATAAAACTGAATACATGGGAATGCCCCCTTATCCAAATAGCCAATGGTTTGTATGTCTCTCTATAGTTTTTAAAATGATAGTGCGCACTATCATTTTAATCATAGGATTTATTGGATGTTACTGTCAAAGACGGAAAGACCTATCTTTACAAAGGGGACATTCTCACTAATTTCCTTCCATATCTATATCAAAAGTCTCCGAACAGAAAGAAAAATAGGTGAAATTGAAAACTGTGAATTGTTCAATATGCCAATCTTTACTATAATCAAGGAAGTAGACCAAGAAGAGGGAGGGTTTTTGTGATTACAAAAGCCATATTTGCACTTGTTTTTCCTTTCCTGCTCGTTATTTTATTTTCAAAGGTTACTTATAATCATTATGTGGGCATTGCATTAACAGCAGCGCTTTTATTTGCCTCGTACATGAAGGGCTATACAGAAACCTACTTTATTGTGGGATTAGATATAATTTCTTTAGTAGCTGGGGCATTGTATATGGCTAAAAAAGAAATTGAAAAAAGAGAAAAGGCTGAAAAACATCATTGATGTCATCATTAAGAGCGTGATAGGCCGAAAGGTGACGTTTTTAAGCTGTGCTTACGAATTCTAGTGAGTGCAGCTTTCTTTTTGTGCTCTTTTTCTGCTCATCGAATATCTCTCACCAAAATGTTCCATACTGAAAGGAAGGTTTTCGTAAGAGGGTTATTTGCCATTGAAGAGAGGGTATGACTGTATTGGAAATAAAAATCAAGCAAGAGCCGAACTTTAGTTCGTATTTTTGTGTTCTTTTATGATAATATATTCATTAGATAGATTTCGTAACGAAACGGAGGCTTTGATGTGAGTGACCGCTTTGAATTAGTTTCTAACTATCAGCCCCAAGGAGATCAGCCGAAGGCGATTGAAAAGCTTGTTGAGGGGATCCATCAGGGGAAACAGCATCAAACGCTGTTAGGTGCTACAGGTACGGGAAAGACCTTTACTGTATCCAACCTGATCAAAGAAGTGAACAAACCGACACTTGTCATTGCGCATAACAAGACACTTGCCGGTCAGCTATACAGCGAGTTCAAGGAATTCTTTCCGAATAATGCTGTCGAATATTTTGTGAGTTACTATGATTATTACCAGCCAGAGGCGTATGTGCCTCAGACTGATACATTTATTGAAAAGGATGCCAGCATCAATGATGAGATTGATAAGCTGAGACACTCCGCTACGTCCTCGTTATTTGAGCGGAGAGATGTCATCATCATTGCCAGTGTGTCCTGTATTTATGGCTTAGGTTCGCCAGAGGAATACCGAGAGCTTGTGCTGTCTTTACGTACTGAAATGGAGATTGAACGCAATCAGCTTCTTCGTAAGCTGGTGGACATTCAGTATTCTCGTAATGATATAGATTTTCAGCGCGGAACCTTCAGAGTACGAGGAGACGTCGTTGAAATTTTTCCTGCTTCACGTGATGAGCATTGTATCAGAGTGGAGTTTTTCGGTGATGAAATTGAACGTATTCGTGAAGTGGATGCATTGACTGGAGAAATACTCGGTGATCGTGAACATGTGGCTATTTTCCCAGCATCTCACTTCGTCACAAGAGAAGAAAAAATGGAAAAAGCAATTATTAATATTGAACAAGAGCTTGAGGAGCAGCTCGAAAAGCTTCGAGATAATGGAAAATTGCTAGAAGCGCAGCGCCTTGAGCAGCGGACAAGATATGACCTTGAGATGATGAGAGAAATGGGCTTTTGTTCAGGAATCGAGAACTACTCAAGGCATCTGACCTTGCGCCCTCCTGGTTCAACACCTTACACATTGCTTGATTATTTCCCAGATGATTTTATGATTGTTGTCGATGAGTCACACGTGACGATCCCGCAAATCCGCGCGATGTACAACGGGGACCAAGCAAGAAAGCAAGTGTTGGTTGATCACGGATTCCGTCTGCCTTCAGCACTTGATAACAGACCGCTCACCTTTGATGAGTTTGAAAAGCATATCAACCATATTGTGCATGTATCTGCCACTCCTGGTCCTTATGAGCTTGAGAAAACCCCAGAGGTTGTAGAACAAATTATTCGTCCAACAGGTTTACTTGATCCAATCATTGAAGTGCGTCCGATTGAAGGTCAAATTGATGACTTAATTGGAGAAATTCATGCGCGAATTGAGAAAAATGAGCGTGTGCTCGTGACTACGCTGACGAAGAAAATGTCTGAGGATCTCACAGATTACTTAAAAGAGATCGGAATCAAGGTCAATTATCTGCATTCAGAAATTAAAACCCTTGAGCGGATTGAGATTATTCGAGATTTACGTCTCGGAAAATATGATGTGCTTGTGGGAATCAACCTTCTTCGTGAAGGACTGGATATTCCAGAGGTGTCGCTCGTGACGATTTTAGATGCGGATAAAGAAGGCTTTTTACGCTCTGAAAGATCCCTCATCCAGACGATTGGCCGTGCAGCGAGAAATTCAGAAGGCCGGGTCATTATGTATGCAGATAAAATGACCAAATCAATGGATATTGCGATTCAAGAAACGAAGCGCAGACGAGAGCAGCAAGAGGCGTATAATGAGAAATTTGGGATTACTCCGCAAACCATCCATAAGAAAATCAGAGATGCCATTAAGGCAACAAAGATACATGAGGAATCGGAAGAATATGAAACAAATGCAGCACCAAAGCTGTCAAAAATGAGCAAAAAAGAACGAGAAAAAGTGATCGAAAAGGTCGAGATGGAAATGAAAGATGCAGCAAAAGCGCTTGATTTTGAAAAAGCAGCAGAATTAAGAGATCTATTGCTAGAGCTAAAAGCGGAAGGATGATTGCCTGATGGCTATGGAACGAATAGAGGTGAAAGGTGCTAGAGCCCACAACCTTAAAAATATTGATGTGAATATCCCGCGTGACCAGCTAGTGGTCATCACGGGTTTATCTGGTTCAGGAAAATCGTCTCTTGCCTTTGATACCATTTATGCAGAGGGTCAGCGCCGATACGTTGAATCTCTTTCAGCGTATGCGCGCCAATTTCTCGGTCAAATGGATAAACCGGATGTAGATGCCATTGAAGGTCTTTCTCCGGCGATTAGTATTGACCAGAAGACGACGAGCCGGAACCCTAGATCAACGGTTGGAACCGTTACTGAAATCTATGATTATTTACGTCTCTTGTATGCTCGAGTCGGGAAACCTATTTGTCCGATACATGGGATTGAAATTACGTCCCAAACGATTGAGCAGATGACAGATCGTATTTTAGAATATCCAGAAAGAACGAAATTGCAAGTGCTTGCTCCGGTTGTATCTGGTCGCAAAGGAACACATGTCAAAGTACTTGATCAAATTCGAAAGCAGGGCTATGTTCGAGTAAGAGTCGACGGAGAGATGGAAGATCTGTCAGAAGAGATCGAGCTTGAAAAGAACAAGAAGCATTCCATTGAAGTCGTGATTGACCGAATCGTGGTGAAGGAAGGCGTTGCGGCTCGGCTGTCTGACTCCCTTGAAACGGCGCTGCGACTAGGTGAAGGCCGTGTGATGATTGACGTGATTGGACAAGAAGAGCTGTTATTCAGTGAACATCATGCTTGTCCGCACTGCGGATTCTCTATTGGTGAGCTTGAGCCGAGAATGTTTTCATTTAATAGTCCTTTCGGTGCCTGCCCGAGCTGTGACGGGCTTGGCTCTAAACTAGAAGTTGACCCTGAGCTCGTCATCCCTAATAAGGATTTGACGTTACGACAGCATGCTATTGCCCCATGGGAGCCGCAAAGCTCACAATACTATCCTCAGCTTCTTGAGGCAGTATGTACACATTACGGCATCGACATGGACATTCCAGTGAAGGATATACCGTCGCATTTATTTGATATAATTTTATATGGCAGCGGCTCTGAACGGATTTATTTTAAATATGAAAATGATTTTGGTCAGGTACGTGAAAATGAAATTGAATTTGAAGGCGTTCTTCGTAACATTGAGAGACGCTATAAGGAAACCAGCTCTGATTATATTCGTGAGCAAATGGAAAAATATATGGCTAATCAGCCATGTCCGACATGTAAAGGATATCGTCTGAAAAAAGAAACGCTTGCGGTTCTGATCAATGGAAAACATATCGGAGAAATCACTGATTTGTCTGTCTCTGATGCCCTTGATTTATATGGTGAAATCGAGTTGTCTGAGAAAGATTTGCAGATTGCCCAGCTCATTTTACGTGAAATCAAAGAACGCTTGTCTTTCTTAAATAATGTGGGATTAGATTACCTCACATTGAGCCGGTCAGCGGGCACACTATCCGGCGGAGAGGCGCAGCGGATTCGTCTGGCGACTCAAATCGGGTCAAGGCTGACAGGTGTTCTTTATATATTAGATGAACCATCCATTGGTCTGCATCAGCGTGATAATGACCGGTTGATCGGGACATTGAAAAACATGCGTGACATCGGGAACACCCTCATTGTCGTAGAGCATGATGAGGATACGATGCTGGCCGCTGATTATTTGATTGATATTGGACCTGGAGCAGGAGTTCATGGAGGAGAAGTGATTTCAGCTGGGACGCCGGAAGAAGTCATGAAGGACAAGAAATCTTTAACAGGACAATATTTATCGGGTGAGAAATTTATTCCGCTGCCGATCGAAAGAAGAAAGCCTGACGGCCGCTACATTGAGATCAAAGGTGCAAAAGAAAACAACCTCAAAAACGTCAATGCGAAGTTTCCTCTAGGCGTCTTTACAGCTGTGACCGGTGTGTCCGGCTCAGGGAAAAGTACGCTTGTGAATGAAATTCTATTAAAATCACTTGCGCAAAAACTGCACAGAGCGAAGGCGAAGCCAGGACAGCACAAAGAGATCAAAGGAATGGATCACTTAGATAAGGTGATTGATATTGATCAATCTCCAATCGGCCGTACGCCGAGATCCAATCCAGCTACGTATACAGGCGTATTTGATGATGTGCGGGATGTGTTTGCACAAACCAATGAAGCAAAGATACGAGGCTATAAAAAAGGCAGATTCAGCTTTAACGTCAAAGGCGGACGCTGTGAGGCGTGTCGTGGAGATGGCATTATTAAAATCGAAATGCACTTTTTACCTGATGTGTATGTGCCTTGTGAGGTGTGCCACGGGAAACGTTATAACCGCGAGACACTTGAGGTCACATATAAAGGGAAAAACATTGCCGATGTCCTTGAAATGACTGTGGAGGACGCACTCCAATTTTTCGAGAATATCCCGAAAATTAAGCGGAAGCTTCAAACGATTTTTGATGTTGGGCTAGGATACATTACACTTGGACAGCCTGCGACGACATTGTCCGGGGGAGAGGCGCAGCGTGTGAAATTAGCATCTGAGCTTCACCGCCGTTCAAACGGAAGGTCTCTTTATATTTTAGACGAGCCGACAACAGGTCTGCATGTGGATGATATTGCCCGTTTATTAAAAGTGCTTCAGCGTTTGGTCGAAAACGGAGATACGGTACTAGTGATTGAGCATAACCTTGATATTATCAAGGCTGCTGATTACCTCGTTGATCTCGGACCAGAGGGCGGTGCAGGCGGCGGAACGATCATTGCATCTGGGACTCCTGAGCAGATTGCAAAAGAAGAAGCTTCTTACACTGGTCGATACTTGAAGCCTATTTTAGAACGTGACCGTGAACGAATGAAACAGTTGGTCAAAGAAACAGAAAGTGTAACTTCATCATAAAAAAACCCTCGTTAAGAGGGGTTTCAGATTGTTGACAAAGGGCTAAAATGATGTTTATTTTAGCCCTTTGTCTTCTTTTCAGTGTGATAGAAAAACTTTGAAGTCTAGGAAGGATGAGCACTGGCGCGGAGCGAATTTGACATTCGGGAGCACCAGCGCGCAGTCCTGACAAAGAATGCGAGGGTTTGCCTACACGCTGAAACCCCTCGTTAAGAGGGGTTTTCTTTTATTGCGCATCTTCCTTTGGCATTAAATGACTGAGTTGCGTTAAATCCTTTAAAATATGTGTGCTGCTGCTGTCGAGCAGTACTTTTAAATAACGGATATCACCATACTTTGGATGAGACGGATGAATGGTCTCAAGCTCCCTGATCATATCGCTGTTCATGCTTTTCTGTTTCTGTATAAGGTCTAAAAGCGTTTGAGCCGTGTGGTTAGTATTATGATGATCTGTCAAAATAATTACCCCCTATAATGATAATCACCATCTTTTCAACATATTTTAAAGGGTAATCCGTGAAGAATCTATACTTAGGTGCAAAAAGATATAATTTGTGTCTAAGGTCATATGTAATTCGAATGATTTTGAAACTTTTGATACGCAATAAACGTATGAGTTAGAAAGGAATTTTCATCATGAAGGAGCGAATATATGAATAGAGATCAGTCGATCATTGCATCTATTTGTTATTTTAGTGTATTTTTTATGCCGTTTATTGTACCGATCGTGGCATATTTTGTAGTTGATCAAAAGGAAACGAAACGGCACGCGATGCGGGCATTGTGGTCACACCTTTTGCCAGTTGCAGCGTGCGTGATACTGGTTTTTGGATCTATCCCATTTTTATTGGCGACACAGGCAAGTGACTCACTTATTCCAGTGATCACGATGCTCATCTTGTCCTTTTTAGTCGCCATTGGCTTTTTGATCTCTGTCATTTGGAATATCATTCAAGGTATTAAAGTACTTCAATCCATCAAATCGTAGGAGGGCTTTGTATGAATGAAAAAGAACGCATTTTAAAATTAGTAGAAGACGGGACATTATCGGCAAAAGAAGCGATTACGCTGCTTGAAAAACTAGAAGAAAGTCAGTCTGTTTCATTAGAAAAGTCTACAGCTAATCACACCTTTCATGAAGAAAAAGCTGGCACAGAGAGCAAAGGAAATGGTACTGAAAATCTTGGTGCAAAGCTGTTTGGCTGGTTAGATTCTGCGGTGAAAAAGGTGAAAGACGTAGATCTTGATTTAAACTTTGGACAGTCGGTCGACGTTGAGCACATTTTTCAGTTCAAAGACGCCACGCTCTCTCATTTAGATATTCAATTGTCGAACGGCAGTCTCAATGTGATGCCTTGGGACGATGGGGATATTCGTGCAGAGTGCCATGCGAAAATCTACCGTGCAGAGGACGGAGAGCAGGCAAGACAGCAATTTCTCAATCAATTGGACTGCGGCCTGGAAGGGGATAAATTTTTTATACGGACCGAAAAGAAGACGATGAAAGTCAATGTCACTTTATATGTACCTCGTATCCAATACGATAAAATCAAGGTTAAACTGTTTAATGGTCCGATTCGCGGGGAAAAGCTAAAGACAAAAGAACTTGCTGCGAAAACCACCAATGGTGTTGTCTCTTTTGCCTCGTTACAGGCAGAAAAGGTCGGAATTGAAACAGCAAACGGACAAATTAAACTGGCGGATCACGAGTGTGGTATGATTGAAGTAGAAACCATCAATGGGCTCATTGACCTGCGCGGGAAAAGTGAATCAATTGATGCCCAAAGCTTTAACGGAAACATTGCTGTTCAGCTGTCGGATGAAAAGTGCCGTTCCATTTATGCGAAAACGACAACAGGCAGTGTGGACGTCCAGATCCCGCGTGCGTGTGCAGTGACCGCTGAACTGAAAAGCAATCTTGGGTCTATTTCTCATGATTTGCTTGATGCAGAGATGATTAAAGAGAAAAATGAAACATTACAAAAAGAGAAAATGATCAAAGCCAATCAACAGGCAGTGAACAGTATATCCATTTTTGCAGAAACAAAAACAGGTTCAATTCAAGTAAAGCACCAATCAGACAAGGAGTGATTCTACATGAAGAAGCTTTATCGTTCAGCAACAGATAAAAAAATAGCGGGTGTTGTTGGTGGACTTGCCGAATACTTAAGTGTCGATGCATCCCTGCTTCGCATTTTAACAGTCATCATCGGATTTTTGACAGCATTTATGCCTATCTTCCTGGTCTACTTCATCTGGTATTTTGTTGTTCCGGAAGAAGGCACTAAATAAATGCTTAGATGGATCGTCAGTATTTTAGTAAATGCATTACTTTTAATCGTCATTGCTGGATATTTTGATTCAGGCATTCTGCCAGGGCTCGGAAGCGTATATATTGAAGGGTTTGGGGCAGCCATTGTCGCAAGTATCATTTTATCCTTGCTCAATATTTTAGTGAAGCCGTTTTTGATCATTTTAACGCTTCCAGTAACCGTCCTTTCACTAGGATTGTTCTTGTTTGTGATTAATGCCATCACATTGATGATGACATCGAGCTTTATGGGTGATAGTTTTAACATTGATGGGTTTGGAACGGCCATTTGGATGGCTGTCATTTTATCCATTTTCCATCTGTTGATACAAAAAGGAATTGTGGAGCCGTTAGCGAAAAAAAGCTAACGGTTTTTTTGTACCATTTTGTATCGTTTCTCCGTTTCATCTGACATAAAAACTTCCTTCAGGAGACACAATATCCCAAGGAGGCGGTGCACGATGGTGAACGTGAGCAGACAAATCATGCTTTTATGTTTTTTTATCATTCTTTTTTGTTTCAATCAGCCTGCTTCAGCAGGGCCTTTTATTCAAACACAAGTCAATATACCGGACAAGCCTTTTTCTCCTTTTATCTTTGATCGATTTCATGTGGATGTCCGTCCAGTTCTAGGGGAAAAAAGCCGTGATCTCCAGTTTCGTGCGTCTATTACGGATCCGGAACAAATTTTGTCTGCGAACTTGTACTATAAACAAAGTGATGAACTGGGGTACCGTTTGCTTCCAATGGAACGGTTACCAGGTATGAAGCCAGAATTTACAGCGAAAATTCCGCCAGATCAATTATGGAATTCAACCGTTCGTTACTATACAGAGTTTCTTACGCAAAAGTCCGTGATCAAAACGGCAGAACAATCTGTACACTTAAATGGATTTGAAGAGGATCTTTCTCGCATTCCGGACTTAGTCATCACGGAAATTGTCGTCAATTCAAAGAATCGCAAAGGCAAAGATGCATTTGAATTTATCGAGGTGTATAACACGACACATGAGCCAATCTCTCTTAAACATTATCAACTTCGCTACCGCAATCCTGCACAAGGAACTGAAATGGATGATGTGTATTCCTTTCACGCAAATCCAGTCACCATTTCACCTGGAAAACCTTATGTTTTCTGGCTGAGGAAAAAAGGGCAGGAGCATTTAACTGTAGCGGACTTCAATGCCATGTACAAAAGTCAATTAAAAGAGGGAGAGCATGTATCTGTCATCGAGAGCAAAGGGCTGTCCAACTCTAAATCTCGTCTTGTTTCAATCACAACAAATATAGGGGAGGAGATTTCTTCAGCAGCATTTCGTTTGAAGCCATCATGGTTTAGTGAGCATAAATCTTTGCTGTTTAAATATCCAATGGACGGTACTTCGCAAATGAAGCTGATCTCGAAAATTGAAGAAGAGCCTACGCCTGGAAAAGTGCTAAAAGCACAAATTCCATCTGAGAAAAAAGAAATGTCTCAAGATATCCATAAACCTGTGATTGAAGATATGACAGTGAGGAAACCAGTGAAACCAACTGAAAGCATAGAGATTAAAGCGGATGTACAGGATGATCAGGCCGTCAAAACCGTCAAGCTTCGCTATCGAACAAATCGGAAAGATGATTTCAAGGAAATACTGCTTCAAAAAGATCATAACGACCGGTTATTTCATCATATTATTTACTCACCTGAGTTGATTGGTAAAGAACAATTGGAATATCAGCTTGAAGCGTCAGACGGCGAAAATACAGCAATGACGATGAAAAAAATGATTGATGTGGAGCAGGTTAGCAAAGCCCACGGTCTTCGATTCAATGTAGAAGAAGGAGATACGGTTTCAGGATTATTTCCATTAAAGGCAACGTCTGATCGGAAAAAAAGCATTGAATTATTGATAGATGGAAAGCGGAATCAGCAAGTATTTTCTGCCCTTGAAGCAGATCCATATATCGCATTTGATGTCAAAGGGACAAATTTATATTTTAAAAATGGTGTGTCCATAGGTAAGCACTTACTTTCTATTTTTGATGATTCGACAAAAGTGTATCGTACCTATACAATGCCAATACCAGAAGCAGAGATGAAAAAAGCAGGTCTCCAAACGATCTCCTTCCATGCTGGAACGAAGTCTTCTCCAGTAGATCGGCTGCCTGGAGAGAATCACGATGATTTTGAATTAAAAAACGTCCGGATGATCCTGTCGAATGGAACACAAATTCCTCCAATCAATGCAAAGCCGCAAAAAGAATGGAAAATGGGAGACAGCGGTAACGCCAAACAGGTAAGAACATTTCAATTTGAAATTCCAAAAGAAGCTTATGTTTCAACCTATATGAAGTGGGACACAAGAAGGCTGAAAGAGGGGCCGCATTTGATTGAGGCCAAAACCTCAGACGAGCATGCATCTGTACATGTGAACGTTGATAACACAGGTCCGAAAATCAAGACCAACGTTCAAACAAAGGATCCATATAAAGGAGCCTTTACGTTAAAAGCAAAGGTAACGGATCGTTGGAGTGACATAGAGGAGATGAAGGCATATGTAGATGGCAAGCCAATTTCCTTGCCATATCAGACGTCCTCTAGCGAATTAAACCCGGGTGAGCACACGTTGACAATTAAAGCAAAAGATGCCGCAGGGAACATGTCGACGTTGAAAAAAGAATTCAAAACGGTACATGAACACCCTGAGACACCAGAACGAGTAGCAGATAAGACGAAAATGAAATCGTCTAAGCAAACTGTGCTCACCAAGGATCCAACGAATGATAAGCTGGATTACTCCTTTTACCGTGCCTATCAATATACATCGCTGCATCCATCAATGAAGATTTTGAAATATGCAGCGGAGACAGAACCGCCAAAAAGCTTTAACGAAAAAGGAGAAATGATCTTTTCTAATCAAGAAAGGAATCGCATTGCATTTGCTGATGGTAAGTCAGTTGAAACGAAGGATTTACATCGTTTTCCTTATCATCGTTTTCAAATCAAGGTTCATCAAGATGTACGTGAAAAGGATGTCGTCGAAGCGATGTGGAAAGGGAGTTCATTGTCAGGGAGAAAGGTGACCATGTATGCATGGAATCATCAGCAAGAAAAGTGGGATAAAATCACTCATCATTTTGCTGAAGATCAAAAAGAATTTTACCTGAAAGGACTGCTATCAGTAAGACAGTACATGAAGAATCATACGTTTGATTTGCTTGTACAGGATGAAATCAGCAAAGCGCAAAAGCCATATAAGATGGTTTGGATGTCTGACACACAATATTATGCAAAGAGCTATCCGCATATCTTTAAACAAATGGTCGAGTGGATTCGAGACCAGAGAGAAAAGTTAAACATTCAATATGTGTTCCATACAGGTGACATTGTGGATGATTCAAAGGATAAACAATGGCATCGTGCCGATACGTTTATGCGTGTGTTAGATGAGCATCAGATTCCATACGGTGTTTTAGCAGGAAATCATGATGTTCGACATAAGGACGGCTTATATGCGGAATATGGGAAATATTTCGGGGAGAAACGCTTTGCAAATAAACCTTACTATGGTGAATCCTATCAAAACAATCGAGGTCATTATGATCTCATCTCTGCCGGTGGCAATGATTATATGATGGTATACATGGGCTGGGGGATTAAGCAAGATGAAATTGATTGGTTAAACCGTGTGATTTCTGAGCATCCAGATCGCATCGTCATTTTAAATTTCCATGAGTATTTGTTGGTGAGTGGCAACCGCAGCCCGATTGGCGACCTCATCTTCCATCAGGTGGTGAAACGCCATCCCAATATTGTGGCAGTATTTAGCGGCCATTATCACGGAGCAAGCAGGAAAGTAGATGAGCTTGACGATGACCAGGATGGCAAAGTAGACCGGAAAGTATATCAAATACTCGCTGATTATCAGTCAGGACCTGAAGGTGGACAAGGGTTTATGAGGCTGATAACAGCCGATCAAGAAAAAAACCAGCTTCATTTTACGACGTACTCACCTTATATGAATCAAGAGCATTTCTATGATCCTAAAACGTATGGAGATCAGGATGAATTTTCAATTGATGTGGATTTGACGCCGAAAATGAAATCTGTCAAAACCAATTATTTTGAACTTAATGTCTACACAAATGTCCTGATAGGAGAGGCACGCGGTGTAAAAAGCGGCAAAAAAGCAAGCTTTGAGTGGAAAGGCTTAAGGCCAAATGAAGACTATTATTGGTACACTGTAGCAAAAGATCGTTTTCAAGGAAAAGCAATTTCGCCTATATGGAAAATTCATACAAAAGATGATCGTGAAGCAACATTTCTTAGGAAATAAAAAACAGTGCTCCTCCTTTTATGAGGGCACTGTTTATCTTTCCATTGTATGAATGAGCTTGTAACGATCCCCTCTATACACGGAGAGAACATACTCAAATGGAATGTCATTCTGAAAATAAGTCGTTCTTGCGATTGAGAGCACGGGATCGCCTGTTGAAATAGACAGCACGTGTGCTTCTTCCTTTGAAGCTACATTCGCTTCAAGCTCTTGTTTTGCATGAGCAATTGCAAGGCCTGTTTGAGTCTCTATATATTCATATATAGAGCCAGTTAAATGTTCCTTTGTTAAATCTCCTGCAAATGCTTCAGGGATATAGCTCGTTTCAATCGCCATCGGTTCATCATTTGCAAGGCGTATCCGTTTGAGTTCAAATATAGCATCGCTATTTGACAGTTGTAAGACAGGCAGTAAGTGCTCTGGACATACGGTTTTTTTAAAGTCAATGAGCTGGCTTGAAGCTTTAAGCCCACGCTGGCGCATATCCTCTGTAAAGCTTGTTAAGCCTTGAAGCGGCTGTTCAAATTTTTTTCGGCTAACAAAGGTGCCTTTTCCTTTTTGTCGATACAAATATCCTTCGTTCACAAGGTTCGATAAGGCTTGTCTGACAGTCATTCGACTTATACCAAAGCGTTCGGCATATTCTCTTTCAGAAGGAATGAGTGTATCAGGTGCTAATGTTCCATCCTCAATCTGTTTTTTCAAGTTCTCCATAATCTGATGGTACATCGGAATAGGTGACTGCTTATCAATAAACATGTGAAAATCCTCTCGTGTTTAGCTTTAGCGTAGTGAACCAGCTTCTCGATCAATCAAAATTGTCACATCTTCATGAAGTTTCAGAGCAGATGCTGGGAAGTCTGGATGTATCTCAGTCTGTTCTAAATATTGTATCACTTTCGCTTTTGATTTTCCTGATGCAAGAAGGAGAATCTTTTTACTTGAAAGAATGCTTGCAATGCCCATGGTAATGGCATGTGTAGGCACCTTATCAATAGAAGAAAAGTATCTTGCATTGGCCTGCCGGGTGTTTTCATCTAGTTGCACGACATGAGTCTTTGAGTTAAACGGGGTACCGGGCTCGTTAAACCCGATATGTCCATTTTGACCGATTCCAAGAAGCTGAAGGTCGATGCCGCCTATATCTTGAATGAGCTGATCATATCTTAAGCATTCTTTTTCTAAATCAGGTGCAGCGCCATTTGGAAGGAAATACTGATCCTGAGGGAGATCAATATGATCAAATAAATGACGTTTCATGTAGGTCATATAACTATTTTCATGATCTGGATCAAGTCCTGCATATTCATCTAAATTGACTGTTTTTGTTTGTTTGAAAGACAATTGGTGTGCTTGATGAAGGTGAATTAACTCTTGATATGTATCAAGAGGTGTACCGCCCGTTGCTAGGCCAAGTACTGCATCTGGTTTAGAAGCGATTGTGCGTGCGATAAGGGCTGCTGCTTCTTTTCCTAATTGTTCTTTATCTTCAAATTCGATGATCTTCATTAGTGATTGGCCTCCTTTTTCTCAAAGACGATTTGTCCACGGCAGATCGTCATCATTAGTTCGCCAGACTCATCCCAAATCACAAGGTCTGCTTGTTTTCCAACTTCGATAGAACCGAGCTGCTGGTCAAGTCCTAGCTGAATGGCTGCATTGGTTGAGGTCATCTTCGCTATCTCTGTCCATTCACAATGTGTAATCTGTTTCATCCGTTTGACGCCATCTTTCATTCTCAGAATCGATCCTGCAAGTGTACCATCTGAGAGTAATGCTTTTTCGCCGCTGACTGTGACTGTTTGACCGCCAAATTCGTACGTCCCATTCCCGAGTCCTTTTGCGCGCATCGAATCTGTAATCATGATCAAACGATCACTTCCTTTTGCTAAATATGCAAGCTTAATGGAAAGTGGATGGGAGTGTATTCCATCCGTAATCAGCTCGGTATGAAGATTCTCGTTCGTAAGAGCAGCTCCCACAGCATTTGGTTCACGATGCTGAAACGAACTCAGTGCATTATAAAGATGCGTGACATGGCGTGCACCATGCTTTGCTGCTAATTCAATCATGTCATGACGAGCATTCGTATGTCCAATAGAAGGAATGATGTTTTTTTCTTGCAACAGAGAAAGAAAAGCAAAGTCAGGGTCTTCCTCAGGTGCAAACGTGACAATTCGAATAAGCTGTTGAGAAGCATCCAGCCATTTTTCAAAAAGAGGGAGATCGGGCTGCTTTATCCATTGAACAGGCTGTGCCCCTGCTTTATCTTTAGAAATAAAAGGACCTTCAAGATGGATACCTAAACATTGTGCCTGAACTCCTGCTTGTTCTTCATTATAATGTTTCCACTGAGAGACATTTTTAAGTGCTTGCTCTATCTCATGATGGTTTTGAGTGATGGTTGTTGCTAAAAAACTTGTCGTTCCTTCTGATGGTAAGTTGTTAGCGAGTGTATTCATGGCTTCTGATGTCGCATCCATCATGTCTGCTCCATATCCGCCATGGATGTGAATATCAATCATTCCGGGAAGTAAATAAAAGTTTTCCCGGGAAATATATACTTTTTCATAATTTCCTGTCGGTGGTGATGTTGAAATATAGTCAATCTTGCCGTCGCGTAAACCGACAAAACCGTTTGCAATCATTTCAGTCTTTGTCACAATATGAATATTGGAGAGCAATAAAGAGCTGCTCATGATTGTGCCCCCTTTAGTCATTGTCTTTGACTTAGTTTACCCTTTTTAAGTATAGTTGTCTATACCAGTGAAACAGATGAAACAGGATCAGGATAAAATACTGTTTTGGGATCATGATTGAAAGTGATAAAATAGAGCTGTATTTCTGAATCGCCTGTGATAAAAGGAGGAAGAAGCGTGCCGAAAGTTCGTACGAAGGACATAATGGAACAATTTCATCTTGAACTGGTAAGTGGGGAAGAAGGGATTAATCGTCCCATTACAATCAGTGATCTTTCCAGACCAGGTATTGAAATGGCTGGTTATTTTACATATTACCCAAAAGAAAGAGTTCAACTTTTAGGGAAAACAGAGCTTTCTTTTTTTGAACAACTCCCAGAACGCGAACGAAAGCAGAGAATGATGTCTCTTTGTACAGATATTACCCCTGCAATTATTTTGTCACGAGATCGTGAAGTGCCGAAGGAATTAATTGAAGCTTCAAATGAAAATGGCGTCCCTGTGTTACGATCAAGCCTAAAAACGACAAGACTTTCGAGTCGGTTGACCAACTTTTTAGAAAGTAAGCTTGCACCAACGACCGCCATTCATGGCGTGCTCGTAGATGTATATGGTGTAGGTGTATTGTTAATTGGAAAAAGCGGAGTAGGAAAAAGTGAAACAGCCTTAGAACTAGTGAAGAGGGGACACAGGCTGGTCGCAGACGATTGCGTGGAAATCCGTCAAGAGGATCAGGATACGTTAGTTGGAAGCGCACCAGAGCTGATTGAACATCTTTTAGAAATCCGTGGATTAGGCATCATTAATGTGATGACCTTATTTGGAGCCGGTGCTGTCAGAAGCTATAAGAGAATTACGATTGTGATGAACCTTGAGCTTTGGGAACAAGGCAAACAGTACGATCGTTTAGGACTTGAAGAAGAGAAGATGCGAATCATCGATACAGATGTACCGAAGCTGACCATCCCTGTCCGGCCAGGACGAAACTTAGCGGTAATCATTGAGGTGGCTGCGATGAACTTCAGGTTAAAACGCATGGGACATAATGCGGCGGAACAATTTACAAGTAAACTTGCCGATGTCATTGAAGACAATGGCCAGGATGAATAGGAGTTGTCTATATGAACGAAGCGATTCAGCCAATTGATCCGATTGCTTTTCAGCTCGGACCTCTTTCGGTTCATTGGTATGGTGTGATCATTGGGGTCGGAGCCTTGCTGGGACTCTGGCTCGCACTGAGAGAATGTGAGAAGAGAGGAATCAATAAAGATACGTTTATTGACTTAATCTTATTTGCGATTCCAATAGCCATTATTTGTGCACGAATTTATTATGTATCCTTCGAATGGGATTACTATCAGCAGCATCCAAATGAAATCATTAAGATTTGGAATGGCGGAATTGCTATTCACGGCGGGCTGATAGGTGCTGTGCTGACAGCGATCGTCTTTACAAAAGTGAAAAAGGTATCCTTTTGGAAAATAGCCGATGTAGCAGCACCTAGTATTTTACTAGGGCAGGCGATTGGTCGCTGGGGGAACTTTATTAATCAGGAAGCGCATGGTGAGGCGGTTTCAAGAGCCTTTTTAGAGAATTTGCATTTGCCAGAGTTTATCATTAATCAAATGTATATTGATGGGACCTATTATCACCCAACGTTCTTATACGAATCATTATGGAATCTTGCCGGTGTTGTGATCTTGATTTTATTACGCAGAACATCGCTGCGCAGAGGCGAAATCTTCTTGTCTTATTTAATCTGGTATTCAATCGGTCGTTTCTTCATTGAAGGGATGAGAACGGACAGCTTGATGCTGACAGAACATCTACGAATCGCTCAAATGATTTCGATTGCCATTTTTGCAGTGGCTGTTCTGCTGATGTTCTTTAGAAGAATGAAAGGATACGCATCGATTCCTTATAAAGAGAACACCTCATCGAATTAAGCAGGGGGGATCAGAAGAGATGGGAGAGACATGGAAAAACGGCTTAAAAGCAGGGCTATCGACAACTTGGACACTTGGAAAAGTCATCTTTCCGGTTACCATTCTCGTCAGTATCTTGCAGCATACGCCTGTTATGGATTGGATCATACAATTCATACGGCCATTTATGGGGTTGTTTGGTCTTTCAGGAGAAGCGGCCATTCCGCTTGTATTAGGAAATGTGCTGAACTTGTATGCGGGCATAGCCGCCATTCTGACACTAGATCTTCCTGTGAAGGAAGTGTTCATTTTGGCCGTGATGCTGTCCTTTTGCCATAACCTGATCATCGAATCGACAGTGGCAGCAAAGGTTGGACTCAGAGTGTCTGTCATTTTGCTGGTCAGAATCAGCCTTGCTGTTATTTCGGCTATTGTCATTCATCTCGTTTGGCAGGGAGGCCAGGAGCCGGCACAATATGGACTGCTGACGGCAGCTCAGACGGCTGATGTGCCTTCCAGCTGGTACATGATTGTCCTTGTCGCTTTACAAAAAGCCGTACTCGGTGTGCTCCAGCTCGCCTGTATCGTCATCCCTCTCATGATCATCATTCAATTCATGAGAGATTTAGGATGGCTCCATACGCTGTCTAAGTGGCTGTCTCCATTTACGAGAATGCTTGGAATGAAAGAAAATACGTCGATGACAATGGTAGCTGGATTAACCATCGGTCTGGCATACGGAGCCGGCGTGATGATGAAGGCAGTGGAAGAGGACGGCGTGAGTAAAAAGGATTTAACCCTTGCCTTTATTTTCCTTGTTGCCTGCCATGCAGTGGTCGAAGATACGCTGATATTTATTCCACTTGGGATTCCTGTGTGGCCGCTTCTTGTCATCCGTCTGATATCTGCTATTTTATTAACAGCTGCCATTAGCTATATTTGGCGGAAGCGGGAGCTTGCAGCTGTTAGAAAGGAAGCCATATGAACGAATCAACTATTAACACCGTGCTATTTGATTTAGATGGCACATTAATCAATACGAATGAATTAATTATTGCTTCATTTCAACATACGCTTGATCATTATTATCCTGGTCAGTACAGCCGTGAAGAGATCCTTCATTTCATTGGTCCATCATTGTTTGATACATTCTCTGCGATGGACCCTGAGCTAACGGATGATATGATTCAGATGTACCGAACGTTTAATCATGAACAGCATGATCTGCTTGTGACTGAATATGAGACTGTTTTAGACACATTAAAAGTCCTGCAGGATCAAGGATTTAAACTTGGGATAGTCACAACAAAAATACGTGATACGGTTTTAATGGGTTTGAAGCTGACAGGTTTAGAGCCATTCTTTGAGGTGATTGTGACGCTCGATGATGTCCAAAATGAGAAGCCGCATCCAGAACCTGTCCAGCTGGCATTATCCAAGCTTGGCAGTGATCCACATGAAGCGGTGATGGTCGGCGATAATTATCACGATATTTTGTCTGGTCAAGCGGCAGGGACAAAAACAGCAGGTGTTGCTTGGTCGATTAAGGGAGAAGAGGCCCTTTTAAAGCATCGCCCTGATTTCATGCTGAAGAAAATGAGTGATCTCCTGGCGATTGTTGGAGCTGATTGAGTTGAGAAAAACAGATCGTTATCCTGTAAAAGGGGTCAATTCGTTACGACAAGTCTATCGGACGGTTTCCTTTTTCAAAGTGGTGAAAAACTTTATTTTCATTCAAATAGCACGGTACACGCCTTTTATGGGAATGAAAAATTGGATATACCGAACCTTTCTTCGTATGAAGGTCGGCGAGGATACGGCGTTTGCCTTAATGGTCATGGTGGATCTCATGTTTCCTGAGAAAATCAAGGTCGGTCGAAATAGTGTGATTGGCTATAACACGACCATCTTGTCCCATGAGTATTTGATTAAAGAATACAGACTTGGGGAAGTCTATATTGGTGACGAAGTCTTAATTGGAGCTAATTCAACCATTTTACCTGGTGTAACCATTGGGGATGGGGCGATCGTATCGGCTGGTACACTTGTTCATAAGGATGTTCCAGCAGGCTCATTTGTTGGAGGAAATCCAATGCGCATGATTTATACGAAAGAAGAAATGAAAGCACGTCAATCTACGTCTGCTGAGTAGCTCGGCAGACTTTTTTGTTGACAATATGTTATGGTGTAACTATAATGATTACAACAGAGGTGAGAAAACATGAAAATCAGCAGCAGATTCACTGTCGCTGTCCATATTCTGGCCTTGCTATCACTTGAAAAAGGATCATTACAGACATCGGAGGATATCGCGGGAAGTGTGAATACAAACCCAGTGGTCATCCGCCGCATTATGAGTAAATTAAAAAAAGCAGGCCTAATCTCAACGAGTCTTGGCAAAGGTGGTTCTCAGCTGAACCGCAGTGAAGACGACATCACGCTGCTGGATGTGTATAAAGCGGTTGAAGTGGTGGATGAGGGAGAGTTGTTTCAAATCCATGAAAGCCCAAATCCTGACTGTCCGATCGGTGCGAATATCCAGGCTGTGCTTGAGTTAATCTTGTGCCGCGCTCAAAGTGCGATGGAGCAAGTGCTTGCTGAGATCAAATTAAGTGAACTAACGCAGGTGTTAATCAAAAAAATTGGATGATTATTCAATTTTTTTTACCTCTGTTGTAACTATACTGGTTACACCTTTATTTATCAAATAAAATCATTTTACAGGAGGAATTCATATGAAGATTGGTATTATTGGCGCTACAGGTAAAGCAGGACAGGAAATTGTAAAAGAGGCTCAATCTAGAGGACATGAAGTGACAGCCATCGTTCGAGATGCACAAAAGGTGACTAATTCATCCGTAGCTGTTATCGAGAAGGATGTGTTTCATTTACAAGCAGAAGACATCAAAGGCTTTGATGTCATCGTCAATGCATTTGGTGCACCTGCTGGACAAGAGCACCTTCACGTAGAGGCTGGGAAAAAGCTTATTGATATTTTGAAAGAGATATCGGATACGCGTTTAATCGTTGTGGGCGGAGCAGGCAGTCTATTTGTTGATGAGGCTCAAACAACAAGACTTGTTGATACACCAGAATTTCCAAAGGAGTATGTGGCGACTGCTTCACAGCAAGGTGAAAACCTAAAAGATCTTCAACAGACCGAAGGATTAAAATGGACTTTCCTCAGCCCTGCTGCATTCTTTGACCCAGCAGGCAAACGCACAGGTTCTTATGTGAAAGGGAAAGACCAGCTGATTGTCAATTCTAAAGGTGACAGCTATGTGAGCTATGCCGACTACGCCATTGCCCTTGTCGATGAAATTGAGCAGGCTGCCCATGTTGGAGAACGTTTTACCGTTGTATCTGAAGCAGAATAAGTCGTTTCACTGCTGCTAAAAACCATGAGTGAGAAGTCTAACGAATTATCTCTCATTTTTACTAAAAAAAGGTTGAATACTTCATTGTAGGCGGAGGAGTAATGACAGCTGCAAAGCTTGAAGACCGCCTGAAGGAAATACTAGAAAGATCATCATGAAAAAACATCCTCTATACGGCTAGAGGATGTTTTTTCATGTTTTCAATGAGAAAGGTGTTCTACGCTTTAATGATAATCGCCTGCCGGCCCATCTGTTCCCAAGAATCCTCAAACTGATCGCGATCGACTTTTTGATTCTTTTCACCGTATGGGTTATTTAGGTAGACATGTTCCTTGTCATAGCCCGTGATGACCACGCTATGCATATTAAAGCTCACATCTATTTTGCCATTCGGGGTATTCCATGTTTCGATGTTATCTATTTTGTCGAAGGTGGATGTGGTAATCACCCAAACAGGATACCCTTTTTCAAGTGATTGATAGATGGCTTTTTTGACAGGTTTTCCGCTTAAGTCGACGACTTGAGCGCCCGCATATTTTTTCGCAAGCTGATAAATAGGTTCATGGTAAACACCAAGACCTGGTCCATTCTCCATATCGCCTACAAACCCGTCATGCGGGTCTCCTTTTAAGCCATTTTCATAATTGAGCGGAACACGTTTGATTTCATTTGCCAATGCGTCTTTCGTCACTTGCTCATAACCGCTGTAATGAAGAAGCATCGCTAAGCTTGTGACTTCGCATCCATTATAAAGCTTTGGGGCATCCATTTGATTGTAGAGGATGACGTCCATGGCTTTTTTACTTCCTTTTAAAGAAGAATATGTGTTGTCTGTTTTTTTCGTTGATCGTGTTTCTTCAGCTGCGAGTGCCGTATCGTTTTCTTTTTCTTTGGCTGCTTCGTGTGGTGAAGCTGCCTTCTTGACTTGGTCGATTTGTGTCACGTATATAAAGCCGAAATAAACAAGGCATGCGCACAACAAAGTTAAGATTAATGTCTGGATGAACTTCACTGTAATCTCCTGTGTTATTCAATATTTTTAAGTATTATAGCACGTTCTTTTATCAAACATGCAGAAAAGGGACAGGTGTCACTTGAATGTAATAATTCCACAAATTTTTCATGAAAATAGAGAGAAAATAAAAATGATTGATTTAATTACTTTATTTTGTTAGCATATTATCATATTAGCGAACTAAAGGATTCGGAATTTTTTGTTTTAATGTGTTGGAGGTGCAGAAGAGCATGTTTATGTTTGAGAAACCATATGGTATGCGGGATTCATTACCAGGATTGTATGAGACGAAGAAAAAAGTGAGACATTCATTAACAGAGGTCATGAATGGCTGGGGTTACCGTTTGATGGAGACACCAACGCTTGAATTTTACGATACAGTCGGTGTTCAATCGGCGATTACAGATACACAGCTCTTTAAGCTTTTAGATCAGAACGGGCAAACCCTTGTACTCAGACCTGATATGACGGGACCTATTGCGAGAGTGGCGGCTTCAAAGCTTCATGAACAGGCGTATCCGCTTCGCGTTGGGTATGCGGCCAATGTGTTCCGGGCGCAGGAAAGAGAAGGCGGAAGGCCATCAGAATTTGAGCAGGTCGGAATTGAGTTGATTGGTGATGGGTCGATTAGTGCAGATGCTGAAGTGATCGCGCTTGTCGTATTTGCATTAAAAAATGCCGGGCTAAAGTCCTTCAAAATCGCGATCGGGCATGTCGCTTTAGCAGAGACGTTATTTGTAGATGTATTGGGAAATACAGAGCGTGCAAACGTCCTCCGCCGATTCTTATATGAAAAGAATTATGTAGGATACCGCCAGCATGTGAAGCAATTGCCACTCTCCTCCATCGATAAAACGAGGCTGTTACAGCTTTTAGAGTTAAGAGGCGGCCAGGAAGTCACAGAGCGGGCAAAGGAAATCGTCGTTTCACAAGAGGGAAAAGAGGTGCTCACACAGTTAAAATCGCTTTGGGAGACACTTGAAGATTACGGCTGTACAGAATATATCCGTTTAGATTTAAGCATGGTGAGTCATATGAGCTACTACACGGGCATTTTGTTTGAAGTATTTGCAGATCATGTTGGGTCAGTCATCGGAAGTGGCGGCAGATATGACCAATTGCTGGCTCATTTTGATGCACCTGCACCAGCTACAGGATTCGGACTTCGATTAGACCGTCTGCTTGAAGCGCTTGATGCAAAAGAAATCAATGAGCCGCAGGAGGCAGTGATTTTTAGTAAAGAACAACGGCTGGAGGCTTTTGCTTTTGCAGAAAAGGAGCGGTCAAAAGGGAAAAAGATCGTCCTGCAAGACTTAGCAGGGATTGAAAATATTGACGCGATGACCAAGGCATTTGAGCAGGTGACTTATTTTATCGGCGCTAGAAAGGGAGAGTCAAATGGGTAAAGTGTTGACGATGGCGATGCCAAAGGGCCGGATATTTGAAGAAGCAGCTGGGTTGTTGAGACAGGCGGGATATCAGCTGCCAGAGGAATTCGAGGATTCAAGAAAGTTAATCATTGATGTACCGGAAGAAAACCTCCGCTTTATTTTAGCGAAGCCAATGGATGTGACAACTTATGTCGAGCACGGTGTAGCGGATGTTGGCATTGCAGGGAAGGATGTCATGCTCGAAGAAGCTCGTGATGTGTACGAAGTGCTCGATTTAAACATCAGCAAATGCCATTTAGCGGTTGCCGGATTACCGGGAGCCAGCTGGGGCGGTGTCGCGCCGCGTGTGGCAACAAAGTACCCAAATGTCGCATCTTCCTATTTTAGAGAACAAGGGGAGCAGGTGGAGATCATTAAGCTGAATGGTTCCATTGAATTAGCACCGCTCATCGGACTCGCCGATCGTATTGTTGACATTGTCTCTACAGGTCAAACACTCAAGGAAAATGGACTTGTTGAAACGGAGCATATTTGTGATATTACGTCACGGTTTATTGTCAATCCTGTGAGCTATCGGATGAAGGATGCGGTGATCGATGAAATGGCGCAGCGCCTTGCAAGAATCATTGAAGGGGAGGAAACATCATGAACATCACCTACATACAAGAAGGTGAGACAGAGACACTCTCACTCAAGCGGACTTTAGATACAGGCACGGAAGAGCAGCGCCTGGCTGTTCAGCGGATTATACAAGAAGTGAGGCTAAATGGTGATCAAGCGGTACAATCTTTTACAAAGCAATTTGATGGAGTGCTGCTTGAAGATCCGCTTGTCACAGAGGAGGAAATGACAAAAGCCTCCGAACGCATGGACCCAGCCATGATTCAGGTGATCCAAACGGCTATCCGTCATATTCGCACATACCATGAGCGTCAGCTGACATCCTCTTGGTTTTATCACCAGCAGGATGGCTCGATGCTTGGACAAAAGGTGACACCGCTCGATGCAGTCGGTGTGTATGTCCCCGGCGGAACAGCTGCTTATCCCTCATCTGTTTTAATGAATGTGATTCCGGCGCTTGTCGCTGGTGTTGAACGAATTGTCCTTGTCACACCTCCAGGGAAAGATGGCCATCTCTCAGACGCTGTACTGGCTGCTGCAAAGGAGCTCGGTATTTCTGAGATGTATAAAATGGGCGGTGCGCAGGCGATTGCGGCACTTGCCTATGGAACAGAAAGCATCCAGTCTGTTGATAAAATCACAGGTCCAGGCAACATATATGTAGCGCTGGCAAAGCGGGAAGTATTTGGCCAGGTAGACATTGATATGATTGCCGGTCCAAGTGAAATTGCTGTTCTAGCAGACGATACAGCAATGGCACGTGAGGTGGCGGCCGATTTACTTTCGCAGGCAGAGCATGATGCACTGGCATCTAGTATTTTGGTGACACCGTCTAAGACACTTGCTGAAAACGTGCAGGCTGAGATGAAAACGCAGCTGGATACCTTGCCAAGAAAATCAATCGCCGCACAATCCATACAAAATCATGGCCGTATATACGTGACAGATTCCATGGATCGTGCAGTAGACGTCGTCAACCAGTTAGCGCCAGAGCATTTAGAAGTGCTGACAGCATATCCAGAATCACTTCTTGGTCAAATCAAGCATGCAGGGGCGATTTTTTTAGGGCGTTATAGCCCTGAGCCGGTGGGAGATTATTTTGCAGGACCAAATCACGTGCTGCCAACCAACGGAACGTCTAGATTCTCCAGCCCGCTTGGTGTGACCGATTTTCAAAAGAAAACGAGCATTATTTCATATAGTCAAGAAGCGTTTGAGACACACAGGGATAGCATTGCGGCTTTTGCCAGATTAGAAGGGCTCGAAGCGCATGCAAGGTCGATTGAATCGAGAAAGCGGGAGGAATCGTCATGAGACAGGCGGAAACAGCGAGACAAACAAATGAAACGAATATTTCGTTAGCGTTAGAGATTGATGGGGAAGGAAAAGCAGATATTCAAACAGATGTCCCTTTTATGACACACATGCTTGATTTATTTACGAAGCATGGACACTTTAATTTGACCGTCGATGCGAAAGGAGATACGGATGTTGATGATCACCACACAACAGAAGATATCGGCATCGTGCTTGGGCAAATGTTTAAGGAAGCGTTAGGTGATAAAAAGGGAATTAAGCGGTATGGCTCCAGCTTTGTTCCGATGGATGAAACGCTTGCCCAGGTCGTGGTCGACTTAAGCAATCGCCCTCATTTGGAAATGAGAGCGGCCTTTCCAAGTCAAAAGGTCGGTACCTTTGATACAGAGCTTGTGCATGAGTTTCTTTGGAAGTTTGCGCTAGAAGCTCGTATAAATCTTCATGTGATTGTTCACTACGGAACCAATACGCACCATATGATTGAAGCCATTTTTAAAGCGATGGCACGTGCCCTAGATGAGGCAACAACCATTGATCCACGTGTGAAAGGGATTCCTTCGACAAAGGGGATGCTCTAATGATCGGAGTCATTGATTACGGAATGGGAAATTTGTTCAGCGTATCAAAAGCATTGGAACGAGCAGGTGCCAGTTATATCGTCTCCTCTGATGTGGAGGAGCTCAAAAAGGCAGATGCTTATATTTTGCCTGGGGTCGGTTCGTTTCGTGATGCGATGCAGCTGTTAAAACAGACAGGACTTGAAGAGTTTATCCACCAAGTTGTGCAGGAAGGAAAGCTGCTATTTGGTATTTGTCTTGGGATGCAGCTGTTATTTGAAGAAAGTGAAGAGGCAGGACGTACGAAAGGTTTGGGGCTGTTAAAAGGGCGTGTCGTTCTTTTAAAGGATCGCGACCAGGATGGGCAAAGGCTGAAGGTGCCTCATATGGGGTGGAATGAGCTCACATTTCATCAGCCCTCCCCATTGTTTGATGGTGTACCGGAAGGATTTGCGTACTTTGTTCACTCTTATTATGTAAGTGATATGAATCCAAAAGAGCAATTAGCAAGTGCGGATTATGGCGTTCAAGTACCAGCAGTTGTCGGCAAGGGGAATGTGCTTGGCGCACAGTTTCACCCTGAAAAAAGCAGTACAACGGGAATGGCGCTGCTCAAACAATTTATTCAATTAGCAAACGAACAGAGGGTGAACAAATGAGTGAATTTACATTGTATCCAGCGATTGATATGAGAAATGGCAAATGTGTACGGCTTGTGCAAGGAGATTATGATCAAGAAACCATTTATGGAGATTCGCCGCTTGATATGGCTGCGCGGTTTGCAAATGAAGGAGCAAAGTGGATTCATCTCGTTGACTTAGATGGTGCGAAAGCAGGGAATCGCGTCAATCATGAGCATGTACTGGCGATTGCTTCATCCTTAGATGTGAATGTACAAATTGGCGGCGGCATTCGGACAGAAGAAGACGTTGCCTTTTATATAAACAAAGGTGTAGCTAGAGTCATCCTTGGCAGCTCCGCTGTTTCTAATCCCGCCTTTGTGAAAAAAATGCTGGCGCAATATGGGGAGAAAATAGCGATTGGGATCGATGCGCGAAATGGCTTTGTATCGACTGAGGGGTGGCTTGAAACGTCGAAAGTGAAGGCGGAGGAACTCGGCAAAGAATTGGCAAAGGAAGGTGCGGAGGTCTTTATTTTCACGGATATTCAAATGGATGGCATGCTGTCTGGACCCAATGTGGAAAGTACAGTTCGTTTAGCAGAAGCTACTGGCAAACAAGTCATTGCTTCAGGTGGTGTAAGCGCGCTAGCTGATCTTCAAAAGCTGTCAGTACAAAAACAGTCAGGTGTTTCTGGTGCGATCATCGGAAAAGCCCTTTACACGAAGCGGTTTACTTTAGCTGAAGCAATTGAAGGGCTTGACCGCGTATGATGACAAAACGAATCATCCCATGTCTCGATGTGAAGGAAGGGCGTGTGGTCAAAGGGGTGCAATTCCTCGGCTTAAAGGATGCTGGTGATCCGGTAGAATTAGCGCAGATGTATGATGAGGAAGGTGCGGATGAACTTGTCTTTCTTGATATTTCTGCCTCTCATGAAGGCCGGAAAACGATGGTGGATGTGGTCAAGCAAGTGGCGTCCACTCTTGCCATCCCTTTTACGGTAGGCGGCGGAATTAACCACCTTGATGACATGAAGCGCTTATTAAGAGCGGGTGCAGACAAAGTATCTGTGAACACAGCGGCAGTTTTAAGACCAGAACTGATTTCAGAAGGCGCCGATTTCTTTGGTTCCCAGTGCATCGTCGTCGCAATAGATGCAAAGTACGATGAAGAGAAAAAAGAGTACATGGTCTACACACACGGAGGGCGCCGTCAAACGGATATAGAGGTCAGCGATTGGGCAAAAGAAGCCGTGCTGAGGGGAGCAGGAGAGATTTTACTGACAAGTATGGATGTTGACGGTGAGAAAACAGGCTTTGATCATCGATTAACAAAGCTTGTGTCAGAAGCCGTCACCGTGCCTGTCATTGCCTCGGGAGGCGCTGGCAATGCCCAGCATATGCTGGAGGCATTTACAAAAGGAGAAGCTGATGCAGCATTAGCAGCCTCCATTTTCCATTATAAAGAGACTTCAATTCAAGAGGTAAAGACATACTTGAGAGAACACGGGGTGAAGGTCAGATGAAACAGGCAAACGAATTATCCTTTAATGAGGCAGGCCTGATACCTGCGATTGTACAGGATGCTCAAAGTAAGGAAGTATTGACATTGGCGTATATGAATCAAGAATCCTATGAAAAAACACTGGAGACAGGGGAAACATGGTTTTACAGCCGGTCGAGAAACGAGCTTTGGCACAAAGGCGCCACATCTGGGCATACTCAGCGAGTCACATCCATTCGATATGACTGTGACAAAGATGCTCTGCTTGTTCTTGTCACACCAAGTGGACCAGCCTGCCATACTGGCAGCTATAGCTGCTTTTCGGAAGAAGGCGTGAAGCTTCAAACGGAAGAGCAGGATCGTTTTGCGATTTTAAATGAACTTGAACAGGTGATTGCAAAACGTCAGACAGAAATGCCAGAAGGCGCTTATACAACCTATCTATTTGAAAAAGGGGTCGATAAAATCCTAAAAAAGGTAGGGGAAGAAGCGTCAGAGGTCATCATTGCAGCGAAAAACCGGGATCAAGAAGAATTGAAATGGGAAACAGCCGATCTCCTGTATCATCTGCTTGTGTTATTACGTGAACAGCAATTGCCGCTTGATGAGGTATTAAAAGTATTAAAAAAGCGTCATCAAGGTGAGTGAAAAGCCGGGGGCACCTCTGGCTTTTTGTTTTTGAGTGAAAAACAAATCCTTCCTTTTCTTTTGTTCTATGTGACGACTCGTGAAGTATGTTATACTACACACGGTACACTGTTCGAAATGGAGGGTATCGGTGAGTAAATACACTTCTCAAAATAATCACACACAAGTCGTCCAGCTATTCCAAGATGGGCATTACTTTTTTCATAAAGGTCTAAAAGCTTATAGAGAAAGAAATCTATCTAAAGCGAGTAAGCTGATACAGCGGGCTATCGTACTTGAGCCTGAAAATGTAGAAATGCTATCACAGCTTGCCATTATTTATACTGAAATGGGTCATTACCAACAATCAAATGAACTGCTTGATTTCATACTTGAACATATCGATGAAAACATGTCTGAGTGTCACTATTTTAAAGCCAATAATTATGCGAACCTAGGACTCTTTCAAGAGGCATATAAGTCAGCTACTGCCTATGCTTCATTGGAAGAGAACGGGGAATTTGCAGATGAAAATGACGATCTCCTCGACCTGCTCGATATGAGCGACGAAGAGGACGAAGATTTTCCTTACGATCAGGATGACCTGATTGTCAAGCAGGATCAAGCGAATCACTTGCTAGAAAGCGGCAGGCTTGATGAAGCCATTGAAATGCTGGAACAGATGATTGTTGAGTATCCAGAATTTTGGTCAGCGTATAATAATCTCGCTTTGGCCTATTTTTATTCTGGTCAAATCCATCAGGCGAAAGAGATGTTGAACCGGGTTCTTCATGAAAATCCGGGTAATCTGCATGCCCTTTGCAACCAGCTTGTCTTCTATCATTATGAAAAAGAAGAAGAAAAGGTCAATACGTTAGCGAAGCAATTAACGCACGTGTATCCAATATTAAGTGAACAGCGTTATAAGCTTGGCGCAACATTTGCCCTAGTTGGAGAATTTGAATGGGCCTTTAAATGGCTTTATTCTTTGTACAAAACAGGCTTTCAGGGAGATAGTACATTTTTATACTGGCTCGCAAGCGCAGCTTATTATACAGGCCACAAAACGCTTGCACAGACGGTTTGGAATAAGATGGTCGAAGAAGATATCGATGCAGATGAAATCAAGCCGTGGCAGGATAAACCCGAGGAGACTGAGCCAATGGTCTCCATTGAGGAGCGGCTGACTGCGTACTATGTGAGCAAACAAAAAGGGGAACGTGACGTTCTTCAATCTGTCCTTGATGCACACGCAGCGAAAACAGCCTTCGAACAGCAATTCATCGAACTGCTCTTATACGAAGATGAAATGGAAGTGCGGTCGTTTTCAGAAGATGCGGTTTTCGCAAAACAGGCGGCATCCAGCTTGGAAGAAGCTGTTCAGCCTGACAGCCATATGCCTTATTTTTGGTTATTCCATATTATTCAGCAGGCACGTGCTTCTGGCGTAGATAAGAAAAATGCGCCTGCATGGGCAGCAGCATCTTATTATTTATGGATGAAGGAGCAAGAAGAATCAGCTGTGAGCAAAAAAGAGATTGCAGCCTCTTTTCAAATCAGCGTTCAAACACTGTCTAAATATGAACAAGTCATTTGTGCGTTAATCGATTAAATAGGTAAATAGATTCAGCAGATTGCAGCATGGCCGAAAAGGTCATGCTTTTTTCTTGGATAAAAAGGTGGGATTTGCAAGGATTTGGCGAAGTATGACAATCACGACATGTTTTTGAAACATAAATGTAATAAAAATATTAGCTCATTTTGTCGATGTCTCATGTATAATGAAAATCGTGGATTAAAACAAAGACATATATTTAGATATTTTACTATACATAATGAAACACCTAGTGATAGAAACAATCTGGTCAACATCTGACTGATCAATCAGGAAGAAAGACATAGATAGCACAGATTGGCCGCAGAGAATTTGCTGCTTTCTCATGTCGCTTGGAAATTGTCAAAGGAGGAACTATTCGTGAAAAAGTTTATTACTTTCGGTTTAGCTTCGGTCATCGGAGCGAGCGGTTTATTTATCCCATTTACTCATGAAGCAAACGCACAGAACTTTGAACAAAAGAAACAAGAGCTGGACAGCAAGCAATCTGAGGTCAACAAAAACCTTCAAAAGAAAAAAGATGAGCTTTCAAAGCTTGAAGCAAAACAAGAGGCACTTGCACTAAAGCTAAAAGAAATTGACGAGAAAGCTTTAAAAACAAGTGATCAAATCGAAGAAAAACAAAAAGAAAATGAACAAACGAAAAAAGAAATCAAAGCACTGAAACAAGAAATTGCTGATACTGAAAAACGTATTGAAGATAGAAACAAATTCTTGAAAAAGCGTGTACGTGCGCTTCAAGAAAGCGGCGGTTCTACGAAATACATAGATGTATTACTAGGAGCGAAAAGCTTTAGCGATTTCATCAGCCGTGCAGGTGCAGTATCTACACTCATCAACGCAGACAGCGAAATCATTAAAGAGCAAGAAAAAGACAAAGCTGAGCTTCAAAAGTCTGAAAACGAATTAAACACAAAGCTTGAAGATGTTCAAAAGACACTTGCAAAGCTTGAAACGCTTCAAACAGACTTGAATAAACAGCTTGATGAAAAAGACAAGCTATTCAAGCAAGTGAAAAAGCAAAAGGGAAGTGCATCTTCTGAAATCAGCGAGTTAAACAGTGAGGCTAACAGCATTGCATCTGAAAAAGACGCAACAATCGCTGCTCAAAAACAAGCTGAAAAAGAAGCGAGAGAAGCAGCTCAAAAAGCAAAAGAAGAAAAAGCACAAAGACAACAGCAGCGTCAAGCGAGTGTTCAAGCGGAAGACAACAGCTCAACTAACGACAGCAGCCCGTCTTCAAATAACAGTAACAGTGGATCTTCAAATAATAATAACAACAGCAGTTCACCAAGCAAGAAGCCATCTTCTGGCGGTGGATCACCTGTCAGCAGTAACGTAGGCGGAATCGAAGGTGCAATCAGCACAGGTTCTACCATCGTTGGACAATCTCCGTATAAATGGGGCGGCGGCAGATCACAAGCCGATATTGATGCACGTCGTTTTGACTGTTCTTCATTCGTTCGCTGGGCATTCGCATCAGCAGGCATCAACCTTGGACCAGTTGGCGGTACAACAACAGATACGCTTGTAGGTAAAGGAAGAGCTGTAAGTGCATCTGACATGAAACGCGGAGACCTTGTGTTCTTTGATACGTATAAAGTAAATGGACACGTTGGTATTTACTTAGGAAACGGTACATTCTTGAACGATAACAGCTCTCGCGGTGTTTCAGTTGACTCTATGAGCAATGTTTACTGGAAAAAAGCATTCAATGGCGTTGTGAGAAGAGTCGTTGAATAAATCGTTACTTACTATATAACCGTAAACAGGCTTCCTTAAACAGCAGTTTAAGGAAGCTTTTTCTTTTTTTGAAGATATGAGCAAATGATTCGCTTATTATCCGCAGATTTAATAGGATATGGGTAAGGAATAAAAGTAAGAGTGGAATTGATGCTCTCTGTCATGAATGGAAGCATCACCCAAGGGCATTCTAATAAGAAATGCTAGCAGCAATTGAAGAGGGAGTGACAGTTGTGTCAGAAGAAAAAATCTACGATACGATCATCATTGGAGCGGGACCTGCCGGAATGACAGCCGCTGTTTATACATCACGGGGAAATCTTTCAACATTGATGATTGAAAGAGGGATTCCAGGCGGTCAAATGGCAAATACGGAAGATGTCGAGAACTATCCTGGCTTTGAAAGCATTTTAGGGCCAGAACTTTCAAATAAAATGTTTGAGCATGCGAAGAAATTCGGTGCTGAGTATGCATATGGCGATATCAAAGAAATCGTAGACGGTGAAGAGTACAAAATCGTCAAAGCCGGTTCAAAAGAATACAAAGGACGCTCTGTCATTATTGCGGCAGGTGCTGAATACAAAAAAATCGGTGCACCAGGTGAAAAAGAACTTGGCGGCCGGGGCGTCTCTTACTGTGCAGTATGTGACGGTGCTTTCTTTAAAAACAAAGAGCTCGTGGTCATTGGCGGTGGAGACTCTGCGGTAGAAGAGGGTGTATACCTCACACGCTTTGCGTCAAAAGTAACGATCGTTCATAGACGCGATAAACTTCGTGCACAAAGCATTTTACAAGCGCGTGCTTTTGATAATGAAAAAATCGACTTCATGTGGAACAAAACCGTTAAACAAATTAATGAAGAAAACGGTAAAGTCGGCAGTGTGACCTTGATTGATACGGTGACTGGTGAAGAAGAAGACTTTAAAACAGACGGCGTCTTTATCTATATCGGGATGCTCCCACTATCTAAACCATTTGAAAATCTCGGCATTACAAATGAAGAAGGATATATCGAGACAAACGAAAGAATGGAAACAAGAGTGGAAGGCATTTTCGCCGCTGGTGACATTCGTGAAAAAACACTCCGTCAAATTGTGACAGCAACAGGTGATGGAAGTATTGCCGCACAAAGCGCACAGCATTATGTAGAAGAGCTTGCTGAAAAGCTGAAAGCAGCGAAATAAATGGCTGTCGTAAATCCTTAATATAGCGTCATGGGCTTTTAACTGGAATGTAACACGGGTGAAATAATTATCCGTTATGATAAAACTAGTAATTGACCCCCTTTTATAAGGAATACATGTTTGGCACGGATGAGAATCCGTGTCCTTTTTTTTGCTTAAAATCAGAAATTCATGAGATGTTCACAAATGACGCATGGAGAACCATTAGATGCTGTAAAATAAAGAGTAGAGAAATTGCCCGCCACCTCTTTCAGACGAAATCCGGTCTGTTTTCGGTGAAGAAGGGGCATGTTCATTGTGAGAGTCAGGATGAACCTGTATAATAAGTTAAAGACATAAAAGAGTAGGTGACAGCTGATGCAACGAGTAACCAATTGTGTGCTGCATCACGAAGATCAAGTTCTCTTGCTGCAAAAGCCAAGACGGGGCTGGTGGGTAGCGCCGGGCGGCAAAATGGAAAGCGGAGAATCGGTCAAGGATTCAGTCGTTCGAGAGTATAGAGAAGAAACAGGAATTTATATTTTAAATCCACAGTTAAAAGGTGTTTTTACCTTTATCATAAAAGAAGGCGATCAAATCGTTCAAGAGTGGATGATGTTCACCTTTATGGCAGATTCATTTACTGGAAAAAACGTGACAGAGTCAGAGGAAGGCATTTTAAAGTGGCATGAAGTAAAGGATGTGCCTCATTTACCGATGGCACCAGGAGATTCTCATATTCTTGATTTCATGCTAAAGGGAAAAGGACTTCTGCACGGTACTTTTACGTATACACCTGATTTTGAATTGATTGCTTATCGGTTAGATCCTCAAGGAGACTAATACATGAACCGTTTTCATAAAGAAGGAGAGGAAGCAGGCATGAATACGAACAAACAAGAAGATATTCAGCTTGTGATTATTACAGGAATGTCAGGTGCGGGGAAAACCGTTGCCATTCAAAGCTTTGAAGACTTAGGTTACTTCTGTGTAGATAACTTGCCGCCATCACTTTTACCGAAGTTCCTAGAGCTCATGAAGGAATCGAATTCTAAGATGAGCAAGGTCGCCCTTGTGATGGATTTACGCGGACGAGAATTCTTTGACAGCTTAATTGCAGCTTTAGATGAAATGAGTGATCTTGGCTGGATCACACCAAGAATATTATTTCTAGATTCAAACGATAAGGTGCTTGTCTCAAGATACAAAGAAACGAGACGTTCGCATCCCCTTGCGACAACAGGTTTGCCCCTCGAAGGAATCGCAATGGAACGCGACCTGTTAGAAGAGTTAAAAGGCCGGGCTCAAATGATTTTTGATACATCGGATTTAAAACCAAAACAGCTTCGAGAAAAAATTGTCGCGCACTTTGCCACGAACCAAGGGCAGGTGTTTACAGTGAATGTGATGTCCTTCGGTTTTAAATACGGTCTGCCGATTGATGCTGATCTTGTATTTGATGTGAGATTTCTGCCGAATCCTTACTATATTGAGAGCATGCGTCCACAGACTGGAAACGATGAAGAAGTGCGCTCCTATGTAATGAAATGGAGCGAGACACAAAAATTCACAGAGAAATTAATTGACCTTCTCAGCTTTATGCTTCCGTCCTATAAACGAGAAGGAAAAAGCCAGCTTGTGATCGCTATTGGCTGTACAGGCGGACAGCACCGATCAGTGACGCTAGCTAACTACTTATCGGAGTATTTTAAAAATGACTACTACACTCATGTCACTCACCGGGACATTGAAAAGAGAAGCAGAAAATAGATGACGACACTTCCAAAGGTGGTCATTCTTGGTGGGGGCACTGGCTTATCTGTTTTGCTCAGAGGGCTAAAAACAAAGCCAGTGGACATTACCGCTATTGTAACGGTTGCTGATGACGGAGGCAGCTCAGGCAGACTGCGGCATGATTTGAATATTCCGCCTCCAGGCGATATTCGAAATGTCCTTGCAGCTCTCTCTGATGTTGAACCGCTTGTAGAAGACTTATTTCAGCACCGTTTTAACAAAGGGAATGACTTAACAGGCCACTCTCTTGGCAACCTCATTCTTGCGGCCATGACAAATATAACCGGTGATTTTTTTCATGCCGTCACAGAAATGAGCAAGGTCTTAAATGTGAGAGGAAAAGTCTTGCCAGCAGCGAATTCAAGTGTTGTTCTTCATGCTGAATTAGAAAACGGGCAAGTGGTGACAGGAGAATCAAAAATCCCAACCTACGGTGAGCGAATTAAACGAGTGTTCCTCACACCCGATACGATTGAACCGCTCCCAGAATCGATTCAAGTCATTCGTGAAGCTGATTTGATCGTCATTGGGCCAGGCAGCTTGTATACGAGTATCCTGCCAAACTTGCTTGTACCGCATATTGGCGAAGAAGTGATTCGCTCGAAGGCGAAAAAAGTGTATATTTGCAATGTCATGACGCAGCCAGGGGAAACGCTTTCCTACAGTGCAGCTGATCATGTGCAGGCATTAAATGATCATATGGTTCGTCCATTTATCGATACCATTTTTGTGAACAATAAAGAAATTCCAGAAGAGATCAAAGCAAAATATGCAGAAGAACAGGCACAGCCTGTACAGTTCGACACAGATGTACTCAAGGCAATGGGACTGGAAGTCATCCCTGGGGAAATCATTACATATGACCAGCATGTGATTCGTCACGACACGCTGAAAGTAGCCTCGCTGCTTGTCGACCTGCTGCATAAGAAAAAATAGGAATGGGGGTGGCAAGGATGTCATTTGCATCCGAAACAAAAAAAGAGCTGACTAATCTGGACGTGAAGGACTGCTGCACAAAAGCAGAGCTTTCTGCCCTCATCCGTATGAACGGTTCATTATCTTTCTCTAATCGAAAATTAATTCTAGATATACAGACAGAGAACGCAGCCATCGCAAGACGGATTTATACGCTGCTGAAAAAGAAATATGATGTCACAGTCGAGCTGCTCGTTCGTAAGAAAATGAGATTAAAAAAGAATAATGTGTATATTGTCAGACTGGTAGAACGAGCGAAAACCATTTTAGAGGATTTGAAAATATTAGGTGAGCAATTTGTATTTGAGCGCAATATTTCAGAAGAGCTTGTAAAGAAAAGATGCTGCAAGCGCTCCTATATGAGAGGTGCTTTTTTAGCAGGCGGTTCTGTGAATAATCCAGAAACGTCTTCCTATCACCTTGAGATTTTTTCACTATATAAAGAACACAATGATGCCCTTTGTGAGCTGATGAATCAATTTCAACTCAACAGTAAAACACTTGAGCGTAAAAAAGGATACATCACGTATATGAAAGAAGCCGAAAAAATTACCGAATTCTTAAGCGTTGTAGGTGCGCATAATTCACTTCTTCGCTTCGAAGACGTTCGGATCGTCCGTGATATGCGAAATTCCGTGAACCGGCTCGTCAATTGTGAAACAGCAAACTTGAATAAAACGATTGGTGCATCACTGCGCCAGGTCGAGAACATTCAATTCATTGATGAAAAAATTGGACTTGATGCCCTGCCGGATAAGCTGCGTGAAATTGCAAAACTGCGAGTCGACTATCAAGAGGTTACGCTAAAGGAACTGGGAGAAATGGTGGAAAGCGGCAAGATCAGCAAATCAGGCATTAACCACCGCTTAAGAAAGCTAGATCAAATTGCAGAACAATTACGAAACGGACAAGCTGTTACACTCAAATAGGAGAATGAAAAAGGGAGGCAGATCATATGGTGGAAAAAACGGTCACCATCCAGTTAAAAACAGGCTTGCAGGCACGTCCCGCTGCTTTGTTTGTACAAGAAGCCAATCGCTTTGGGGCTGAAATTTTTCTAGAGAAGGACGGAAAAAAAGTCAATGCGAAGAGCATTATGGGTCTCATGAGCCTTGCGATCAGCTCTGGGGTCACTGTCACACTGATAGCAGATGGTGCGGATGAACAAGAAGCCATTGATGCGTTAACGGATTTTATCAATCAAGAAAACTGAGTCTCTTCACAGACTCAGTTTTTTTAGAAGGGAATGAATATGATGCAATCAGCATTTTTACAGAAGATCGGATACGAAGGCCAGTCCATCACCTTTGATGATCTGCCTGTATTATTAAAAAAGATGGCCTACACCTTTCCATTTGAAAATAGATCTGTGCTGAACAAACAATCCTATGCCTTGAATCAAGAGGGGTTGAAGCAGCATCTTCTTGAAGGAGAAAGAGGAGGTCTTTGCTACGATCTCAATCCTCTCTTATATTATGTGTTAAAAGAGGCAGGGCTTGCTGTACAGCTCGTTCAAGGGACCGTGTATAACAAAGAAGCGTGCACATGGGCAATTGATGGCACGCACGTAGCCATGACGTTGAACCATCACAACGAACGCTTCCTTATTGATGCGGGATTTGGTGTGAATTTACCTCTTCAGCCTGTACCTTTTACAGAAGAATGGGTGGAAGGAGCGTCTATTCGGTTTCGAGTCAAAGAAGAGGAAACCGAAAAAGGAACGCATCTGCTCCAATTAGATAAGGGGGAAGGCGCTGAAACAGGCTATGCTTTCACATTGGAAGAGGTGAGCGAGCCTACTTTGGTCCAAATGAGACATGAGATTTATGAAAATGAAGCCTCTCCTTTTAACAAAAGACCGCTTGCGTCAAAGCTCACACCAACAGGACGTGTAGTCGTCACCGAGGATCATGTCACCACACATGAACATGAAGAAGTGTCGAAAAAACCGCTGCCTCTGCCTTTTGAGGAATACGTGAAAACTCTTTTGCCGTAAGCAGCATCAAAAAAACAGCCCTACGTCAAATGGGGCTGTTTTTTGATTGATTATCGAATACGTGTGAAAGTTGCATAATGGTCTGTTGTTTTGTAAATGAGCCAGTCACTTGAATACACGAGGCGGTCAGCATTTCGGAAGCCAGAGACGTAGTTGATATCTGCCTCACGCCATGTTCGGCCGCTTGCTGAAGGAAGACGTCCCTCCCGGTTAGAGAAAACATCTCCACCGATGCTTTTACCTGGGGCAACCTCTGCTAGATTTCCCTTTGATGCCACCCATCCAAGAGCACTTGCTTGTGATTTTGTGATGTAGTTATCAGGCAATCGTTTGTAGCGAATTAAATAATCTGCTACACCATCAAACGTATTAATGACGGCAAGGGTATGAACATCTGATGTAAGTTGAATAGTAGCTGTTTCATTTGTGGCGGTCTGTGTAAGAGGTGTTTCGGCATAGGCTTGCTGCGGAATAAAACCAGAAAACAGAATAGCAGCGATCAGAGCAAACATAGTAAAAACCGAACTGATTTTTTTCATCTTCATCCTCCTATTAAGGAAATCGGATGCTGTCCTCTTGATGCTTGTCTACCTCATATTATAGCACCCGAACATGAAGGAAATGTAAAGAAACAGGTTCTTTGCTAAAATGAGGCTTTTTTCCTGATAACCTTCTGATGAAATAAATAAAAAGACGCAGCTCCGAATCCTGCGTCTTTTCCGATTAAGATGAAGCAAGCTCCTTCACAATATCAACAGGGGCTTTGCCATCAATTCCATGAATCACATTATGAATGGCTCGTTTCAGCATAAGATCCCGTGTTGTTTCAGTAGCAGAACCGATGTGAGGAGCAAGTGTGACATTGTTCATTTCTTTGAAAGGATGTTTCTCCTGAAGCGGTTCCTGCTCAAACACATCAAGACCTGCGCCTTTGATCCATCCCTCCTGAAGCGCTTGAATGAGGCTTTTTTCATCCACTGTTTTCCCGCGTGAGATGTTTACAAATAAAGCCGTTTGCTTCATTAACTTCAATTCCCGTTCTCCAATCATATGATACGTTTCATTGGTCAGCGGTGTAATCAACACAATGATATCGGCTTGCTTTAGCAGGTCATCAAGTGTGCAATATAAAGCGCCATATGCTGATTCAGCCTTTTCATTCCGGCTGCGGTTATGATACAGGACATTCATATCAAAACCATGTGCGGCTCGTTTGGCTACTTGCTCTCCGATTCGTCCCATGCCAATAATGCCAAGCGTTTGATGATGGACATCGATGCCAAAGATATCTTCTTCCTGTACAAATTTCGTCCATTTCCCCTCGCGGATAAAACGATCAAGCTCGGCAATTCTTCGCGCAGAGGAAAGAATGAGTGAAAATGCAAGGTCAGCAACAGTATGATCGAGTGTATAAGGCGTGTGCGTTCCGATTACGCCTCTTTGCCTCATCGCTTCTATATCGAAGTTGTCATAGCCAACAGAGTTATTGCTCACTACTTTGAGTTTTGGTGCGTGATCTAATAGCTCTTGATCGATTTTCGTTCCAGACGTTAAAAGACCATCAGCATGCTGCAGTTTTTGAAACAAAATACCTTTTGGAATGGGGTCTTTGGATTGCCACACCTCGTATGTACAATGTTCCTTTAGTATTTCCTCAAAAGAGGCAGGTAATGGTTTGGCGACAAAAATGTGTGGTGTCACAGTCTACTCGCTCCTTTCACATGATTATCTTGCTCCTTTTATTATAAAGCAACCATTTCGGCTGAACACGTTTGAAGGTTATCTGCTCAATATTTAATATACTAAAATAACGGAAAAGAGAGACATTTTCTTAGTGAAAAAGTATATTCATATGCCATCTGATTCATTTTTTACAAAGATAAGAGTCAGCTAATGGGTGATGTGACATATGAAAAAGCCTGATTTTTTGAGAGATTATCTGACAAACTGGAAAATAGATCGAGATTTTTTGATAGAAAAATGATTATATTTGAAACGTATTAAACGGGAAGGTCGTTTTCTACTAAACCATTTCATCGTCTTTTGGCGATCAGAGAACGATAGATTGAAAGGAAGACCGCGTCTCTCTTACGATGAAGCGGAAAATAGAGAAAATGATGACTTTTTTTCTCATCGTTTTCTCATTTTTTTCTTTTTTTTCTATCATTTTTCTTCTCTATGCTTGAGAACACACGAAAGAAAAGGGGGACAGGCAGGGACTTACGTGACTTAAAAAAAGATGGGAGATGGCAAGATGGGATCAAAATTAGAACAGATTCTTCAGCACAATTCAGAGTTCGTACAAGAGAGACATTATGAGCCTTACAAAGCGGGGAAATTTCCCGAAAAGAAACTGGTCATATTAACTTGTATGGATACACGTCTTTTGGAATTATTGCCGCAATCCATGGGGCTGCGCAACGGTGATGCCAAGATCATTAAAAATGCGGGCGCCATTGTAACTCATCCGTTCGGCAGTGTGATGAGGAGTATTCTACTAGCCATCTATGAGCTAAAGGCAGAAGAGGTATGCATTGTAGGACATCATGAATGCGGAATGGCAGGTCTTGCGGCAGATCCTTTACTTGAAAAGGCGAAAGCACGCGGCATTGAAGAGAAATGTTTGAGCATTGTGAAAAACTCAGGAGTTGATTTAAAGGGGTGGCTGACAGGCTTTGATTCGGTTGAAGAGAGCGTGTCCCAAAGTGTGAAATTGGTCAAAGAGCATCCATTGATGCCAAGTGATGTGGCTGTTCATGGACTAGTCATTCATCCAGCAACGGGAAAGCTGGATGTTGTTGTGAAAGATAAACAGATTGACGCGCAGTATACCTAAATCATCTACACATACTTGAAGGAGGCCAACACATACCATGCGTTTTTATGGAAGATTTGAAGGATATGATTCATCAAAGTTTAGACGCGATTTAATCGCTGGGCTTGTCGTGGGCGTTGTGGCAATTCCTTTAGGCATGGCTTTTGCCATTGCATCTGGTGTCGGACCAGAATATGGATTATACACAGTCATCGTTGCCGGCATTTTGATTTCATTGTTTGGTGGTTCAAAGTATCAGATCGGCGGGCCGACTGGGGCGTTTGTTCCGATTTTATTTGGTATCGTCAGCCAGTATGGTATCGAAAACCTACTCATAGCCGGTTTTATGGCAGGCTGTATGCTTGTATTATTCGGAATATTCAAACTAGGGAAGCTCATGAAATTTATTCCTCGTCCGGTTATCATCGGCTTTACTGCTGGCATTGCTGTCATTATTTTTTTAGGGCAGATTGCCAACTTCCTCGGATTAAAGGGTGTTGAAAAACATGAAAGCTTTTTCCTCAATATGAGAGAAATTGTGGTCCATCTCGGTACCGCAAACAGTCTTGCCATCATCACAGCCGTTATTGGGCTCATCGTGATTGTGGCGGCTCAAAAATACATTCCCAAAATACCTGGTGCTCTATTAGGTCTATTGGCTTCAACGTTTCTAGCTGTTCTCTTTTTCCAAGGACAAGTTGAAACGATCGGCTCGGCATATGGGGAAATTCCTCGTCAGCTGCCAAGCTTCGCTTTTCCTGAATTAACAATTGAAAAAATGATATACCTCCTGCCTCCAGCGATTGTCATTGCACTTTTAGGCGGAGTGGAGTCAATCTTGTCAGCTATGGTTGCTGATAATATGAAAGGCTCAAAGCATGACAGCAATAAGGAGCTTGTCGGACAAGGGATCGCCAATATGGCGGCACCGCTGTTCGGAGGAATTCCGGCGACTGGGGCGATTGCCCGTACGGCAACAAACATCAAAAATGGCGGAGCAAGCCCGATTTCTGGTGTGGTACATGGCGTCGTCGTGCTGCTCATCTTAATGCTATTTGCGCCATATGCGTCGATGATTCCACTTGCTGCGATGGCACCGATTTTAATGTTTGTTGCTTGGAATATGAGTGAGAAAAAAGAGTTTATCAATATTGTAAAAGTGAAAAATGCGGATTCACTTGTACTTGTTGTGACCTTCCTGCTGACGGTCATCGGTGATTTGATTATTGGCGTCACCGCAGGTCTCATTTTAGCATTTATCGCTTTTATCAAAAAAATGAGCCAGACTACCAGCATTCATACTAATGTTGCGGTTCCCCAAATGGAAACGGCAGCTGCTTTAGAAAAACAGACAGACCAGCGAGGTATCAGTATGTACTCCATTGAAGGGCCGCTGTTTTTCGGAACAACAGATTCATTGGAAAATTCGATTTTGGACCATGTTCAGACAAAGCCGAAAACGCTCATTCTGCTCATGAATAAAGTCAATTATATGGACACATCAGCAGAAGCGGTTCTGATGAATATCTCCAATCGTTTAAAGCATCATAATGGAAAGCTGATGATTGTCGGACTTCAATCACAGCCTAAAGAGCTTTTGCGTCGAACGGGTCTTTTTCATCATATTGGAAAGCAGCATTTCTTTGAACGAACAGATGATATCTCGCCACAGCAGTTATAAGGTGGAAAAAAAGCACGTGACAATGTGGTCACGTGCTTTTCACTTGCTCTATTTCTTCTGAAAAACGCTTTGTGAGTTTCTGTTGATGAGAGGAGAAGACCTCTTCTACTGTGACATCATAGAGATTGGCTAAAATAAGTAGATTCGCTAACACATCACCCATTTCTTCAACGAGTTCTTTCTTCAACTCGGATGATTTTTGTCTTTGCTCATCAGGCCGGTCACGTCCGATCTCTATTGCTCTAACAGCACGAGCGAGTTCTCCCGTTTCTTCCATGAGGAAGCCTAACCGGATAAACGGCCCGTATTTTGTCCAATTTCTCATTTCATAAAAATCCTTGATCCACTTCTCCATCTCCGTTGTTTGCATTTTCTTTATACAGCTCCTTATATGGTGTTTGCCTTTTGATTTTACACTATATATAGATAGATCGGCTGTTTTTTTACAATTAATTATAGTAGAATGAGTGGGGAGAAGAAATCATAGAGAGAGATGGAGCTGTTCTGATGAAAACGATTTGTGTGTTTGCTGGTTCGAATCCAGGCGTGAAGGACGTCTACAAACAAAAGGCTGTAGAGCTGGGGACTTATATGGCAGAGCAAGACATCCGTCTTGTATACGGCGGTTCACGAATTGGATTAATGGGTGCCATTGCAGATGAGGTTTTAAGACAAGGCGGGCAAGTGATTGGGGTCATGCCTAAAGGGCTTTTTAGAGGAGAAGTTGTGCATCAAGAGCTGACAGAATTAATCGAGGTAACAGGAATGCATGAACGAAAAGCGAAAATGAGCGAGCTGGCTGATGGATTTATTGCGATGCCCGGCGGCTTTGGTACATATGAAGAATTATTTGAGGTGCTATGCTGGGCACAAATCGGCATCCACCAAAAGCCAATCGGCTTGTATCAAGTGAATGAGTATTTCAATCCGCTCATTGACATGGTGAAGTTTAGTGTACAGGAAGGTTTTTCGAATGAATCACACCTTCAATTGTTACATGCTTCCAGCGAACCGGAGGAATTAATCACGCAGATGGCTTCTTATCAAACACCATCTCTTCAGCAGAAATGGACAGAGTTGTCTTAAAGCGTTTTTGAATCACAAAAAACCGTCTGTTCAAGGAGCAGACGGTTTGTTTTGTCATATTATTTTTGTTCTTCTGAATTACGGGTCAAGACTTTGTCAATAAGTCCGTATTCAAGTGCTTCTTCCGCTGTTTTGAAGTTGTCACGATCTGTATCGCGCTCAATCACTTCAATTGGCTGACCAGTACGTTCAGCAAGTACTTGGTTCAGTTTATCGCGTAAAGAAAGGATTCGTTTTGCCGCAATTTCAATTTCTGTTGCTTGACCTTGGGCACCACCTAGTGGTTGGTGAATCATGACTTCACTGTTTGGAAGGGCATAACGCTTACCTTTTTCACCAGCAGCAAGCAGGAACGCACCCATAGATGCAGCCATACCAATACAAATGGTTGATACCTTTGGTTTAATAAATTGCATCGTATCGTAAATGGCCATACCAGCTGTGATCGAACCGCCAGGGCTGTTAATGTAGATAGAAATATCTTTTTCTGGATCTTCAGCTTCTAAGAAAAGCAGCTGTGACACGATGGAGTTGGCAACATTGTCATCGATCGCAGAACCAAGCATGATAATACGGTCTTTTAAAAGACGAGAATAAATGTCGTAAGCTCTTTCCCCACGATTTGTTTGCTCAATGACTGTAGGTATTAAATTCATAATGTTCCTCCTTCACCTTTTAGGTAAGTATGTAATTCAATGATACATTTTTGGTCAATAAAGGTCAAACAAAACGCTGACCTAAATTCAAATACCCCTATCCATTTTCCCCAAACTCATTCCACTTCAAACCATCATATTAGTCTATGTATCCAAAAGAAGAAAATACATGTTCAGGACTGATGATTAATCATTGCTTTCTTGCAGCATTTCCCTTATAATTTGATATGCTGACGTTCAAAAACATATCGTGCGCTCGTAGCTCAGTTGGATAGAGCGGTGGTTTCCGGTACCACGTCTGCCGGGGGTTCGAATCCCTCCGAGCGCGTACTTGATCTTGTTCACGACCGATAAAGGTCCAATGAAACCCTCTCCTTTGAGAGGGTTTTCAGATTGTTGACAAAGGGCTAAAATGATCTTTATTTTAGCCCTTTGTCTTCTTTTCAGCATGATAGAAAACCTTTGAAGTCTAGGAAGGACGAGCACCGAAGCGGAGCGAATTTAACATTCGTGAGCATCGGCGCACAGGACTGACACCGAATGCGAGGGTTTGTCTACACGCTGAAACCCTCTCCTTTGAGAGGGTTTTTTCGTTTACACATATATATCCTTCACTTTTAAAATTTTTCATTTATGACTAGCCATTTATGCTATAATTAATAATCATTCTCAATTAAAGGTGGTTTCACTAGTGAAAAAAATGATTTGGCTGGTCAGTCTGCTGGCATTATTATTAGTGGCATGCGGGCAGAAAGAGAATAAAGAGCAAGCAGCAAGTACACGTACATATACAACTGAAACGGGTGAAAAGATCACCATTCCCGCCAAGCCGAAGCGTGTTGTTGTGTTAACAGCGCAGCTTGGAAATTTTAAAAAGTTAGGTGTGACACCTGTTGGCATGACAGATGTTTACCCAGAATCGTCGTTTTTAGATGAATCAGGTGTGAAGCGTGTACCGATCGAAAATGTGGAGGCGATTGCCAAGCTAAAGCCTGATTTGATCATTGCATATTCCCAAAACGAACAGATTGAAAAGTATAAAAAGATTGCCAAAACGATCACGTTTACGACAAGTGAACACAGCTTCAAAGAGATGCATATTGAAATCGGAAAGATTCTTGGAAAAGAAGCGTTAGCGAAAAAACAAATACAAGAAATGGACGAGCAGCTGAAGAAAGACGGCAAAGAGGTCAAAGCAAAAATTGGTGATGACAAGACGTTCTCCATTATGGACGTGCAGCCA